>JAYWGR010000138.1:0-17985 GCA_043778145.1 Rhizobacter sp.
CCGAGTCACGACATCGTTCGATTCATCACTCGGAAATACTTGTCATGAAACTCAGCCCCAATCTCGCATCCACTCGGGTCGAGGTCACGGATTCAGGATATGTGATTCACGGGCTGACGCCATCGCGCCCGCTGACCCCACATTCGAACGTGTTTCCTGATCGCGAAGAAAAGCTGCCGCCGTGCGGCCTTACATTCGTCTGACGCTTTCTCCAAAGCCACCGCTCACTGAAGCCCCACTCTTCGCCGCGCCTCCCCTCTCCCGCATGTTCTCTCTCGTGCTCAAGCTCCAATCATTGCTTCCAACCTCAGTCCGCCTGGCGCCGATCCGCGCCTTGTTGCTGCTGAGCGTCACCGGCCTCGCCTACTACTTCACCGGCCGGCTCGGCTTGGCGGTGGCTCAGCCCGGCGCCGATTTGGCGTTGATCTGGCCGCCAACCGGGATCGCACTGGCCGCGCTGTTGCGCTGGGGCGCGTTCACGTGGCCGGGCATCTGGCTGGGAGCCTTTGCGGTGTCGCTCTCGGCCGGAGATCCGCTCTGGCTCGCCGCAGCACTGGCGACTGGCAACACGCTCGGGCCGGCACTCGCAGCCATGCTGCTGCAGCGGCGCGGGCTCCACGTCGAGCTCGATCGGCGGCGCGATCTCACGCTCTATGGGCTCGTTGGCGTCGCCGGGGCGATGTTGGTGACGGCCACGAACGGCACGTTCTGGCTGCTCGTCAGCGGCGCACTGCCCTGGGCTGACACGGCCCGGGCCCTGCGCGCCTGGAGCAACTGGTGGCTCGGCGACGCCATGGGCGCGGTGGTCGTCGGCATCCCGCTTCTGACCTGCTCGCGGGCATCGCTCATCGCCACTGTGGGCGGCTGGCGCTGGATGCTGAGCGGGCCGTTGGCCATTGCTGCGCTGCTCGGCGCCGCTTGGGTTTTCACCGTGACGCACCCTGCTCATGGCAACGCGTCGTTGTTGCTCTTCGCGCCGCACCTCTTGTTGTGGTGCCTGGCCGCCAGCAGCGGCCTGTTCGCCGCCTCGCTCACGGCTCTGGTGGTGACGCTCGGCGCGGTCGTGGCCACCGTTCACGGCATCGGGCCATTCGCCGCACCGCAGGCCAGCGGCAGCGTGGCTGCGCTGGCCGGCTACTTGTGCAGCTTGCTCGCCATTCCCCTCTTGAACGCAGCGCTGACTGGTGAACTCGCCGCCAATGAAAAGCGCTGGCAACTCGCCCTTGCCGTGTCTGACACCGGCGTCGGCGAATGGGATTTGCGCACCGGCCGAATCGACGTATCGCCCCGCTGGCTCGCGATGTTGGGTTTCGGCAGCGCACCGTCTGGTCAGCAGTTCGAGCGCACGATTCAGTCGATCTGGTCGAGCGTGCATGCCGACGACACTCAGAGTGTGAAGCAAGCATTCGAGCCGCTTCTTTCGGCCGCGGGCCTGAGCTGCCGCGCGGAATGCCGCATGCAGTGTCGCGACGGCAGCTGGCGGTGGTTCGAGCTGCATGCGCTGGTTGCCGAGCGCGACGGTGGCGGCAAGCCGCTGCGCATCGTCACGACGGCGCGCGATGTCAGTGACCGGCACGCGGCGCGTGACCGGCAGCAACTCTCCGAAAGTTTGTTTCAGCACCTGCACGAAGGCTTGTTGATCACCGACGCAGAGCACCGCGTGCTCGACGCGAACCCGACCTTCTCCGCCATCACCGGCTTTTCGCGCGATGAAGTGCTCGGCACGGTTCCCGCGCTGTTGCGCCCTGCGCCGCCCGGCTCAGCGTCGGTCGAACAGCAGCTCGCGATGCGTGCGAGCTTGGTAGCTTGCGGCTCCTGGCGCGGCGAGATCATCGACCGGCGGCGCAACGGCGAGCCCTGCACGTTGCAGGTCACCGTCTCGGAGGTGCGCAGCGCGAGCGGCACGCTGCTCAACCACGTGCTCGCGCTCTCTGACATCACGATCGCGCGCCGCCAACTCGAGCAGCTGCAGCGCCAAGCGCATTTCGACGAACTCACGCGCCTGCCAAACCGCGTGCGGTTGGCGCAGATGCTGCGTACCGCGCTTTTGTCCAGCGCCAGCGATGGCTCGCTTCTGACCGTTTGCTACCTCGACCTCGATCACTTCAAACCGGTCAACGACCGCTTTGGCCACGACGCCGGCGACCGCCTGCTCGTCGAGCTGGCCAGCCGAATCCGCCGCTCGCTGCGCTCCTGGGCCGGCGGCGATGACGTGGTCGCGCGCATTGGCGGCGATGAGTTCGTGCTGCTGCTGCGCACGGCCACGCTGGAGGAGAGCCGGCACGCCGTCGAGCGTGTGTTGCGGCAATTGAGCGAGCCGTACGAGCTGGGCATCGTCGAAGGGCCGGTGACCATCACGGCGAGCATTGGTGCGACCGTCTACCCGCTTGACGACGCCGATGCCGAAACCCTGCTGCGCCATGCCGACCACGCGATGTACGGCGCCAAACAGGCCGGGCGCAACGGCTACCTGTTCTTCGACGCCGAACACGACCGCCGCGCCGAAGCGCGCTTCGTGGCGCTCGGTCGTGTGCAAGAAGCGCTCGACGCTGGCGAGTTTCAGCTCTTCTTCCAGCCCAAGGTCGACATGCGCGCCGCGCGGGTGATCGGCGTGGAGGCGCTGATTCGCTGGAATCACCCCGAGCAAGGCGTGCTGTCGCCGGCAAAGTTTTTGCCGTTGATCGAGAACACCGGCCTGAGCGTGCATGTCGGCAATTGGGTCATCGAGCAAGGCGTGAGTCAGCTCGCGAGCTGGCTGCTCCAGGAGCTGGACATCACGCTGAGCGTCAACGTCTCGGCGCGCCATCTGCAAGAGCCGCTGTTCGCTCAGCAGCTGGCGGCGCTGCTGGCGCGCTACCCGCAAGCGGTTGCGCAGCACTTGGTGATCGAGGTGCTCGAAACGACGGCGCTGGCCGATATCGATCACACCTGCCAGCTGATGACCGAATGCCAGGCGCTCGGCGTGCGCTTTGCGCTCGACGATTTCGGCACCGGTTACTCCACGCTCACCTACCTCAAGCGCCTGCCGCTCGACATGCTCAAGATCGACCGCTCCTTCGTCACCAACATGCTCCACGACCGGCAAGACCTCGCCATCGTCGAAGGTGTGATTGGCCTCTCACAGACCTTCAGCTGCACCGTGGTGGCCGAAGGTGTCGAGACCGCGGAGCAAGCGCAGCGGCTGATCGAAATCGGCTGCGACGTGGGCCAAGGCAACGGCATCGCGCCCGCCATGCCGGCCGACGCCGTGGCTCCGTGGGTTCGCGGCTACCGTGGCCTGCCGATGCAACAGGCGCTCGTGACCGCCTGATGCGCGCGCGGCCGAGTGGCCGCGGCACGGCAGGTCAAAAAACCACCGCGATAGACTCCCTGCGTGATCCCGCCAAGCTTCATCCACGATTTGTTGTCCCGCGTCGATGTGGTCGAGGTCGTGGGCCGGCACGTGCAGTTGAAGAAGGCCGGCATCAACCACAAAGGCCTGTGCCCGTTCCACGGCGAGAAGTCGCCGAGCTTCATCGTCAGCCCGAGCCGCCAGACCTACCACTGCTTTGGCTGCGGCGTGCACGGCAACGCAGTCGGCTTCTTGATGGAGCACTCGGGCACGGGCTTCATCGACGCGGTGCGCGATCTGGCACAGCAAGTCGGCATGACGGTTCCGGAAGACGACAGCACGCCGGCCGAACGCGAGCGCGCCGCCGCACAGAAGCAGCGCCAAGCCACGCTGACCGATGTGCTTGCCAAGGCCGCCGAGAACTACCGCAAGCAGCTCAAAGCAAGCCCACGCGCCGTTGACTACCTCAAGGGCCGCGGCTTGAGCGGCGAGATTGCCGCGCAATTCGGCCTCGGCTACGCGCCCGAAGGTTGGCGCGGCCTCGCCAGCGTGTTTCCGGAGTACGACGATCCGTTGCTTGCGGAAAGCGGCATGGTGATCGTCCATGAGGCCGAGAACGACGGCGATGCGAAGCGGTATGACCGCTTCCGCGACCGGATCATGTTCCCGATCAAGTCGGTGCAAGGCGATGTGATTGGCTTCGGCGGCCGCGTGCTCGACCGCGGCGAGCCCAAGTACCTCAATTCGCCCGAGACGCCCGTCTTCAGCAAAGGCCGCGAGCTCTACGGCCTGCATGAAGCCCGCACGGCATTGCGGCAGCGCGGCTACGCACTCGTCGTCGAGGGCTACATGGACGTGGTCGCGCTCGCTCAAGCTGGCTTCGGCAACGCAGTGGCCACGCTGGGCACGGCGTGTACGGCGGAGCATGTGCAAAAGCTGTTTCGCTTCACCGAATCGGTTGTCTTCAGCTTCGATGGCGATGCCGCCGGCCGCCGTGCCGCTGGCCGCGCGCTCGAAGCCAGCTTGCCGCACGCGAGCGACGTTCGCAGCGTGCGCTTCCTTTTCCTGCCCGCTGAGCACGACCCTGACAGCTATGTGCGCGACCACGGCGCTGAGGCCTTCGAGCAATGTGTGGCGCAGGCCGTGCCACTGTCGCGTCAACTCATCGAACAAGCCGCTGACGGCTGCGACCTCGACAGTGCCGAAGGCCGCGCCCGGCTCATCGCCCAAGCCAAGCCGCTGATCGCGCAATTGCCGGCCGGCGTGCTGCGCGGGCAGATCATCGATGCGCTTGCCGAATCCGCCCGCGTGCCGGCCGCGGAGTTGCGCGCTGAGTTGAATTCAAAGGGCGCGCCCGGCACGGCTGCGGCGGCCGAAGAACGCACCACGACCCGCCGCCAAGAAGGCGCGCGCCAAGCGCGGCGGCAGCCCACGCGACCGCCGCTGGTGCCACTGGCCAGCTCACTTGATCGCGCGGTGTGGATGCTGATCCAGCGCATCGATCTTTGGGAGCGGCTCGGCCACGACGCGCACGATCTGCTCAGTGAACAGCCCACGCCGTATGGCGACTTCTTCGCCTGGCTGGACCGCCTGCTGCATGACCAAGGGCCGCTCGCCGCGCCAGCCTTGCTCAGCGAAATGGCCGCATCGCCCGCGCCGGGCCCGCTGCAACCGCTGAGCGCGCGCGTTCGGCAGTTTCACGACATGCCAGTCGGCGATGAAGCGCAGCACGAGATCGGCGTCATCCTCGATCGCTTGCGCTTGCAGGCGGTGATCAGCGAGCTCGATTTGCTCTCTGAATCGGAAGGCTTGTCAGACGTCGCGAGGCAGCGCCAGCGCGATCTTTACCAGCAACAAGCGGCCATCAAGAAGCGGCTGGCCACGCCGCCAAGCTCGGGCCTCGACCGGTAAAATTCCACACGAGCTGCAGGCGCCGGTCGAACAGGTGTTGTCAGCCATGGCGGCCCGATACCTTTCGAGGATTTGCATGACTGCAAAGAAGATCGCTCTCCAGACGCCCAAAACGGCAACGGCTGACGACTCGAAGAAGCCAGCCACGCCGCCTCGCAAGCCGGCCACCAAGCCACCTGCCAAGCCGCTGGATGCAGCGAAGGCCAAGCCCGCTGGTAAGGGCAAGCTCGAAGAAGTGGCCAAACCTGCGGAAGAATCTGAGGTCGATCTCTCTGACGTCGATCTCGCTGAGCTCGAAGCCGACCTCGAAGGCGAGCCGGAGTCCGACTCGAGCGGCGACAGCGATTCTTCGAAGAGCAAGGCCAAACCGCTGCGGATGAAGGTTTCGCGCGCCAAGGAACGCGCGCTGATGCGCGAGTTTGGCCTGGAGGAAACCGCGCTCACCGAAGAAGAAGCTGCCAAGCGCCGCCAAGAGCTCAAAACGCTCATCAAGATGGGCAAAACGCGCGGCTTCCTGACGCACCAGGAAATCAACGATCACCTGCCCGAGAAGCTCATCAACGACGAGATCTTGGAGGCCATCGTCTCGATGCTCAACGACATGGGCATCGCCGTCTACGAACAAGCACCCGACGCGGCCACGCTGCTGATTGCTGGCGGCGGCACGACCACCGCCACCGAAGAAGAAGCCGAAGAAGCCGCCGAGGCTGCGCTTTCCACTGTCGACAGTGAGTTCGGCCGCACCACCGATCCCGTGCGCATGTACATGCGCGAGATGGGCACGGTCGAGCTGCTCACGCGCGAAGGCGAGATCGAGATCGCCAAGCGCATCGAAGGTGGCTTGCAGGCGATGATGGTGGCGATCAGCGCATCACCCACAACGATCGCCGAGATCCTCAACTACGCCGACCGCATCGCCTCGGGCGAGATGAAGATCTCGGAGGCCGTAGACGGCTTCGTCTCGGAAGACGAAGCCGATGACTACGTCGCCGAAGAAGACGTGGACTTCTTCGATGAAGACGATGACGACGACGGCCAAGGCGGCAGCAAGGCGCTCACCAAGAAGCTGGAGGAGCTCAAGGTATCGGCGCTCGCCAAGTTCGATGTGCTGCGCCTCAACTTCGACAAGATGCGCAAAGCGTTCGAGAAAGACGGCTACCAATCACCCGCCTACAACAAGGCGCAGCACGCCATCAGCAACGAGCTGATGACGATCCGGTTCACCGTTAAAACGATCGAAAAACTCTGCGGCATCTTGCGGTCTCAAGTCGACGACGTGCGGCGCTACGAACGCGAGTTGCGCAAGATATTGGTCGACAAATGCGGCATGCCGCAGGAGTACTTCATCAAGCACTTTCCGCCGAACATCCTGAATTTGAAATGGGCGGAAAAGGAAATCGCGGCCAACAAGCCTTACAGCGTGGTGCTTGCGCGCCATCTGCCGCCAGTGCAAGAGCTGCAGAAAAAGCTGTCCGATCAGCAGGCCAAAGCAGTGGTGCCGCTCGATGATTTGAAGCGCATCAACAAGCGCATGAACGAAGGCGAGAAGGCAAGCCGTGACGCGAAGAAAGAAATGATCGAGGCCAATTTGCGCCTCGTGATCTCGATCGCCAAGAAGTACACCAACCGCGGCCTGCAGTTCCTCGATTTGATTCAAGAGGGCAACATCGGCTTGATGAAAGCGGTCGATAAGTTCGAGTACCGCCGCGGCTACAAATTTTCGACCTACGCCACTTGGTGGATTCGCCAAGCCATCACGCGCTCCATTGCCGATCAAGCGCGCACCATTCGCATACCGGTTCACATGATCGAGACGATCAACAAGATGAACCGGCTCTCGCGCCAACATTTGCAGGAGTTCGGCTTCGAGCCCGACGCGCCCACGCTCGCCGAGAAGATGGAAATCCCGGAAGACAAAATTCGCAAGATCATGAAGATCGCCAAGGAGCCGATCTCCATGGAAACCCCGATTGGTGACGACGACGATTCGCACCTCGGCGACTTCATCGAAGACTCCAACAACACCGCACCGATCGAAGCCGCCATGCAAGCCGGCTTGCGCGATGTGGTCAAAGACATCCTCGATTCGCTGACCCCGCGCGAGGCCAAAGTGCTGCGCATGCGCTTCGGCATCGAGATGAGCACCGACCACACGCTGGAAGAGGTTGGCAAGCAGTTCGACGTGACCCGCGAGCGCATTCGCCAGATTGAAGCCAAGGCGATTCGCAAGCTGAAGCACCCGAGCCGCTCCGACAAATTGAGGACGTACCTCGACACGCTCTGACGCCGCTCAAACCTTCAACTGCAACCGCGGCGATAAACTCCAACGGATGAGCTTTTCCCCTCTGACCGCATGACCCAGACCGTCGAGCGCACAGTGCTGTTTGCCGATCTGCGCGGCAGCACAGCCATGTATGAGTCGCTGGGCAACACCGACGCCACCGCCGTCATCACGCGCAGCGTCGGGCTGGTGGCGGGCGTCGTCAGGCACCACGGTGGGCAGGTCATCAAGACTTTGGGCGACGGCCTGCTGGCGTTGTTCCATACGCCTGCCGCCGCAGTGGCCGCAGCTGACGACATGCACGATTCGCTCGGCCAGATCGGCGCTCCGCCCGACCCGCAGCGCGCTGACGCAGCGCGGCGCGTGCCCTTGAAGTTGCAGGTTGGCTTGGCGCATGGCGAGGTCGTTGAGATGGCGGGCGATGTGTTCGGAGACGCCGTCAACGTGGCCGCTCGCCTGCTCGACCACGCGGGCGACGATGAGACTTTGGCAACGGTGCACGTCGTCGACCGCATGGACGCCATCGACCGCCTGCGCTTTCGCAGCCTCGACCGCATGCAACTGCGCGGCCGTGTGGAGCCGGTGCATGTGTATTTGCTCGAGGCCGTGCGGCGCTTTGACGACACCGCGGTCACGACCTTTGGCGAGCACCTGCTGTCTGCGCCAGACCCAGAAGGCATTCGACTGGTGTGGCTTGATCTCGACCGCATCTACGCCGGCCCGCAGCTGCCCGTGCTGCTCGGGCGAAGCGCAGAGGCGACCTATATCATCAACGACTCGCGGGTGTCGAGACTGCACGCCCGCATCGATTGGCATGGCGGCACCTTCCAGCTCACCGATCTCAGCTACAACGGAACTTACGTGCTGTTCGTCCAAGACCCCGAGATCATCACCTTGCGCCGCGGCACTTGCACCTTGCACGGCAGCGGCGCCATCGGCCTCGGCGCCCCGCCGACCGATGCGCTGAACCCCAGCGTCAACTTCGAAGTCATCCGGTTCGCCGAGACCGCGCCGCAAGGCTTGCCGCGAGTTCCCTGAGCGGCACGCGATGGGCTTCACATCAGAGCCGGATTACGTTCACGGCACGCCTCCGCGCACGGCCATCGTGCTGTGCAACCTCGGCACGCCTGACGCGCCAACGCCCGCAGCGCTTCGCCGTTTTCTTGGCGAGTTTTTGAGCGACCGCCGCGTCGTCGAGATTCCTAGGCTGCTGTGGTGGCTCATCCTGAACGGTGTGATCCTGCGCGTGCGGCCGGCCAAATCGGCCAAGAAGTACGAGAGCATCTGGACGCCCGACGGCTCGCCCCTGAAGCTCTGGACCGACAAGCAAGCGAAGATGCTCGCGGGCTATCTGGGTGAGCGCGGCCACAACGTCACGGTGCGTTATGCGATGCGCTATGGCGAGCCTTCGGTGCCGTCTGTGCTCGATGCGCTCAAGGCAGATGGCGCCACGCGCATCTTGGTCTTGCCGCTCTACCCGCAGTACTCGGGCACGACGACCGCCAGCACGATTGACGCCGTTTGCCAGTGGGCATTCAATGCACGCGTGGTGCCTGAGCTGCGCTTCGTCAACCACTACCACGATGACCCGGGTTACATCGGCGCGCTGGCCAAGCGCGTCACCGACCACTGGCTAGTCAACGGCAAGCCTGATCGGCTGGTGCTGAGCTTTCACGGCGTGCCCCACCGCACGCTGACGCTCGGCGACCCGTATCACTGCGAATGCCACAAGACGGCGCGGCTGCTGCGTGAGCACCTGGGCATTCCGGCCGAGCAAATGCAGGTCACCTTCCAAAGCCGGCTCGGCAAGGCCGAATGGCTGCAGCCCTACACCGAGCCCACCTTGATTGCATTGGCGCGTGAGGGCGTGAAGCGGGTCGATGTGATGTGCCCCGGCTTCACCTCCGACAACTTAGAGACGCTCGAAGAGATCAACCTCGAAGGCCGCGAAGCCTTCATGCACGCGGGCGGCAAAGAGTTTCACCACATCGCCTGCTTGAACGACCAGCACGAGTGGATCGTGGCGCTGACGCAGATCGCCATCCGGCACCTGCAAGGCTGGGACACCACAGCGCCGCCGAACACCGCCGCGCTCGCCGCGCAACAGGCACGCGCCAAGGCGCTGGGCGCAACCGCCTGAGCGGCTGCGGCCACGGCCACGGCCACGGCTGGGATCGACTGCCGCATCGCGACGTGAAAATCTCGCAAAGTATCTTCTCGAAAAGCGCTCACAAAGCGCCTCGATCACCAATGAGAATGACTATTTTAATCTTCTCATTAATCTGATCATAATGGCGCATGCGCCCGAGAAACGACACAGCCCGTGACCAATTGGAAACCGTGTTGTCGCGGCGGGCTGCGGCGAGTGCTGCCGATCTGGCAACTGCCGTTGGGGTCAGCGTGCCCACCTTGCACCGCATGCTGCAGGAGCTGGGCGACAAGCTCATCACCACCGGCAAGGCGCGGCGAACTCGCTACGCCGTGCGGCGCGGCCTCCGCGGCGATGCGTCAGATCTGCCGATCTACGAGATCGACCGCCAGGGCCGCGCCAGCCTGCTGACACAGCTCACGCTGGCGCGCCCCGAAGGCACCTGCATGCCGCTCGACGGCACCCATTGGCCCACACCCGACGACGCCCGCGACGCTTGGTGGGGCGGCCTGCCGTACCTCTTGCAAGACATGCGGCCGAGCGGCTACCTGGGCCGCCAGTTCGCGCGCAACCTGCATCAGCCGTTGGCGCTACCGGCCAACCCGCACGAGTGGAGCGATGACGACGTGCTGTGGGCGCTGAGCCAGCGCGGTGCCGACACGAGCGGCAACCTGATCGTTGGCGACCCGGCGTACACGCACTGGCAGCAGAGCAAGGCGGCCGCGGCGGCCGAGCCGATCAAGCCGCGCGCACTCGGCCGTGCCTATGAAGACTTGGCCGAGCAGGCTGTTGCCGCCGGCGTGCCCGGCTCCAGCGCAGCAGGCGAGTTCCCCAAGTTCCCAGCCTTGCGCGACTTGGACGCGTTCGACGACGGAAAGCACAGCGACACGCCCCATGTACTCGTGAAGTTCTCGGGCGCCGGCCGCTCGCCGGCCGTGCAGCGCTGGGCTGATCTGCTGGTGTGCGAGCACCTCGCGATGGCGTGCGCAGCGTCGATGCCTGCTGCTTCGAGCGCGCGCAGCCGCATCATCACCACCGAGGGTGGCCGAACGTTCCTGGAAGTCGAGCGATTCGATCGACACGGCCTGAGCGGCAGAAGCCCGCTCGTCAGCTTGGCCACGATCAACGCCGCCTTTCTGGGCGATGGATCGAGCGACTGGACGCGGCTGACCGCGCGCCTGCAAGCCATGGCGTTGCTTCCCGCCGACGACGCACTCCGCGTGCAGCACCTGTGGTGGTTCGGCCGGCTCATCGCCAACACCGACATGCACACCGGCAACCTCAGCTTCCGCCCGCAAGGCAACTTTGCCTTGGCGCCGACTTACGACATGCTGCCCATGCTCTACGCCCCGCTGCCGGGCGGCGAGGTGCCGCAGCGCGAGTTCGATCCGCCGCTGCCGTTGCCAACGCAGCGCAGCGCATGGGCAATCGCTTGCGAAGCGGCGCTCTCGTTCTGGCAAAGCACGGCCGGTGACAAGCGCATCAGCGCCCCGTTTCGCCGTACCTGCAGCGCCAACGCGCAGCGCCTGCAAGACGTGGCACAACACGCCTGAACACACTCACGACCGCCCAGCCACGCGGTCGTTCAAGCACCGAGCCAGCTAGCGCCTGAGCTTCTTGATCACCCGCGGCAGCACCAGCACCATGCCTGCGACAACCAACAAGCTCAGCGACCCCGGCCGCTGCAAGAACACGCCCCAGTGCCCTTCGCCGATCGAGAGCGCATTGCGCAACTGCGCCTCGGCCAGCGGCCCAAGGATCATGCCGACCACGACTGGCGCGGTGGGGAAGTCAAAGCGCCGCATCACCACACCGAGCAGGCCGATCGCGTAGAGCAGCACGAGGTCGAAGGCCGACTGCCGCATGCCGTAGACGCCGACGGTCGCGAAGATCAAGATGCCTGCATAGAGCGCAGGCTTCGGGATCTTCAGCAGCTTGACCCACACACCCACGAGCGGCAAGTTGAGCACCAGCAGCATCACGTTGCCGATGTAGAGGGAGGCGATCAAGGCCCAGACCAAGGCCGCATTCGTGTCGAAGAGCTGCGGGCCGGGCTGGATGCCGTAGTTCTGGAATGCGCCGAGCAGGATCGCGGTGGTGTTTGATGTCGGAATGCCGAGCGTCAGCAGCGGGATCAGGGTCGCAGTGATCGCGGCGTTGTTCGCAGCTTCCGGCCCAGCCACACCTTCGATGGCGCCCACTGTGCCGAATTCGCTCTTGTGCTTGGAGAGCTTCTTCTCGGTCGCATAGCTGAGGAAGGTCGGAATCTCACTCCCGCCCGCGGGAATGGTGCCGAGCGGAAAGCCGATGGCCGTGGCGCGCAACCAAGCCGGCCATGAACGGCGCCATTCCGCACCGGTCATGTGAACCTTGCTCATCGGATTGCGCGTCTCGACCGTGCGGCCTTCATAGAGCACCATGTAGAGCGCCTCGCCCACGGCGAAGAGGCCAACGGCGATCAGCACCACCTCCAGCCCATCGAGCAGCTCCGGCACGCCGCCGGTGTAGCGCGCCTGACCCGATATCTGGTCAATGCCGACCAGCCCCATCGCCAAGCCAATGAACAGCGCCGTGAGACCACGCAAAGTGCTCTTGCCCAACACCGCGCTCACCGTCATGAAGGCCAGCACCATCAGCATGAAGTACTCGGGCGGCCCCAGCTTGATCGCGTATTCGGCCACGATGGGCGCGAAGAACGTGACCAACACCGTCGCAATCGTGCCGGCCACGAACGAGCCGATCGCGGCCGTGGCCAGCGCCGCACCGGCGCGGCCGTTCTTGGCCATGCGGTTGCCCTCCATCGCGGTGACCATCGAGGCCGATTCGCCTGGCGTGTTGAGCAGAATCGATGTGGTCGAGCCGCCGTACATCGCACCGTAGTAGATGCCGGCAAAGAAGATCATCGACGCGGTGGGCTCCACTTTCATCGTGATCGGCAAGAGCATCGCCACGGCAGTCGCCGGGCCGATGCCCGGCAGCACGCCGATGGCCGTGCCAATCGTGCAGCCAACGAGCGCCCACAGCAGGTTGATCGGCGTGCCCGCCGTCATGAAGCCCTGCATCAGGTTGTTCCAGGTCTCCATCATGTGGGCACCGCCTGGCCGCTGAGAGCGGCCTGCCAAGAGATTGCGAGGCGAGTCATCAAAGCCAACCCGTCGAGGTCAAGCCCGGCAAGTTGATCGCCAGCAGCTGCGTGAACATCCAGTAGACCGGTGCGGCAATCGCCAGGCCAACACCGGCATCCGCCAGCGTGCCGCGCCAGCCGCGCGAAGCCAGACCCTCGGCCGACTTGAAGCCGCGCACCGACAGCACGAAACACAGCGTGCAGCTCAAGATGAAGCCGATGGTCGTGATGAGTGCAGCGTTCGCGAGCAAGCCAACAGAGACCCACGCAAAGCCGCGCCAATCACCGCGCGCCGCGCCCGAGGGCTCCTCCATGTTGCGAAACCCGCCTGTGCGCGACTCCCACAACAGCCAAACGCCGCAGCCGATCAAGGCCACCGCCACCACCCACGGCAGAAAGTTCGGGCCGACGCCCGAGTAGCCCGCCTCGGACCGAATCTGCGTGGCGCCCGCGGCCAGCAGCAAGCCCAGCACCAGCGTTATGGCGCCAACCCGCGTCTGCTCATTCATGGCGATCACACCATTCCGGACTTCACCATCACCGCCCGCAAGCTGGCGAACTCATCGTCGACGAACTTCTCGAAATCCGGGCCGGAGAGCAGCGCCGGCGTCCAGCCGTTCTTCTCGAGCGACTCCGCCCACGACTTGCTCTTCGTCGCCTTCACGATCGTCTCGGTCAGCGCTTTGCGCTGCTCGGGCGTGATGCCGCCAGCGCCATAAACGCCGCGCCAGTTGCCGATCACGACGTTGATGCCCTGCTCCTTCAGCGTCGGCACATCGACGCCTTTGATGCGCGCATCAGAGGTCACGGCAATCGGCCGCATCTTGCCGGTCTTGATGTACTCGGCAAACTCGCTGTAGCCGCTGCCGCCGACCGTCACGTTGTTTCCCAAGATCGCAGCGATTGCCTCGCCGCCGCCACGAAACGCCACGTAGTTGATCTTTGACGGATCAACGCCGACCTCGCGCGCAATCATGGCCGCGGCAATGTGCTCGGTCGACCCGCGCGAGCCACCGCCCCACTTGACGCTGCCGGGGTCCTTCTTCATTTGCTCGGCCACGTCTTTCATGGTCTTCAGCGGCGAAGCGGCAGGCACGACGAAGACGTTGTATTCGGTCGTCAGCCGCGCAATCGGCGTGGCCTGTGAGAGCGAGACCGGCGGCTTGCCAGTGATGATGCCGCCGAGCATCACGGCGCCCATCACCATCACGGCGTTCGGGTCGCCTTTGTTGCTGCCAACGAACTGCGCGAGGCCAATCGCCCCGGCCGCGCCGCCCTTGTTGTCGTAGCTGACCGATGCGGCCACACCGGCGTCTTGCAAGGCTTTGCCGAGCGCGCGGCCGGTGTTGTCCCAGCCGCCGCCGGGGTTGGCGGGGATCATCATCTTCATGTTGGTGGCAGCACGTGCAGGCAGGGGCAACACGCCAGCCGCGGCGAGCGCAGCGAGGGATTTCAAGAAGGCGTCACGGCGCATGATCGATGTCTCCTGTCGTTGTGGTGCTGAAGCGAGATGCTCGCGGGCGAAGCTGTCAGTCCGCTGTCCGCAGGCCTAGGGAAAATGCGGGGCCGCGAATGCACCGCCACATCGCGCAGACTTCACCCCCGATGAAAGTGCTGCTGATCGAAGACAACGACGCCATGCAGAAGACGCTGCAGCGCTCGTTCGAGCGTTGCGGCATCTCGGTTGCCGTCTGTGGCGACGGCGCCCGCGCACTCGATCGCTGGCGAGCGAGCCTGCCCGATGTGGTGCTGCTCGACCTCAGCCTGCCCGGCCTCGACGGCCTCCAGGTGCTCAGCGCCGCGCGCGCTGAAGGGCTGGTCACGCCAGTGCTGGTCATCACCGCGCGCGGCACGGTGGGCGACAAGATCCTCGGCCTCAACACCGGCGCCGATGACTACCTGCCCAAACCCTTCGACCTCGACGAACTGGAGGCCCGCGTGCGCGCACTGGCGCGGCGGCGCGGCGATGCGCCCTCGCCCGAGCCGGCCGAGTTTTGCGGCTTGCGCTGCGATGCGACGAGCGGCGCCGTCTACTTTCAAGGCGAGCCGCTCGACCTGCCGCCGCGTGAATCCGCGCTGCTGCGCGCCGTGCTCGCCCAGCCGGGTCAGGCGGTGGCCAAGGAGCGCTTGACCGGGCTCGTCTTCCCTGACGATCCGCAGGTGCAAGCCGAGGCGATCGAGGTTGTGGCGTATCGCTTGCGCAAGAAGCTGGCGCGCACCGAGGCGCATCTCGTCACGCTGCGCGGCTTGGGGTATTTGTTGAGGTCGGCTGCATGAGGCCGAATGCATGAGGTCGGGCGCATGAAGGCAGCCCCACGAAGCACAACACAAGAAGCCCAACACATGATGTCCAACACATGATGTCCAACACATGAAGTCCAACACATGAGCGGGGGCACATGAAAGCCCTCCGCGGCGAGCGCCTGTCGATGCGCAGCCAGTTGTTGATCGGCATCCTTGTGCCGGTGCTGATCATCGTCATCGTCAACACGGTGAGCCTCTACAACCAGGCATTGCGCGCGGCTGACATCGCCTACGACCGCACGCTGCTCGCCTCGGCCAAATCGATCGGCGAAATGCTCGAAGTGACGGGCAGCGGTGAGGCCGCAAGCGTGCGCGCCAAGGTGCCCTACTCCGCGCTCGAGCCCTTCGAGGCTGACAACTCCAGCCGCATCTTCTACAAGGTCAGCGGCTTCAAGGGCGAGGCCGTCTCGGGCTTCGATGACTTGCCGGCATGGCACGGCGAGATTCCGATGAAAGGCGCCTACGCCGCGCTGGTTGATTTCTACAACGACCGCTACCGCGGCGAGCCGGTCCGCGTCGCCGTGCTGCTGCAACCGGTGGCGAGCAACCTGGGTCAAGGCATGGCGACGATCCAGGTCGCCGAAACGCTGGAGCTGCGCGAGACCCTCGCCCGCCGCATCTTGCTCGAGACCTTGTGGCATCAGGCGGCGTTGGTCATCGTGATCGCGTTGGTGGTTGTGGTCGTCGTGCAGCGCGCCACGAAGCCGGTGCGCGAGCTGAGCGCGCACCTCGACAGGCGCAGCGCCAACGACCTCGCGCAGATCGACCTCGCCCGCGCACCGCGCGAACTCGTGCCGCTGCTTGCCGCCACCAACGGCGTGATGGCGCGGCTCGCGCATCTGCTTGAGCACCAAAAGCGCTTCGTCCGAGACACGGCTCATCAGCTGCGCACGCCGCTGGCCGTGCTCAGGGCGCAGGTGCAGTCGGCCGTGCGCGGGGATGTCGAGCCGCGCGAGGCGCTGGTCGAAATCAACCACACGGTTGCCCGCGCGACCGAGCTTGCGAATCAGATGCTCGCGCTCGCCAAGGTCGAGCAGCTGCGCCAGCAAGGTGATGCGCCAGTGACCGATTGGGCTGAAGTCACGCGAGCCGTGGCGCTTGACCTCGCGCCGCTCATCGCCGAGCACCAACTCGATTTCTCGATCGATACGCAAAGCGCCCCCGTGCGCGGCCATGAATGGGCGCTGCGCGAGCTGGTGCGCAACCTCCTGCACAACGCCGTCAAGTTCACGCCCGACGGCTCGCGGCTGGCGATCACGCTGGCACGCAACGGGGCGGACGCCGTGCTGACGCTGTCTGACAGCGGCCCCGGCATTCCACCCGAACAGCGCCCGCGCCTGTTTCAGCCGTTCGCCGAGGGACGAGCTGCGCGCGAAGGCATGCCACGCGGCTCGGGGCTCGGCCTGGCCATCTGCAATGACATCGTGCTGTCACTCAACGGCAGCCTCGTGCTCGACAACCGCTTGCTGCGCGGCGAGGTGAGCGGGCTCGATGCCTCGGTGCGCCTGGCGCTCACGCACGCGCACTTGAGCGAACGAGAGCTCGCCGAGCCCGCGCTGGGTTGAGCGTTGGTTGACAATACCGCCCGATGGAAATAGCCGACTGATGGAAGTTCTGGTCCGTAGCGAACGCGTGCGCCTCGACAAGTGGCTCTGGGCCGCGCGCTTCTTCAAAACCCGCAGCCTCGCGGGCGATGAGATCGGCAAAGGCCGGGTGCAGGTCAACGGCCAATCGGCCAAGGCCTCGCGTGAAGTGCGAATCGGCGATTTGATCGGCCTGCGCCAAGGCGTGGAGGCGCGCACCGTGCTGGTCAAGGCCGTGAGCGAGCGCCGCGGCCCGGCGCCCGAGGCGCAGCAGCTCTATGCCGAAACGCCCGAGAGCGTGGCGCTGCGCACGCGCCTGGCCACCGAAAGGCGCTTGAGCCCGGAGCCCGCCCAAGCGATCGAGCAAGGGCGGCCCACCAAGCGCAACCGGCGCGAACTGGCTGACTGGAACCGCTGGAGCGCGTCGATCGACCCGGATTGAGTCGCCAGCCTGCGGGTTCTTGTTCCTCGCGGCAGCCGGTCTGCCGCCCTGCTGTTTTTGGCGGCGCCGTATCTCTCGGTTGCAATTCCCTCTTGAACCTGAGGGCATGCGCCCCAGATGGGTGGCTGTGGAGGAATTGCCTGACATGTCTCAACCTGAAATGAACCCCAACCAGCCCGAATCGGCAGAGCCCACTGAGCAAAGCGAGCTCAACGCTGCCGACGATCTCCAACAAAAGCTGGCCGAGCTCGAAGCCCGCCACGCCGAGGTCTCTGACGCCTACTTGCGCGCCAAAGCCGAAGCCGAGAACACGCGCCGCCGTGCGGAAGACGAGATTGCCAAGGCACGCAAGTACGCCGTCGAGTCGTTTGCCGACAGCTTGTTGCCGGTCAAAGACAGCCTGGAGGCCGCCATCGCCCTGCCCGGCGCCACGCCCGAGCAATTGCTCGAAGGCGTGCATGCCACGCTGCGGCAGTTGGTCACCGCGCTCGAGCGCAACAAAGTGATCGAAATCAACCCGGCTGCCGGAGTGAAGTTCGATCCGCACCAGCACCAGGCGATCAGCGTTGTGCCGGCCGCGCAAGACCCGAACACCGTGGTCTCGGTGCTGCAAAAGGGCTACCTCATCAACGACCGGGTGCTGCGACCAGCACTCGTCACCGTCACCGCCGGCGGTTGAAAACCGCCGCTTGAATTGCGGCCATGTAGCCGCACTTCGAACACAAGACTTTTTCAAGCTTTAGGAGCACACACCATGGCAAAAATCATCGGCATCGACCTCGGCACGACCAACTCGTGCGTCTCGATCATGGAAGGCAACACCACCAAGGTGATCGAGAACAGCGAAGGCGCGCGCACCA
>JAYWGR010000139.1:0-5534 GCA_043778145.1 Rhizobacter sp.
GACTTGGCCTCGTTCAGTGGCTCCGCTCGCGCCGCCATCGGCACCGCCAGCCTGGCGCACGAAGCCGCCCGCGCTGTCGTGCGCGGCCAGACGACAGCCACCGAGGCCATGCGCATCGGTGTTCGCAACATCGGCTGAAAACCCGCTGGCCACTGCCACTGCCTCTTCCTCATGAACGACACCTTCAATTTCACAGCCCGCGACGGCAACGGCGCACCGCAGCAAGGCAGCTTGGCTGGCACCTCCAGCGCCAGCGTTGCGCGCGAACTCGTTGCGCGGGGCTGGGTGCCCATCGAGATACGCGCAAACGCTGTGGGCAAAGCCGTGGGGAAGGGCGCGGGGCAGACTGCGGGGCAGGCTGCTAGCAAGGCCTTGGTCAGCGGAACAGCGGAAGAGTTCATCGGCGACGAGGGCGCCGCGCCGGAGCTCGGCGCTGCTGCTGCAGATGCCGCTGCAGCTGCCGCCTCGACTACAGGCGCACCAGTGGTGCAAAGCGGTCGCTGGCGGGGCCGCCGGGGCGCCACCAAGAAGAAGGCGCAGGCCAACTTCGGCATCGTGCTGCGCGAATTGGCGGCTCTGCTGCGCGCCAGCGTGCCTTTGTTGCGCGCGCTCCAGTTGGCCGCCGATTCCGCGACCGATGAGCATGTGCGCAGCGGGCTGCTGCGCATCGCGCGCGATCTGGACAAGGGCTACACGCTCTCCGCCGCGGCCGACCACGAGCACCGCTTGACGGGCCTGCTGTCACCTTACGACGTGGCAATGATTCAAGTCGGCGAAGAAACCGGCCGCTTGCCAGAGTGCTTTGCCGACATCTATCGCCAGCGCGAATTCGTGCGCATCACCAACGAGCAAGTCGCCTCGGCGGTGCGCTATCCGGCCTTCGTGCTGCTGACCTGCGCCATCGCGGTGGTGGTGGTCAATCTGTTTGTGCTGCCGGCGTTTGCAAAGGTGTTCGCACAGTCACGCGCTCCGCTGCCGATGCTCACGCAGGTGCTAATGACGTCGTCGTCACTGATGCTGCATTGGTGGCCGCTCGGGGTGGGTGGCTTGTTCGCTGCAAGCTACGGGTGGCGCCGCTGGACGCGCACCGAGCAGGGCCTCACGTGGTGGGACAAAAACAAACTGCGCCTGCCCATCGTCGGCGCCATCCTGGAGGGCATCGTGCTGTCGCGGTTGGCCGGCGCGCTGGGCTCGGCCATCAGCGCGGGCCTCACCATCAACGACGCACTCAAAGTCGCCGCGCGCACGCTCGACAACCGCTGGTTCGAAGGCCGCCTGCAAGGCATGCGCCGCGACCTGGCGCGCGGTGCCTCCATCAGCACCGCATCTCGCAACATGGGCGTGCTGCCGCCGACGATGCAGCAGCTGTTCATCATTGGTGAAGAGTCCGGCGCGCTCGAAGAGCTCATGCGCGAGATCGCTGTGCACTACCAATCGAACGTCGACTTCGCGATTCAACAAGTCGCAGGCGTGCTGGAGCCAATCCTGATCTGGTTCCTCGGGATGGGCGTGCTGGTGCTCGCGCTCGGCGTCTTCATGCCGATGTGGGATCTCGGCCGCTCGGCCGTTCACTGAGAGCGCGCGTCAAGCCGCAAGTGCCCATGAGCAATCACTGCATCACGCGCGATAGAAGTGCTTCAGCTGTGCGCCCGGTATGCCGAAAAGCTAGTAAGACGCGATTGCTGTCGCAAACGGTCGATACCCCGAACTTGAGGCAAGCCTCCCCCAAATCACCATGGAGCCACCAATGAAAAAGCCCGAAATGCGCATCCCGGCGCGCCGCAGCGCGCGTCGCAAACAGGCCGGCTTCACGCTGGTCGAACTCGTCACCGTCATCGTCATTCTGGGCGTGCTGGCCGCAGTCGCCTTGCCTCGGTATTCCGATCTGCAGGGCAAGGCCCGCGAGGCCAAAGTCCGCGGCGTTTTCGGCGCCGTGAAGGCCGCCTCAGCGTTGGTCAAGGCTACGGCCTTAGCCGGAGGCACCTCTTGCGGCTCGTCTACCGGCACCGCCACCCTCGAAGGCACGAGCATTGCGTTGAACTTCTGCTATCCGCAGGCACTGGGCAGCTTGAGCACCGGAATCTTCGCTTCCGCCAACGTTTCGTCTACCGACAACTGGGTGGTCGACGGCACTGTCAGCGGCGGAGCAACCGCCGGCACCGTCGTGCAGATCAACCTCAGCGATGCCACCACCCCCGCCACCTGCTCGATCAGCTACACCTCGGCGGCTGCCGCCAACACAGCGCCCACCATCACGGCGACTACCGGCGGCTGTTAAGAAAGTGTTCCGCACCGCCTCATCAGCGGCGCGTTGGCCGAAGGGGAGGCCGGAGTTGTCGATGCAAATGCCAACGCTGCCGCATCCCACGCGCTGCCACCGGCGCCGAGCGAAAGCGGGCTTCACTCTGGTCGAGTTGGTCACAGCCATCCTGACCCTCGGTGTGCGCGCCGCCGTGGCACCGCCGCGCTGTGCAGACTTGCAGGGCAGAGCCCGCGAAGCCACGGTGTGCGGCGTGTTCGGCGCCGTCAACGCGGCCTCTGCGCTGGGCAAGGCCGCGGCGCTGGCCAACAGTCTGTCGTGTGCCGCTGGCGCTGGCACCAACGCTGCGCTCGAAGGCAACGCCATTGCGCTGAACTTCTGCTTTCCGCAGGCGCTCGGCATCTTGAACACCGGAATACTCGACGCAGCCAACCTGGGCTCTGACTACAAATGGCTCGTTCGACGGCACCAACGTCGGCCGCGCCGCTGGCGTCACGTTGGTGCAGATCAACCCGAGCGATGCCACCACGCCGGCCAGCTGCTGGGTCCGCTACACCTCGGCGGCCTCCGCTACCACCCCGCCGGTGATTGCAGCCGATACCAGCGGCTGCTGACCGCGCCTCGGTTCACAGCACCTTCAAGGCCGCGCAACGCCACCGCCCATTCCGCCGGCAAGCCGCGAAATACGGCCTTGCCAGCCCGCTTATCGAGCCGTGGCGCCGTGCCACGCAGCGAAGAATGCCGCATACGGGCGCCAGCGGCGATCGAGCGCGTGCGGTTGGGTGCAACACGCCGCTCACCCGAAACAAGCAACCAGCAAATCCGCAACCCGTAACCAATCAAACCCACATGCTTCGCCCCCGCGCTCACAGCTTGTGCCGCCGCCAGTGCGGCCACGGCGGGCCGTCGCCCGCCTTGCCAAGCAGGCATGCGCAGGCCGGCTTCACGCTGGTCGAGCTGGTGGTGGTGATGGTTTTGATGGGCATCTTCGCCGCCATGGGCATGTCACGCTTTGCTGATCGCGAGCCCTTTGCAGCGCAGGGCGTGGCCGACCAGATCGTCTCGGGCCTGCGGGTGGCGCAAGCCATGGCCATGGCCCAACGCCGCCCGGTCTACGTGACTCTGGCGGCATCTCCACCGACGATGACCGTCTGCCTCGATGCCGCCTGCACCTTGCCCTTGACCACGCCCGCCGGCGAAGCCACTTGGCTGGCCGACAACACCGATCTCACGCTGAACACCGGCGCCAGCTTCAGCTTTGGTGCTGATGGCGTGCCCACGCTGGCCAGCGCGCTGCAAGTGCAGGTGCGGGGCGCGAGCGGCGCGGCCGCCACCTTGCCGATCAACGTGGAGGTTGGCAGCGGCTATGTCCACTCGCCGTGATTCCGCCACCGCAGCCGCAACCGCAGCCGCCATCAGAGTCACCATGCGCCGAAGCCAGCACGGCGTCACGCTGGTGGAGCTGGTGGTTGCGCTGGCGCTGGCTGCCGTTTTGCTTGGCGCGATCTGGAGTGCTTGGCAGCTCATGGGCCGCGCGAGCGCTGACCCGTTGGTGTCGCGCCAGCAGCTGGCCATTGCGCAGTCGCTGCTGCGCGAGATCGAACTTCAGCCCATGCCCGGCACCACGGCAGCTGCTGTGGCCACGCCCGGGCGCACCGGCTTTGCCAGCATCAACGACTACAACGGCCTGAGCATGGCCGGCATCACCGATGCCGAGGGCACGCCCATCGCCAACCTGCAGGCCTATGGCGCCACCGTCACCGTCAGCCCCTTGGCCTTGGCGGGCGTGCCTTCGACCAGCGGGTACTGGATCACTGTCACCGTCACCGGGCCGGACAACCGCGCGCTCGCGCTCGGCCAGTGGCGCTCCAAGCGATGAACGCCTGCCACCTGGACCGCCGCGATCGAACTCGCCATGGCAAGCGTCCATCGGCCACACAGCATGGCGTGACCTTGATCGAACTCGTGGTGGTCATCACGCTGATTGCCGTGATGGCCAGCATTGGCGCCACGCTGGTGAGCCGCATCGTCGCCGGCCAGCAAGACAACCATGGCCGCCTCGCACTCGCGCAGGCCGCTGATGGCGCCATGGCGCGCATTGCCAACGAGCTGGACAGCTCGTTGCCCAACAGCGTGCGCGTCACCGTCAACGCCGGCGGCACATGGATTGAATGGGTGCCGGTGCAAGATGTTGGCCGCTATCGGCAGGCGCCCGACACCGTCAGCGGCACCCCAGGCGACCTGTTCGACCCGACCAACGCGGCCGACAACAGTTTCGACGTCATCGGCATTGCCCTGGCCACGCCGCCGGCCGGCGCGCAAATCGCGTGGTCTGGCTTGGCTGCCAGTGAGTCGGATGTCTACATCGGCACCACACGCCGCGCGGGGCTGGTCATCAGCAATGCCGGGCGCCACGTGAGCTTCGCGGCCAACGGCGCCTTGCCGGCCGACAACGGCAGCGCGCGCTTCTTCATCGTCGGCAATCCCATCACGCTGGCCTGCCGCACCGGCACCAGCGGCGCGCTTGAGCTGCAGCGCCACAGCGGCTACGGCTGGCGCGCCACACAGCCTGTGAGCACCAGCGACATCGCAGGCAGCACCGCTGTGGTCTTGCTCGGCCAGCTGTTCGACTGCAGCGCCGCCTACGGCACGGCGCTCGCCAACATCGGCCTGCTGAACCTGCGCATCGGCGTGGGCGACGGCGTCAGCACTGCGCGCATGGACTACCTCCAGCAGCTGCCTGTGGACAACGCGCCATGAGCACGGAGGTCTTCCAGTGACCCGGTTCAGCCGCCGCGCAGCGCAGCAAGGCTTTGCCCTCCCGGCCATGGTGTTCATGATCGTCGCCGTGGGCCTGCTGCTCAGCGCCGGCCTGCTGCTGCTGACGCAATCGCAGCACAGCCAAAGTCTGCAGATCCAGGCTGCTCGCGCCATGGCCGCGGCCAAGAGCGGGGGCGATTGGGGCGCCTGGCAAGTCAGCGACCCCGACGGCACGCAAGGCCTGGCCGCCGACGTGCTGCCGCCGTGCTTTGCCGTGCAAACCCTGAGCTTGCCGCAGCCACTCGCCGACCTGCAAGTGCAAGTCAGCTGCGTTCGCGAGCCGGCCACCGGCAGCATCGACGAAGGTGGCCTCAAGCTCGCCAGCTACCGCGTGATGACCACGGCCAGCGTGGGCGCCGCCGGCAGCATCAACTTCGTGCAGCGCCAGTTCGAGGTGCGCCAAGTGGTGTGCAAGAACCCCGGCGGCACCGGGCCGCGTTACGCCTGTTGATGA
>JAYWGR010000140.1:0-5533 GCA_043778145.1 Rhizobacter sp.
ACTCGCACCGTGGGTGAGACAAGGCCTCTCGAGGCGTGCCCGCCAGCGGCCTCGCCGCCGCGCTCCGCCAAGCCCCACCCGAGCTGCTGCGCCTTGACCTCTGGATTTCGCTGAACTCCTGCAAAACCGCCACCTCGCGAGCGAATAGGCGCGGATTTACATGAGCGCTAACATGAGGCCACTGAATTGATCAAGCGCCCAGCAGGGTGGCTGTTGGGCGCGTGGTGCGCCGTGGTGGGCGCTGGCTCGAAGGCCGCGGTGGCCTTGGCCCGCCGGCTGTAGGCACGCACCACAGCCCTACCGGCCATCGGTGACACCGTCTGGCTGATTCCCGGCCATTGCGATCCGACTGTCAACCTGCACGACTGCGACATCGGCGTGAGGCGTGGGCTGACGCGCGGCGTTGTCGAGTCCATCTGGGCAGTCGACGCCCGCGGCTGCCTGACCTGACGTCCTGCGCCATTGTGTGGCAAGGTTCGGCGCATGCCGCGCTGCCGCGCACTGGAGCCCACGATGTTTCGCCCGGTCTTGAAGCTGTTCGCTGCCCGCATCGCGACAGGCCTGTGTGCAGGCCTGATGACACTGGTCCTGCCGGTGCGCGGCGACACCGAGAAACCAGTTCCCCGCTACACCAGCGTGCCGGCCGGGGCCGATGGCATCGGCAAGCGCTACATGGGACGCGACATCGCCGCCGTCATGGGTTGGCAAGGTGCGGCCTGGCTCGAACGCGAAGAGCGCGAACGCGAGGAGCGGACCGACCTGCTGGTGAAGGCACTGGACCTGAAGCCAGGGATGGTGTTGGCTGACATCGGGGCAGGCACCGGCTATCTGGCACGGCGCATGGCGCCGGCCGTGATGCCGGGTGGCAAGGTCCTTGCGGTCGACGTCCAGCCGCAGATGGTGGCGCTGCTGCAGGCCGCGGTCAGGCAAAGCGGGTTGACGCAGATCCAGCCGGTGCTGGGGGCTGAAGGCGATGTGAAGCTGGCTGCCGCTTCGGTGGATCTGGCCATCATGGTGGACGTCTATCACGAGCTGGCGCTGCCGTACGAGTTGCTGACCAGCGTTGTGCAAGCCCTGAAGCCCGGCGGACTGCTGGTCTTCGTCGAGTACCGGGCCGAAGACCCGCGGGTGCCGATCAAGGAGCTTCACAAGATGAGCGAAGCCCAGATCAAGCGCGAAGCCGCCGTGCACCCGCTGGTGTGGGAACGCACGGTCGAGACGCTGCCCTGGCAGCACGTCGTGGTGTTCCGCAAGCGCGGCTGAAGCGCCTGGCCGGCCGTGTCGGCGGTCAGCCCGTCGGGGTTGCGCTGATCGTCCTGCACCTGTGACCACCAGTCAGCCAGGCTGGGAACCTCCAGCAGACCCGCAGTCTCCGGGGTTGGCGACATGTAGAAGGTCGGCTGGCTGCTTCTCCGACAGCAGCCCCCTGACAGTGCGGACCTAGGTCGCGCCGTCGAAACCCCAGAGGGTGGCCTTGGACATGGTGGGATCCAGTGGGCGGCAGCCGTTGAACACGCGCCAGCTACCAAGAGGATGGTCTTGGCGGGAAGCACCTCCGGAGGCGATCTACAGCGCAGGCATGACAACGCCTCCGAAGGGGTCATGCGTCTGCGCACACGGAAACGCATTGCAGTACAAGGCAGGCCCTGCGCGGGTCCTGATCACGCGCACAGACACACGCCGCACTGACCCTGGTGCATCATCACCGGCGATGAGTCCGATTCCTGAACCCGCATCTTCAACGCCAGCGCCCGAGAACGGCAAGCGAAAGAATCCGCTGAGCCCGAAAAAGCTCTTGCTGACGAAGTGGACGGCGGTGACGCCGCGACATCGCGAGAGGCATTTCGTGGTGCTCCGGGTCATCGAGCCCGAGCCACCGTCCGTGCGAATCGAGCAGGTCGAACTGCAAGCCGTCCATTCCGGCCAGTTGTACCTGCTGCACTGGCGCGAACTGACCGACGCCAGCCGCTGGCGCCAAGGCTGGGTTTGACGCGAAGCCGTCCGGGCTCCCGCTGTCTGGGTTGGCGGACCAGCGCTATCGACCCAGAGCAGACCGTCGGCTGCCGGGGAAGCGGTCTTAGCGCCGTGCGCGCCGCGGTCCGCAAGCCTATTGTTGAGACCGGGCGTCCTCGCTGCCGTCACCAGTGCACGCCAGGTCTACCTCGGCCAGCATCGAAGAGAAGGTGGCCCGCGAGCGGAGAAGTCGTTCGATGGTTGCCGATTTTGTAAGTTGCGGTCGTCTCGCTGAGCGCACAGGATTCGTTGCGCGCGTTTGTATGCTCCGGTGATAGGTAGTTGCCGTAGACCCAGCGCAGTTGCGACCGATCTGCTGTGAAAGTCTTCATCTCGGCGCTGTTCATTGCGTGTCGCAAGTCGTCGACCGAGTTCCCGTCCCGTGCCTCGTAACCCACATGGACGACACCGGGGCAATCGTCGGGCAATTGCTCCTCTGCTTTCGCCACAAGTGATCTGAAATGACGAGCCTTGCGCTTTGCCGCACTAGTTGACGCGCTGAGCCAACTCACAACGCTCGCCCGACTCATCGCGGTTGCATGAAGCGGGCGCTGAGGCGCAGGGGTCCAATCTGCGGCAACGCTGTGATCGACGTTCGGTACATACGTGCCGACCAGCAACTCCACCATGCGACTGGAGCCGAAGAAGACATCGTCGTGTTCCAAGACCGTTCTCGCGAGTCGCCAATCGACACGCCGCACTTGGCCTCGGCTCAACGAGTCGCTCCAATTGCTGCGTCGAGGATCCCCGAGGAAGTCTTCCGCTCGCTCCGCAAGGTAGCTATCCCCGACCTCCGAAAGCTCAACCTGGTAGACCGCCTCCACTACCAGAGAACAGTTCTGCGAACGGCATAGGTCGTGCACGCGTTTCGCAACTCTCAGGCCATGATCGTACTCGGCGGCCTCATAGCCGGATCGGTTCACCCGTTTGCACTCCACTGCCCAGCGGCGTCGACAGGACGAAACCATGAGGTCGTGGGTCTTGGCCACGCCAGGTCGCTCCGGCACGAACTCTACTGCGTTCCACGAACGGCATTTATAGGCGCCGGCGACAAGCAACTCAAAGAGGCCGTCGTCCGGCTGACTTCTGCCGCCGTTCATCAGTTTGGAGATGCGATCTGCGATGCCAGAAACAGTCTTCAACTCCGGCAAGAGTTGCCCTAGCCGCCGAAAGATCGGGGCGATGCGAAACGCTTCCGGTTCGAACCAGTCCCGCCGAGCGGCAGCGTAGGCATTTGCCTGAAACGCATACCAGGCGATTGCATCATTGGGGTCGAAGAGGGGGCGCCGCTCACCCGCCACCCACGCTTGCCTGGCGGCATCAAATGTCTGGAGTGCTTTGTCCATCCGGCGCGCCCATTCGCCACTGTCTGCAAATGAAGTGAGCCACTCGATGGCTGACAAAATGGTTTCGTCACGCCAGTCTTGGCCTTTGCGCTGCGCGATCCAGAATGGATCTGTTCCGGTCACCGTATCATCTCCAATTCCGGTTTGCCCACTTGCTTTCAGTGGCGTCAGATAAGGTCCGTCCGACTTCCTCGGCGGGACAGGCTGTAGGCTGTCAGCGACCTTCGAATTCCTGCCTCTTGACCCCACGGAGAACCGCAGCCGCTGGTTTGGTCCGTTGCAGGACCCGCTTGGTCCCGTCGTAACCCAACCAACGAGGACCTGCCGTAGTGCGGAGGTGCTATGACTTCCACTCCAGTTCAGCCACCTCGGCTGGCGTCGGTTCCGTGCCGTAGATGATTTCAGCCGCTTGCCTCACGAGGTCGTCAAAGCCGCTTGAGTACCCGCCGAGGGAATAGATGTCGTCCTGGCTGACTGCATCGACCTCAAGGACGATCTCGCATTGAGTCCCACGGTACCCCCCCGCGTCAGAATAGTTGTCGCCTCCATAGAACAACCCAGGGGGCGGCGATGAAGGACGGACTTGGCTCGATACGGACAGGCATTCAAAGACAGAGCGGTGGCGAGGTTGCTGCCGCCGGAGAGCGCAGCGCTGGACGTGGTGGCGCGAGAAGTTGGCGTTGGAGCGGGAACCCTGGAGCGTTGGCGCGAGGATGCGCAGTCCAGGCCCGCCCGAGGGCGGGCCTGGACTGCGGGCGCGCGGCTTGAGGCCGTGATCACCACCGCGGCCATGAACGAGGCGACTAAGAGCGCCTGGTGCCGCGAGCATGGCGTGTACCCGGTCGAACTGGACAAGTGGCGAGCGAGTTGCACCACTGCGTTGGCCAACCCCGAGGACGCACGTGCCAGCCCCCAAGCCACGCGCGCCTCTGCCAAGCGCATCAAGGACCTCGAGCGTGAGCTGCTGCGCAAGGACCGCGCGCTGGCCGAGACTGCAGCGCTACTGGTGCTGTCAAAAAAAGTCGCGGCGATCTTCAACAAGGGCGAGGACGAATGATCGGCCTCGAAGATCGCCAAGCCCTGGCCCAAGACATCGATGCGGCGCAAAGCGCCGGAGCTCGGCTGCAGCCGGCCTGCAGACTCGCCGGCATCGATGCGCGTACCCTGCAACGCTGGAAAGCGCGGGCGGGCCTCACAGCGGGCGATGGCAGGCCGCAGGCGGTGCATCCCACCCCGAGCCATGCCCTGAGCCCGGCCGAGCGCGCTGCGCTGCTGACTGTCGCCAACGAGCCGCGCTTCGCCTCGGTGCCGCCGGCGCGCATCGTGCCCATGCTGGCCGACGAAGGCGTGTACCTGGGCAGCGAGTCCAGCATGGCCCGCGTGCTGCGCGAGCACGGGCAGAACGCTCGTCGTGGTCGCGCCAAGGTGCCCAAGGCCGCGCGACCACCCACCACCCACATCGCCACGGCTGCCGGCCAGGTCTGGTGTTGGGACATGACCTACCTGCCAGCCAACGTGACGGGCCGCTGGTTCCACCTGTACCTGATCCTCGACCTGTACAGCCGCAAGATCGTGGGCGCCGAGGTGCACGACAGTGACGACGCCGATCATGCCGTGCACTTGGTGCGCCGCACGGCGCTGGCCGAGAGCATTGCCACCCTGGACACCAAGCCGGTGCTTCATGGTGACAACGGCTCCACCCTGAAGGCCACGACGGTGCTGGCGATGCTGCAATGGCTGGGTGTGAAGCCCTCGTACTCGCGGCCTCGCGTCAGCGACGACAACGCCTACGCCGAGTCGCTGTTCCGCACGGCCAAGTACCGACCGGAGTTCCCGACCAAAGGCTTCGCGAGCCTGGATGACGCCAGGGCCTGGGCGGCTGAATTCGTGCGTTGGTACAACGTCGATCATCGCCACAGCGGCATCCGATACGTCAGTCCACAACAGCGCCATTGCGGCGATGACCGGGCCATCCTGGCGGCTCGGCACGAGCTGTACACCCAGGCCAGGCAGCGCAACCCCGCGCGTTGGTCCGGCAACACGCGGGACTGGTCGTACATCGGCGTCGTCACCCTCAATCCGGAGCGCGACTCGGTGGTCACCAAGGCTGCCAGCACTCAACATACTCAGCAGATGGCTGCGTAACTGAAGCGACAACTACCTTGACGCGCGCC
>JAYWGR010000141.1:0-49278 GCA_043778145.1 Rhizobacter sp.
AGAACGCTACGCACCCGAGCGGACCGCGCTGCGGCGCGCTGGCGGCGTTGCTCCTCGTTGCGGGCACGAGCCCGCGGTCTCGTCGCGCCTTGCCAGCGCACCGCATCACGGCCCGCTCGGGCGCGTTCAACTGCCGTTTCCAGGTTGAACCTAAAAATGACCGAGCTGGCCGCTGATCAGCGGTTGTCTGGGCTGCGGTAATCGTCTTCTGGATCGGGCGTGGTGAGCTCGGGCTCGGGCGTATCGAATAGCAGCGCATCCAGTGCTTCCCGCACGGGCGAGGGCGGCAGGGCGAAGAAGTCGTTGCGCCAATCGGGCTCGGGGCTCATGTCCATCGGCACTTCTTGGCGGACTCTGGGCTGCAGTGCGAGTGGCGCGCGTTGAAAACGGGGTTGCAGCGAGCTGGAGCCGAAATCCAGGTCAAAGAGCGAGTCTGGCAAGAAGGGCCGTTGGGCGGGCGGTTGTCCAGCGGGATGCGCGGCCGGCGGCAGCGCGGCGACGGTGTCGCCAGCGTGTTGCGCGGGGCCATCAGCCGCCGGGAATTCAGGAAGCAACCAACTCGGCCAAGACGCGAGTTTGGCCAATTTGGGCGGCGGCGAAGGCACTTCGGTGTCGGCAGGCGCGGATCTGGCGCCGCGGCCTTGCAGCATTGGCGATGAGAGCGATACGTCGTCGGAAGCGCAACTCGGCATGGGTGACAGGCTCTCCACGTGCGCAAACGGCAGTGGCGACGCATCGAGCCAACCTGGCTCGGTCGGTGTGTGAACACGGCTTTGCGCCGGCGGCTGAAAGGCGCCAAACGCCGATGTGGCCGACGGCTGCCAGCTCGCGCCGCGTGCGCGCGGCGCTTGTGACAACGGCGATTCGGAGGCCACGGGCGCCATGCGCAGCGCGGGCACCCGCCTGGATTGAAGCGGCGGGAGGCTCGAGTCATCAATGCGCGGCGGGGAGCCAGCGTCTGAATCTGTGGCGAAGGAGGTGCGCGAGCCGGGTGGCGTGATGGGTGGTGTCATGGGGAGTCGTCTCGGGGTGTGCCAGTGTGTCCATGACTGTGAGCCAAGCGGTTTCAGCCTGCACCGCGCAGCGCGACGATCTGTCCCGCGCTGCGAAGAATGGCCTGTCGACTGTGCGATCACCGCGGCGAGGAAGCTGAATAACATCGACAGCGTGCGGACTGTCAAGGAAGCGAAAGTGAACCAAATTCAACACGTCGACATGCAGCAGCTGGTCTCGCAGCACTGGCAGTTTGCGAATGCTCGCGACTGGACTGCATTTGCGCACCTGCTGGCAGAAGACCTCGTCTACGAAGTCCCGCAAACCCGAGAGCGGGTGACAGGGCGCGCTGGCTATGTCGACTTCTTTGCAACATGGCCGATGCCGTGGCAGGCCCGTGTCTTGAAGTGCATCGCAGACGAGTCTGCCGCATGCACGGTGATCGAGTTTTTGAGCGACGAGCCACCGATGACCGGCATCACTTTCTTCGAAGCAGCCAATGGTCTGATCACCAAAGTGACGGACTATTGGCCCAGCGCGTACGAGCCCCCGCCGCGGGCGTCTGCCCATGTGCAGCGCGACGCGTAACGCGGCGCTTGGGGCCGGGCCAGGGCTTCAACTCAACCCACCACTGGTCATCAAGGAGTGTTCATGCGCATCGCAATCGTCACAGGTGGCTCAATGGGCCTCGGGAAGGCGCTCTGCCTGCAACTTCAGCAAGCGGACTACCGCGTCGTCGAGTTCTCGCGGAGTGCGCCGCACGGCTTCTCTAGGCACCTCGATTTGGCCGCGCCGGAAAGTGTGCCGGATGCAGTTGACGCCGCGCTCAAACCGTTCGACGCATTGGCATGCACGGAATTGCTGCTGATCAACAACGCGGGCACGCTCTCGCCCATTGGGCCCGCATGGCGAAATGACGCGGCCGACACACTGGCAAACCTCAGCACCAACATCTCATCTGCAATCCTGGTCATTGCGCAGGTGATGAAGCATTTCCGCCAGGCGCCTTGTCGAAAGCTCGTGGTCAATGTCTCTTCCGGTGCCGCGCTCAAGGGCTACGCAGGCTGGTCGCTGTATTGCGCAAGCAAAGCGGCGATGGAGGGGTTCATTCGCGCGGTGGCGGTGGAGGAGCAAACCCAACCCCATCCTTTTCTCGCGATCTCGGTCGACCCCGGCGTCATGGATACCGGCATGCAGGCGCTGATTCGCGCAACGCCGCAGGAAGACTTTCCGGAGGTCGCGCGCTTTGTGAGCCGCTGCGAAGCCGGCGGCTTGGCGGCGCCGGATGCCGTGGCGGAGGCGATCATCCGGTTGATCTCGTTCGACACGCTCCAGCCCGGTGGCCGCTGCGACGCACCGATGGGTTCTTGAGCGTCGCAGCTCAACAGCGCTCAGCCTCGCGAGCGAGCAGCGCACCCACGCCACGTTTCTTCAACTCAATCCAACCCAACCCAACCCAACCCACTCTCCCGGCCGAACCCCACCATGAACACACTCTCGCTCGATCGCTCCTTTCAACGCCAAGCCTTGGGCCTCGCTGGCTGGTTGCTCGCCAGCTTCTGTGCCGGCGGCATCGGGGCGGTTGCGTCGGCGAGTGCCGCGACGTTTTATGGGCAACTCACGCAGCCGCCGTGGGCGCCGCCGGCTTGGCTGTTCGGGCCGGTGTGGTCGGTGCTCTACGTGATGATGGGCGTGGCCGCTTGGCTGGTGTGGCGCCGGCACGGGTTTGCGGGGGCCGGGTTGGCGCTCCGGCTGTTCGTGGCGCAGTTGATCGCCAACACGCTGTGGACGTGGTTGTTCTTCGTCTGGCATCAAGGTGCCGTCTCGCTGGCCGAAATCCTGGTGCTGTGGCTGTTGATTGCCGGCACCGTCGTGGCGTTCTGGTCGCGGCATCGCGTGGCGGCAGTGTTGTTGCTGCCCTACTTGGCTTGGGTGAGTTTTGCTTCCGCGTTGACCTATTCCTTATGGCAGTTGAACCCCGGCGTACTTTGAGACCCGCCCTGCTCTGCGCCGCCACGCTGTGGCTCGCTGCGGCCAGTGTGGGTGCCGCTGAACTCGCCAATGCTGCGGCTGCGGCTGCAGCGCCCACCGAATGCCGTGTCAGTGGCATCGCTCACGCGGTGTGGTGCGGCAGCGTTGAGCGCCCGCTCGATCCGGCCCGGCCTGATGGCGTGAAGATCGCGGTTCACTACGTGGTGGTGCCGGCCATGGCGCGGCGCAAGCTCGCGGACCCCGTTTTTCTGCTCGCGGGCGGCCCGGGGCAAAGCGCGATCTCGCTGGCGCCAGGCGTGATGCCGTTCTACGGCCGGCTCAACAACCGGCGCGACATCGTCTTCGTTGACCAACGCGGCACCGGCCGCTCGGCGCCGCTGATGTGTGACGACCCGGCGCGCGAGCCGCTGGCCGATCAATCGGACACCGAGCGCCGCTTCCAGCGCCTCGCCGAGTGCCGGGCGGCTTTGCAGAAGCTGCCCTATGGCGATCTGCGCTTCTTCACCACGGTGATTGCGTCGCAAGACCTCGACGCCGTTCGGCAAGCGCTTGGCGCCGAGCAAGTCAACCTCGTCGGCGGCTCCTACGGCACGCGGGCGGCGCTTGATTACCTGCGCCAGTTTCCGGCCCGTGTTCGGCGTGCGGTGATCGACGGGGTGGCCCCGTCCGACATGGCCTTGCCGGCGAGCTTTTCGACCGATGGCCAAGCGGCGCTCGATGCGCTGCTGGCCTCGTGCGAGATCGATGCCGCCTGCCGCCGTGACTTCCCCGCCCTGCGCGCTGATTGGGCGCGGCTGCTCGCCCGATTGCCCGAGCCGGTGGCGGTGCGCCACCCGCTGACTGGCGCAGTCGAGCGATTCACCTTGAGCCGCGAGATGGTGCTCGATGCCGTGCGCGGGCCGCTCTACGCGCCGGCTCTCGCCGCGGGCTTGCCGGCCGCCATCACCGAGGCGGCGAATGGCCGCTATGAGGGGCTCATCGGCCTGAGCACGATGCTCGCCTCGCGCCAGGGTGGCCGCATTGCGATGGGCATGCATTTGTCGGTCGTGTGTGCCGAGGATTTGCCGCGGGTGCCTGCGCCCACCACGCCGCCGGCCGCGCGCGATTTCGGTGACGACAGCGCCCGCCTCTACCGCCGCATGTGCACCGGCTGGCCGCGCGGCGAGGTGCCGGCGGCCTTCTACAAGACCGCCCCGAGCGCATCGCCGGTGCTGGTGCTCAGCGGCGGGCTGGACCCAGTCACGCCGCCGCGCCACGGCGCCCGCGTGGCGGCCGCGCTCGGGGCGATGGCGCAGCATGTGGTCGTGCCCAACGCCGGCCACGGCGTGATGGCGCTCGGCTGCATGCGCGACGCCGTTTACCGCTTCATCGATGGCGGCGACGATCAACACGCCCCGGGGATCGACGCCAGTTGCGCGACAGGCATTCCACGGCCGCCGGCGTTTGTGCCGCTCAGTTTGCCGTCGAGTGCGCCAGCGGAGGCCGCGCGATGATCCGCATCGTCGGTTTGGCCAAGCAGTTCATCGCCCCGCCGGTGCCGCGCAAGGGCTTGGCGCGCCTGGATTGGCGCCGCGCGCCGCGGCAGCATGTGCAAGCCGTGCAGCACGTGAGCTTCGACGCGCCCGATGGCCACATCACCGGCCTGCTTGGCCCCAACGGTGCCGGCAAGACGACGACGCTGCGCATGCTCGCCGGCCTGATCACGCCGGATGCGGGCGTGCTCACCGTCGATGGGCTCGACGTGGTGGCCGAGCCGCGTGCGACGCGCTCGCGCATGGGCGTGCTGTCAGATGCGCGCGGGCTCTACCCCCGCCTCTCGGCGCGCGAGAACATCGTCTACTACGGCCGGCTTCAAGGCATGCCGGCCGATGAAGCCCATGCCCGCGCCGAAGCGCTTGCGCAGATGTTCGAGATGGCGCCCTTGCTCGACCGCCGCACCGACGGCTTCAGCCAAGGCGAGCGCATGAAAACCGCACTCGCCCGCGCCTTGGTGCACGACCCATCGCACATCGTGCTCGACGAGCCGACCAACGGCCTCGATGTGCTCGCCACCCGCGCGCTGCGCGAGAGCCTGCGCTGGTTGCGCACGCCCGAGGGCGGCGCCAAGTGCATCGTGTTTTCAACGCACATCATGCAAGAGGTGGAGCGGCTGTGTGACAGCGTCGTCGTCATCGCCCACGGCCGCAGCGTGGCCAGCGGCACGGTGGAGGATTTGCTGGCGCAGACGGGCGAGCGCGACTTCGAAGAGGCCTTCGTGAAGCTCGCCTTCGATGCCGGCCGCGAGCGCCACGAGCGCTCCATTTTTGGCAGGGTGGCGGCATGAGGCGCAACCTGAGCGCGGCGTTGAGCGTCTTCCGCAAAGAGGTGATCGATGCGCTGCGCGACCGCCGCACGCTGGCCACGGTGCTGATTTCATCGGTGCTGATGGGGCCGCTGGTGCTGGTCGCGATCTCGTCGCTCGTGGCTTCGCTCGAAGCGCGGGCCGAGCAGCGCGAGGTGTACGTGGCGGGGCTGGAGCGGGCGCCGAGCTTGCGCAACTTTCTCGAGCGGCAAACCTACATCGTCAAGGCGCCTCCAGCTGACTTCGAGGCGCAGCTGCGCAAGGCGACGTTCGTGGACCCGGTGGTGGTGGTGCCAGCCGACTTCGAGGCCGCGCTGCTGCATGGCGATGCGCCGGTGGTGGAGATCGTGTCTGACAGCGCGAACCAGCGCTCGCAGGCCGCCGCGGGCCGCATCGAGCGCTTGCTGGCCGGCTTTGGCCGCGAACGGGCCAGCTTGGCGCTGGCGCTGCGCGGCGTGTCGCTGGAGTTGCTGGAGCCGGTGCAGGTGGAGAGCCGCGACCTCGCCAGCACGCAGACGCGGGCGACGCAGATCACCGGCATCCTGCCCTTCTTTGTGCTGATGGCGGTGCTCTACGGCGCGCTCAACGCTGCGCTCGACACGACCGCCGGCGAACGCGAGCGCGGCTCGCTCGAGCCGCTGCTGATGACGCCAGCGACGCGCTGGTCGCTCGTGCTCGGCAAATGGGGTGCGGTGGCGAGCGTCAGCATGTTGATCGCGGTGCTGAGCTGCCTGAGCTTTTTGCCCGGGCAGTGGCTGCTGCGCAGCGACACGCTGGCGGCGATGTTTCAGTACGGGTGGCGCGAAGCGGCGCTGTTCCTCGTTGTGCTGCTGCCGTTCTCGGCCGCGCTCTCGGCGGCGCTGATGGCGGTGGCCATCCGCTGCCGCAGCTTCAAGGAGGCGCAGGCGAGCTCGACGGTGCTGATCCTGCTTGTGTCGCTGCTGCCGCTGGTCAACGTGTTCAACCTCGGCAGCGAGGCAGCTTGGTACCTCTGGGTGCCGGCGCTGGCGCAGAACACGCTGATGACGCGGGTGCTCAAGGGCGAAGGGTTGGTGGCTGCTGAAGTGCTGATCCCGCTGGCGGTGTGCGTGGGGTTGACGGTGCTGTGCGTCGGCTTCGTCGCGCGGGCGCTGCGCGCCGCCGCGGTGCGCTGACGGCTGCGCAGCAACAAGCGCGTCACCGCCCCGCGCTAGCATGAGTTTTCTCTGATCGACCCGAGGACTGATGAATGAACATCCGCAAACTTCCGCTGGCCTTCACCGCGGCAACACTCGCAGCCCTGCTGGCGGCAAGCGCCGCCTCTGCGCAAGACAAGCCCGATCGCAAAGAACGCATCGAGCAGTTCAACAAGCGCTTTGCCGAGGCTGATGCCAACAGCGACGGCAGACTCACACGCGAAGAAGCGCAAGGCAAGATGCCTTACGTGGCCTCGCACTTCGACGAAATCGATGCCGACAAGAAGGGCTACGTGACGAAAGCCGACGTCGCCAAGATGCTGAAGAAAATGGCCCCGGCCAAACCGCAGTGACTTGACCGCCGCAGCCGCATCCAGCCATGACCGACGATCGCAGCCCCGCCCCTTCCCCTGCCCCGCTTGCCTGGCGCTGGTGCCGGTTTGATGCGCTCGGTGTCGTCGAGCTGCAAAACATCTACATGGCGCGCCAAGCGGTGTTTGCGATCGAGCAAGGCTGCATCTATCTCGATGCCGATGGCCGCGATGAGCTCGGTTTTCACCTCGCCGCGTGGTCGCCCGCGCACCGCATGCCGCTCGCCTATGCGCGGGTGCTCGATCCGGGCGTGAAGTACGCGGAGCCGTCGATGGGCCGCGTCATCACCACGGCTGCGGCGCGTGGCACGGGGCTCGGCCGCGAGCTCGTGCGCCGGGCGATCAGCCACTGTGCCGAGGTGTTTCCGGCGCACGGCATTCGCATCTCGGCGCAAACGCGGCTGGAGGCGTTCTACGCCGGGTTTGGCTTTGCGCCGGTCGGCGACACCTATCTCGAAGACGGCATCACGCACACCGAAATGCTGCGCCCGGCTGCCGGCGCTTGAGCGCGCCGGAGCGCGTCATCTGAGCGCGTCACCAAGGCGCGTCACCACGGCGCGTCACCAAGGCGCGTCACCAGGGCGTCGGCTCGCGGCGGGTGCGCACGCGGTGCTGCGGCTCGGTCAGCCACATCAGGCACGCGCCCCAGCCGCAGCCGAGCATCGCGCCAAAGGCATCTGGTGCCAGATCGGAGATGCGCGCGCGGTGGCCGATCACCGTCGTCTGCGCAATCTCCCAGCTGGCGCCCACCAGCACCGTGAGCGTGAAGGCGAGCGGCAAGCGAAGCCGGCCTGCGGCGATCACCGCAAACAAGGCGATCAAAGCCGAGGCGCCTACATGCGGGCCTTTGTTGAGTGATGAGCTGAGCGCCTCCAGCGACAGGGTCCATTCGATCTGAGCAGGCTTGCGGCCGTCGGGTGCGAACGCGGCGACCGCGATGCTCCCGGCGGCTGCGAAAGCGAACGGCAGCCATCTCACCCGCGACCAGTGTCGCGTGACCGATTTGGCAACGGCGTTGGCGAGCGAATGGCGGTTCGGCGGGTACTTCATGGGGGCGGCCTGGACGGGAGTTGCGCTGCGCGAGAGACAGCAATTTCCCCCGTCCCTACAATTCGCGATTGCTCGAAAACAAGGCGAAAAAGATGTCATTCCCGGGTTTGAACTTTCAGGGCGATGGCGTCCACGCCTATGACGTGATCGTTGTTGGCGGCGGCCATGCCGGCACCGAAGCGGCGCTCGCCGCAGCCCGCATGGGCGCACGCACGTTGCTGCTCACGCACAACATCGAGACGCTCGGGCAGATGAGCTGCAACCCGTCGATCGGCGGCATCGGCAAAGGCCACCTCGTCAAAGAGATTGATGCGCTGGGCGGCGCGATGGCCGCGGCAACCGACGAGTCGGGCATCCAGTTCCGCATCTTGAACGGCTCCAAGGGCCCTGCCGTGCGAGCGACGCGCGCGCAGGCTGACCGTGTGCTCTACAAGGCCGCGATCCGTGGCCGCTTGGAATCGCAGGCCAACCTGCACTTGTTCCAAGGTGCCTGCGATGACCTCTTGCTCGCGGGCGACCGCGTCGTCGGCGTGGTCACGCAGGCCGGCATCCGCTTCTCGGCGGGCGCCGTGGTGCTGACGGCCGGGACTTTTCTCGACGGCAAGATCCACGTCGGCCTGGACAGCCATTCCGCCGGCCGCGCGGGCGACCCGCCGGCGATTGCGTTGTCTGCGCGCCTGAAGGAATTGAAGCTGCCGCAAGGCCGCCTGAAAACCGGCACGCCGCCGCGGCTCGATGGCCGGTCGATCGATTTCAGCGTGCTGACGCGCCAGCCCGGTGACGGCATGCCCGGCAACGACGGCAGCCCCGCAGCGCAGCCCGTGCCCGTCTTCAGCTTCATGGGCCACGCCAGCCAGCATCCCGTTCAAGTGCCGTGCTGGATCACCCACACCAACGAGCGCACGCACGAGATCATCCGCAGCGGCTTTGATCGCAGCCCGATGTTCACCGGCGTGATCGACGGCGTTGGCCCGCGCTACTGCCCGAGCATTGAAGACAAGGTCAACCGGTTCGCTGACAAAACTTCGCACCAAATCTTCCTCGAGCCGGAAGGTTTGACGACGCACGAGTTCTATCCCAACGGCATCTCGACCTCATTGCCCTTTGATGTTCAACTGGCGGCGGTTCGCTCGATGGCTGGCTTGGCGAACGCGCACATCCTGCGGCCGGGCTATGCGATCGAGTACGACTTTTTCGACCCGCGCGAGTTGAAGTCGACCTTCGAGACGAAGGCGATCGCCGGTCTTTTCTTTGCGGGCCAGATCAACGGCACCACGGGCTACGAGGAGGCGGCGGCGCAAGGCTTGTTCGCCGGCATCAACGCTGCGCTGCAACTTCGTGGCGATGCGGCATGGCTGCCGCGGCGCGATCAGGCCTATCTCGGCGTGCTCGTCGATGACCTCATCACCAAAGGCGTGACCGAGCCTTACCGCATGTTCACCAGCCGTGCCGAGTTCCGCTTGCAGCTCCGTGAAGACAACGCCGATGCGCGGCTGACGGAGGCCGGGCGCGCACTGGGCTTGGTCGACGATGCGCGCTGGGAAGCCTTCAATCGCAAGCGTGATGCTGTTTCACGTGAAACACAGCGGCTTCGTTCGACCTGGGTGAACCCATCTTCCGTGTTGGCGGCTGATGCCGAGCGCTTGCTTGGCAAAGCGTTGGAGCATGAATACAACCTTGCTGATTTGATGCGTCGCCCCGGCGTTGATTTCGATGTTGCTGCCGAGGTGGCTTCAGTCGCTCATGGTGATGCCGCTGTTTCACGTGAAACACTGCGTGCCGAGTTCGGTGCTGAGTTGGCTGACACGGTGATCGAGCAGGCCGAGATTTCGATCAAGTACGCCGGCTACATCGAGAACCAGATCGACGAGGTTCAACGCGCGGCTCACAACGAGATGCTCAAAATCCCGGCCGATCTCGATTACTCGCGCGTCACCGCCCTGTCGTTCGAGGTGCGGCAAAAGCTCGGCAAGTTCCGGCCGGAGACGCTGGGCCAGGCGTCGCGAATTTCGGGCGTGACGCCGGCGGCGGTGTCGCTGTTGTTGGTTCATCTGAAGAAGGGCCGGTTGATGGCCGATGCCGCAGGCGTGCAGTCGCCGCAGGCGGCTTGAGCGGCCATGGCGGATTCATCACATGAAGCGCTTTCCAGCGCGATCGAACAAATGGCGGCGCAGCTGGGCGTGGGCATTTCAGCGGCGCAGGTTGACGCGCTGGGTAAATTCGTTGCGCTCTTACAGCGCTGGAACGCCACCTACAACCTGACCGCCGTGCGCGACCCAGCGCAGATGCTCACCCAGCATCTCGCGGATTGCCTGGCGGTGGTGCCGCCACTGCAGCGCCAGCTTGGCGCAGAGGCCACTGCGCGCCTGCTGGACGTTGGCAGCGGCGGCGGTCTGCCCGGCGCCGTGCTGGCCATCGTCCAACCAAATTGGGCGGTCACTTGCGTGGACACGGTGGGCAAGAAAGCGGCGTTCGTCCGCCAAGTGGCCATGGAGTTGCGCCTGCCGAACCTGACGGCCGAGCACGCCCGCGTGGAGCGACTCACCAACCTGCCACCGTTCGACGTGATCACCTCGCGCGCGTTTGCGTCGCTCGTTGATTTCACGTCGTTGACGCGCCACGCTCTTGCACCTGCCGGCATCTGGCTCGCGATGAAAGGCAAGCTCCCACAGGCCGAAATTGACGCGCTCCCTGCAGGCGTGAGCGTGGTGCGGACTGAGCCACTCGCCGTGCCGGGTCTGGGCGCCGAGCGCTGCCTTGTCTGGATGCGCCCCACCCCGTGACGCGAATCGAGCGAAAACCCGCTCTTTATAATTTCCGCTCGCCAACGCTGCTCACCGCGTTGCTGCATCACGTCTCGCCGATCCGGCCCCGCAGCCGCTTGCCCTGAAAGCCCGCATGGCCCGAATTTTCTGCATTGCCAACCAAAAAGGCGGCGTCGGCAAAACCACGACTTGCGTCAATCTCGCGGCCGGTTTGGCGCGCATTGGCAAGCGTGTTCTCGTCGTGGACCTTGACCCTCAAGGCAACGCGACGATGGGCTCCGGCATCGACAAACGCGCGCTCGACGTGACCGTCTACGACGTGCTGCTCGAGAACGCAACGATCGCCGAAGCCCGCCAGCGCAGCGAGAAAGCCGGCTACGACGTGCTCGGCGCCAACCGCGAGCTGGCGGGCGCCGAGGTCGAACTCGTCGCCCTGGAGCGCCGCGACCGCCGCCTGAAAGCCGCCATTGCCGCGACAGGCACCGATTACGACTTCGTGCTGATCGATTGCCCGCCCTCGCTCAGCCTGCTCACCCTCAACGGCCTCTGCAGCGCACACGGTGTGCTGGTGCCGATGCAGTGCGAATACTTTGCGCTCGAGGGCCTCTCCGACCTCGTCAACACGATCAAGCAGGTTCACGCCAATCTGAACCCCGATCTGCAGATCATCGGCCTGCTGCGTGTGATGTTCGACCCGCGCATCACCCTGCAGCAGCAGGTCAGCGAGCAGCTGAAGACGCACTTCGGCGACAAGGTCTTCAACACCGTGATTCCGCGCAATGTGCGGCTCGCCGAAGCGCCGAGCTACGGCCTGCCCGGCGTGGTGTTCGACCCATCGTCCAAGGGCGCGATCGCCTTCGTCGAGTTCGCGCGCGAGCTCTCCGAGCGGCTCGAATCGCTGTGAACCCGGCCTTCGACCGGACCTTGCTGTCGCGCATCGAAGATGCCGGCATCAACGCGAGCGCGCCGCCGCAGCAGCGCTGGGTCGATGGTTGGCTGCTGCGTTTTTCGCCGGGCAAGGCCAAGCGGGCGCGGTGCATTCAAGCGGTGGCGCTGGGCTTGATGCCGGTCGATGCCAAGTTGGCAATTTGCGAGCGCGTCTACCGCGATGTCGGCTTGCCGATGTTCGTGCGCATCACGCCGTTTTCGCAGCCTCCAGGGCTCGATGAGGCGCTCGCGCAGCGCGGCATGCAGCGCATCGACGACACGCGCGTGATGGTGATGCCATCGCTCGTCGATCTGCCGTCAGCCGTTTTGCCGGCCGGATGCCGCTTGGAGCGCGTCGGCCATGCCGCCTTTGCGCAGGCCGTCGGCGCGCTGCGTGGCTCACCGCTGGAGCAGCGGGAGGCTCAAGCCGAGCGCTTGGAGCGCTCGCCGGTGCCCTTTGATGCGGTCGTCATGCGAAATGACCACGGCGAGATCACTGCCTGCGGGCAATTTGCGATTGAGGCAGAGTTGGTCGGCCTCTACGACGTGTTCACCGCGGAGTCAGAGCGTGGCCGCGGCCTGGCGCGGCAGCTCTGCCTGAGCTTGCTGGAGGGCGCTCGGGCTGCCGGAGCAGCCACTGCCTACTTGCAAGTCGAGGGCGACAACTTGCCCGCTCGCCACATCTACCGCCGCATCGGTTTTGCCGATGCGTATGCGTACCACTACCGCGGCCCAAGCGCCGCTTGAGGCGCCCTGAAGGCGCTGAGCGGGCTCGTTAAAGCCCGAGCCCTTCGTCCAGCCCAAGGTGAACATTCATCGCCTGGACGGCAGCGCCGCTGGCGCCTTTGCCAAGGTTGTCGAGCCGAGCGATGACGATCGCCTGCGTGTCGTTGGCGAAGACGAACACGTCGACGCGGTTGGTGTCGTTGCAGGCTTGGATGTCGAAGAAACCCTCTTCCAGCGTTGCCGGGTCGGCCAGCGGCTTCACGCGGATGAAGCGCTCGCCGGCATAGCGGGCTTCAAACGCCTGCTGCAGATCGGCTGCCGTCGTGCCAGGCCGAAGCTGCGAGAAGTGCAGCGGCACGCTCACTGCCAGCCCTTTGTAGAAATCGCCCACGATGGGCATGAACACCGGCTTCGCAGCCAAGCCGGTGTGCGTCGTCATCTCGGGGATGTGCTTGTGCGCCAACGTGAGCGCGTAGGGCCGAGGTGCGGCCAGGCGCGCATCGCCGCCAGCTTGGTATTGCTCGATCATCTTCTTGCCGCCACCTGAGTAGCCGGTGATCGAGGTGGCCGAGACCGGCAGCGCCGCCGGCATCAAGCCCGCATCGACCAACGGCCGCAGCAGCAGGATGAACGCCGTGGCATGGCAACCTGGGTTGGCGATGCGCTTGGTCGTGCGGATCAGCTCGCGCTGGCTCGGTGCCAGCTCTGGCAGGCCAAAGGCCCAGCCTGGCGCGGTGCGGTGCGCGGTGCTGGCGTCGATCAGGCAGGTGTTGGGGTTCGTGACGAGGGCTGCCGCCTCGCGAGCAGCGTCATCCGGAAGGCACAGAAAGGCCACGTCAGCGGCGTTGAGCAGGCGGGCGCGCTCGGCGGCATCTTTGCGTTTGTCGGCATCGATGCGCAGCACCTCGATGTCGTGGCGCTCGGCGAGATACTCGTGGATGCGCAGGCCCGTGGTGCCCTCTTGGCCATCAACAAACGCAAGTGTGGTCATCGTGTTCCCAATTTTTCAAAACATCGAGCATAAATCAGCCGCATGACGCCGACCTTGCCCCCATCGCCGCCGCAGCGCGTGTTGCTGTTGCCGGGCTGGCTGAACTCCGGCCCAACGCATTGGCAAAGCCGCTGGGAGGCCGCGAAAGGCGACCAGCGTGTCGACCAGGACGATTGGCTCTGGCCGCGCCGCGGCGACTGGATGGCGCGGCTCGATGCAGTGCTGCTGGAGTCAAATGCGCCGGCGCTGCTCGTGGCCCACAGCCTCGGCTGCCAGCTGGTGGCGTCATGGGCCGCGCACTCTCAGCACACGGCGCGCGTGCGGGCCGCGCTGCTCGTGGCCCCGCCCGACACCGAACGCGCTGACATGCCGCCCAACCTCTTCAACTGGCGGCCGATCAGCCGCACGCGCCTGCCGTTTGCAAGCCTCGTTGTGGCCAGCCTTGACGACCCCTACTGCAGCCCCGAACGCGCCGCGCAGCTGGCCGCCGATTGGGGCAGCGCATGGCACGAGATTGGCGCACGAGGCCATGTCAACGGCGATTCTGGCCTTGGCGATTGGCCCGAAGGCCGCGCCTTGCTGAGCGCACTCAGCGGCGCAAATTGATCGCCGACAATCGAGCCATGGTGACAAAAAAACCCAAGGGCCTCGGCCTCGGCCTGGAAGCGCTGCTCGGCCCGCGCGTCAAAGATGCTGGCGATTCGCTGCTGGCCTTCCCCGAAGGCGCGCCGCATGTTTTGCGGCTCGATCAGCTTCAGCCCGGCAAATACCAGCCGCGCACGCGGATGGATGAAGGCTCGCTCTATGAGCTGGCTGAGAGCATCAAGGCGCAAGGCGTCATGCAGCCGGTGTTGGTGCGGCTCGTGTCGCCTGACCGCTACGAAATCATCGCTGGCGAGCGCCGCGTGCGCGCGGCCAAGCTCGCCGGCCTGGCTGACGTGCCGGTGCTCGTGAAAGATGTGCCGGACGAAGCTGCAGCGGCGATGTCGCTCATCGAGAACATCCAGCGCGAAGACCTCAACCCGCTCGAAGAAGCCCAAGGCTTGAAGCGTTTGACCGACGAGTTCGGCCTCACGCATGAGCAGGCTGCGCAGGCCGTGGGCCGCTCGCGCAGCGCGGCGAGCAACTTGCTGCGCTTGCTCAATCTGGCCGAGCCCGTGCAGCAGATGCTGATGGCCGGCGACCTCGACATGGGCCACGCCCGCGCGCTTTTGCCGCTCGAAGGCGCGCAGCAAATCCTCGGCGCCAACGAGATCATTGCGAAGAAGCTCAGCGTGCGCGATGCTGAAAAACTCGTCGCGCGCAGCGGCAGCAGCTCGGGCCGCCAAGCGCCGCTCTTGCGTGCTGCACCGCAAAAATCGCGCGACCTGCTGCGCATCGAACAAGAGCTGTCTGACAAGCTCACCGCGGCGGTTGACATCCGCGTGAAAAAGCGCAGCGCCGCAGGTCAACAAGGCGAAGTCGCGATCCAGTTTGGCTCGCTCGATGAGCTCAATGGCCTGCTCGAACGGCTCGGCCTTTCGCCCGCCTGACCTTCCTCCGCACAAGTTCTCGGATTCGGGGTTGGCGCCGTGCGCAAGTTCGCGCATCGGCGTACGCTCTGCCATGCCCGCTTGGCAACCACGTCAACGCATGCGCTGAGCGGCACGTTGTTTGCTCTGAATGTTCATTGCTTGACCGATCGAAACAGCCCCAGATAGCCTCTGTTTTCGAGCGATCGACAGGAGCAAAATGAGCGAAGCTTGACCCCATGAAACGCTGACCGACAAGGAAAGCTCTGATGGCGCCTGTGGGGCGTCATCAGAACTTCCCCAAGGCGCTGACTACCGGGCAAATGCAGCAATGCAGCAAGTGCCTGCCTGGTTCAGCGTCTCCTCGACGCACAGGAGATCGGCATGGATGTGATCAGCAACTTCGCTGCTCGTTTCGAGCGCAACCGCGAAGAAGAACTCTCGATCGAGGAATACCTCGCCGAGTGCAAACGCAACACGGTGGCCTACGCCACCGCGGCCGAGCGCATGCTCAAGGCCATCGGCGACCCGAAGATGGTCGACACGCGCAACGACACGCGCCTCTCGCGCCTCTTCGCCAACAAGGTCATCAAGATCTACCCCGCCTTCGCCGAGTTCTACGGCATGGAAGAGGCTATCGAGCAGGTTGTGAGCTACTTCCGCCATGCCGCGCAAGGCCTGGAAGAGAAGAAGCAAATCCTTTATCTGCTGGGGCCGGTAGGCGGCGGCAAAAGCTCCATCGCCGAGCGCCTGAAAACGCTGATGGAGCAAGTGCCCTTCTATGCGATCAAAGGCTCGCCGGTGAACGAATCACCGCTCGGCCTGTTTGACCCGATCGAAGACGGCCCGCTGCTCGAACAGGAGTACGGCATTCCGCGCCGCTACTTGCAACGCATCTTGAGCCCGTGGGCCGTGAAGCGGCTCGATGAATACGGCGGTGACATTCGCAAGTTCCGCGTCGTCAAACGCCGCCCGAGCGTTCTCAAGCAGATCGGCGTCGCCAAGACCGAGCCGGGCGACGAGAACAACCAAGACATCTCGGCACTCGTTGGCAAGGTCGACATCCGCAAGCTCGAAAGCTTTGCGCAAGACGATCCCGATGCCTACAGCTTCTCTGGCGGCCTGTGCTTGGCGAACCAGGGCTTGCTCGAGTTCGTGGAAATGTTCAAAGCGCCGATCAAGGTGCTCCACCCCTTGCTCACCGCAACCCAAGAAGGCAACTTCAAAGGTACTGAAGGTTTTGGCGCGATTCCATTCGACGGCATCGTGCTCGCACACAGCAACGAAAGCGAGTGGAAGACGTTCCGCAACAACAAGAACAACGAGGCCTTCCTCGACCGCATCTACATCGTCAAAGTGCCTTACTGCCTGCGCGTGAGTGAAGAGGTCAAGATCTACGAGAAGCTGCTTCGCGGGTCTTCGTTGGCCGAAGCCAAGTGCGCGCCGGGCACATTGAAGATGATGAGTCAGTTCGCGATGCTGACGCGGTTGAAGGAGCCCGAGAACTCGTCGCTCTACTCGAAGATGCAGATCTACGACGGCGACAACTTGAAAGACAGCGACCCGCGCGCCAAGAGCTATCAGGAGTATCGGGACTACGCCGGTGTCGATGAAGGCATGAGCGGCATCTCGACCCGCTTTGCATTCAAGATTCTCTCGAAGGTGTTCAACTTCGACCCCGCTGAAGTGGCGGCGAACCCTGTTCACTTGATGTATGTGCTCGAGCAGCAGATCGAGCGCGAGCAGTTCCCGTCAGAGACTGAGCAGAAGTACCTCGGGTTCATCAAAGAGCATTTGTCTGCGCGCTATGCCGAGTTCATTGGCAAAGAGATTCAGACGGCCTATCTTGAGAGCTACAGCGAATACGGCCAGAACATCTTCGATCGCTATGTGACTTATGCGGACTACTGGATTCAAGACCAGGAATACCGCGACACCGACACGGGCGAAGTCTTTGACCGGTCTTCACTCAATGCCGAACTGGAGAAGATTGAGAAACCTGCGGGCATCAGCAACCCGAAGGACTTCCGCAATGAGATCGTCAACTTCGTGCTGCGGGCGCGTGCCAACAATGCCGGGCACAACCCGGTGTGGTCGAGCTACGAGAAGCTGCGCACGGTGATCGAGAAGAAGATGTTCTCGAATACCGAAGAGCTGTTGCCGGTGATCAGCTTCAATGCCAAAGCGAGTGCCGACGAAGCGAAGAAGCACGAGAACTTTGTCAACCGCATGGTCGACAAGGGGTACACGGCCAAGCAGGTTCGCTTGCTTTGCGAGTGGTACTTGCGAGTTCGAAAGAGCAGTTGACCAGCGTGCGGCAAATGGAGAAGCACTGATGCTCCAGCAGATCATTGACAGGCGACTGGCGGGCAAGAACAAGTCCATCGGCAACCGCGAGCGCTTTTTGCGCCGCCACCAGGACCAGGTTCGCGACGCGGTTCGCCGCGCCGTTGATGGCCGCGGTATCCGCGACATGGAGCGCGGCGAAGACATCCACATCCCGAAGAAAGACATCAACGAGCCGACCTTCGGCCACGGCCAGGGCGGCACGCGCGAGATGGTGCACCCGGGCAATCAAGACTATGTTGCTGGCGATCAGATCGAGCGGCCCAAAGGCGGCGGCAAAGGCAGCGGCAAAGGCGAAGCCGGTGACTCGAGTGACGGTGAAGACGATTTCGTCTTTCACCTGACCAAAGAAGAGTTCATGCAGATCTTTTTTGACGACCTGGCTCTGCCGCGAATGACGCAGACTCAACTCGCCGAAACGCCCGAATGGAAGAGCCACCGCGCCGGCTTCTCGAATGACGGCACGCCGAGCAACTTGAGCGTGGTGCGCTCGATGCGCGGCGCGATCGGGCGGCGGATTGCGATCGGCGCGTCTTCGCGTGGCGATTTGCGCGAGCTCGAAGAACAACTCGCGCTGTTGATGGCGGCGCCGGCCGATGCGGCTTGTCTGGCGATGCGCGCCGAGATTGAAGCCAAGATCGTCGTGCTGAAGGCGCGGCTCGACCGCATCCCCTACCTTGACCCAATCGACCTGCGCTTTCGCAACCGCGTGCGTGTGGCCGTGCCGACGACCAAGGCGGTGATGTTCTGTGTGATGGATGTGTCGGGCTCGATGGACGAGGCGCGCAAGGAGTTGTCGAAGCGCTTTTTCATCCTGCTCTACCTCTTTCTCACGCGGCACTACGACAAGATCGAGCTCGTCTTCATTCGCCACCACACGCAAGCGCAAGAGGTTGACGAAGAGAACTTCTTCCATGCGCGCGAGACGGGCGGCACGGTGGTCTCGAGCGCACTCGTGTTGATGGACGAAATCATCAAAGCACGCTATTCGCCAAGCGAATGGAACATCTACGGCGCACAAGCCAGTGACGGCGACAACTGGCACCACGACAGTGGCCGCTGCCGCGAGTTGTTGACGCAGTCGCTGCTGCCGCAATGCCGTTACTTCGCCTATGTGCAGGTGGCTGAAGAAGAGCAGAACCTGTGGGAGGAATACACCCGGCTGCAGGAGAGCCACCCGCACTTTGCGATGCGCAAAGTCACGCAGGCCTCGCAGATCTACCCGGTGTTCCGTGAGCTGTTCAAGAAAGAGGGGGCCAAGTCATGACCGAGTTCGTGGGTGAACGCCGAGTCGGCGTCGGTCGGCCGGCGCCCTTTGCCGGGGATCGCCGGCGCACCGTGGCCAAGCCGTTGCAGGCGCCGCACCCGCCCGGCCCGCGCCCGGCCGCGCCGCTCCCTGACCCGAGTGACTGGAGCTTCGAGCTCGTCGAGCAGTACCACGAAGTCATTCGTGACACGGCCAAGCGCTTTGGCCTCAACACCTACCCGAATCAGCTCGAGATCATCACGGCCGAGCAGATGATGGATGCGTATGCCTCGGTCGGCATGCCGGTGAATTACCGCCACTGGAGCTACGGCAAAGAGTTCATCTCCAACGAGAAGAACTACCGCCGCGGCCACATGGGCCTGGCCTACGAGATCGTCATCAATTCCGACCCCTGCATCAGCTACCTGATGGAAGAAAACTCGACCGCCATGCAGGCGCTCGTGATTGCACACGCCGCTTACGGCCACAACAGTTTCTTCAAGGGCAACTACCTCTTCAAGCTCTGGACGGATGCGTCGTCGATCATCGACTACTTGGTCTATTCGAAGAACTACATCGCCGAGTGCGAAGAGCGCTTCGGGCTGCAGCAAGTCGAAGAAGTGATCGACAGTTGCCACGCGTTGCAAAACTACGGCGTTGATCGCTATCGGCGGCCAAGCAAGTTGTCTCTGGCAGAAGAGTCCGCTCGCCGCAAAGACCGCCTGGAGCACGCGCAGCTGCAAGTCAACGACATCTGGCGCACCTTGCCCAAGCGCCCTGACCGCGCAGACGATGCCTCCGACACCAAGCGTTTTCCGTCCGAGCCGCAAGAAAACTTGCTCTACTTCATCGAGAAGAACGCACCGCTGCTCGAACCTTGGCAGCGCGAGGTGGTGCGCATCGTGCGCAAGATCGCGCAGTACTTTTATCCGCAGCGGCAGACCCAAGTGATGAACGAAGGCTGGGCCACGTTTTGGCACCACCATTTGCTCAACACGATGTATGACGACGGCCACTTGACCGACGGCGTGATGATCGAGTGGCTCAAGTCCCACACCAACGTGATCTATCAGCCGCCCGTGACGCACCGGGCTTACAGCGGCATCAACCCCTATGCGCTCGGCTTCGCGATGTACACCGACATCAAGCGCATCTGTGAGAACCCGACCGACGAAGACCGCGAGTGGTTCCCAAGTCTGGCTGACACGCCTTGGCTGCCCGCACTCGACCACGCGATGCGCAACTTCAAAGACGAGAGCTTCATTGGCCAGTACTTGTCGCCCAAAGTGATTCGCGATTTCCGCCTCTTTGCGATCCTCGATGACGAGAAGGCCGAGAACCTCGCTGTCTCGGCGATTCATGATCCATCGGGTTTCAAGCATGTGCGCGAAGCGATGTCTCGCCAGTACGACTTGAGCTCCCGCGAGCCGGACATTCAGGTCTGGAACGTCAACTTGCGCAGTGACCGGTCATTGACCCTGCGCCATACCCAGCACAACAACCGGCCGCTGCACGCGGGCTCGCAAGAGGTGCTCAAACACGTTGCGCGCTTGTGGGGTTTTGGCGTGCAGCTCGACAGCGTTGATCGCACCGGTGCGGTCACGCAGCATTTGTCAGTGCCAGCGCCCAGCCACGCCTGAGGAGGTGCGCGGCCGCTGGAAGTGGCCTTGAGCTCCGCAGCGGCGGAAGGCGCATGGCGTCCGCCGGTGGCCGCTCATCAGGGCATCGAGAAAATCTTCCCCGGATTCATGATGTTTTTTGGATCGAGCGCGCGCTTGACGGCGCGCATCATCTCGACCGCGCCTTCGCCGGTTTCGACCGGCAAAAACGCCATCTTGTGCAGGCCGATGCCGTGCTCGCCACTGCATGTGCCCTGCACATCCATCGCCCGCTGCACGACGCGTTGATTCAAACGCTCCGCCGTGTCTCGCTCGCTCGGCACGTTCGGGTCAATGAGGTAGGCGATGTGGAAGTTGCCGTCGCCCACATGGCCGACGATGTAGTGCGTCACGCCGGCCGCCTCAGCGTCTTCAGAGGCTTGGGTCACGCACTCGGCGAGCCGCGAGATGGGCACGCAGGTGTCGGTGGTGACCGCGCGGCAACCGGGTCGCAATTGCAAGCCGGCGAAATAGGCGTGGTGGCGCGCCGTCCAGAGGCGGGTTCGCTCCTCGGGTGTCGTGGCCCATTCGAAATGTGCGCCGCCAAAGTCACTGGCAATGTCTTGCACGGTCGCGGCTTGTTCGGCCACGCTGGCGGCGCTGCCGTGAAACTCCATCAGCAACATCGGCGCTTCAGTCAGCGTCAGCTTGTCGTGGCGGTTGACGGCGCGCACCGCATGCGCATCGAGCAGCTCACAGCGTGCAATTGGCACGCCCATCTGGATCAGCTGGATCGTCGTGCGCACGGCCGCATCGATCGTGGGGAAGGTGCAGGTTGCAGCCGAGATCGCCTCGGGCAAGGGATACAGCTTCACGGTGATTTCGGTCAACACGCCGAGCGTGCCTTCGCTGCCGATCATCAGCCGCGTCAGGTCGTAGCCGGCCGATGACTTGCGGGCGCGCGTGCCGGTGTGGATCACCTCGCCGCGCGGCGTCACGACGGTCAAGCCCAGCACGTTCTCGCGCATCGTGCCGTAGCGCACCGCGTTCGTGCCGCTCGCCCGGGTGGCGGCCATGCCGCCCAAGCTCGCATCGGCGCCGGGGTCGATCGGGAAGAAGAGGCCGGTGTGGCGGATCTCGTGGTTGAGCTGCAGGCGTGTCACGCCAGCCTGCACGGTTGCCGTCAAGTCCTCGGCATGCACTGAGATGACTTTGTTCATGCGGCTCAAGTCGATGCTGACGCCGCCCTGCACCGCCAGCAGATGCCCTTCGAGCGACGAGCCGGCGCCATACGGAATGACCGGCACGGCGTGCAGATCAGCGAGCTGCACGACCGCCGCGACATCGTCAGTGCTTTCACAGAACACGACGACTTCGGGTGGCGGCGAATCGATCGGCGATTCATCGCGGCCGTGCTGTTCGCGAACGGCCATCGCCGTCGAGCAGCGCGGGCCGAAGCGGGCGCGCAGGTCCGCGAGCATGCTTGGCGGCACCGCGCGCGGCTCGAAGCGCGGCAGCACGTGCGCGGGTGCGGGTGCATTCATGGCGGTCTCCACAAGCCCAAAAGGCCGGGTCATTGTAGGAAGGCGGGTTGCTGGCGTCGGGTCAAAGCCACTGCGCTGCTAGCATCGTCCGCATGGCCAATCGACTGACACAAATAGCAACCCGCACCGGCGACGACGGCACCACTGGCCTTGGCGACGGTACCCGTGTTCCCAAACATCACCTGCGCGTTCAGGCCATGGGCGATGTCGACGAACTCAACTCCAACCTCGGTGTGCTGCTCGCTGAGCCGCTGCCGAATGACGTGCGCGAGCTGCTCGTCGTCATTCAGCATGAGCTTTTCAACCTGGGCGGCGAGTTGTCGATCCCGGGTTATGAGTTGTTGAAGGCAGAGGCCGTTTTGCGGCTTGACGAAGCGCTGGCCTACTACAACGAAGCTTTGCCGCGCTTGAAGGAATTCATCTTGCCGGCCGGCACCCGCAGCGCTGCGCTGGCCCATGTGAGCCGCACGATCGCACGGCGCGCCGAGCGCGCGGTGGTGGCACTTGGCGGCATCGAAACTGTTCGCGCCGAGCCGCGCCACTATTTGAACCGCCTCTCTGATTTGCTTTTCGTGCTCGCCCGCGTGCTCAACCGCGCCAACCTCGACGGCCTGGGCGGCGACGACGTCTACTGGAAGAGCGAACGTTTGGCGCTGGACGCTGACTGAGCCTCATCGCCCCAAAGCCGCGGTAGCGGCATGGAGGCCGGCGCTGCCTGACGCTGCCTGACAGCGGCAGCTGCCGGGCCGGTAGCGCCGCAGCCGACGCCGCCATGCCGATCGACGACGACGGCACGGCGCTCGGTGGCGTCAAGCCGCGCCGGGCGTTGCGCGACGTGCCTTCACCGCCTCGCTGAGCACGTCGAGCACGGTCAGCGAGTCATCCCAGCCGATGCAGGCATCGGTGATGCTCTTGCCGTACTCGAGCGTGGTCGGGTCGTCCTTGCCGGCGCTGAACTTTTGCGCACCGGCGTTCAAATGGCTCTCCACCATCACGCCGAAGATGCAGCGGTTGCCGTCGCGCAGTTGCTGCCCCACATCGCGCGCCACCTCGATTTGCTTTTGATGCTGCTTGCTGCTGTTGGCATGGCTGAAGTCGATCATCAGCGTGCACGGCAAGCCGGCTGCTTCGATCTCTTGGCGGGCCGCTGCAACGTGTGCTGCGTCGTAATTCGGCGTCTTGCCGCCGCGCAAGATGACGTGGCAGTCGGTGTTGCCGCGGGTTTCGACGATCGCGACTTGGCCGTTCTTGTGCACCGACAAAAAGTGGTGCGCTCGCGCCGCCGCCTGTATGGCATCGGTGGCGATTTTGATGTTGCCGTCGGTCCCGTTCTTGAAGCCGATCGGGGCTGAGATGCCCGAGGCCAATTCGCGGTGGACTTGGCTTTCGGTGGTTCGTGCGCCAATCGCGCCCCAGGCGATCAGGTCGCCGAGGTACTGCGGCGAGATCACGTCGAGAAACTCGCTGCCGGCCGGCATGCCGAGCCGGTTGATCTCCAGCAGCAATTGCCGGCCGATGCGCAGGCCTTCGTCGATGCGAAAGCTCTCGTCGAGGTACGGGTCGTTGATCAGCCCCTTCCAGCCGACGGTCGTGCGCGGCTTCTCGAAGTAGACGCGCATCACGATCTCCAGCGTGTCGGCGTACCGGTCGCGCTGGGCTTTGAGCTTGCGGGCGTAGTCGACTGCTGCCACCGGGTCGTGAATCGAGCACGGACCCATGATGACGAGCAGCCGGTCATCCTTGCGCTGCATGATCCGGCGCACTGCCGAGCGCGTGTTGCCCACCAGCGTCTCGACGGGCGTACCGGCGATCGGGAAGAAGCGGATCAAGTGCTCCGGCGGTGGCAGCGGCTTGACGTCAGCGATGCGCTCGTCATCGGTTTCGCTGGTGCGCTCGGTGCTCGCGATCCAACCGTCTTGCGGGGTGGCGGTCTTGTTCGGCATGGTGGTCAAAGCTCCTGAAGTGTCCCGAAAGAAGCGGGGGGTGTCGTGGTGTTGATCGTGCCGTGCGCGCGAAAAAAAACCGCCGGGGGAGGCCCGGCGGTTTCTGGAGATTTGTTGCGCGTTTGCTTAAACGTGAGCCTCTCCGGCCGCCGAACGGTGCGAGAACCAAAAATACGCAAAGTGGCTGGTGAGAGAACGCATGGCGCGAACTGTAACACTGACCAGTTGAATGTCCGCCCGTGGAAACGCGATCACGCCGTGCCGCCGACCGTCAGCCGGTCGATCCGCAGGGTCGGCTGGCCCACGCCCACCGGCACGCTTTGGCCTTCCTTGCCGCAAACGCCAACGCCAGGGTCGAGCTTCATGTCGTTGCCGATCATGCTGACGCGGGTCAGCGCGTCGGGCCCGTTGCCGATGATGGTCGCGCCCTTGACCGGGTACTGGATCTTTCCGTTCTCGACCCAGAACGCTTCGCTTGCCGAGAAGACGAATTTGCCGCTGGTGATGTCGACCTGGCCACCGCCGAAGTTGCTCGCATAGAGGCCGCGCTTGAGGCCGGCAATGATCTCTTCTTTGGTCTTGTCGCCAGCGAGCATGTAGGTGTTGGTCATGCGCGGCAGTGGCACGGCGGCGTAGCTTTCGCGGCGGCCGTTGCCGGTGGGTTTGACGCCAGAGAGCCGCGCATTCATCGAATCCTGGATGTAGCCCTTCAAGATGCCGTCTTCGATCAGCACGTTGCGCTGGCTGGCGTTGCCTTCGTCATCGACGTTGAGCGAACCGCGGCGATCGGGGAGCGTGCCGTCGTCGAGCACGGTCACGCCCTTGGCCGCGACGCGCTGGCCGACGCGGCCGCTGAACGCGCTGGAGCCTTTGCGGTTGAAGTCGCCCTCCAGCCCGTGGCCGATCGCTTCGTGCAGCAGCACGCCAGGCCAGCCCGGCCCGAGTACGACGCTCATTTCACCGGCTTTGGCCGGGCGCGACGCGAGGTTGGTCAGTGCCGCGGTGACGGCGTCTTGCACATACGCTTCAATCACATCGTCTTGGAAGTAGCCGAAGCCGAAGCGCCCGCCGCCGCCACCCGAGCCGACTTCACGGCGCACCACGCCATCGACCGTCTGCTCCGCAATCACCGTGACCGACAGGCGCACCAGCGGTCGCACATCGGCGGCCATCGTGCCGTCAGCGCGTGCCACGAGCACCACGTCGTATTCGCCAGCGAGACCGGCCATGACTTGCACGATGCGCGGGTCTTTCGAGCGCGCGAGCTTCTCGACGCGTTCGAGCAGCGCCACCTTCTGCGTGCTGTCGAGCGTGGCGATCGGGTCCATGGGCGCGTAGAGCACCCGGCTGCCCGCCAACTGCGGCTTGTTTGCGACCTTGATGCGCCGGCTTTGCCCGGCTGCAGCGATGGTGCGCACCGTGCGGGCGGCATCGAGCAATGCGGCTTCGGAGATGTCGTCGGAGTAGGCGAAGGCTGTCTTGTCGCCAGCCACTGCGCGAACGCCCACGCCTTGGTCGATGCCGAAGCTGCCGCTTTTGACGATGCCTTCTTCCAGGCTCCAACCTTCGCTGCGGGTGTATTGAAAGTAGAGGTCAGCGTCGTCGATGCGGTGCGTGGCGATCGTGCCGAGCGCTTTCGCCAACGTCGCGTCCGTCAGGCCGAAGGGTTCGAGCAGCAGCGAGCGGGCAACGGCCAAGCGTTCGATCGTGGGTTCGCGAGAGATCATGGGCTGTTTCCCGTGGGAGTGTGGGCGAATTGTAGAAGTGGGGTTCGATGCGCCTTGCGGCAAGGTCATCCGGGAAACGGCGTGTTTTCCGACAAGCGCGCGCGGCGATCTCGGATGGATGCGGCGCAACAACCAAAAGACACTGTCGGCCAGGTCGGCGCACAGACGCCCGGAAGTCGTTCGAGGGAGTTGTCGTGATGAAGTTGAAGCAAGTTCTGCTCGTGGTTGCCACGTTGGTGATTGCCACTGCGGGTGCTGTTGCGCAGGCCACATCGGAGCCCGATTCCCCGCAGCAGGTTGACGTCAATCAAGCCCAGGATTGAGCTGCTCACGTTCCCGCTTCAGCAGAAGCGCCCGGTCGTAAAGGGCGTTGCGTGCCACGCCGGTCAAGGCTGCCGCGATGGCGACTGCTTGCTTCAAAGGCAACTCGGCCATGAGCACGTTCAGCATCGGGTCGTGGGCTGACGAGTCGTCATCGGCGGCTGCCGCAGCCAGTGCGTGGAGCACGATCACGAATTCACCGCGGCTGCGGTTGGCATCGGCCGCCAACCATTCAGGCAGGCTCGATGCCGGCATCGTGGCCACCGTTTCGAACTGCTTCGTCAGCTCGCGGCACACGGTGACGCGGCGGTCTGCGCTCGAACCCTGCTCGCAGGCATGTGCCAGCGCAGAGGCCAGCGCCTCGATGCGGTGGGGTGCCTCAAACAAAACCTGAGTGCGCCGATCGGTTGCGAGCCGCAAGAGCGCTTGCGCGCGCTCCGCGCCGCGGGCGGGTAAGAAGCCGATGAACGTGAACGCGCTGCCCGATGCATCACCGGCCACGCTCAACGCCGCCGCTGCGCTGCTCGCGCCCGGAATCGGTATCGCTCGGTAAGCGCCGGCGCGCACCGCGTCGACCAAGGCCGCGCCGGGGTCGCTGATCGCGGGCGTACCCGCATCGCTGATGTAGGCCACGCGCTCGCCGCGGGCCAGCCGCAGCATCACCGCGTCAGCGGCTTCGCGCTCGTTGTGCTGGTGCACAGCCATCAGCGGCTTGTCGAGCCCAAACTGGCGCAGCAATGCGGCGCTGTGGCGCGTGTCTTCGCAAGCGATTGCGTCGACGAGCGCCAGCACATGGATCGCCCGCAAGCTGAGGTCGGCCAGGTTGCCGATCGGTGTGGCCACCACGTACAGTGAGCCTGGCGGGTACTGCTGCCCGCCAGCTGCCGCGGCCGCGGCTTGCCGCATCAACGAAGCATCGAGTGGTGTCACCGGGCGGTCGTCAACATGAGTGAGAAGGCTTTTTTGAAGTCTCGAAACGGGGTTGCCTCGGTGCTCACCACCAAGGCACGCGGCGACGCTGCCGAGGAGCGAGCGCTGGCACATCTTGCGCGCCACGGGCTGATTCTCGTGAAGCGCAATTATCGTGTCGCGGCCGGCCCGCAAGCGCGCGGTGGCGAGATCGATTTGATTGTTCGCGCCGCCGATGGAACGCTGGTGTTCGTTGAGGTGCGCGCGCGCCGGACAACTGCGCATGGGGGCGCGGCGGCAAGTGTCGGCGCCGCGAAACAGCGCAGTCTGATCTTCGCCGCCCAGCACTATTTGCGTGGCTTGCGCTCGTTGCCGCCGTGTCGCTTCGATGTGATTGCGATCGACGGCGATGAGCTCGCTTGGATTCAAGGCGCATTCGACGCGGCTTGACGGCTGCGGGATGGCCGATCAACGGAACTGGCGTGCTGCATCGCTGTCATATCATGCGTGACCATGCTCGAACAACGAATCCAGCAGCAATTTTTCGACAGCGCTGACCTCAAATACGCCGCAGCCGAAGTGCTCTCCAAGCCGATCGCCGATGCGGTCAATGCGGTCGTCGGTTGCATCACCGGGGGCGGCAAAGTGCTGGCGTGCGGCAACGGTGGTTCGGCCGCCGATGCCCAGCATTTCGCAGCCGAATTCGTGGGCCGATTCGAGCGCGAGCGGCCGGGTCTTGCGGCGATTGCGTTGACGACTGACACGTCCATCCTGACCGCGATCGCCAACGACTACGACTTCACCGCCGTCTATGAAAAGCAGGTGCAAGCCATTGGCGCGCCAGGCGATGTGCTGCTCGCGATCACCACCAGCGGCAACTCGGCGAACATCTTGGCGGCCGTGAAAGCCGCCCGCGCCAAGGACATGACCGTCGTTGCGCTCACTGGCCACAAGGGCGGCAAGATGCGCGAGCTGCTCGCTGAAACCGACGTTCACATCTGCGTGCCACACGAACGCACGGCGCGCATCCAGGAGGTGCATTTGCTGGTGTTGCACTGCTTGTGCGATGCCGTCGACTTGCAACTTCTCGGCGAACCGGAAAACTCATGAACCGACTCCATTCACCGCGCAAATCTCTGCGCCTCAGCGTCACGGCGGCCGCGCTCGCCGCAGCAAGCTTGCTCAACGGCTGTGCGGCCGTGCTCATCGGCGGCGCTTTGGTCGGCGGCTCGATGGTGGCGATTGACCGCCGCACCGGCGGCACGCAGGTCGATGACGAGTCGATTGAGATCAAGTCGATCAATCGGCTTTCTGACGCGATCGGCTCTCGCGGCCATTTGAATGTGACCAGCTACAACCGGCTTGCGCTGATCACCGGCGAAGTGCCGACCGAGGCTGACAAAGCCGCGGCCGGCCAAGCGGTTGGCCGCATCGACAACGTCACGGGTGTCGTCAATGAGCTCGTGGTCGGCGCACCGAGCTCGATCAGCGATCGCTCGAACGACACGGTGTTGACGAGCAAGGTCAAGGCCAGCCTCGTCGATGCGAGAGACTTGCAATCCAACGCGTTCAAGGTCGTCACCGAGCGCGGCGTTGTGTATTTGATGGGCCGCGTGACCGAGCGTGAAGCCACGCGCGCGGCCGATGTGGCGCGCGGCGTCAACGGCGTGCGCAAAGTGATTCGCGTGTTCGAGATCGTCACCGAAGCCGAGCTCGCGAACGGCAAGCCGGCCGCCAAACTCTGACCCCGGCGCTCAACGCAAACGGCGAATCAGGCTCGAGGTGTCGAGCCGGTTGCCGCCTTGCGCTTGCAAGTCGGCATAAAACTGATCGACCAACGCGGTGACGGGCAGGCGCGCGCCATTGCGCTTGGCTTCGTCGAGCACGAGGCCCAAGTCTTTGCGCATCCAGTCGACGGCAAAGCCAAAGTCGAATTGGCCGGCGATCATCGTCGGCCCGCGGTTGTCCATTTGCCAGCTTTGCGCAGCGCCTTTGCCGATCACGCCGAGCACGGCCGTCATGTCGAGGCCGGCTTTCTCGCCGAAGGCAATGGCTTCTGACAAGCCCTGAACCAAGCCCGCAATCGCAATCTGATTGACCATCTTCGCCAGCTGGCCGGCGCCGCTTGGGCCCAGCAAGGTCACGGCTTTGGCGAAGGCCATGGCCACCGGCTGCACGGCCGCGAAGGCAGCTGAATCTCCGCCGCACATCACGGTGAGTGCGCCGTTGATCGCGCCAAGGTTGCCGCCGGAGACTGGCGCGTCAATGAATTGCAGGCCGAGGCCTTGCGCCGCCGCGTCGAGCTCGCGCGCAACGGCGGCCGATGCGGTGGTGTGGTCGACAAAGATCGCGCCGGCCTTCATCCCGGCGAAAGCGCCGGTGTCACCGAGGGTGATGGAACGCAGGTCGTCGTCATTGCCGACGCAAGCGAAGACGATGTCCGCGCCGGCCGCGGCCGCGCGCGGTGTCGGCGCATGCCGGCCACCGTGCTCGGCAACCCATTGCGCGGCCTTGGCTGTGTTGCGGTTGTAGACCGTCACGCTGTGCCCGGCTTTGGCCAAGTGGCCGGCCATCGGGTGGCCCATGACGCCCAGGCCGATGAAGGCCACTTGGAGGGAGGCAGTCTGCTCGTAAGTTTTGGTGCTCATCCCGAGCACTCTAAACGATGGTCATGTGCTCCGTGCCCGCAGAGAGATCGGTGTTGCGCGCGCGCTTGCTGTGCAGCTTGATCTGCAGCCGCAAGTCGTTGACGGAATCGGCGTTGCGTAACGCATCTTCGAATGTCACCGCTTGGCTCTCGTACAGGTCGAAGAGCGCCTGATCGAAGGTCTGCATGCCGAGCTCGCGCGAGCGCTTCATGATCTCTTTGATCTCAGACACATCGCCTTTGAAGATCAGGTCGGAGATCAGCGGCGTGTTGAGCAATATCTCCACCGCTGCGCAGCGCCCTTTGCCTTCTTGACGCGGCAACAGCCGCTGCGAAACAACCGCCTTGAGGTTGAGCGACAAATCCATCAGCAACTGTTGGCGGCGCTCTTCCGGGAAGAAGTTGATGACGCGGTCGAGCGCTTGGTTGGCGCTGCTCGCATGCAGCGTGGCCATGCAAAGGTGGCCGGTTTCGGCGAACGCAACAGCCAACTCCATCGTCTCGCGGTCGCGAATTTCGCCCATCAGGATCACGTCAGGCGCTTGCCGCAAGGTGTTCTTCAGTGCCGCTCCCCAGCCTTCGGTGTCGATGCCGACTTCGCGCTGCGTGATGATGCAGTTCTTGTGCGCATGCACGAACTCGACCGGATCTTCGATCGTGATGATGTGACCGAACGAGTTTTCATTGCGGTAGTCGATCATCGCGGCAAGCGAGGTGCTCTTGCCCGAGCCGGTTGCGCCAACAAAGATCATCAGGCCGCGCTTGTAGAGCGCCACGTCTTTCAGAATGTGCGGCAGGTTCATCGAGTCGATCGTCGGCAGCACCTTCGGGATCGTTCGCATCACGAGGCCAACGTTGCCTTGCTGAACAAAAGCGTTGACGCGAAAGCGCCCCAAGCCTTGCGGCGCAATGGCGAAATTGCATTCCTTCGTGCGCTCGAACTCAGCGGACTGTTTGTCGTTCATCACCGCGCGCGTCAGCGCCATCGTGTGCTGGCCGGTGAGCGGCTGCGGCGACACCTTGGTCACCTTGCCGTCGACCTTGATCGCAGGCGGGAAATCGGCTGTGAGGAAGAGATCGGAGCCATTGCGCGCGACCATCAGGCGCAATAGATCGTTGACGAATTTCGAGGCCTGGTCGCGTTCCATGGGAGCTTTCTCTTGTCTTAGCCGGGGAAGTTCTCGGGAAATTTTGCCTTGGACCGCGCCTCGGCTGGCGAAACCACATTGCGGCGCACGAGGTCGGCCAAGTTTTGGTCCAGCGTCTGCATGCCGACGTTGTTGCCGGTTTGAATGGCCGAGTACATCTGCGCGATCTTGCTCTCGCGGATCAGGTTGCGAATGGCCGCATTGCCGAGCATGATTTCATGCGCCGCCACGCGGCCCGAGCCGTCTTTGGTTTTGCACAAGGTCTGCGAGATCACGCCGATCAGCGACTCCGACAGCATCGCCCGAACCATCTCTTTCTCGGCCGCGGGGAACACATCGACGATTCGGTCGACTGTCTTGGCGGCGCTCGAGGTGTGCAGCGTGCCGAACACCAAGTGGCCGGTTTCGGCCGCGGTGAGTGCGAGGCGGATGGTTTCCAGGTCGCGCATTTCGCCGACCAGAATCGCGTCCGGGTCTTCGCGCAAAGCCGAGCGCAGCGCGTTTGAAAAACTCAGCGTGTGTGGGCCGACCTCGCGTTGGTTGATCAGGCACTTCTTCGATTCATGCACGAACTCGATCGGGTCTTCGACCGTCAACACGTGGCCGAATTCGTTTTCGTTCAAGTGGTTGACCATCGCCGCCAGCGTGGTCGATTTGCCCGAGCCGGTGGGCCCGGTCACGAGCACCATGCCGCGCGGTTTGAGCGCGAGTTCGGCAAAGATCTTCGGCGTGTTGAGCTGCTCTAGCGTCAAGATCTTCGAAGGAATTGTGCGGAACACCGCGCCGGCGCCCCGGTTTTGGTTGAACGCGTTGACGCGAAATCGCGCCAAGCCCTGGATCTCGAACGAGAAGTCGCACTCCAGCGTCTCTTCATACGCCTTGCGCTGCGAGTCGTTCATGATGTCGTAGACCATGCCGTGGACCTGCTTGTGGTCCAGTGGGTCCACGTTGATGCGGCGCACGTCGCCATGTACGCGAATCATCGGCGGCAAGCCGGCCGAGAGGTGCAGGTCGGAGGCTTTGTTCTTGACCGAAAACGCGAGCAGTTGGGTGATGTCCATGGCGCTTCGAAGGTGGGGTTTGCCGTGACGAGTGTCACGGACAGGCAAGGAGCGGCTACGCTCTGCAGACTATGACGATCATCGCAGACAACCTCGCAGCAGTGCGCTCGCGCATGGCCCGCGCGTGCGCAAGCGCCGCCCGGCCTGTGCAAAGCGTCACGCTGCTGGTGGTGAGCAAGACCTTCCCCGCCGCGGCCGTGCGCGAGGCGTTTGCCGCGGGCGAGCGCTGCTTTGGCGAGAACTACATTCAAGAAGGCGTGGAGAAGATCACGCAGCTCGCCGACCTCGGCCGAGACCCGCCAAACCGCATCGAATGGCACCTGATCGGCCCGATCCAGAGCAATAAAACGCGGCTCGTCGCGGCGCATTTCGACTGGGTGCATTCGGTGGATCGGCTGAAGATTGCCGAGCGCTTGTCCGAGCAGCGGCCGCCGCACTTGCCGCCGATGCAGTTGTGCCTGCAGGTCAACGTCAGCGGCGAGCAAAGCAAGAGCGGGCTCGCGCCGAGCGAGGTGGCCGAGGTCGCGCGCGCGGTGGCCAGGCTTCCGCGCATCAAGTTGCGCGGGTTGATGGCGATCCCCGAGCCGGCGGAGGGTTTCCAGGCCCAGCGCGTGCCGCATGCGGCGTTGCGTGAGTTGATGGCGTCGTTGCAAGCCGGCGGGCTGGCGCTCGATACCTTGTCGATCGGCATGAGCGCTGACCTCGAAGCCGCGATCGCCGAAGGCGCGACCATCGTGCGCGTCGGCAGCGCAATCTTCGGCGCGCGGCAGCGTTCAGGCTGAGCGCCGCAGCCCAAGGGCTGGGAGCGCGCCGCGCCAGAACACCACCACGTTGCCCGCCGCCACGAGCAGCAAGCCGAAGAGCGCTGGCGCCGTCCAGTGGTAGCCCTCAACCACCGCCGAGACATTGAGCGCAACGATCGGGAACAGCACGGTGCAGTAGGCCGCGCGGTCTGCGCCGAGGCGGCCAACCAGCGTCAAGTAAGCCGTGAAGCCGACCACCGAGCCCGGGATCGCCAAGTAGAGCCACGCGCCCACATAGCGCCACGAGGGGTCGAAGCGCATCGGCTGGCCGCTTGCCAGCGCCCAGGCGGCGATGAGCGTGGCACCGATCGCCATGGCCCAGGCGTTGGTCTGCAGCGGCGTCTGGCCGAGCCGCTGCATCGCACCCGAAAGCAAGTTGCCGAGCGAGAAGCAATACGTGCCAACCAGCGCCAGGCCCAGGCCCCACAAGGTTTGTGGCCGGCCGAGGTCTTTGAGCACTTCGCCGCCGAAGAGCAGCAACAGCCCGGCCAAGCCGAGGCCCGCGCCCCACATCACGCGTGCCGACAGCGCCTTGCCGTGGAAGAGCCGCCCGTTCAGCGCGTTCCACACTGGCGCGGTCGAGAAGCACACCGCCACGAGCCCACTCGCGATCCATTGGCTCGCATAGAGAAAGCACATGAAGTTCACGCAAAAGAGGCACAGGCCTTGGCCGAGCAGGTGCGGCCAGATCGCGCGCGGCGGCACATGCGCCTTGAGCGGCAAGCCGCGCCGCCACGCCAGCCACGCCAGCAGCACCAACGCGGCAAGCCAGAAGCGGTAGGCGATCGACCACGGGATCGGCACCTCGCCGAGTTGCAGTTTCAGCGCGATCCAAGTCGTGCCCCAGATCAGCACGGTCGTCAGGTAGAGCAGCAAATTCGTCATCGTGCGGCGAGTCTGTGGTGCGCGGCGCGCTGCGCGTAGCAGGAACTTGCGCATTTGTCTTTCTGTGCCAAGGCCAGGCAGCCGAGCGCCGCTAAGCTGGTGGCATGGAAGTCTTGGAGCTCATCAGGAAACGCACGGCCGCCCGAAGTTTTCTCTCCCCTCTCGGGGGGCGGACGACGAATGTCGTCGGCCTGGGGGCGCTTTCAGTCAGCAGTGCGTTGTTGCGCTCGCGCGCCACGCTGCAGCGCGCACAGGCGCTGCAAAGCGGCGTGTGGCTCGCGCATTGGCACAACGCCGACACGGCGGCCGAGTACGTGCAGCCGGAGCACCACACGCTGTCGTTCTACCTGCAGGGCGGGCGCGCGGTGCGCTGCGTCGAGGCACCAGCTGCGCGCGGTGAGCCGGGCGCCATGTGCTGCCTGCCCGCAGGGCACGACTCGCGCTGGGTGATCGAAGACGAACTCCAGCTGATGCACCTCTACCTGCCGCGACTGCAGCTCGCGCACGCCGCAGAGCGATGGTTCGATCTCGACCCGCGCACCGCCGCGCTGGCCGAGCAGATCTACTTTCGCGATGCGCGCTTGGAGGCGCTCCTCGGGCGCATCGCGGCCACGGCTTGGCACGCGACCGATGCGCCGCTGCGGCTTCAGCACCTCGCGCTCGATGTGCAATCGCACCTGCTCGCCGCGCACACGGTCTACCGCCGGCCGCTGCGCCCGGTGCGTGGCGGCTTGGGGCCGGCGGCGCGGCGCCGGGTGCTGGAGCGCATCGAAACCAGCCTGCAGGGCGCGCAAGAGGCGATCAGCCTGACGGCACTCGCCGAGGCGGCGAACCTGTCGGAGTACCACTTCGCGCGCATGTTCAAAGCGAGCTTCGGCTGCAGCCCGCATGCGTGGGTGATGACGCGGCGGCTCGCTCGCGCTCGCGTGCTGTTGGCGCAGGGCCGGCATGCGCTGGGTGACATCGCAGCGCGATGTGGCTATGCGCACCTGTCGCACCTGAACGCCGCGCTGCGGGGCGCGGGCTTGGCGTCGGCAGCGCGCTATCGAACGGAAGGCGAGGGGGCTGCGGCTGGCAGCAATGCCAAGGTCATGAACACGCTGTTCGGGTCTTCGACGTAGTCGCCGAACGGGCCGCTCCGCACAAAGCCGGCGCTCTCATACAAGCGGTGCGCCGGGTCGAACGCGGCCACGGAGCCGGTCTCCAGGCTCAGCCGTTCGTAGCCGCGCTCGCGCGCCACGCCGATGATGTGCAGCAGCAGCGCGCGCCCCGCGCCAGTGCGGCGGCGAGCCTCGGGTGTGCGCATCGATTTGACCTCGCCGTGGCCGTTGCCGAGGGCCTTCAACGCGCCGCAGCCGAGCAGCAGCTCGCCTTCCCACGCCGACCAGAATGCGATCTCCGGGCGGCGCAGCTTGTTCAGATCAAGCGCATGCACGCTCTCCGGCGGCCCGAGCGCATGCATGTTGCGCATGTGTTCGTCCAGCAAGGCGTGGATCGCCGGGCGGGAAAGGTCGTCGAGTTCGATCTTCATGGGCAGCTTTCAAATGGGCAGCAGCGCCGTGTTTTTAACCTCTTCCATCACCGCATAAGTGCGCGTTTCGCGAACGCCCGGCAGCGCCCAGATCACCGAGCCCACGAACTCGCGGTAGGCCTGCATGTCGGCCACGCGCGTTTTGACCAGGTAATCGAAACCGCCGGCAACGAGGTGGCATTCGAGGATTTCCGGCCGCACTTGCACCGCGGCTTTAAAGGTCGCCATGGCGTCGTGCGTGGTGCGGTCCAGCACCACTTCGATGAAGACCATCAACCCCGCGCCGAGCTTGTGCGGCGCCAACCGCGCCTCGTAGCCAAGGATGTAGCCATCGCGCGTCAGCCGTTTCACGCGTTCGAGCACAGCGGTTGGCGAGAGATGCACGCTCTCAGCGAGTTTGAGGTTGGAGATGCGGCCGTCGGACTGCAGGGCGCGCAAAATTCTGAGGTCGATCGTGTCGAGCGACGCGTTTGAACTTTGGTCATCGGCCATGCTGGATGATTCTCCGTTTCAAGACAAAAGTTTAGTGATTAATCCCGGCGAGCTCTCGTTACTCTAGCGGCCGATTCGCCCAAACACGTTTTCCAGCCTCTCAAGGATTCGCCATGTTCACGCCGCTGCCGCCCAAAGCCCGCTTGCCCTACCCGTACCGCGATGAACTCGAGGTGCTCGGCAAGTTGCTGCCGCCGCTGGCCGGCGCCATCCGCTGGCCCGAGGCCATTGCTGCGGCGCGCCCTTGGGTGCAGGCCGTGCGCGACAAGCCGGCGCCGTTCTGGGCGATGGAGTCGCTGCTGCGCGAATACCCGATCTCCAGCGCCGAAGGCTTGGCGCTGATGCGCCTGGCCGAAGCCCTGCTGCGCGTGCCTGACACCGAAACCGCAGTGGCCCTCACCGCCGATCAGCTCGGCAAGGCTGATTTCGAAGGCGGCTCCGGTGGCCCGCACAAGATGCTGGCCGGCCTCTCGGCCAGCGCGATTTCGCTGTCGAAGAAGTTCCTGCCGGATGGGCCCGCCGAGACGGGCCTCTTCAAGCGCCTCGGCGCGCAAACGGTGGTCGCGGCCACCGTGCGCGCCATTCAATTGCTCGGCCGGCAATTCGTGCTCGGCCGCAACATCCGCGAGGCGATGTCCGAGGCGGCCTCGGCCCGCAAGTCGCAAGGCGGCCTGCGCTTCAGCTACGACATGCTCGGCGAAGGCGCGCGCACCGAGCCCGATGCCGAGCGTTATTTGGCCTCTTACCTCAACGCGATCGAGGCCATCTCAAGCAAGGCCGAAGGCCAGAAGGCATCGAGCGGCCCCGAGGCCGCCGACGGCATCTCGATCAAGCTCAGCGCCCTCTTCTCGCGCTACGAAGATGCCCAGCGCGAGCGCGTGTTCGCCGAGCTGCTGCCGCGCGTTTGGCAGCTCGTGAGCGTTGCCGCCCGGGCCGACATCAACCTCACGATCGATGCCGAAGAAACCGATCGCTTGGAGCTCTCGCTCGACGTCTTCGAGGCGCTGGCCGCGCGCATTGCCGCCGAGTTCCCGGCGTGGCGTGGCTTTGGCCTGGCGGTGCAGGCCTACCAAACGCGGGCCTTGCAAGTCGTGGACGACGTGGCGCGCATCGCCCGTGCTCACCACCTGCGCTTCATGGTGCGGCTCGTCAAAGGCGCCTACTGGGACGGCGAAATCAAACGCGCGCAGGAGCAAGGTTTGTCCGGCTACCCGGTCTTCACCCACAAGCACCACACCGACATTTCTTACCTCGCATGCGCCAGCGCGCTGATCAGCCATGCCGATGTGATCTACCCGCAGTTCGCCACGCACAACGCCGGCACCATCGCCGCCATCGTGCAGATGGCGCGGGTCAAGGGCGCGTCTTATGAGATGCAGCGCCTGCACGGCATGGGCGAAGGCGTCTACCGCGAGGTGATGAAGGACGCGGGCGTGCCCGTGCGCGTTTATGCGCCCGTTGGCGAGCACCGCGATCTGCTCGCCTACCTCGTGCGCCGCTTGCTCGAGAACGGCGCGAACTCGTCGTTCGTGCATCAGTTGTCGGATGAAGGCGTGCCGGTTGAAGAGCTGCTCGCATCGCCGCTGCTGCCGGCTGCGGCGCCAGCGTTTGCGCTGCCGGCGGGCTTGTTTGGCGCGGGCCGTGTCAACTCCACCGGCGTTGACCTCACCTGCCTGGCCGAACGCACACCGCTCGACCGCGCCGTGGCCACCACCACGCTTGCACCCGTTGCCGAGGCCAGCTTGAGCGACGTGGCCGCGGCCATGGCGCGCCTGAGCGCCGGCTTCAACACCTGGAACGCCACACCGCTTGCCGAGCGCGCCAGCGTGCTCCGCCGCGCGGCCGATGCGCTCGACAACCGCTTGCCCGAGTTCTGCGGCCTGCTCGTCAAAGAAGCGCACAAGACGCTTGGCGACTGCGTGGCCGAGGTGCGCGAGGCGGTCGACTTCTGCCGCTACTACGCCGATCAAGCCGAAGCACGGCTGGCCAAGCAAACCCTGCCCGGGCCGACCGGCGAGAGCAACGAGCTCCACCTGCACGGCCGCGGCGTGTTCGTCTGCATCAGCCCATGGAACTTCCCGCTCGCGATCTTCGCGGGGCAAATTGCTGCCGCATTGGTGGCGGGCAACACGGTGGCCGCCAAGCCGGCCGAGCAAACCCCTGCGGTCGCGCTGCGCTTCGTTGAACTGCTGCATCACGCCGGTGTGCCGGCTGACGCGCTCGCGCTGCTCCACGGCCCGGGCGAGACGGTCGGCGCCGCGCTTGTTGCCGATCCGCGCGTGGCCGGCGTCTGCTTCACTGGATCGACGGCGGTGGCCAAGATCATCAACCGCACACTGGCCGCGAAAGACGGCGCGATCGTCCCGCTGATTGCAGAAACCGGCGGCATCAACGCCATGGTGGTCGACAGCACCGCATTGCCCGAGCAAGTGGTCGATGCCGTGGTGCAAAGCGCGTTCCGCTCCGCCGGCCAGCGCTGCTCGGCCTTGCGCCTGCTGTGCGTGCACGAGGGCGTGGCTGACGCGGTGATCGAGATGATTCGCGGCGCGCTGGTCGAGCTCCATGTCGGCGATCCGGCGCAGCTCTCGACCGATGTGGGTCCGGTGATCGATGCCGAAGCCTTCGAGGGCATCACCGCGCACATCGCGCGGCTGCGCAAGGAGGCCACTTTCATTGGCAGCAGCCCGCTTGCAGCCGGCGCCACGGGCCAGCACTTGATCGCGCCGATTGCCTTCGAGCTGCCGCGCATTGCCGATGTCAAACAAGAAATCTTCGGCCCGGTGCTGCACGTCGTGCGCTGGGGCGGCGATGTGGACCAGGTCATCGCGCAAGTCAACGCGCTTGGCTATGGCCTCACGCTCGGCTTGCAAACGCGCATCGATTCGCGCGCGCTGCGGCTTGCGGCGGCCGCGCGCATCGGCAACGTCTACGTCAACCGCAACATGATCGGCGCGGTGGTCGGCGTCCAGCCTTTCGGCGGCGAAGGCCTCTCTGGCACCGGGCCGAAGGCCGGCGGCCCGCACTACCTCTACCGCTTTTGCGCCGAGCAAACGGTGACCATCAACACGGCCGCAGCCGGCGGCAATGTGGAGCTGCTCGCAGGCTCGCATTGAGCTCGGCGCCTGTTGCACTGACCCTGGAGACGATCGCCCGATGACTGCACCAACACTCGCCTTCATCGGCGGCGGCAACATGGCCAGCGCCATCATCGGCGGGCTGCTCAAAAGCGGCCTGCCGGCGGCATCGATCCGCGTGGTCGAGCCCTTCGAGGCGCAGCGTGCGCGCTTGCACGCCGAGTTCGGCGTCACGGCGTTGGCCAGTGCTGACGATTCGTTGCGCCGCGCTTCGCTGGTCGTCTGGGCCGTCAAGCCGCAGCTCTTTGCGGCCGCGGCTGCGCCGTGTGCGCCGCATGTGGGCGCGGCCTTGCATCTGAGCGTGATGGCCGGCATCCGCAGTGATGCCATTGCGCGCGCCGCCGGCAGCGAGCGCGTTGTCCGCGCCATGCCCAACACGCCTGCGCTGATCGGCCAAGGCATCGCCGGGCTCTACGCGCGGCCGGCGGTCACGGCCGAGGAGCGCACGCAGATCGAGGCCGTGCTCGCGCCCACCGGCCAAGTGATGTGGGTGGCGCAAGAGGCTGATCTCGACGCCGTCACCGCACTTTCCGGCTCCGGCCCGGCCTACGTTTTCTACTTCGTTGAGGCCATGGTGCAAGCCGCGCGCGAGATGGGCTTGTCAGAAGCGCAAGGCAAGCAACTTGCGCTCGCCACCTTCGCCGGCGCCACCGCGCTCGCCGCTGCGTCAGACGACCCGCCCGAGTTGCTGCGTGAGCGTGTGACCTCCAAAGGCGGCACCACACACGCCGCGCTCACGGCGCTCGAAGCTCGCGGCGTGAAGGCCGCGTTCATCGAGGCGCTCAAGGCTGCGCAGCAACGCGCGCTCGAGCTGGGCGACGAATTCGGCTGAGCGCCGTCATCTGCAGCGCCTACAGTCTTGGGCCAGCGCGGCCCGCGCACCTCGCGCACCCTACTTTCATGAGGCTTCTATGAGCAATCTCTCTTATGTCAGCACCAGCGGCGACACGCCTTGGCACACCTACCTGAGCCAGGTCGACCGCGTTCTGCCCTACATCGGCCACCTCGCGAAATGGTCTGAGACGCTGAAGCGGCCGAAGCGCGCCCTCATCGTCGATGTGCCCATCGAGATGGACGACGGCAGCGTCGCCCACTTCGAGGGCTACCGCGTGCAGCACAACCTGAGCCGCGGCCCGGGCAAAGGCGGCGTGCGCTATCACCCTGATGTGACGCTGGAAGAAGTCATGGCGCTGTCAGCCTGGATGACCGTCAAGTGCGCCGCGGTGAACCTGCCTTACGGCGGCGCCAAAGGCGGCATCCGCGTTGATCCGAAGCTGCTTTCGCTGAAGGAGCTTGAGCGCATGACGCGCCGCTACACCAGCGAGATCGGCATCATCATCGGCCCGCAGCGCGATATTCCGGCGCCCGACGTGAACACCAACGGCCAGATCATGGCCTGGATGATGGACACGTACTCGATGAACACCGGCACGACCGCCACAGGCGTTGTCACCGGCAAGCCGCTGCACCTGGGCGGCTCGCTCGGGCGCGTGAAGGCCACCGGCCGCGGCGTCTTCGTCACGGGCCGTGAAGCCGCGCGCCGCATCGGCTTGCCGCTCGACGGCGCGCGCATCGCCGTGCAAGGCATGGGCAACGTGGGTGGCTCAGCCGCTGAGCTCTTCGTGCAAGCCGGCGCCAAGCTGGTGGCGGTGCAGGATCACACCGGCACGCTCGTCAATGCCAATGGCTTCGACATCGCCGACACGATGGAAACCTTGAAACGCGACGGCGGCATCGGCAACTTCAAAGGCGCCGGCCGCATCGACGACGAAGACTTCTGGGATGTCGATTGCGACATCCTCATCCCCGCTGCGCTGGAGAGCCAAATCACGCCCGAGCGCGCCGCACGCATCAAAGCGCGCTTGGTGCTCGAAGGCGCCAACGGCCCGACGCTGCTTGCCGCTGACGACGTGTTCGCCGAGCGCGGCATCTTGGTCGTGCCCGATGTGATCTGCAACGCCGGCGGCGTGACCGTCAGCTACTTCGAATGGGTGCAGGATTTCTCCAGCTTCTTCTGGAGCGAAGACGAGATCAACCTGCGACTCGACAAGATCATGGTCGATGCGCTGAAGAAGATCTGGGACACGGCCGACCGCCACAAGATCAGCCTGCGCACCGCCACTTTCGCGGTGGCCTGCGAGCGCATCTTGATCGCCCGCGAAGAGCGCGGCCTCTACCCGTGATGCGCTGAAAGCAACGCGGCGACGACGCCCGCAAACACCGCAAAACCCACCCAGTGGTTGAGCCGGAACGCGCGAAAGCACCCGTCGCGCGTTCGGTCGCGGATCAGCGTGTAGTGCCAAAGCGCCGTGGCGCCGGCCACCGTGAGGCCCACGAAGTACGGCCGGCCGAGGCCGAGCTGCCAGCCGAGCGCCGCCCAGATCAACAGGAACGCGGCGTAGAAGGCCATCACGCCGGCCACATCGAAGCGACCGAGCGTGATGGCCGAGGTTTTGATGCCGATGCGCAAGTCGTCATCGCGGTCGACCATCGCGTACTCGGTGTCGTAGGCCAGCACCCAGAACAGGTTGCCTGCGAGCAGCCACCAGGCGAGTGCCGGCACCTCGCCTTGCACCGCGGCAAAAGCCATCGGAATGCCGAAGCTGAAGGCCACGCCGAGCACGGCTTGCGGCATCGCGAAAAAACGTTTCGTGAATGGGTAGGCAATGCTCACCGCGAGCGCGGCCACGCTCCAGGCGATGGCGCTCGCATTGGTTGTTAGCACCAACATGAATGCCAGCAGCGCGAAGCCCGCGCCGAGCAGCAACGCTTCTTTCGCGCTGATGGCGCCACTCGTCACTGGCCGTTGCGCGGTGCGCTTGACGTGTTTGTCAAAGTCGCGGTCGGCCACGTCGTTCACCGCGCAGCCGGCGCTGCGCATCAAGAAGGTTCCGAGCGTGAACACGAGCATCAAATGCCAGCCCGGCCAGCCGCCCGAGGCAAGCCACAAGGCCGACAGGGTCGGCCACAGCAGCAGGTAGCTGCCGGCCGGGCGATCCCAGCGGATCAGCGAGAGGTAGAGCTGCAGGCGAGAAGGCGAGGCGTGAGCAGATGGCATCTGCCGATTGTCACGGCCTGCCCCGTGGTCCTCAGCCCTCAGCCTTCAGGCCCTCAGGCCGACACCGAGCTCGCGTGCGTCACGGCGGTGCGCAGCGCCACCGCTTGCGTCGGCCAGACGAGGTTGCGGCCGGCCTTCTTGGCGCAGTAGAGGTGGGCATCGGCAGATTCGAGCAGCTCCGCGGGCGAATCGGTGCTGTTCCAGAGGGCGACGCCGAAGCTCGCCGTCACCGGCCGGCCGAGGCCGAAGTCGTGCTGCTCGACCGCGTTGCGCAGCTTCTCGGCAACGGCCAAGCCGTCGACCCATTCGCAACCGGTGAGCACCGCCACAAACTCCTCGCCGCCGAAGCGCGCAAGCACGTCGTCCGAGCGCAGCTCTTGTTGCAGCAGGCCGGCGAGTTGGCGCAGCACCGAGTCGCCCTGGGGGTGGCCGAAGGTGTCGTTGATGGCTTTGAAATGGTCCACATCGATCATCACCAGGCAAAACGGCAGGCGGTGCGTGCGCTCGCGCTGGGTGCGGGCGGCCAGTTGCCGGTCGAAGCCGCGGCGGTTCATCGCGCCGGTCAGCGGGTCGGTCAGCGTGAGCGCTTCTTGCTCGTCCATCGCCAGGCCGGCGATGGCGATCAGCTTGTTGATGCCGGTGGAGATGGTGCCGAACTCATCGCTGCGCGAGTCGTCGATGCGCACCTTGAAATTGCGGCGCGTGCCGATGCCTTCCAGCCCTGCGAGCAAGCGGTCAAGGCTGGTGACGATGCGGCCGACGGTGGCCAGCACCATGCCGAGCGTGACCACGCCAAGCACCACCAGCACGGCCACGGTGCCGAGCAACTGGCGTTCGATGTCGGCAATGCGCGCTTGCGCCTGCGCCGTCAAGCCGGTCGACTCGCTCGCCGCGGCGCTGCGCAGCGTGTCGACGGCCTCGGTCGCGAGCGTCCACCAGCGCGGGGCGTCGAGGCCGAGGGCGCGCGTTTGCTTGGAAATGAGCAGGCGCGTGGCGAGTTCGATCGTGTCGCGCACCGCGGGCGCGTTCGTTTGCGTCGAGGTGGCAAAGCGCGTTGCTTCCGGGGCCGAATTGGTGAAGAGCCGCATGTACTCTTTGTGCAGGGTCAATTGCCACGAGAGCGCTTGCTCGGTTTCGGCGTTGAGGCTGTCAGCGTTCAATGCGCCGTTGACCAGGCCGCGCACCTGCGCGAGCAGTTCCGTCGCCCGCTGCAGGTGGTTGACATGTTCGTACGAGAGTGCCACTTGCACCATGCCGTCGCGCAGCCGATGGGCGGCTTGGTCTTGCACCGCGGTGATCAGGTCGGTGTAGTAGGCAAAGGCCACCGCAGCCGGGATATCGCGGCGGTCGACCTGGCCGCGGTAGCGCACGAGCTGCTCGGCCCGCGATTGGATCGCCGGCTCGATCGCCCCACCGTTTTCTTGGCGCAACGCCAGCAAACTGGCGTCCACGCGGGTGCGCACGTCGCTGAGCTCGGCGGGGTTGCCGCCGGTTGGCCGCAGCAGCCAGCCATTTCCGAGGCCGCGCTCCTGTGCGGCAAAGCGCGCCAGCTCGGAAAAGCCGGTCGCGTTGTGCAGGTCGCGCTGCACTTGCGCCAGGTGGATGGATTGTTCGCGCAGGTGCAGGTACTGCAGCAGCGCGCCAGCCCAAATCGAGCCGGTGGCGAGCGCGCCCAGCAACAACAGTTGGTTTCGGATCGACAAGCGCAACTTGAGCACTGCAGGCCTCCTGAGGGCCCGGATCAGGCCTTGGAGGCAATATCGGCCGGCGGCCTGCCGACTTGATCCGTTTGCGACGATCAGCCGTCGAGCTGCTTCTGGAACACCAGGCCCGCGTGCTCGCGCAGCGCGTGAAACTTGATCTTCGGCCAGTTGGCCTCGATCGCGCGCAGCTCGGGCGCGTATTCGACGAGCACCGTCGGCGCATCGACCGCGTCGTAAGCCACGCGGTGGGAGTTGCCGTCGATGAAGCGCTTGAGCTCGCGCTCGTCAGCCGCCGCGCCTTCGCCGGTTTCGCACGTTACCCAGCGCGCCACTTGGTAGCGGCTCGGCATGATCCGCGCCTTCACGCCGTACTCGTGCTCGAGCCGGTGCGCCACCACTTCAAACTGCAGCTGGCCGACCGCACCCAGCAGCAGCATCGAGCTCATCACCGGCCGAAAGACCTGGATCGCGCCTTCTTCGCCCAGCTGCGTCAGGCCCGCCTTGAGTTGCTTGGTGCGCAGCGGATCGGCCACCTCGACGGCGCGGAACATCTCCGGCGCAAAAAACGGCAGGCCGGTGAACTGCATCGCTTCGCCTTCGGTCAGCGTGTCACCCAGCTGCAGCACGCCGTGGTTCGGGATGCCGATGATGTCGCCCGCATAGGCTTCATCGAGCAGCTCGCGGCGCTGGCTCAAGAAGCTCACCACCGTGTTCGGCCGCATCTCCTTGCCCGAGCGCGCCACCTTCAGCCGCATGCCACGCTCGAAGTGGCCTGAGGCCACGCGAACGAAGGCGATGCGGTCGCGGTGGGCCGGGTCCATGTTGGCCTGGATCTTGAAAACCACGCCGGTGAACTTCGGCTCCTCGGGCTGCACGATGCGCTGGATCGACGCCCGCTCGCTCGGCGGCGGCGCCAGATCGACGAGCGCGTCCAGCACCTCGCGCACACCGAAGTTGTTGACGGCCGAGCCGAAGAACATCGGCGTCTGCTCGCCTTTCAAGAAGGCCTCGCGGTCGAAGGGTGGCGCCGCATCGGTCAGCAATTCGATCTCGCCTTTGGCCTGGTCGTATTGCATGCCGAAGCGTTCGGCGTAGGCCGCGTTGTCCAGGCCCGAGAGGATTTCGTCGTCATCGCGGTTGCGGTCTTCGCCGGGGCTGAAGACGCGCATCTGCTTCTCGCGCAAGTCCATCACGCCGTGAAAGGCCTTGCCCATGCCGACCGGCCACGTGAAGGGCACGACCTCCATGCCCAGCTCGCGCTCGATCTCGTCCATCAGCTCGAGCGGGTCTTTGACTTCGCGGTCCATCTTGTTCACGAAGGTCAAGATCGGCGTGCGGCGCGCGCGGCACACCTGCAGCAGGCGCCGCGTCTGCGGCTCGACGCCGTTGGCCGCGTCGATCACCATCAGCGCGGCGTCTACGGCGGTCAGCACGCGGTAGGTGTCTTCGGAGAAGTCTTGGTGGCCAGGCGTGTCGAGCAGGTTGATGACGCAGTCGCGGTACTCCATCTGCATCACGCTCGATGCCACCGAGATGCCGCGCTGCTTTTCGATCTCCATCCAGTCGGAGGTCGCATGCCGCGTGGCTTTGCGCGCCTTCACCGAGCCCGCGATTTGAATCGCGCCGGAGAAGAGCAGCAGCTTCTCGGTCAGCGTGGTTTTGCCAGCGTCAGGGTGGGAAATGATGGCAAACGTGCGCCTGCGCCTCACCTGCGCTGCGATTGGACCTTCTGACATCGGAACTCTTTTCTCGGCGTGGCCGTGATGACGACAACCGGGCAGTCTATCTCCGCCGGCGCCCGGCGCTAGCATCGCGCCGAATCGGCGGCACCGGCGCTCGCCGAAGACGCATGGCCGCCTTCGGCCGGGGATGCTGTTGAAGATGAAAACTCTTGGGGTTTGCAGGCGCGGCGCACGCGGTGCATGTGCGCTGCATTTCTTGGCTGCGCTGACTTGCGCTGCCGCACCGATGCTCGCCAGCGCGCAGCACGGTGCCTGCACGGCTGCAGAACGCACGCTCTTCAGCTGCAGCGGCGGGGCCAAGACGATTGCCATTTGCGCGTCGGCGGCGTTGAGCGCCACAAGCGGCTCGCTGCAATACCGCTTCGGCCGGCCCGGCTCGCCCGAACTCGCTTATCCGGCGGCGGATGCCAATTGGCGTGCCGCCACCCGCGCCGGCAGCCTGATGTTTGCGGGCGGCGGCGGTGCCTACCTGGCGTTCACCAACGAGCGCTACCGCTACATCGTCTACTCGGCCAGCGGCCGTGGCTGGGGCAACAAAGCCGGCGTGGTGGTCGAGCGGGCCGGCAAGCGCATTGCCAGCGTGGGGTGCAAAGGCCCGGTTGCCAGTGAGATCGGGCCGAGCTTGTTCTCGGTCGCGGGCATCGAAGCCGCCGAGGGCGAATTCGATTTGCCTTGACCCGTGCGGCTGCGTCAACAGGCATGCAGCCGCATGGCCTTCTAGGGATGGAACTGCGCTGGCAGCGAACTACCTTGTGAGCAGACGCACCGCTTCTGGTGCGCCGCACGAGGAGAGCCCCATGATTCAAGTCGATGCGCAAACGCTCCGTGAGATCGCGCCCCACTTCAGCGGCGACAACGGCGAGCGGCAAAACGCCATCATCACCGGCGTGGGCGAGGTGCTCGCCACCACGCTCGATGGCTATGCGATCAACACGCGCTTGCGCATCGCGCACTTCCTCGGGCAAACCTGCCACGAATCAGCTGGCTTTCGAACGACGGAAGAGTTCGCGAGTGGCGCCGCCTACGAAGACCGCGCCGACCTCGGCAACGTCCGCCCGGGCGACGGCGTTCGCTACAAGGGCCGCGGCCTGCTTCAGCTGACCGGCCGCGCCAACTACCGCAGCATCGGCCGGGCGCTGGATGTCGATCTCGAAGCTCAGCCCGAGTTGGCAGCCGAGCCGGTGCTCTCACTGCGAATCGCTTGCGAATTCTGGAAGGCCAAGCGCATCAACGACCCGAGCGATTCGGACGATCTCGTGGAGGTCACCCGCCGCGTCAACGGTGGCAAAAACGGCATCGACGACCGGCGCACCTTCACCGCCAGAGCCAAGGCGGCAGTGGCTCGGCTCGAAGGCTTCGTGCTCACCGGCGAGGCGCCGCCTGCGAACGGCCGGCCGGTGCTGCGCCGCGGCTCCAGGGGAGGTGCCGTTGGCGAGTTGCAGCGGCTGTTGCAAAGGGTGGGCTTCGCGGTGGCGATCGACGATGACTTCGGCCCCGGCACCGAAGTCGCCGTGAGTGCGTTCCAGAAGCAGCGTGGCCTGAACCCGGTGGACGGCATCGTCGGCCAAGACACCTGGACGGCGCTTGACGCTGCGCGTCAAAACCTGCAATAGCCAGCGCCTCCCGCGCCTCCCGCGACCCGGAAACTCCGCGGCTCAAGGAACGAACGGCCGCACCACATCGAGCAGGCGCGCAACGTAGCTTTCCTTCTCGCCCACCGGCGCGGCGTAGTGCAAGGCCTGCGCCGCGGCGTCAAAACCTGCGCCGCGCACCATCATCCAAGCAGCCAGGTATTGCGAGGCGAGGCAGCCGCCAGCGGTTGCAACACCGCCGCGTGCGTGAAAGGCGGTGTCTTCGACACGCACGCCCGCCTCGACGAGCCAGGGGCGGGTGGCAAGGTCGGTGCAGGCCGGCATGTCGCCAAGCAGGCCGAGCCGCGCGAGCAGCAGCGTGCCCGAGCACTGCGCGCCGATCAGTTGGCGAACCGGGTCGAGTTGCAGGCGGTCGAGCACGGCACCGTGGTTGCCGAAGTCATCGGCAATCGCGCGGGTGTAGATGCCGCTGCCGAAGATCACCGCGTCTGCCTCGTTGGCGAATTCCAGCGGCTGTTGCGCTTGCACGGTCACGCCGTTCATCGATGTGACCTGCGCACTCGGGCTCGCAATCTCGGCTTTCCAGCCTTGCGCTGACAGCCGGTTCAGCAAGCCGAGGGCGATGAAGGAATCGAGCTCGTTGAAGCCGTCAAACGTGATGATCGCAATTCGCATGGTGCTCGGCGCGCTGCGTGAGGTTTGGTCAGGCTTCGAGCAAAGCGCGCAGCATCCAGGCCGATTGCTCATGCATGGTCAGGCGCTGGGTGAGCAGATCGGCGGTGGGCTCATCGCGGGCTTCATCGGCGAGCGGGAAGATGCTGCGCGCCGTGCGCGCCACTGCCTCGTGGCCTTCGACCAGCACGCGCACCATGTCGAGCGCCGAAGGCGGCACGGCGGGTGCGTCTTTCAGCGAGGTGAGCGCGCCGAACTGCGCATAGGAGCCGGGGGCCGTGTGGCCGAGCGATCGAATGCGCTCGGCGATTGGGTCAACGGCGTTCCACAGCTCGGTGTATTGCGCCATGAACATCGCATGCAGTGAATTGAACATCGGCCCCGTCACATTCCAGTGGAAGTTGTGGGTCGTGAGGTAGAGCGTGTAGGTGTCGGCCAACAAGCGCGCCAAGCCTTCGGAGATGGCGCTGCGGTCTTTCTCGCTGATGCCGATGTGGATGCCAACGCGCGGTGTCGCGGCCGGTGCGGCCAAAGTGGTTGGCGCTTTGATCTTCTTGGGCTTGGCCATGGGGCTCCGTTCAGACGATAAATACTTGCTTTGGAATGTAGCGCAGCCACAGGCCGTGCTGTGGCTGCGCTGGGTTCGCTCGGCAGGTGTTACTTCAAGTCGTAGCGGTCGAGGTTCATCACCTTGTTCCAAGCCGCAACGAAGTCGTGCACGAACACCGCGCCCGAGTCGCTGGAGGCATAGACCTCGGCGAGCGCGCGGAGTTGCGAGTTGGAGCCGAAGACGAGGTCGACCACGGTGCCGGTCAGCTTGAGTCCGCCGGTGTGGCGGTCTCGGCCTTCGAGCACGAACTCGGCATCGGCCGACCGCTTCCACGTCGTGTTCATGTCGAGCAGGTTGACGAAGAAGTCGTTGGTGAGCTCATCGGTGCGCTTGGTGAATACACCGTGCTTGGCGCCGCCCACGTTCGCGCCCAGCGAGCGCAGGCCGCCGATCAGCACCGTCATCTCGGGGGCGGTCAGCGTGAGCAGGCTCGCGCGGTCGATGAGTTGCTCGGCGAGAGCCGCCTCGTACCCTTTGCGGGCGTAGTTGCGAAAGCCATCGGCCAGCGGCTCCAGCGGGGCGAAAGACGCCACATCGGTCTGCGCCTGTGATGCATCGGTGCGGCCCGGCGAGAACGGCACGGTGATGTCGTGCCCCGCCTTCTTGGCTGCCGCCTCGACGGCCGCGCAACCGCCCAACACGATCAAATCGGCGAGCGACACCAACTTGCCGCCGGCCTGCGCCGCATTGAACTCGCTCTGCACGACTTCGAGCTTGGCCAGCACCTTGGCCAGCTCGGCCGGCTGGTTGACCTCCCAGTCTTTCTGCGGCGCGAGGCGGATGCGGGCGCCATTGGCGCCGCCGCGCTTGTCGCTGCCGCGGAAGGTCGAGGCCGAGGCCCACGCGGTCGTGACGAGTTGCGATGTGGTGATGCCCGAGTCGAGCAGCTTGGCTTTGAGCGCGGCCACGTCGCTCGCGTCGATCAGTGGGTGATCCACCTTGGGGACCGGGTCCTGCCAGATCAATTCTTCCTTCGGCACGAGCGGGCCGAGGTAGCGCGCAATCGGCCCCATGTCGCGGTGTGTCAGCTTGAACCAGGCGCGGGCAAATGCGTCAGCAAACTCTTGCGGGTTGGCCATGAAGCGGCGCGAGATCTTCTCGTAGGCCGGGTCCATGCGCATCGCCATGTCGGCCGTCGTCATCATCGGCGCGTGGCGTTGGGTGGGGTCGTGCGCATCGGGCACGGTGCCGTCACCTCTCGTGCCCACGGGCTTCCATTGGTGCGCGCCAGCGGGGCTCTTGGTGAGCTCCCATTCGTAGCCGAAGAGGTTCTCGAAGTAGCCGTTGTCCCATTGGATGGGGTTGTTGGTCCAGGCGCCTTCGATGCCGCTGGTGGTCGTGTGAACGCCGTGGCCGGTCTCGAAGCTGTTGATCCAGCCGAAGCCCATGTGCTCCATGTCGGCCGCCTCGGGTGCCGCGCCCAAGTGCTTTGCGTCGACCGCGCCATGCGCCTTGCCGAAGGTGTGGCCGCCGGCGGCGAGGGCCACGGTTTCCTCGTCGTTCATCGCCATGCGGGCGAAGGTCTCGCGGATGTCGCGCGCCGAGCCGAGCGGGTCGGGCGTGCCGTTCGGGCCCTCGGGGTTCACGTAGATCAGGCCCATCTGCACGGCGGCGAGCGGGTTGGCGAGCTCGCGGTCGCCGCTGTAGCGTTCGTCGCCGAGCCAGGTGGTCTCGCTGCCCCAGTTGATGTTGTCGTCAGGTTCCCAAACATCCGGGCGGCCGCC
>JAYWGR010000142.1:0-5429 GCA_043778145.1 Rhizobacter sp.
CCAAGAACTCAGCGCCAGCCAAAGCGGCAGCGGCGGCCACAACCAACTCGTCTTCGACGACAGCGCCGGCGCCGGCCGCATCGAGCTCGCCAGCACCAGCGCGCAAACCAGACTCCAACTCGGCCACCTCCTCCAGCAAACCGACAACCAGCGCCTCGCCCCCCGCGGCCACGGCCTCGACCTCAGCACCGCCGCCTGGGGGGCACTCCGCGCTGGCGCTGGCCTGCTGCTCAGCGCCCACGGCAAGCCCAGCAGCCAAAGCGCCGCCCAAAGCCTCGACAGCCGCGAACCCCAAGCCCAAATCGCCCAAAGCCAGCAACTGCTCCACGTTCTTGCTGAGAGCGCCCAGCAGCACCAGGCCCAAGGCGCGGGCGAGCCCAACGTGATCGGCGCCAAGCCGCAAGACAAGGCCAAGCAGCTCGTCAACGAGCAAGCCCTGTACGCCGGAGTCGACAGCCTCCAAGCCACCGACGCGCGCAGCGCGAGCGCAGAAGGTGAGGGCGCAGGCGAGGGCGGCACCGGCGGCGGCGCCGGCAGCCACGTCACCGCCTGGATGCGGCCCGACCTCGTCCTCGCTGCCCCCGGCGGCATCGGCAGCTTCACCCCCGCCACCGCCCTCATCGCGGCCGGCCACACCCTGACCTGGATCGCAGGCCAAGACCTGCAGCAAGCAGTGCAAGGCAACTACGCGCTGGCCATCAAAAACAGCCTCAGCTTCTACACCTACGGCCAAGCCAGCAACCCCGCCAAGCCCAACCAAGAAACCGGCATCCGCTTCCACGCCGCCAGCGGCAACGTCCGCGTCGAAGCGCAGACGGATGCCGTCAAGCTCACCGCCGACCAAGCCATCAGCGTCGCCAGCACCAACGGCATGGTGCTGATCACCGCCCCGAACCACATCCTGCTGACTGCCGCCGGTGCCGCACTCGACATCCAATCCGGCAGCATCACGCTCAAAGCGCCGGGGATGATCGAGTTCAAGGCCAGCATGAAGAATCTCACTGGGCCGGGGATGGCGAGCGCGCCGGCGATCCAGTTCGGTGCCGCGCAACTTCAAGATCAGAAGCACTACTTGCAGTTCGTCGCCAAAGACGCGGACGGCAACTCACTTGCCGGCAAACCATACGTGCTCTTGATGCCAGACGGCACGAAGCGCAGCGGCACGACCGACGGTCAAGGCATGACGGAGAAAGTAACGACCGATGGCCCGCAAAGGGTCAACGTCTACATCGAAGACGCCGATCACGAAGGCTTTCACGTTTCATAAAAAGTAGATTACTTCGGCAACGAGGCAGGGAGTGCAGCCGCATGGCAAAAGGGAAATTCAAGCTCTTCTATAAAGAGGGCAACACGGAGAACGCCTGTACCGGTGTTCACTATCAGGTCGAGTCAGCCGGTCACGGCATTGCCGCCCAAGGTCTGACCAACGGCGCGGGCGAGACAGCCGCGTTCGAAGCCATTGAGTCCAATGCGCAGTACAAATTAACCGTTCGCGACAGCAAAAGTGGCGAGTGGGTGGCGCCCGACCTGTACGACGAGGCAGGCTCTAGCATGAAGCTCACATTGAGTGGACCAGGTGACGCATCGTTCACCACCCAGCGCATTCGCATCAAGCCGTACTTCAACGTCCAATTTGTGACGCATCCCGGACGCAAGCCCATCGAAGGCGCCAAATTCACCGCCTACACGCTGGACGCCAACGGCAAAGAAGCCGTCGCCAAAGACCTCGACAGATCCGCCAACGTGACTGGCAAGACCAACGCCAAAGGCGAGACGGGCGTCATCCATTGCGCCAGCAACGTGGTCTTCAAGTTTGAGCTGCCCGGCACATCGGTCAAGGTCACCAGCAAGCGGTGGTCACCGGCAATCAACGGGCAAGATGCCGCCCCCTGCGAAGTGCCATTCAAAACTGCCATCGCCATGACGGCCCCCGCAGCCGACCACCAGGCACAACTCGCAGGCAAGACGAGCGCGCCGATTCTGATCTCGCCTCAGGACCAAGAACTCATCATGGTCCCGCAGAGCGACTTTGACGAGTTCGAAGAAATGAGCGGCCGACTCGACAAGATCATGGAAGCGTCGCACTTGGCCAAGCTCGACTTGAGCCGCGCGCTCGACTCGCAATCGAAGGCTGACATCGAAGCGGCAGAAAAGGCACTCAAGCTGGCCGAGAGCAAGATCAAGTCCGAACTCAACAAGAACTTTGCAAAGCTTGCTGACTTGAAAGAAGTGGTGACGCTGGAGAGCTATGCCAAGGGCAAGAGCAGCGCCAGCGGTGATGGGCAACTGGGGCTGCGTCGGCGCTATCTCAAAACCGACAAATACCTCGAACTGAAGAACAAGCGGATCAATCAAGCCGAATTCAAGATCACGATCAAGAACAGGCCAGCGGCACTCGGTGCCGCAAAAGAGACCACGACGATCAAGCCAGAGTCGATCGACGTCGACGAACTCAAGAAGTCATTTGGCAAGATCAGCAAGAGTCTGAAGTCAGCCAAAGACTGGAAGGTTGACGCCAAAGTACTGAACCTGATTGACCTCGCCGGAAACGAATACAGCGACTCGCTCATCAAGAGTGAAACCTACGAAGTCGAAGCCCATGCGCAGTGGCTGCGCTTGGTGGGTGGTGCCGGCGCCAGTAGCGAGATCGATTGGTCCAAGCGCAAGGCGCAGCTCCAAGGCAACCTGCAAGGCAAATTAGTGCTGTGCGAAAGCAAGGTCAGCGCGCAGTGGGCTGTGCCGTCACTCAGAGGCTGGATGATGAGCCTGGCAGACGAAGACCTCGGCGCCATTCGCTTTGTCATCAAGTGCGAGTTGTATGGCTATGCGGGCGCAAAGATCACGGCTACGGGCACGGTGGGCATCACGCTCGAAGGTGGCAAACAGGTGGTCAAGGCCATCAAGCCGTCAGAAACCGACACGCTGAGCAATTCCTTTGATCCGAAGAGCCGCCTCCCCAAGTTCGACCCGGCCGGGCTCTACGAAAAGACGCCTGACGACCTCAATGGGGTGAAGGCCGAGATCGATGCGTTTGCCGGCGTGGAGGCGGGCATCACGCCGGGCGGCAGCATTCAGTGGCTGCCGCCGCAGGAGAAAGAATTCGTGACGTTCGCCGAGATCGCTGCAACGCTGGCGGGCAATGCCGGCGCAGGGGCGGGGGCGCAATTGGCGATCTACCTTGCTGACGGTAAGTTCAGAGTTAAAGCATCTGCGCGGCTCTGTTGGGGACTCGGGTGCAAAGGGGCTGTTGAGTTCACCGTGAATGCTGACAAGGTGATGCAGTTCGCGGAGTGGGTGGCCTATCAGTTGCTGAACGCGGGATTCAAGAAGCTGACGTATTTTGCGAAAGATGCGTTTGACGCTTTGTCGCAGTTAATGATGATGTGCGTCACTCAGGGCTCACCGACGGCTTTGGAAATTGAGCGACTAACCCAATCCATCAATGATGAATTTGACGAAGTGTTGAGGTTGTTTGAAACGGCCAAGACGCGTCAGGCAATGGTAAGCAACATCAATAGAACGCCGCGCTGGTTGACATTTGCTACCCCTGAGACTCGTGGCATGTTGCTCTATCAGATCACGCGTCATGGCATGCCAAGCCATGGCAGGGATGCTCCCAGCGTCAATCTCGGCAAAGGAAAGTGGTATGACCCGGAGGTACATTACCTCCCGGATCACAAGGAGGCAGTCTGTAACATCATGGCGACCGTGCAGACAGTAGCGTGTTGGGATAACGTAATGCAGCACATGTCTTCGAGGGGTACGAAGACTATTCGCCAGTCCGGGAGCAACGAAGGCGACGTGATGCGGTTTCTAAACAGCGGTATCTCGCTAGCGGATTTGCCATCTGTATTCGAGCGACTAAACGTCGCCGCGCCAATTACTAAAAAAAGTAATCAAACAGACGTCTCCGGAAACAAGTTTATTGATAGATATTTGACGATGCGCGGTAAGTTGCTGGAGAAGTTCCCCAAAGGATACAAGGTTGCCCGACTTGATACCCCACAGTTCGAGATTTATGCTTCGCTGGACGGTGGCAGGCACATCAAATTTGGAGAGATTGAGACGGCCGGACTGGGTGAGGCTATGAAGGGCGACTTCGGATCCTATATAGGCTGACGCGAACGGCGGTTCGCCGAGCGCGGGGAAGGTCAACGGGCTAAAACATCTGGGGAGGAGCTATTAACTACGCACCTTGCAACCGTGGCATTGTTCATGTTTCTGTCCGGGGTTGACTCTCCTTTGTAATTAACCTTTGCTGGGTTTGGCTCGCGATGCCCCCGCGCAAAGCTAAGTCCGTCTCCGTAAGCAAGGCCGTCACCATCCCTGCTTCGAAAACTGCGAATCACTTTTTCCTTTCCATTTGCGGGGCCTGAAGGATTCTTTTCCGGGGAATCGGCGTAATAGTCGGTGGCATACCAATCCAGGATCCATTCGAAACCATCGGTCATCATGTCGTAGAGCCCAAGTGGGGTAGGCGGAAATTGGCCTAGCGGCAGAGATGGACCCGCGTATCGGAGCTTATGTTGAGCGTTGTAATTTTCGATAAAGGCATTCCGCTGGTCGTACTCCCAAACGTTTCGCCCCGCATCGACTTTGCCATTGTCGGTCGCGAATACAAAGAACTGACCGCGATTCCGCGCCGCGAATTCCCACTGCGCCTCTGTTGGCAAGTCCATCGGCAACTTGAGTTGCTGACCGAGCCATTGGCAGTACTCACGAGCTTGCTGCCAACTCAGACCAGCGCCACCATCCGGGTAGCGATACTCCATTGTCATGCCGTCTGTCCCGACCTTTGGGTATCCTGTGGCCGCGCTGTAAACATCATGGTCCGCATACGTCGTCTTGAATGCACTCATCCAAAAGCTGTCTAGTGTGACCTTATGTAGCGGCTTGTTGTCGGGACTGCTGCTGTAGTAGAGCTTATCCGGCGAATGCAGTGGCCCGAAGTCGCCCATCTGAAAGCTTCCGCCCTCAATGAAGCGAAGATTCTTTCGAGTCTTGTCGAGCAATGCCTGAAGCGCCGGACTAACCTCAGAAGCACTAGGTCCGGCGGGAGTTGGACCTCCGGTGCCGGCGTTGCAACCCGACACCACTGTGGCCGCTAACAGCGTAGAACACATGCGACGGGCGGCGCATTCAAGTTTTTCAGACAAAACCGGTTTTGAGAATGGCATGTGAACTCATGGGAGGCACTCGGCTTTGCATCTTATTCGGTCATGCAAGGCCACGGCCCGCCCCCAACAGCGCGCCTTGGGCGCGTACCCATCAACAGCCACGAAGCCGGATGACCACCGCACGCGACCGCGTGCTCAGCACCCACATCACCCACCTCGGCAGCGACGCCGGCCTGGCCCACTACCGCCTGATCATCGAGCCTTGGCTTTCCTTCCTCGGCCACCGCCGAGACGCCTGGGTGTTCCAGCAGC
>JAYWGR010000143.1:0-5339 GCA_043778145.1 Rhizobacter sp.
GCGTCGACACGGCGCGAGCGACGGCATGGTCCAGGACTTCCGCGCGCTCGGAGCCACGCGACCGGAGTGGAGATTCGACTTGATTCCACGCCGCTTCGAGATACTTGGCCTGTCGCCTGGCGGGCGAGAGTTTGCCGACGTTGATCAGGCTGAGGCAGTCGGCAGCAACACCACGAAGTTCCGACAGATCAGTCGCTGCCATGGACGCCGGCGGTTTCGACGCAGCCCGCTCCCCGGGCGCGGCGGCAAGCCCTGCACTTCGCATCGCATCTGCGATCACGTTGCCGCATGCGGAATCGCCGGAGGTACTGGTGGCAGTAGCGGCCTGCTTCGCGCGACGCAACCCATCTTTGCCGGCCGCCGAAAGCGACGTGTCCTTCATGGCTTCGTCGAGCTTGACGATCTCGGCGTCACAGTTTGCTGTGGCGTACCCGCTGCCGCCAGCCAGAAACGCGGTAGTCAGCACGATAAACATGAACTTCTGGCTGAGCATCACAGGCTCCTTTGGGAATCACCTCACGCGTCTTCCGCAACCGTGCCCGATCCGGGGTGCTTGCCAGCACGCTGCGGCAAGAACACCAGACAGGCGAGGATGAATGCCGCGAGCACGGCAGATGCCGTGTGGCGGCTCAAGGCCAGGCCACCGTTGGCCAGTGGTTTGTCGAGCAGGTCGCCTACGGTCGCGCCGAGCGGTCGGGTCAGAATGAAGGCCGCCCAAAACAGCAGCGTGCGCGAGACCTCGGTGTAGAAATGGGCCGCAGCGACAACCGCAAGGCAGGCGCCAAATACCAGCGCACCGCCCTCGTACCCCAGCCCTGTGGTATCGGCCATCCAGTCGCCCAGAGCCGTGCCCAGGGTCTGGGAGAACATGATCGTCGCCCAGTAGAAAACTTCGGCCTTGCGCGACGTGATGTTGTCGACGGACACCGTGCCCAGCGACCAGTACCCGAGGCCGAGCGTCGCCATCAGCAGTGCGAACAGAATCGACGAGCCTCCGACGTAGCCAATGCCCAGAGACCGGTCGAGGAAGTCAGCGAGCGTTGTGCCCGCCGTCGTAGTCGCGATGATCACAGCCCAGTACAGGTACGGATGGAAGCGCTTCGCGGCCATCTGCGCGCTCACCGCCGCCACGAAGATCGCCACGAAGATGGCGGTGCCCACCAGGTAGCCCAGATGCATGGACATCGTCACCGCATCGCCACCGGTTTCGCCGAGTGTGGTCGCGGCGATCTTGATGATCCAGAACGCGAGGGTGACCTCGGGAACCTTGCTCAGAACTTCCTTCGACGTTGCAGTCATGTAGCTCTTCAATCCTGGTTGTGATGTGTTGCCTATGTGCGGACTTCCGCCAACATCGACGTGCTCACTTCTTGAGTTGCTTGCTCAGCCACCACCCCGACGGGAAATCTCACGACGACGTGCAGTCCTCGCGAACTCGTATCCCGGCCGGCGTCGTGCAGGCTGACGCTGCCACCCGCGCGCTCGACCAAGGTCTTGACGATGGACAGTCCGAGGCCGGAACCATCAGTGTCAGTGCCCAAGGTTCGGTAGAATGCATCGAAGACGCGTTCACGCTCATGCGGTGGTATGCCAGCGCCGTCGTCCACCACCTCGAACGATGCGATATCGGTGTCGCGCTTCAGGCTGATGTCGACCCGGCCTCCCGTCGGGCTGTAGCGAATGGCGTTGTCCACAAGGTTGCGCATGATGGCGTGAAGCTCGGTCTCGCGAATCCGCACGTTCAACTCGTCCTGCTGCTCGACACCGAGATCAATCTGTCGCGACTCGGCATACGGCACAAGGTCTTCGAGCACTCGCCGCAGCACCGCAGTTGCCGAAACCGCCTCTTCCGCCGGCTTTGCTTGCAGTTGAAACCTGGCCAGCGCCAGCAGTGTGTCCAGCAGAGTACGGGCCCGCTGGACGCCCTGTCTCAGGCGATCCAGTTGGCCCCGCGCATGCGGCGACAGTTCGGCACCCGCCAGGCCTTCGGCCTGCAGAGACAACGCCGTCAGCGGAGACCGCAGTTCGTGTGCGGCGTCGGCCACGAATCGCCGCTGAGCCTCCATGGATGCCGAGACCCTGGACAAGAGCCGATTGATGGCCGCCGTCAGCGGAACCATCTCATTGGGCACGCGAAGAGACGGCAGCGGAGCCAAGTCTTGCTCCGCACGGTGGTCGAGTTCGAAAGCGAGACGCGAGACCGGCCGCAACCCTCGTCTGACAACGACCACCACCAAAACAATGACCAGCGGTACCAAGACCAGCAGCGGCAGGACGGTGCGCAACGCGCCATGGCGCGCGATCTCGTCTCGTGCAGCCGTCTGCTGCCCGAGCGCCAGCCTTTGACCACTCCGCAAGCGCCGAACCAGCACCCGCCAGGATTCGTTGTCGACGCTCAGCGTTTGCAGGCCATCGGGTAAATCGAGCGGAAGTCTCAACAGCTTTGCCGGTGCGACTTCCTTCTGCGCCCCCGATTCCCCAAGAACGTGCACAGCGATTTGCAGGTCCGGCTCCAAGGCGGAATCTTGCGGCCCGGCCGCCCGAGGTGGGCGAATCGGCAGGTCGTAGAGGTCGAACATCGAGGCCACCTGACGAAGCTGATCGTCCTGCAGTTCATTGGCCTCGTCGAACGACGTCCAGAACGAGAACGACCCGGCGGACAATGCCAGCAGCACGACGACAGCGGACAGCCATGCCGACAACTGGAACTGCAGCGAGTTGCTCAGCCTTGCTTTGAGACCATCCATCCCACGCCCCTCACGTTCTTGATTGCGGCACCGCCCAGCTTCTTGCGAACGGCGTGGATGAGGAATTCGACGGCGTTGCTCTCGACTTCCTCGTTCCAGCCGTAGATTCGTTCCTCTAGTTCGTGCCGCGACAAGATCGCACCGGGTCTCATCAACAAGGCCTGAAGGAGTGAAAACTCCCGTGCGGTCAGCGCGGCGGAGACATCCCCATAGCTGGCTTCGCGCGACGCTGGATCGAGTGACAACGCTCCGTTGCTCATCACGGGGTCTGGCGCTCCCGCGCGTCGACGGGCGACGGCGCGCATGCGCGCCAGGAGTTCGGCCATCTCGAACGGTTTGAGGATGTAGTCGTCGGCGCCGCCGTCGAGTCCTCGAAGACGCTCGTCGATCGCGTCGCGCGCCGACACGATCAGCACCGGCACGCCCGAATGTCGGCGACGGATATGGGCCAACACTTCATGGCCGTCGCGTTTCGGTACGCCGAGATCAAGCAGCACCAGCTGGTACTGATGCGTGTCCAATGCAGCGATGGCCGACGAACCGTCGCGCACCCAGTCGGTGGCGTAGGCCGCCTGTTTGAGCGCGCTCTCGACGGCCTCGCCGATCATTCGGTCATCTTCGACCAGCAGCACCCGCATTCGCCAACTCCTTGTTCTTCGTCTTGGCTCGTTCGGCCAGGACATGGATCGCGACCGGCAGCACGGACAAGGCGACGATGCCCAGCGACAACCAGTGCAGGTGTTCTCGCACCCAAACGATGTGGCCCAGCCAGCAACCCGCCATCATCAGCAGCCCGCACCACACGATACCGCCGATGATGTTGAACGCGAGGAACTGGCGCGCTCGCATTCCGGCGAGGCCAGCCATGAAGGGTGCGACCGTCCGAACAACGGGAACGAAACGGCCAACGGTGATGGTCGGCCCGCCGAAGCGATCGAACCAGTTCCTCGTTTGTTCAAGGTGGTGCGGCTTGACCCAACCCCTGCGGACGATTTGCTGACCGAGAGAAGAGCGGCCGATGGCGTAGTTCATCGCGTCGCCAGCAATGGCGGCCACGCACACGATCGCCACCGGAACCAACGGCGAGAAACCCGCCAAACCGAGAAATGCGCCTGCCGCGAACAGCAAAGAGTCGCCGGGGAGGAACGGCATGACGACCAAGCCCGTCTCGACGAAGATGATGGCCGCAATGAGTAGCGTGCCGAGCAGCCAGTTTTGGCTGAGCAGCGCCATCAGACCCTGGTCGTTGCTGAACCAGGTCAGCAATCCTGATGAAATCATGTGGAGCTCCGAGGCACTGGCTCAACCACGGACCCAGCCGCGCCGGATCAGTGGCGCCAGCACCGTTCTGTGCGCATTGGTAGCCCACCGAAAAGGCAACTCGATGATCGACTGCCGGCGGTGGGCGCAGACATCGCTGCAAACCATTGCGAGGGCCGCTGCGCCGGCCACGTCCAGCGGGAAGTGAACCCCCAGGTAGATGCGAGCCCACGCCACCGCGACTCCGAGCAAACTCAGCAACAGGCCGGTGGCCCGCAGACGTACGTGGGTCATCAAGCTGAACGACACCGTCCACCACAGCGTCAGGTGATCGCTTGGGAATGATGCATCGGCAACGTGGACCAAATGCGTGTGGCCCATGCCGAGCATGAATGGGCGCGGGCGCACCCAGACCATGCCGATCAGTTGAGCAAGAGCAAGAGCCAATGCAGCGGCCACAGTCGCTTCGATCATTGCCTCGCGTGTCGCATCGCTGCCGCGGAACCAACCGACCAAGAGTCCGACAAGAATCAACCAGATCAGGCCCTCCGCCAGGAATGTGGTGAGCGCAAGAACGGGAGCGCCCAGCTGCACCGGTGCATTGACGTAGAGAAACAGGGCTTGGTTCAGGGCTTCCATGGAGAATTGATCTTCGTAGCGAGCGATCAGGATCGGGTTGCGTCGGAGCCGAACGTCAGTCCTTCTTGTCGTACCTGTCGTCGTCGTCGGCGCCGTCTTCCGAAGAGGACAAAACGGCTCCGCTGGTCGGATCGACCTTCACGTCGAAGACCTTGGATGCGGTGACGACCTCAATGTCGTAGACCCACGCACCGAGCTTTGCGGCGAGTTCATACTCGGCGCGCGCCGCCTTGCCGTTCACGTGTCGTTCGGCAGCGCCGATGGCCTCGACGAGTGGCACCCTTGCCTGCATCACAGCGGATTCGTCGTGCTCGTGCGTACCGGCCGCGGCAGCAATAACGCCCATCGACACGAACGCAGCCACACTTGCGGCCGTCACGGATACTTTGATTGCACGCCTTATCATGAAGCCTCTCAAGGGGGCCTGCGAATATTCGCATTCCCGGGAGACTGACGACGCAGACTTAGCGCTTGCATAGCGCTTGGCGTTTGGCTCGCGAGGGCACGATGCCACTGGAAATCGCTTCCTGAAGGCTGCGGTTTTGGATGGCGCTGCTCGCCAGTCCAAAGTTTTGCATTGAACAAGACCTTCGCCCCTGCCAGACTGGTCAGGCTTCCGTGGGCATCGTGCCTGCACAGCCTTCATCGAGGACTTCGGTCCCCCTGAAGTCCAGCTTGCTGGCGGCGCAGTCG
>JAYWGR010000144.1:0-47629 GCA_043778145.1 Rhizobacter sp.
CCAAGCGCGCCGATCGGCCCAGGCGTGACAATCCAGCAATCTTCTGAAAGCCTCTATGTCACTGACCACACGACCCGCCACGCCCGCTCTCTCCCATGACCTGACCGACGCCGAGTTTGCCGAACTCGACGACCTGCTCGCCGCCACGCCGGAGCCGCTGGAGCCGGTTGACGTCGTCATGCTGGACGGCTATCTCTGCGGCGTGCTCGTCCAACCGGTGCTGCTCGCGCCGGCCACTTGGCTGGCCCATGTGTTCGATTTCGACGGCCGGCCCTTGCCCGACGATGTCGATCCAGCCTGGCTGCAGCGCACAACCGCCTTGATCATTCGCCGCCACACCGCGCTGAACCGCGCGATGCTGGAAGACGGCTGGTTCGATCCGCTGGTGCTCGAGGCTGATCCTGAAGACGGTCAGCTCGAACAGGCCGAGCCCGAGCCCGAGTCCGACGCAGCCGAATCCACCACCGAAGTCAACGCCGCTGCCGAGCCCGATGTCGGCGCGAGCCTCAGCCCGATTTCGCAGGCATTGATGCCGTGGGTCGCCGGCTTCCAGCACGCAACGATTTGCTTCCCCGATCTGATGGAGTTGCCTGACGACGCGGTGATGGCAGCGCTCGCCCGGCTCTATCGCCACCTGCCGGCCGAGACGGATGAAGAGCGCGAAATCGTCGCCACCCTTGACCGCGAGTTTCCGCTCGTCTCGCTCGACGACGCGATGGAAGAGCTCGTCGTCACCGTTGCCGATCTGCACGACCTGACCGAAGAGCGGCGCTTCAAGGTCGAGACCGTCAAGCGCGACGTGCCCAAAGTCGGTCGCAACGACCCTTGCCCCTGCGGCAGCGGCAAGAAGTTCAAGCAGTGCCACGGCGCCGGCTGAAGCGCGCGCTGCGGTGTGATGCCGCTGGCGCCAAGGCCAGCGGCTTGAGGCGCATCTGAGCGATGCGCCTGCAGATCCTCTCCGATCTCCATCTGGAGACCGAGTCTTTCCAGCCCGAGCCGGCTGCGGGCGCCGAGCTGCTCGTGTTGGCCGGCGACATCGACAGCACCTGGGCCGGCTTCGCGCACTTTCGCCATTGGCCGGTGCCGGTGATTTGTGTGGCCGGCAACCACGAGTTCGATGGGCGCGAGATCACTCAGGCCTGGCCGCAGCTGCGCGGCCGCTGCGCCGGCCTGGGCATCCGCCTCATCGAATGCGAACGCCTGGTGCTGACTGACGCGGCGGGCCGGCGCATTCGCTTCGTGGGCACCACGCGCTGGTGTGATTTCGATCTGTTCGGCGCCGCCGGCCGCGAGCGCGCGATGCGTGCGGCCAAGTACTTCATGCGGATCATGCAGTCCACCCGCCACGGCCTGCCGTTCGACGCGGCCGGCGTGCGTGCCGAAGCCCTAGCCTGCCGCGAGTGGCTCGCGGCCGAGTTGGCGCAGCCGGCGGCCGGCTGGGATGCCACGGTCGTCATCACCCACTTCGGGCCCAGCCTGCGCAGCGCCGATCCGCGGTATGGCGATCAGCCCGGCACGGCGAGTTTTTGCAACGCCGATGACGATTTGCTTCGCCATGCGGACCTCTGGATTCACGGCCACCTGCACTGCCGCCACGACTACCTCGTGCCGCATGACGGCAGCACCCCGGGCGCCGGCCGCACCCGCGTCGTCTGCAATGCCCGCGGCCATGGCCGCAAGGGCGAGGCCGATGGTTATCAGCCGCTGCAGGTCTTCGACGTCTGAGCCGTCAGAACTGCAGGAAGGTCAGGCCGACGCCGAGGCTGGTCTGGCGGAAGTTGTAGTCGGTCAGCGTCTCGCCGTAGCCCGAGAAAGCTTGCAGGTAGTAACGCAAGCCGTTGGGCTGGTCGCCAAAGACCGGGTAGGTCATCTCCAGCTGCACCGCGCCGCGCTTGAAGTTGCGCAGCGTGCTGCGGTAGAGCAGCGAGGCGGTGGCGGCGCCAGGCGTCCAGTTGAGCTGGAAGTCGCCGCTGCCGCGGTAGTAGACGAGGTCGGGGTTGTTGTCGGTTGCGTAGCTCTCGCGCAAGCGGCGCTGCAGGTTGACGATCAACGAGGTGTCGCCGCGCTCGAAGCCAAAGCCAAAGTAGAGCCGGTTCCAGCTGCGAGAAAGCGGGTCGGATTGCCCGTTCGACTGGTGCGCAAGCGAGACCTCGGCATAGCGCCACTGCCAGCCGAACGGCAAGTAACGCACCGGCTCCGGCGTGGCCAGCACGTACATCAACTCGGGCTGGTAATCGGTGTTGCGAAACGGCTTGGAATCGGCGCTGTTGTAGAGCTGCCAGAACGATTGCTGGGTGTAGCCGGCCCACAGGTCGCCGCCCGGGAACACCAGGCCTTGAACCAGTTTGGAGCGCAGCGAGAGCTGAATCTTGGCCTCGACCGTGCGGTAGTCCGGCACGTCGACCACGGCTTGTGTGGGCGATTGCGGCGAGCGGTTGATGCGGGTCGTCAGATGCACCGGCAGCACGTAGTTCGCGTGGAAACCGGTGAAGTTGAAGACGCCGCGCTTGTCGCCCGCGTCGAGCTCCCAGAACTTCGAGAGCAACCCCGAGCTCGGCTTGGTCAGCGGCGCAGCGGTGTTGGTTGGTTCGGCCGCAGCAAGCCGCGTTGACACGGCGGGTGCAGCGGCTGATGCCGCCGGTGCAGCCGGGGCCGGCGGCGCGCGGCCGGCGAGCAGGTCGTAGCAGGCCAGGCGGTCGGCTGGAGCGCCGATCTCGGCGCAGTGGGTCAGCGTGGGTGGCGTGGCGGTTTGGGCCAGCGCAGGCAAGGCAAGTGAGGTGACAAAGGTGACGGCGGCGGGGAGCGATAACGGCATCGAGAATCGCGACGCCACCGCGTCGCCCTGAGTTTTGCGGTGAGGATACAAGGGGAAACGCTAAGGCGTTTCTCGCGCCGAGGGCCAGTCAGCAAGCGCTCTGCCGCACGAAGCTTCCTCGTCCCCTCTTATGCTCAGGGCGGCCGGCATACGCGCCGCGCGAGGGGCATCAACCGATGAGCTTGCTGCAGGCAGAAAACCTGAGTGTCGAGTTCGGCAGCACGAGCGCGCCGTTCAAGGCGGTCGACCGCGTGAGCTTGCACGTCGATGCGGGCGAGGTGCTGGGCATCGTCGGCGAATCGGGTTCGGGCAAGAGCGTGACTGCGCTGGCGTTGATGGGCTTGATCGATGAGCCAGGGCGCGTCAACGCCGAGCGCTTGATGTTCGACGGCCGCGATCTGTTGACGATGCCCCTGCCCGAGCGCCGCCAGTTGCTCGGCAAAGACATCGCGATGATTTTTCAAGACCCGATGACCAGCTTGAACCCGTGCTTCACGGTCGCGTTTCAGCTGATCGAGACGCTGCGCATTCACGAAGGCGGCTCGAAGAAGGCCTTGCGAGCGCGCGCGCTGGAGCTGTTGAAGTCGGTCGAAATTCCCGATGCCGAGCGCCGGCTCGATGCCTATCCGCACCAACTCTCTGGCGGAATGAGCCAGCGCGTGATGGTGGCCATGGCGATCGCCTGCAACCCGCGCCTCTTGATTGCCGACGAGCCAACCACCGCGCTCGACGTGACCATCCAAGCGCAGATGCTCACGCTGCTTCAAAAGCTGCAAGCCGAGCGCGGCATGGCGCTGGTGCTGATCACGCACGATCTCGGCGTGGTGGCCGAAGTCGCGCAGCGCGTGCTTGTGATGTACGCCGGCCAAGTGGTCGAGACGGCGCGCGTGCCGATCCTCTTCGATGCGCCCCGCCACCCCTACACCGAAGCGCTGCTCTCGGCGCTGCCCGAGCACAACATCGGCGCGCGGCGCTTGCGCTCGATGGCGGGCGTGGTGCCGGGCGCCTACGACCGGCCGGCGGGCTGCTTGCTCTCGCCGCGCTGCCCGCACGTTCAGCCGCGTTGCCGCGCCGAGCAACCACCGCTTGCCGGCCCGATGGGCGCGCAGGCGCGTTGCTTCTATCCATTGACACAGGTGGCCGCATGACGGCGGCAGTGCTCGAAGCGAAGGCGCTCGCCAAGCACTACCCGGTCTCCACCGGCTTCCTCAAGCCCAAGGCTTTGGCCCGCGCGCTCGACGGCGTTTCGTTCGAGCTCGACGCCGGCCGCACGCTCGCGATCGTCGGCGAATCGGGTTGCGGCAAGAGCACGCTGGCGCGGCAGCTGACGATGATCGAGGCGCCGAGCGCAGGCCACTTGCTCATCGACGGCGCCGACGTGACCGAGGCCAACACCGCGTTGAAAAAACGCCTGCGCCAGCAGATTCAAATGGTGTTCCAGAACCCGTTTGCGAGCTTGAACCCGCGCAAGAAGATCGGCCATGCGCTTGAAGAGCCGCTGGTCATCAACACGACGTTGAGTGCCAACGAGCGAACGGAGCGGGCCCGCGCCATGATGGCCCGCGTGGGCCTGCGGCCCGAGCACCATGCGCGCTATCCGCACATGTTCTCAGGCGGCCAGCGGCAACGCGTGGCGATTGCGCGGGCCTTGATGCTGCGACCGAAGGTCGTCGTGCTCGACGAGCCGGTTTCGGCGCTCGACGTGTCCATCCAGGCGCAGGTGCTCAACCTGCTGATGGACCTGCAAGACGAAACCCGCGTGGCCTATGCCTTCATCTCGCACAACCTCGCGGTCGTTGAGCTCATTGCCGACGAGGTGCTGGTGATGTACCTCGGCAAGGTGGTTGAGCGCGCGCCGAAGCGAATCCTCTTCGCCGCGCCGCGCCACCCCTACACGCAGGCGCTGCTCGCCAGCACACCGCGCATTGCCGCCGGCGCACGGCAACAGCGGCAGGTGCTGATCGGCGAATTGCCGTCGCCCCTGAGCCCGCCGCCCGGCTGCGCGTTTCACCAGCGCTGCCCGCACGTGATCGAGCGGTGCCGCATCGAGGTGCCGGCGCTGGGCGACATTGGCGATGGGCAGCGGGTGGCTTGCCATCGGTGGGCTGAGCTGGGGTAGATCGCCCGGCTTGCGCCCGGCTTGCGCACGCCTGCGCTTGGCTCCACGGCTGGCTCTTCTGGCCGATGTGCACGGCGGCCGCCATCGAGACACTGGGTCCATGCCATTGCCAGCCCGGCAAGGCGCATGCAACGCACCCGGAGAACCCCGATGAACCGCCACGCGACAGACCGCGCCTGTGATGCAAGCAAGTCAACCCTAAACCGGTGGCTGAACTGCTATGCCGCCACGACGCTCATCGCTGTGCTGAGTTTTGCCCTGCTCGCCAGCAGCGCGATCTGGGCTGCGCCAGCGCGCTGCGGCCTGACCGCGCGTGTCGACCCCGAGCTTGTTCAAGATGTTCGCGACGTGGCGCTTGACGGTGTGGGGGCTCAGGTCAAAGGCCCGCGCAATGAGTTTGTTGCTGTCGCCAGCCGCCATGCGGCTCAGCACTTCGTGCTCGCGCTGGCTCAAGCCTGCGAGGCTGTTGCCGCCTGAGCCCGCGGTGGCCTGCAGATCATGTGCTGCCGAGATTGAGCCTGCAGCGTTGCCACGGGCCGCAGCCAGCGTGCCGAGCAGGCGGTGCAAAACGCCGATCTCGGTGGCGCCGAGTTGGCCGCCCCAATCGGCCTGGGCGAGCCGCTCGATCACCGCAGGGCCGCACAGCAGCGCGCCGCCCAAGCGCTCACCGCGCAGCGCGGCCGCAAGCCACGGGCGGAGCGCGTTGAGGGCGGCATCGGTGCGGCCCAAACGCCACTGTGCATCGGCCAGCAACACCAGTGCTTGTGTGGCCGGGAAGTAGGAGGCGCGCTCGACCTCGCCCGCCAGGCCCTCAAGCCACTGCACGGCGAGCGTGAGCCGGCCGTCCAGCAGCGCGACGAGGGCGTGGCCGAAGCTTCGCGCGAGGGTCGCGGCGGGGTATTCCGCCGGGTTCACGCAGGCTTGCAGTTCGGCATCAACGGCACGCACGGCGGCTTCGTCGCCAAGGGCCCAGGCCGCGCGCAGATGGGTGAACAGCACCTCGTAGCTGTGCGTCAGCCGGTTGCTGTGCATCGTGCTGAGGCGCATGTCGGCCTCAAGTGCCTCGGCCGCTGCGAGGCTGGCGGCGGCGTCGCCGCGCACGGCATGAATCAACGCGTGGGCGCTGCGAATGTCGGTGATCACGCTGCGCGGCATGCCAAGCCAGCGGCAATCGGCGTCGGCCAACGCGATGCTGGCCACCGCGTCGTCGAGGCGGCCCGCCCCGAGCGCGATGACGGCCCGCGTGCAGTAAACGCCCGCCCGCAAATGGCTGGGCATCTCGGCGCTGACGGCGAGCGCGCCGCGCGCAAAGCGTTCGAGCAAAGGCGCCAGCCCGGGGAAGCCGGTCAACATGCTCTGGAAGAAGACCTGGTTCCACACGCCCAGCACCGGCACCTTCTCCAGCGCGCCGAGCATCTCGGCAAAGCGCGGTGCGGCCTCTTCGCTGCGGCCATGCGCGTAGGCCACCCACACGCAGCCGTAGCACACGAGGGCGCGAACAGCGTGGTCGAGCTCGCCGGCCCGCAGGCGCGCGAGCTCGTCTTCAGCGGCGGGCAATTGGCCGAGGCTGATCTGGCAGAGGCAGGCATAGGCCCGGGCCATGGTGGCCTCGCGCGATCGGCCGGCTTTGAAAAAGCCGGATGCGGCGCGATCGAGGAAGGCAAGTGCGGCGTCGTAGTTGAAGTTCATCAACAAACTCAGGCCTTTGAGCAAGTGCAAGTCAGCGCTGGCATTGAAGGCTTCTGCAGGCAACGCGCTCAGCATCTGCTCCAGGCCGAAGCCGCCAGTGGCAAGGAGCAGCGGGCCGCGTTGCACGAGCAGTTGCGTGGCCTCGGGCCAAGCGCCGGCGCGGCCGAGGTAGCCGATGGCGCGTGCGGCGTCGGGCTCGGTGGCGGCCGCGCGTTGCAGCAACCGCGGCAAATCGGCCGGGCGCTCGCGCAGCAGCCGGTGTTCGAGAAAGTCGCGAAACAGATCGTGCAAGCGCAGCGTGGGCTCATCGGCCTCAAGGGCACTGACGAACAGGCCGCGCCGCTCGATTTGCTCGAGCAAAGCGTCGGCGTCGGCGCGGCCGCTGACTTGAGCGCAGCGCGATGCGGTCAGCTCCGGCAGCACCGAGCAGTTCAAGAGGAAGTCGCGCAGCTCGGCGGGCATGTCGTTGAGCACTTCGGTGGCAAGGTAGTCGAACAGGTGCCTTTGCGGCATGGCGGTGCCGCCGCGGCCTGCTGCAAGACCGCGTTCGCCGGCGCCAGCATGGGCAGACAAACTCAAGCGCAGCCCCGCGGGCCAGCCATTGGTGCGCGCCATCAACTCGGCCACCCGGGCGGGGTCATGCTGGCTGCGGCTGGCCTGCGCCAGCAGCGCGGCGACATCGCCTTCCGCAAAGCTCAGCTCACGTTGCCGAAACTCGGCCAGCTCACCGGCTGCGCGCCAGCGTGCCAGCGGAAGCGGCGGCTCGATGCGGCTGGCCACCGCCACCGACCAATGCGCGGGCAGCCGCTCAAGGATCAACTGCAGCAGCTCGAAGACCTGCGGGTCGACGATGCGGTGCGCGTCGTCCAGCACGATCAGCCCGCGCGGCGCTTCGGCACCGGCCAGCGCATTGACGAGCTCTGTTGCCACATCGCGCAGGCCGCCTGCGCCTTGCGCCAACGTGGCCAGCGCGTCGGGCGACACGCGCCAGGGCAAGTCGTGGCCATCGAGCGCGGCAACCAGGCAAGCCATGAAGCGCGGCAGCTGATCGTCTTCGTCAGCCGAGATCCAGGCCATCGCGCAGTGCGGCGGCAGCTGGCGCACCTGGCGGGTGAGCGCCGCCGTCTTGCCGTAGCCGGCCGGTGCCAGCAGCACGGTGAGACGGTTGGCAAGCAGCGCCGCGCCCAACGCGGCCTCCAGCGCGGGCCGCTCGATCAGCCCGGTGCGCGACGTTGGCGGCTGGATCTTCGCCAGCGCGAAGCTCGCGGTGGCAGGTGCGGCTGCAGGTGCGGCCGCAGCCGCGTTTGCAGATGCAGGTGCAGGCATGGCTGACATCAACCCATCATGCCGCAGGCCCCACGGTCACGCCAATGCGGGTGGCGCCTGATTCGCGTGTGACCGCGGCGCTCGCCATGGCTCCTTCAGGCGATGTGGGATGGACCTCGCGTTCCCACACTGCTCAAAACGCAACGCCTCAGGGGAGCCGCATGATCGTCCTTCATCACGCCCACGCGCCGAAACCCCACACCGCCACGCTGCCGAATGGCCCGCCGCAAGTGCGCTGCTGGCTCCTTCGGGCGATGCCGCCAATCACCCCGGCGGGAACACTGCCAAGCATGCCGAGCCACCTCCCATTCATCCACCCCTCGGCATGCCCTTGCTGGAGCTTTTCACCATGACGACGACCCTCGAACTCCCTTCGCAGCCAACCGCCGCTGCGCACACCCGTGCCGACACCCCCGCAGCCGCCGCCGCGGCGACGCCGCGAGTCGATCTCTACGCCGCGGTCCACAAAGGCTTGCGCTTGTTCATGACCGACACGCTCGCCCGTGTTGGTCGGCTCGATGTTGGTGATGACGACGAGATCAAAGCCACCCTCGGCCAGCTCGACACGCTGCTCAGCATCTGCCGCAGCCACCTCGGCCACGAGAACGAGTTCGTGCACACGGCGATCGAAGCGCGGCAGCCCGGTGGCTCCATGCGCATCGAAGGTGAGCACGAAGAGCATTTGAGCGCCATCGCAGCGCTGGCGAGCGATGCCGCCGCACTGCGGGCGCTGCCCACGGCGGCCGCTGCGCAGCGCCTCTACCGGCGATTGGCGATCTTCGTGGCGGAGAACCTGCAACACATGGATGTCGAGGAGACGGCGCACAACGCCGCGCTCTGGTCGGCCTACACCGACCTTGAACTGATGGCCATCCACGAGCGCCTGCTGGCCTCGATCGAGCCGGCCGAGATGGCGACCTCGCTGCGCTGGATGGTGCCGGCCATGAGCCCGGCCGAGCGCGCCGGCATGCTGGGGGGCATGGCCACGCAGATGCCGCCCGAGGCCATGCGCGAGGTGCTCGCCAAAGTGCGCGCACTGCTCGATGACCGCGCCTGGGCCAAGCTGGCTCGTGCGTTGAACCTGCCGCCGGTGCCGGGCTTGGTGGCGGTGTAGATCAGGCCGGCAGCGGCTCGCCGAAGCAGCTGGGCCGCGGCACTTCAGTGCCTCGGCTCGTCGACCAGCTTGAAGGCCGCCACTGCCTGAACCAGCAACTGCGCCTGTTCGCGCAGGCTCTCAGCCGCCACCGCGCTTTCTTCGACGAGTGCTGCGTTTTGCTGCGTGGCTTGGTCCATGCTCGAAACGGCGCTGCCCACCAAGCTCACGCCCGAGCTCTGCTCGGCACTGGCTGCGCTGATCTCGGCCACGATGTCGTTCACGCGCTTGATCGAGCCCACCACGTCTTGCATCGTGCGCTCGGCCTGATCGACCAGCACCGTGCCCTGGCCCACGCGCTCAACGCTGGTGGCAATCAAGCCTTTGATCTCGCGCGCCGCGCCCGCACTGCGCTGCGCCAAGCTGCGCACCTCGGAGGCCACGACCGCGAAGCCGCGCCCTTGCTCGCCAGCGCGCGCCGCTTCGACGGCGGCATTGAGCGCCAGGATGTTGGTCTGGAAGGCGATGCCGTCGATCACGCCGATGATCTCGGCGATCTTGCGGGAGCTCTCGTCGATGCCGCGCATCGTCGCGATCACGCGGCTCACCACCGCGCCACCCTCGACGGCCACAGCCGATGCGCCGAGCGCCAATTCATTGGCTTGGGCGGCGTTGTCGGCGTTGTTGCGAACGGTGGTGCCGAGCTCCTCCATCGTGGAGGCGGTCTGCTCCAGCGCGCTCGCTTGTTGCTCGGTGCGCTCTGACAACTCGCGGTTGCCCTGCGCGATCTGCACGCTGGCCGTGGCCACGCGCTCGGCATTGACCTGCACCTCACGCACGATGCCGGCAAAGCCTTGCTGCATGCGGGCCATCGACTGCAGGAGTTGCACGGTTTCATCGTTGCCGCTTGGTTTGACGACGGCAGCCAGATCGCCGCCCGCCAGCCGATCGGCCACCAGCACGGCATGCGCCATCGGGCGCGTCATGCGCCGGGCCAGCAGCACGGCGGCCAAGAGCATCGCGATCGTCGCCAAAGTCATCGCCAAGCCGATCTGGACGCGGGTGCTGACGACTTTGGCCTGCGCGCTCGCGTTCAAGGCATCGCCATTGCTTTGAATCGAATCAGACAGCGAGCCCATGCGCTTTTCGAGGTCGCTGAACGCGGCTTGCAACTCGGGCACTGTTTTTTCGGCGCTCTCGCTGTCGACTTGCGCGGCCGTCACGGTGCGCTGCGCGGCGGCGGCGTAGCTCTTCACCAGTGGCCGCACGGCGACCAGTGCATCGCGGCTCTCGGCGCTGAGCGGCAGGGCTTCGACAGTGTCGAGCGCGTGTTCGAACTTCGCGGCGTGCTCGGTCAGGTCTTTCTGCGCTTCGGCGATGTGCTCCGCGCTGTGCCGCACCGCGCCGAAGAGCGCGAGCTGGCCGTCGGCACGAATCGCGTCATGCATCATGTCGCCCTCTTGGCTTGCGCGCAGGGCTTGGCCCGCGGCCACCACGTCGTCCACCGCCGAGGCCAGCCGGGCGGTGCTGAGCAAGCCAATGCCGCCGACCACGCTGGCGAGCACGGCCCCAGCCAAGCCGAGCGAGATGATTTGTGTTTTGAGTTTCATGCGCCCTGCACCAGGTGAATGAGAGGTTCAGAGACCGAGGCCGTACCAGCCGAAGCCGGCGGTCCAGAGCGTGCGGCCCTCGGTACCGGGGCCGCGGCTCGCGGTGAGGTGAAGGCCGAGCCGATCGGGCACGAGCCACCACGCACCGCCCACCGTGTTGACGGTGCCGCCGAGGAGTTGGCTGCGGTCATTGAGCTGGGTCTCGACGAAGAGCAGCGCCCGCTCGTCAACCGCCCACGCGGCGGCGATGTTGAGCAGCGTGGCCGAGTGGCCGCTGTAGCGATCGCGCACGGGGCCGAGGTTGGCATGCAGTGCGAGTTCGTCGCTAACCTTCAATGTGGCCAGCGCGAGCAGGCTGGTGTCGGCACTGCACCAGTTGGCGCCCGCCGGGTGTTCGAAGGCGCTGCGCAGCTTGAGGCCGCCGGCCAAGCTGCCCAAGGGTGTGTCGATGCGGGCGGCGTCAGGCACCCATTTCAACGCGATGCTGCTGGCTGCGCGGAGTTCGTCGTGCCGGCGGGGGAGCGTGTAGTCGACATCAATTTCCAGGCCGCTGGCGATGCCGCAGGCCGGTGCGAGCACCAAAGCCGCATCGCCGCCAGAGGCTTCCACCCAACTCTCGAGTTGGCAGATGCCGGCATCGGCGGTCGATGCATCGTCGGTCGAGAGTGGGCGGCCTGCGAATGCGCCGGTCGCCATGGTCGCGAGCAGTGTCGCAATGTGCAGAGTGGGCGAGAGTCGCATGGCACGTCCGTGGGTTGTGTTGCTGGTTTTCGGCAGCATTGCACGCAACTTGAACCCGGAGGTGCCCGCTGAACGATGCAAGCGCCGCAAGCGCCTCGGCCGCCTGTCTGCTGCCCGATCGGGTGCGAGGTGTTCGCGCGCCTTGGGGGCATCAACCCGCCAAGGCACACGCGCTTTGATAGCAGGCCAGCAAGCCCGCACTCACGCACAAGTTCGCTGCGAGATGGCGGTGGCCTTGTTCGATGCGAATGCCGAGTCGCGCGGAGAGGCAACCCCACAACACGACCAGCAACAGCGCGCCTGCATCGACTCGGTCGATCGCCACGCCTGCGGCACGCAGCAGGCCCAGTGCGGCGATCCAAAGGCCGGTGCCCATGACCACCGCGGCGGTCAGTTCGGAGGCGCTTGGCGTGCGCAGAGTTATGCCGAAGAACTTCATCGTGAGCGCTGCCTTAAGAGGTGACACAAGCGTAGTGGCGCAAGCCTCGGCAGATGCGGCGAAATGAGGGTGGAGATGGCCGCTGTTTGCCCTGCGCAGACCGGCCCGCAGGCGCTTTCACGGCGCGATGCGCTTTGCGACAATCCGCCGATGAACAGCGACTCCCTTCCACAGATCGTCGCTCGGCTCGGCGTCGCAGCTCGCGCGGCGAGCCAAGTCATGGCGCGTTCGACCACGGCCGAACGCAACCACGCACTGAGGGCTTTGGCCACTCGCTTGCGCGCCGAGGCGCTCACGCTGCAAGGCGCCAACGAGCATGATCTCGCGGCCGCCCGCGCCGCTGGCTTGGCCGCACCGCTCGTCGACCGGCTCAAGCTCACAGCGCCCATCATCGAGACCGTGGCCGCGGGCTGCGAGCAGATCGCCGAGATGCCCGACCCCATCGGCGAGATCAGCGGCTTGGTGCAGCGCCCGAGCGGCATTCAGGTGGGGCGCATGCGCGTGCCGCTGGGCGTCTTCGGCATGATCTACGAGAGCCGGCCGAATGTGACGATCGAGGCGGCCTCGCTGGCGATCAAGAGCGGCAATGCCTGCATCTTGCGCGGCGGCTCGGAGGCCATTGCCTCGAACCTCGCGCTCTGGCGTGTGGTGCAAGCCGCGCTGGCCGATGCCGGGCTGCCGCCAGACGCAGTGCAACTCGTGCAAACGACCGACCGCGCAGCCGTGGGCTTGCTCATCGCCTCGCCCGAGGCGGTTGACGTGATCATCCCGCGCGGCGGAAAGAGCTTGATCGAACGCATCGCGCGCGAGGCCCGCGTGCCGGTGATCAAGCACCTTGATGGCAACTGCCATGTGTACGTCGATGCCAATGCTGATTTGGACCTGGCGCTGCGCGTGACCGACAACGCGAAAACGCAGAAGTACAGCCCCTGCAACGCAGCCGAATCGCTGCTGGTGCACGAGGCCATCGCCGCTCGGTTCTTGCCGGCCATCGGTGCGGTGTTTGCGGCCAAGGGCGTCGAGATGCGTGGCGATGCGGCTGCGCTGACCTTGCTCGCCGATGTGGCGGGCGCCAAGCTGGCCGCCGCAACCGGCGCCGATTGGGCCGAGGAGTACCTCGCGCCAATCATCAGCATCAAGGTCGTGGCGAGCCTTGATGAGGCCATCGCCCACATCAACCGCCACGGCTCGCACCACACCGATGCCATCTTGACCGACAGCCACGCCAACGCGATGCGCTTCTTGCGCGAGGTGGATTCGGCGAGCGTGATGGTCAACGCATCGACGCGATTTGCCGATGGCTTCGAGTACGGCCTCGGCGCCGAGATCGGCATCAGCACCGACAAGCTCCACGCCCGCGGGCCGGTGGGGCTCGAAGGCCTGACTTCGCTGAAGTGGATCGTGCTGGGCAGCGGCCAAATCCGCACCTGATCGAACGATGACTGACCGATGACTGACCGATGACCGATCCGCGGCATGCGCTCGTTCTCTTCTCCGGCGGCCAGGATTCGACCGCCTGCCTCGCCTGGGCGCTCGATCGCTATGCGCATGTCGAGACGATTGGCTTTGCGTATGGCCAGCGGCATTCGGTGGAGATGGTTTGCCGGCCGGTGGTGCTGGCCGAGCTGAGGGCGCGTTTTCCGGCGTGGGGCTCACGGCTTGGTGATGACCATGTGCTGGACCTCTCGCTGCTCGGGCAAATTTCTGACACGGCCTTGACCGACGCGCGCGCGATCGAAACCACCGCGCAAGGCCTGCCCAACACCTTCGTGCCCGGCCGCAACCTGATGTTCTTCAACTTCGCGGCGGCGGTGGCCTACCGCCGCTCGGCCAGCGTGCTCGTGGGCGGCATGTGCGAGACCGATTACTCCGGCTACCCCGATTGCCGCGACAACACACTCAAAGCGCTGCAAGTCGCGCTCAGCCTGGGCCTGGCAAGCGCAATGACGATCGAGACGCCGCTCATGTGGCTGAGCAAAGCCGCCACCTGGGCGCTCGCGAGCGCCATCGGCGGCGAGGCGCTCGTCGATCTCATCACCGAGCACACCCACACCTGCTACCTCGGCGACCGCAGCGTGCGCCACGACTGGGGCTACGGCTGCGCCCACTGCCCGGCCTGCGAGCTGCGCCAACGTGGTCACGCAGCGTGGCGCGCGGGGGTGCTCTCGGCATGAGCCTGCCCGGCCGCCCGAAAGGCGAATACACCGCAATGCGAAGCATTGAGGTTGCCTTATGAGCCTGCCCGGCCGCCCGAAAGGCGAATACCGGAGTGCGCAGCACGAAGGTGGTCCAGCGAGCCTGCCCGGCCGCCCGAAAGGCGAATACCGGAGTGCGCAGCACGAAGGTGGTCCAGCGAGCCTGCACGGCCGCCCGAAAGGCGAACACACTGCAATGCGAAGCATGGAGGTTTCCTTATGAGCCGCGCCGCGCCAATCCGCCTTGCTCGGATGGCCCGGGCGCGCCGCGCGGCGCCATGAGCACGGTGCAAATCACCGCGAGCATCGTGGCGGCGGTGCTGCTGTTCTGGGCGGTGGGCGCGCACAACCGGCTCGTGCGCTTGCGCAATGAGATCGTGCAGCGCTTTGGCCCGGTGCAAACGCAGTTCGGCTTGCGCCATGCCTTGTTGATGCAGCAACTCGATGCGCTCGCGCCAGTGCTGCTGAGCGCCGGCCCGCGGCTTGATGCGTTGCGCGCCGCCTGCCAGCAAGCCGAAGCAGCGTGTGCGCATGCCCGCGCGCGCCCCGGCACGATTGGCGCCACCACCAGCCTGCGTCTGGCCGAAGACATCCTTACCGACACGCGGGCTCGCCTGCCCGCGGCCACCGCACCCATCACAGAAGGCCCCGATTTGGCGGCGCAACTCGCCCAGGCCGATACCGCGCTCGCCTTCGCCCGAGGCCAGTTCAATGACGCCGTGTGCGCCTACAACGATGCCGTTCGCCAGTTCCCGACCTGGCTGATCGCAGGCGTCTTCAGCTTTCGCCCGGCAGGCACGCTGTGATGGTCAACGACGCGCCGGCTCAAGCTGAACTCGATGCAGCCGAGCCGCGCGACCGCGAGCGCATCGCCGTCAAAGCACTGGCGCGCCTGAACGGCCCGAGCGAGCTGCACGCTGCGCTGCTCGCACTGCTGCTGCCGCATGACGATGCCAAAGCGCTGCTCGCGTGGCGCGCTGAAGTGGGTGCCGCGCCGGAGCTGCTCGTGCTGCCCGACCAAGCCCGCAGCCTCACTGGCGCAACCCGCCTGCCTTGCTTCGAGTTGCTGCTCTCGCGCATGGCGCCTCAGCCGCTGGCCGTGCGCAACGCCCTGCTCGAATCCACCCGCCGCGTGATGCGCACGCCCGGCCGGCTGCGGCCCATCGACCGCTTGCACTGGCTGGCGATGCGGCTGCGCTTGGGCGACCAAGCCTTCTTCGGCTCGCGCACCACCGCCGCCGATGACCCCTCGCTGCTGCCGGAAAGCGATGTCCGCGCGATTTCGCGCTTCACCGCCTACCTTGCTCGCATGGTGCCCGGCGGCACCGCCGGCCCGGCGTGGTTTGCCAGCGTGTTGGCACGGTGGCGCCTGCAAATCAGACCCAGCGATGCCCGCGCACCCGACGCCGATGGCCTCGTGCAAGCCATGCAAGAACTGCAGGCACTGGCCTGGTCGCACAGGCCCGTGTTGGTGCGCGGCTGGGTGCTCACCGCCATGACCCACAGCCGCCACCACCAGCTCGACGACACCGCGGCCGACGCCCTGCGCCTCGCCAGCACTTTGCTCGATTCCCCGCTCCCGCCGGAGCTCGCACGCCACTACAGTCCGGCGATTCCGGAGGTGCGGCGATGAGGCAGTGGCGTACTCAAACAGGGCTGTCCATGCGGTTGGCGGGCCGATTGGCGCGCATGGCTTTGGTCACCACCGCCACCGCCACCGCCGCGCTGGCGCCATGGCCGAGCGCCCACGCCCAAGACGCCTCCGCCCTGCGCGCACAAAGCCTGGCCGCCACCTGCGCGCCTTGCCACGGCACCCAAGGCCGCGCAGCCGCAGGTTCCACCGTGCCCAGCCTCGCGGGCATGCCGGCGCCGCAGCTCATCGCGCAAATGAAAGCCTTCCAGAGCGGCGCCCAGCCATCCACCCTGATGCAGCAAATCGCCAAGGGCTACAGCGATGCGCGCATCGCGCAGCTCGCGGCTTACTTTGCGGCGCAGGGGGTTGAGCGGTGAGCCTGCCCGGCCGCCCGAAAGGCGAACACACCGCAATGCGAAGCATGGAGGTTGCTTTATGAACAGCCAGCGCCTCCAAAGCCGACGAGCCTGGCTGACCGCCGCAGGCGCCTTGGCGGCGAGCGGCCTCGTGGGTTGCGCGGCCAGCCGCAGCAATGCACCGGAGCGAGCCCGCGTGCTCGTCGTCGGCGGCGGCTACGGCGGCGCGACGGCCGCCAAATACCTGCGCTTGTTCTCGGCCTACCGGCTCGACGTGGTGCTCATCGAGCCCGAGGCCAGCTTCATCTCCTGCCCGATGTCGAACCTGGTGATCGGCGGCAGCCGCACGCTGGCCGACATCACCGTGCCCTACACCGCGCTCGCCAAGACCCACGGCATCACCATCGTGCGCGACCGCGTTGCCCGCATCGATGCCGAGCAGCGCATCGCGCTCCTCGACTCAGGCGCCAAGATCGCCTACGACAAGCTCGTGCTCTCCCCCGGCGTCGAGCTGATGTGGGACGGCGTCAAAGGCCTGCAAGCCGCACAGGCCGATGGCCGCATCCTGCAAGCCTGGAAAGCCGGCCCCGAGACCGTGGCGCTGCGCCGGCAACTCGCGGCCATGCCCGATGGCGGCGTGTTCGCCATCGCCATCCCCGAAGCACCTTACCGCTGCCCACCCGGGCCGTACGAGCGCGCCTGCCAGGTTGCGAGCTACTTCAAGGCCGCCAAGCCCAAGTCGAAGGTGCTGATCCTCGATGCCAATGACGACGTGACGAGCAAGCCCGCGCTCTTCAAGAAAGCCTGGGCAGAGCGCTATGCGGGCATGGTCGAGTACCGGCCGCAGCACAAGGCAGTCGGCGTCGATGCGGCCACGCTGACGCTGCAATTCGAGATCCAAGACGACGTGCGCGCCGACGTACTCAACGTGCTGCCGCCCATGCGTGCCGGCCGCATCGCCGTTGACACGGGCCTGGCGACGTCGAATGCGCGCTGGTGCAACGTCAACTGGCTCAACTTCGAGTCGACCGTGGCGCGCCACATCCACGTCCTCGGCGATTCACTGCAGATCGCACCGGCCATGCCCAAGAGCGGCCACATGGCCAACGGCCACGGCAAGGTGGCCGCCGCCGCCATCGTGGCCGAGCTGAACGATTGGGAGATCGACCCGGCGCCGATGCTCAGCAACACCTGCTACAGCTTCATCGACGCGCAAAGCGTGGCCCACATCGCGAGCATCCACGAGTACGTGGCGGCCGAGAAGACCTTCAAAACCGTGGCCGGTTCGGGTGGCCTTTCGCCAGCGGCCAACGAAGCCGAGGCGGCCGACGCCTGGGCCTGGGCGCACACCATCTGGGCCGACACGCTCGCCTGAGGGGGTCAGCGGGTGCGAGGAAAATCCGCCCATCGCGGCGTGCCGCTCATGGAAAGCTCTCCAATGCGTGATCCCAAATCGCTGCCGCGCGTGGCGCTCCATACGCTGGGTTTGGCTGCCACGCTGCTCGCCGGCTGCGGCTCAACGGTTGAGCTCGGTCCAAAGCCGAGCGCGAGCGCGGAAGTTCGCGGCAACACCGTGACCGTCACCCCCGATCAAACCGGCCAGACGATCACCTTGACCCTCGGCCAACAACTCGTGGTTCGCCTGCCGATCAACCCTGTTTCCGGCTTCGACTGGCAGCGCGACGGCCCCGAATCAGGCGTGCTCGCCGCCATCGGCCAGCAGAGTTTCAAGCGCGAGCGGCTCGACCGCAACGATTTCGAGAACGCAGGCTTCGACATCTGGCAATTCAAGCCAGTCGCCGCCGGCCAGGAAAAGCTCCGCTTCGAATACCGCCGGCTCGGCCAGCTGGCAAGCGAGCCGCCAGAGGCGGTGTGGTTTTTGGTGACGGTGCGGTGAGCTCATCTTGCCCTTGCGGAGCTACGGGCTATTTGAGTGTTCATGGCGCGTGACCAAACAGTTAATCTGATCGTTGCCGAAGCTCCACGCGCCGCCAAACCCCGTAAAAACCGAATTACTTCGCAATATGCCAAGTCTCATCCAGCCCGTCCATGAATCACAAATCCCGGACCTTTTGCGTTTGCTGCGCGCCAAAGCCGCGTTTGACGGCGCGGAAAACACGCTAAAAGCCACCGAGGAAAATCTAAAGGCGGAGTTATTTTCCCTGAATTCGACGGCCCGAGCTATTGTTGCCACGGTCGACGAGCGCGTGGTCGGCATGGCGACATATTTCCGAACTTACTCGTCGTTCATGATGAGGCCGGGACTTTGGCTCGACGACCTCTTTATCGAGGAAAAATACAGAAAGCATGGTTTGGGGCGGCGGCTCATATCATGGCTTTGCAGAGAAGCCGCGCACGACGGCTGCGCCCGGATCGACTGGATCGTCGCCAATGAAAACGACAACGGCAAGGGCTTCTATGAGCGGATGGGAGCAACCATTCACGAGAATGTTCGCTTGGTGAGGCTGGAGGGCGAGGCACTCCGTTGTCAAGCGCGCAACGCTTAGCTACGGGCGAAATACGAGCGCGAGGTGTTTGTAATCTCCGCGTTATCATTGCCGGCTCAAGAACACGTTTCGAACGAAAAATGATACTCAAACTTGCAAATCTCAAGCACATTGCAATCGTCTTCGCTGTATTCACCCTGTGCGCATGCGGCGGAGGCTAGGACGATGACAAACATAAAGACGCAATTGCTGCTGCAAACGCCAAGGAAGCCGAGGCCTCTGCCCTGGGTACCGAATCCCCTTGCACGGAAGTGAAAGAATGTGGCGTGCTGGCATTCTTGCGGCCAGACACGGTTTGCTCAAACTACACTTACAAACCGTACTCGTTAATCTCTGCCAGTGCTGCTGCTGCGAGCGCAGCGGCCAAGCAACAAATTGCCCTCGCTGGCCAAGCCATCGCATTGGCGCCAGCGTCTAACATCGTGTGCCTCGCCGTAGTTGCAAACCCGCCGGCGCTGGTTTGCGCCGCAAACAAATGTCAAGCCGCACCGTGAGGGGTTAACAAAACTCGAACGACGGCTCCCGCGCTCGTAAGAACAAAGGTGGCGCAGATGGCGCCCGTGACCTTTATAACTCGCGCTCCTGCACACCCATTCTGTTCCGCAAAAGCCAGCGCGCGCCCACAACCGCGAGCCCTGCGAAACCCAGCGCGATGCAGGCGATGTGCAAAGTCCCCAACGGGACAATGCCAAGCAGCGCGTTATCGACGCTGAATGGCGCGAGCGGGCGAATGTCTTGGTGCATGACGCTGTCAAGCAAAATATGTGTGTACGCTCCAAGCGCCGCACCCAGAACGACTTGTTTGCATGTGAGGCCACGCCAGCAAAATGCGTCAGGAATCCAGTATCGGCGCGCCATCATTCTGCCTCCCACGAAAAGTAGAAACGTCAAGCCCACGATGAGCGTTGCTCCCACATAGGTGTGAAGGAACGCGTGTACCGGATACTTTCTCGCGACCAAGTTGTAGAGCGACTCAACGTCAATCAACACATTGGCCGCGCAAAACGCCAGGAAACTGACTTGCCGCGGCGCCGCAGAATGCAGTAATGCGCCTGGACCGAAGTGAAACGGCGTGATGGGCATGAATGGGCTTCGCAATGGTATTGACGTCAATGGTCAAATCTGGGTGATCGAACCGAGGCTTTGGTCGGCCGATGCGCTCAGCGCTGGCGGTATGGGTCGTTTGAGTCCGACGATCGATGAGGAGGTGCATCCAGCGCGCATTCAGCCTGATCTACAAGTCAGGCGCGTAACGCCGCTCCATCGACTCGCGCGGTTCATGCGGAACGCTGATTCCAGTTTGATCGCTGATCATTTGCCCGGCGGTTGGCAGCAGCTCGCGATTCACCTGTGCCTCGGCCTTCCAAAGTTTTGAGCGCAAGAACGCCTTCGCGCAGTGAAGATAAACCGCTTGTGGCGCGACCTTGATCACTGCCTTCGGTAGGCGTTTTTCGTTTCTGCAAGCTTCGAGATCGGCCGCGTCGAACGACAAACTCGCTGTGCCATTGACGCGCAAGGTTTCGTTGAATCCTGGGATGAGGAAGATCAGCCCGGCCTTTCGGGTCGCGAAGACGTTTTGAAGGCTGTCGATCCGGTTATTGCCTGGCGCTTCGGGAATGAGCAATTCGCCTTTTGGAGATACTTTCACGAAGCCAGGTTCGCCGCCGCGCGGCGACGCATCCATGTTGTGATCGGCATCGCCGGTTGCGAGGATGACGAAGGGCGACAAGTGGATGAAGTTGATGCAATGGCGGTCGAGGAAAGTGATTTCCTTTTTGACCGCACGTTCTTGCGGCTGACCAAAGTATTCGCGCAGGGCGTCAATCGATTCGATTTTCATCACTGGGCTCACCCGTCTGGTTCAAAACACGTCGCCGCGCCGGTGGGCGAGCGCGGGCAGTTGGCGGCGCACGGAGGCGAGGCGGGCTGGGTCGATCTCGGCGAGCACGACGCCTTCGCCTTCGGGCAGCACGTCGATGACTTCGCCCCAAGGGTCGACGACCATGCTGTGGCCGAAGGTGCGGCGGCCGTTTTCATGGTGGCCGCCTTGTGCCGGCGCGATCACGTAGCACTGGTTTTCAACGGCGCGGGCGCGCAGCAGCAGTTCCCAGTGGGCAAGGCCGGTTGTGTGGGTGAAGGCTGACGGCACGGCGATCAAATCGCAGGCGGGCGCCATCAGCGCGCGGTAAAGCTCGGGAAAGCGCAGGTCGTAGCACACGCTCAAGCCGATGCGCACATCGCCTGCGGTGAACGCCACCGGCGCGCTGCCGGCGCGAATGGCGCGGCCTTCGTCGTACTGCTCGCGGCCGTTGTCGAAGCAGAACAGGTGGATCTTGTCGTAGCGGGCGGCGAGCAGGCCATCGGGCGCGAAGACGAGGCTGCTGTTGAGCACGCGGGTCGGGTCATCGGCGCAGCGCAGCGGCAGCGTGCCGCCATGGACCCAGACGCCATATTCGCGCGCCATGCCGGCGAGCCAGTGTTGAATGGGCGCGTCGTCCGCGGGGGATTGATCGGCGGCACACGGGGCTTCGGCGATGTGGAGTTTGTCGCTGTCGCGCTCGCCCATGAGGCAAAAGTACTCGGGCAACGCGACCAGCTCGGCGCCGGCCGCAGCGGCCTCGGCGATCAAGCGGCCGGCGGCTGCGAGGTTGCGTTCGACGCTCGGTGTCGAGACCAGTTGCAACGCGGCGATTTTCATGGTGGCAGCCTCAGTTTCAACGAAGCGCATTCGGCGCCGAAGCTGCGCCAGGCGGCAGCTCCAGCAGCGAGTTGGGCGCAGGATTCACCGGAAGATTGGCGGAAGGATCGGGCGAAAAATTCAGAGGCGGCACGTCGTCACCAAAGCGCCGCGCGACTGAATCGACCTTCGGGTCGGCCCACGGCCCGTGGATGCGGAACTGGCGCGTGTTGGCCTCTGCCAGCGGTTTGCCGAGCACGATTTGCGCGAGGAACGTGCCGAGGCCGATCACCGGGTTGATCACCGCGTAGGCGAGCGACGCGGTGCCGGCATTGATCTCGGGCACAACCCAGACGCGCAGGTCCTGGCGCTCGTTGACGATGTCGGCGCGGCCATCCATCAGCACCACGGCTTGCACGCCGCGCATGCGCAAGTTGTTGGTCTCGGCCTCGCCGTGATGGATGGCGACATCGCCGGTGATGTTGTCGAACGCGAAGCCTTCTTGGAACAAATCGCGGAAATCGAGCGAGAACCGGCGCGGCAGCGATTGGAGGCTGAGCACGCCGAGCAGGCGCGCGGCGCCGGGATCAGCGTGGAGAAATTGGCCGGAGTCGATCGCCACGCGGATTTGGCCGACGAGGCTGGCCACATCGAGCGAGAGCGGTGAGCCGCGCCACGAGACCTGGCCCGCCAGCTGGCCGCGCCCGCCGCGAATGGCGTTCGGCGTGCCGAGCCGGCTGAGCAAGGCGCCGCTGTCTTGCAGCGCGAGCTGGAAGTCCATGCTGGTTCGCCGTGGCGCGGTCAAGCTGCCATCAGCCACCCATTGACCGGTGGCGCTCAGCTGCGCCTCGGGCGTGGTCAGCTTGAGTTTGGCGAGCCGCCATTCGCGCCGCGCGTCGCGCCCCTCACCGGCGATGCGGTTGACGGCCTCCACCTCCAAGCGGCCGAGGCGCTTGCCGCGGAGCTCGAAGTCGTCAACGACCACGTCGAGCGCGGGCACGCTGGCCGGCGCTTGGTCGAGCAGGCCGGCAACCTGATCGTCATCGCCTTTGGGCAGCGAGAGCCGGGCAAGGCGCGCATAGACGCGGCCTGCGGCGGCGGATGCGCCACCGGCGGAAGCGGCAACAGATGCGCCAACAGAGGCGGCAACAGAAGCGCCTGACGAGGCCATCGCCACCGGTGGCCGGTATTCGACATAGCCGCCCAGCTGATCGGCTTCGAGATTGGCGCGCCAAAGGCCATCGACCTGCGAGACGCCGGCGACCAAGTTGTCGAGCCGGCGCGCACCCCAGCGCAGCGCGCGCGCACGAAGCGCGATCGTGCTGGGGCGGTAGCCGCCATCGGCCGCCGGTGCCGCCGGTGCCGCCTCGGGCGGGCCCGCGAGCCGCGCGAGGCCGGCCTCCCAGGCGTCGACGTCGAGCGTGGGCAGGTTGACGCTGGCGGCCACGCCGGCTGCCGGCTGCGGTGCCGGCTCGCCCACACCCACGCCGCCTCGCAGCACCCGCGGCGCAGGGCCCGAAAGATCGCGCAGGTAGCGCGCTTGCAGCGTGTTGCCGAGCTCGAAGCGAATCTCGTCTTGCGGCACTTGGCCGGCCGCAAGCGATGCGGGAACGAGCGCCGTTTGGTAGTGCAGCGCGAGCGCCGAATCGGCCGCTTTGTTCAGCGGCGCGGGCAAGTTGATCGACGCGCCGACCAGGTTGCTGCTCACGTCAACCTCGGTTCGCCCATGCAGCACGCCGAGTGCCACGCGGTAGGCGGCCTGCCCGCTCAACACGGCCGCGGTGTGGGCCAACTCGGGCAGTTCGGCCGCGTGGCGCAGGCCTTCGGCGCTGGCCGTTCCCTGGCCGGTGAAGCGCAGTGCGCCGCTGGGCTGGCTGCCGCCTTCAAAGGCGAGTTCGCCGCCGAAGAGCTGCGCGGTCGCACCGACGACGGCAAAGCCCTGGTCACTGAAGTCGACGCGGCCATGCGCGGCGGCCAACAGCGGGGCATCGGGGGCGATGCGCAAATCGTTGCCGGCGAGGGCGAGGCTGCCCTTCACCCGCGCGGCGTCGGCGTGCTCGATCGGCACATTGAGCCGCAACGCAATCGAGGCCGAGCCGCTCGCACTCGCCTGCGCCAAACCGCCGCTCATCCAGCCGCCAATCGGCGTGGTGCCGACAAACTTCAGCATCTCGGTGAGCGGGCCGCGGCCGAGCGCATCGAGCGCCAACTCGGGCGCCTCCAGGTTCGGGATGCCGCCTCGCACATCGTGCCAGTCCACACCGCCGAGCCGCGCCGTGGCGTCGCGAATGGCGAGCGAGGTGCGGTCGATCACGAGCTCGCCGTTGACGTGCTCGAGCGCCGGCCAGGGCGACTTGAACGCCGCTTCGGTGCCGCTGGCCGGCGCATCGGGTACATACGCGAAGCCGACATCGGCAAGCCGCGCCGTCACGTGGAACTCGCCGTCTTTGCTCGCCCGCGCATGCGCGAAGGGAAAGTCCCAGAGCCGGCCGTTGACGTGGAAATTGGCCGTCGGCAGGCTGCCGCTGCGCACGGCACGAACGACGTAGTCGCGCACGCTGTGCGGCAGGCCGAGCGGCAGGTAGCGCGCGGTGCGGGCGGCCACGGCATCGGTCAAGCGGCTGTCGAGCCGCAGCTGCCCGGGGTAGCGGCCATCGCGGCCCACGCCGGTTCCGGGGCCGGTCGTCCAGGTGGCGCTGAGCTCGCCGCGGGCATCGGCGTTGGCAAAGCGCGCATCGTTGACCTGCACCGTCACTTTCGGCAGCGCCGCAGATCCGGTGGCGCCGGGGGTGATCTGCCAGGCGAGTTGTGCTTGCAGGCGGTCGAGTGGGAGCAGCGGTTCGTCGAACACGCCGGGGAGCTCGATGGCGCCGGCATCGACGGTGAGGCGCGCGCTGCCGCCGGTCTCGCTCGCGTCAAGCTGCAAACTGGCGTTGCGCAGGCCGGGGCGGCCAATCGCGTCGGGCTCACTCGATGCCAGTGCATCGAGCGACACGCCGTCGAGCGTGGCTTTGGCGCGGTAGCGGCGGGGCGAGTCGAGCGGGCCTTGCCAGGTGGCGGAAAGATCGCGCACGCCGCCGCGTGGGTTGAGCGTGGCGAGGAGTTCGCGCACCGCCGCACCGAGAGGGATGCGCGAGGCGATCTGCGCCATCACGCCGAGGTCGAGGTGCTGCGCGGTGATGGCGCCGCCATCGGCTGGCGCGCCATCGGCTTGGTTCCAGCGCAGGCCGATGTCGCCTTGCGGCCAATGCAGGCCGTCTCCGGTGACGAAGCTGAAGCGCTGCAAGGCGAGCGAGATGCCGTCGCCGTGGCGCTCGCCGATGAAGCGGCCGTGGAGTTGCTCGATCTCCAGCACGTCGGCCTCCTTCTGCAGGCGCAGCGCCACCGCACGCACGGCGAGGTCGACCGTGGCCGCTGCCGGCTGGCCCTCGCGAAGCTCGAACCAGCCGCGCACGGCGCCCACGCCTTCGATCAAATCGAACGGCAGGCTCAGGTGACGCTGCAGCTCGCGCAGGTCAGCGCGCGGCAGGCTGGCGTAGGCGCTGCCGCTCCATTGCTGCAAGTCGCCGGGGCGCGCGAGCAGCGGCTGGGTGAATCGGCCGACGACGCTGAATGCATCGCCCCAGGCGGCGGGTGGCGTGGCGTCGAGCCGAATGTCGTGGTGGCGCACGCTGTTGCGCACAACGAGTTGCACGTTGGTGAGCGCCAGCGGCGGCGCCTGGCGCTGCTCGTCCGTCCAGCGCAATGAGCCGCCGCGAATCACGAACTCGTGCTGCGCGAAGAACCAATCTGCCGAGGCGCGCTCGTCGGTCGGACCGGAGGTGCTGCCCATGTCGAGCCCGGCCACGAAGATGCGGCCTTGGGTGTCGCGCCGCACGTCGAGCTCAGCGCCATCAATCAGCAGCTGGCGAAATCGCAGCTCGAAGCCGAGCAAAGAGCGCGCTGAGATCGAGGCCACCACGTGCGGCAGGCGCAGCGCGGGGCGGGAGGCGGGGTCGAGCACGACCACGTCGCGCAGCTCGAAGGCTGGCACCCAACTGCCGGTGCGCACCGCGATGTGGCCGATGCGAATCTGCGCGCCAAGCGCCTGCCCGACACGCACCTCGATCGGCCCGCGCCATTGTTCGATGTGGGGCAGAATCGCCCAGTGAAGCGCCAGCCACGCGATCAGCAACAGGCCCCAATTGGTCAGCAACACGGCAAGCAACACCCGCAAGCTGCGACTCAACGGGCCGGCGCGCCGCGGAGCAGCAGCGTCAATGGGTGAAAGCAAGAACATGAGCGATTCGGTGCGCCGGCCTGGAGAGCGACGATTGAAGGGCGGAGGCGCCTGCGGCGGCATGGCCGGGCTGGGTTGGGGTTTGGTGCCGGGCCCGAAACCAGGCTCGACTTCGGGCTTGTTCGGCAGCCCTGACCCACGATGCGTTTGACGGATCAATCTAGCACAGACCCATGGCCCCGCTGATCGGTTCCCCGGCATCTGCCCATGATGAGTTCGTGGGCAAACAGGCCAGCCAAGTCGTGATGCCGATCGCAGCGCGCGCGGATCACAGCCGGTTCGTTCAGCGCATTCGGCGACGTTATGCCGATGAGCTCGGCGAGCTCGCGCCCGGCCTGCCAACGCGCGATGCCATGCAGGCGCTGATCGAGCACTTTGTGGCCGGCGGCCGCGAGCTTGCCAGCGCGATGCGCGTGACCCGCCAGCTCGTGCTGGAGCGCTTGGCTGTGCTCGACATCGAGCACGGCGCATTGATGACCGACATCACCCGCGTCATGACCGAGCTTGCCGAGACCACGCTCGATGCGGCACTGGCGCACGCCCAAAACGAGCTCGACCTCCGCTTCGGCGCGCCGCGCAATGCGGCCGGCGAGCGCATCGATTTCTGGATCGTCGGCATGGGCAAGCTCGGCGCGCGCGAGCTGAATGTGTCGTCTGACATCGACCTGATCTACGTCTATGAGGAAGCCGGCGAGACCGACGGCGCCAAGCCGATCAGCGCGCACGAATACTTCGGCCAGTTGGCGCGCAGCCTCTACACGCTGATCGGCGAGGTGACGGAAGACGGCTTCGTCTTCCGCGTCGACCTGCTGCTGCGGCCCAACGGCAACTCTGGCCCGCCGGCCGTGAGCATGGCGATGCTTGAGGAATACCTGCAGGTGCAGGGCCGCGAGTGGGAGCGCTTTGCGTGGCTGAAGAGCCGCGTGGTTGCGCCAACGAGCAGCGTGCGCAGCGGCCGGGCGCTCGCGTTGCGCGGGCTGGTGACGGCGTTTGTCTATCGCCGCTACCTCGACTACGGCGTCTTTGAAGGCCTGCGCCAGCTCCACACCAAAGTGCGCGAAGAGGCCCAGCGCCGCGCCGCCGGCCGGCCCGAGCGCGCCAACGACGTCAAGCTCTCGCGCGGCGGCATTCGCGAGATCGAGTTCATCGTTCAATTGCTGCTGGTGGTGCGCGGCGGCCAGTTCCCTGAAATACGCACACGCTCCACGCAGAAGGCGCTCGCCAAGCTCGCCGCCGGCGGGCTGATGAAGCCGGCGAGCGCCAAGCGGCTGGATGCGGCCTACGGCTTTTTGCGCCAGGTCGAGCACCGCATTCAGTACCTCGACGATCAACAAACGCACCTGCTGCCGACAGCGGACGCCGATCTCAAATGGATCTCGCAGAGCCTCGGCCTCTTCCACGAAGCCACGCCCAGCAGCCGCGAGAGCTGCGAGCTGCTTGACCGGCTGGGCGAGATTCGCGAGTTCGTGGCCACCGAGTTCGATGCCTTGCTGCACGATGGCCGCGCCCCGGCGCCCAATGCGGCGGTGAATGGCGTGTGCCGCAACTGCGGGCCGGCGCCGCTGCCCGTCGACAGCGATGTGTTCATCGAGCAACTGCCCGCCGAGCTGGCCGCGCGCGTGCGCCCGCTGGTCGCCAACCCAAAAATCCGCGTGCTGCGCGATGAAAGCAAGCTGCGCCTGGCGCGGCTCGTCAAACGCGCAGCACTTGGCGTGGCCGAAGGCCATTGCACGATGGACGCGGCCACGCGCTTCGTCGATTGGCTTGAGCCGCTGCTGCGCCGCGAGAGCTACTTTGCGATGCTGGTCGAGCGGCCCGAGGTGCAGCGCCGGCTGCTGCGTTTGCTGGGCCTGGCGCGCTGGCCAATGCGCTACCTGATGCTGCACCCCGGCGTGATCGACGAACTCGCCGACGAGCGCCTCCTGCACCAGCGCTTCGACGCGGCCGAATTCAAGCGCGAGCTCGAAGACCGCCACGAAGCCTGGGAGCGCTCCGGCCAGGCCGATGAAGAATCGCTGCTCGACACGCTGCGCCGCGCGCATCACGCGGAGGTTTTTCGCACGCTGGTGCGCGATGTTGAAGGCCACATCACCGTCGAACAAGTGGCCGACGACCTCTCTGCGCTGGCCGACGCCACGCTCGACCGCGCGATCGCCTGGGCCTGGAAGCACCTGCGCCAAGCGCACCGCGACGCCCCGCGCTTGGCCGTGATCGCCTACGGCAAGTTGGGCGGCATCGAGCTGGGTTACGGCAGCGACCTCGATGTCGTCTTCCTGTACGAGGAAGACGGCGAGGCCGATCCGTATCAAGCGGCCGATGTCTACGGCGCCTTCGTTCGCAAGCTCATCAATTGGCTGACCTTGCGCACCGCAGCCGGCGAGCTGTTCGACATCGACACCGCGCTGCGGCCGAACGGCAACTCCGGCTTGCTCGTGACCTCGCTCACCTCGTTCGAAAAATACCAAACCGGCCGCGGCGGCAACACCGCCTGGACCTGGGAGCACCAAGCCCTGACGCGCGCCCGCTGGTGCGCCGGCTGGCCCGCGTTGGCACCGCGCTTCGATGCCGTGCGGCGGGCCGTGCTCTGCGCGCCGCGCGACGCCGCAGCGCTGCGCATGGAAGTGCAGGCGATGCGCGAGAAGGTGCGCGGCGCCCACCGCGTGCCGACCGGCAGCTTCGACGTGAAGCACAGCGCCGGCGGCATGATGGATGTGGAGTTCGCCGTGCAGTACCTCGTGCTCGCTCACGCGGCGGCGCATGCCGAATTGCAGGTCGATGCCGGCAACATCGCGCTGCTGCAAAAGGCTGAAGCCTGCGGCTTGCTGCCAGCCGGCATCGGCGTGGCTGCAGCCGATGCCTACCGCGAGCTGCGCCGCGTGCAGCACCGTGCGCGGCTCGATGAGCAGCCAACGCAGATCGCGCCTGAACGCGTGGCCCAAGAGGCCGCCGCCGTGTTGGCGCTGTGGCAGACCGTGTTTGGCGCGGGCCCGGCCACGGCGCCGGCTTGATCGCGCGCGCATCGGCTGCTTGGGTCGGCTTGACCGCGCTGCTGTGCTTGGGCGCGGTGGCTGCCGGCGCCGTTGACCCGACCACGATCGACTGGCAACCAGCGCGCGCTTTCAGTGAACCCTGGCGAGCGTTCAGCGCAGTCGCCGTCCACTACAGCGGCTTGCACTTGGCGGCCAACCTGAGCGGTGGCGCGGTGGTGGCCGCACTCGGCGTGGCCGCGCGCGTGCCATGGCGATGCGTGTGGGCGTGGCTCGCCGCATGGCCGCTGACGCAATTCGGCCTCTTGCTGCAGCCTCAGCTCACCCACTACGGCGGCTTGTCGGGCGTGCTGCATGCGGCCGTGGCGGTGGTGGCGGTTCAACTGGTCATCGATGCGCGCGGCGCACGGCGGGCGATTGGCGCGGCACTTCTGCTCGGCCTGATCGCCAAGGTGCTCACCGAATCGCCTTGGGGCGAGCCGCTGCGCCACCCGCCGGGCTGGGACATCGCCGTTGCCCCGCTGGCCCACGCGACGGGGCTCGTCGCGGGCGCGGCTTGCGCGCTGGTCGCCGCGCTGGTGGCTGCGCTGCTGACTCCGCTGCTGCCCGCCCGGCCCCGCCTCGATCACCCACCGCCTCGCCCATGACTGAACGCCGAACTCACCTCGATGCCCTGGCCGTCACATCGCTCGTGGCGTGTTGCTTTATCTGGGGCTTCAACCAAGTTGCCGTGAAGGCGGTGCTGCATGAGGTGCCGCCGCTTTGGCAAGCCGCCGTGCGCTCGGCCGGCGGCGCGCTGCTGGTGTGGCTGTGGTCGATGGCGCGCGGCATTCGGTTGTTGGATCACGATGCCACGCTGCGCAGCGGCCTGCTCGCCGGTGTGCTGTTTGCTGGCGAGTTCATCTGCATCTTCGTCGGCCTGCAGTTCACGACGGCGTCGCGCATGGTCGTGTTCATCTACACCTCGCCGTTCGTGGTGGCGCTCGGCATGCCGTTCATCGCACGGTCGGAGCGCTTGTCGCGCCGCCAGGCCGGCAGGTTGCTGGTCGCCTTTGCCGGCGTGGCATGGGCCTTCGCGGAGGGTTTCAGCGGCCCGGCGGCAGGCGCGCAGCAATGGCTGGGCGATGCGCTCGGCGTGACCGCCGCCGTGCTCTGGGGCGCGACCACGCTGGTGATCCGCGCCAGCCCGCTCGCGAGTGCCGCCGCCGAGAAGACCTTGCTCTACCAACTTGCCGTGTCGGCCGTGCTTTTGGGCATCGCTGCCGTGGTGGCCGGAGCACCGTGGCCGGCGGTGATTTCGCCGTTGGCCCTGGGCTCGATGGCGTTTCAGGCAGTCGTGGTGAGCTTCGTGAGCTATTTGGTTTGGTTCTGGCTCGTGCGGCGCTACCCGGCCACGCGGCTGGCGTCGTTCACGCTGCTGACGCCGGTCTTTGGCTTGCTGCTCGACGCGCTGTTGCTGAATGAGCCGATCACCGCGCGCTTGGTGACCGCGCTGCTCGCCGTGGCGGCCGGAATCGTGCTGGTGAACCGCCGCTGAGGGCGCGATTCGCAAGCCTCGCGGATCAGCCGCAGAGCCGCAGATCAGCCGCGGATGCGGCCCACCAAAGCCGTGGTCGAGTAGCCGTCAACAAAAGGCAGCGCGATCGCGCTGCCGCCCCAGCTGCGCACCCAGCGGGTTTCGGCCAGCGTCTCGATGTCGTAATCGCCACCCTTGACGTAGATCTGCGGCCGCACGAGCTGCAGCAGTTCGACTGGCGTGGCTTCGTCGAACAGCGTCACCAGGCTCACGCTTTCGAGCGCAGCGAGCACGCAGGCGCGATCGGCCTCGGCATTGAGTGGTCGGTCAGGGCCTTTGCCGAGCCCGCGGGCCGAGGCGTCGCTGTTGAGGCCAATCACCAAGCTCGCGCCAAGCGCGCGGGCCTGCGCGAGGTAGCTCACATGCCCGCGGTGGAGGATGTCGAAAACGCCATTCGTGAAAACGACTGGCGCCGGCAAGGCCCGAATGCGCGCGGCAAGCTCGCCGCGCGGGCAGAGCTTGTCGAGAAAGTTGGGCGGCGCCTGCATGCATGCGTGCACCGCGGCGCTACGCCTGCGGTGCGGCGCCGGGCTGCGCGAGCTTTGTTGCCGCCGCAGCGGCAACCGCCTGCGTCACTTCCTTGCGGTAGCGGTTGAGTTCCTGAACGCTCGCGAAGCTGCGCTCGAGCAACAAGCTCATGTTGTGCAGGATGCGTTCGACGACCTTGGTCTCCCAGACCGCATCGAATTGAATTTGCTTATCAAGCCACTGCTCCAGCCACTCGGGGTTTGGCAAGCGGCTTTGCACGGTGTCACGCGGGAAGAGCTTGGTGTTGACGTGCAAGTTGGTCGGGTGCAGCGCTTGCGCGGTGCGCCGCGCGCTTGCCATCAGCACGCCCACTTTGGCGAAAGCGGCGCGGGCTTCGTCACCGAACTTCTGCATGGCCCGCTTCATGTAGCGCAAGTAGGCGCCGCCGTGGCGGGCTTCGTCGCGAGCGAGCGTCTCGTAAATGGCTTTGATGACCGGCTCGGAGTGCCACTCGGCAGCGCGCCGATACCAATGGTTCAGCCGAATCTCGCCGCAGAAGTGGAGCATCAAGGTTTCGAGCGCGGGAGCCGGATCGAACTCGAAACGCACTTCGTGGAGCTCGGCTTCCGTCGGGACGAGGTCCGGGCGGAAGCGGCGCAAGTACTCCATCAGCACCAGAGAGTGCTTCTGTTCCTCGAAGAACCAGACGCTGATGAAGGCGGAGAAATCGCTGTCGTCGCGGTTGTCGCGCAAGAACATTTCCGTGGCGGGCAGGGCAGCCCACTCGGTGATCGCGTTCATCTTGATGGTCTGGGCTTGTTCTTCGCTCAGGCGGCTGGCGTCGAACTGGTCCCAGGGGATGTCGCTGTCCATGTTCCAGCGCACGGCTTCGAGCTGCTTGAAGAGTTCGGGATAAATCATCGCAGTGCCTTGTTGTCGGGCGCGATTCTAGTCCGCGGGTATCGGGTCACTGAACGCGCAAATCCGGCCTCCGACCCGGGCCATGTGCGGCTGGCGGTTGCAGGCATTCGTGTGCCCGCGTGCGCCCGAATTTGCGGCGCGTGGCCGCCGCAGCGCTTGGCCTGCACCGAGGAGACCCTTCGGGTATATTGAATTTGAATGTGAAGTCGTTTGAAGCACCATGTACCCCATCGCTCCACCGCGTGACCTCGCCAATGTAAACAAGTTCAAAGCCTCGGAACTCGCTTTGCCGATGCGCTACAAAGATGCACCTTCACTGGCGCGACTCCAATCGCCTTTCGGCAATCAGTTTTCGTTGCGGAGCCTGCTACGCACAGCGGCTGAAATTCTCGGGCCTGTTTCCTCCTCCCTCCTCCCTCCCTCGTTGGCCCGGGAGCGCTTCGCAACACTCTTCTGCGCTGATCGGGCCGCTCTGCGCGGCCCGATTTCTTTCTCAGGCGCTCTGCGCCTGAGCTGCTGACAGATGCGCCGCGTTGCGGTGGTGGGCTCGGGCATCTCCGGGCTGTCAGTCGCTTACCGCTTGGCCAGCCAAGCACACATCACGCTCTTCGAAGCCGACTCCCGCTTCGGTGGTCACACCAACACCGTCGACATCACGCTCGACGGCGTGACGCACGGCGTCGACACCGGCTTTTTGGTGCTCAACGAGCGCACGTATCCGGAGTTGCTGAAGCTGTTTGCCGAGCTCGAGGTTGAAGTCGCCAAATCGGACATGTCGTTCTCGGTTCAAGTGCCCGGTCTGGGGCTCGAGTGGAGCGGCAGCAACCTCAACAGCGTGTTCGCGCAGCGCCGCAATCTGGTGCGGCCTGGCTTCTGGCGGATGCTCGCCGACCTGCGGCGCTTCAACCGCGTGACGACCGCCATCGCAGTGGCAAGTCACGCCGATGCGCTGAACCAGTCGATCGGGGAGTTTCTGACCGAGCAGCGCTTCTCGTCCGAGTTCCGAGATTGGTACTTCCTGCCGATGATCGGCTGCATCTGGTCATGCCCGACCGACCAGATGCTGCGCTTTCCCATCGGCACGATGATTCGCTTCTGCCACAACCACGGGCTGATTCAGGTCACGAACCGGCCTCAGTGGTACACGGTCAAAGACGGCGCCAGGAACTATGTGCAAAAGATGCTCGCGGCGATCCCCGATGCGCGCCTTGCCACGCCCGTGAGGCGCGTGCGCCGAGCCCGCCATGACCCGGGCCTGGCGGGCGTTTTCGTCAGCACCGATGCCGGCACCGAGCACTTTGATGACGTTGTGCTCGCTTGTCACAGCGACCAAGCCTTGAAGCTGCTCGCCGACCCGAGCGCGGCCGAGGCGGAAGTGCTGGGCGCAATTCGCTACCAGCGCAACCGCGCTGTGCTCCACACCGACACGCGAATGCTCCCAACGCGCAAGTCAGCCTGGGCAGCGTGGAACTACGAGCGCGCGGCTGACGGCTCGCGCGAACGCACGGCGGTCTGCCTGCATTACTTGCTCAACCGCTTGCAGCCGCTGCCGTTCAAGACGCCGGTGGTGGTCTCGCTCAACCCAGTGACCGAGCCGCGTGCGGCGCAGGTTCATGGCGAGTTCGACTACGCCCACCCTGTTTTCGATGCGGCCGCGGTGGCGGCGCAGCAGCGCGTGCCCGAATTGCAAGGCACCGGCAACACCTGGTTCTGCGGCGCCTGGACGCGTTACGGCTTCCATGAGGACGGCCTGCTCTCCGGCCTGGCCGTCTGCGAGAGCTTGCGCGCCCACTGGCAGCGCCTCGCCCTGCTGGCTGACCCGGCATCGGCGTGATGGCGGCGGGCGCTGCGCTGATCGGCATCGGCGAGGTCAGGCATGCGCGCTTGCGCCCAGCGCGCAATGCTTTTGCTTACCCCACCTACTTTCTGATGCTGCCGATGCGGCGCCTGCAAGCCGCAGCGGCCGAGGCCTCGCTGCCGCTGGATCGATTCGGGCTCATCAGCTTTCACGGGCGCGACCACGGCGACGGCCGGGTCAGCTGCCTCGAATGGCTCGACGAGCTGCTGCGGCGTGAGGGCGTCAAAGATGCCGATGGCGAGATCTGGCTTCACTGCTACCCGCGCGTACTCGGTTTCACCTTCAAGCCGGTGAGCTTTTGGTATTGCCACCGGGCTGATGAGTCGCTTGCAGCGATCGTGGTCGAGGTGAACAACACATTCGGCGAGCGCCACTGCTATTTGCTCGCCGGGCCCGATGTGGCTTTCGGCCGCGAGTTGCGGGCGCAAAAAGTCTTTCACGTCTCGCCCTTTTGTGCGGTGGCGGGCAACTACCGCTTCCGCTTCATGCACCGCGGCTTCAGCAGCGCAGCACTGCATCCAAACGAAAACGCAGGACGTAACAATGCTCCAGCGCGCACCGTGGCGCGCGTCGACCACCACGATGCAGAAGGCCTGTTGATACAGACCAGCGTGTCGGGTGAGTTGAAGCCGATCTCCGCTGCACGCCTGCGCGCTGCGTTCTTCGGCATGCCGCTGATGACCTTGGGCGTTGTTCTGCGCATCCACTGGCAGGCCTTGCGCTTGTGGCGCAAACGGGTGCCGTTCTTTCGCAAGCCCGCGCCGCCCGACCACTTCATCACCCACCGAACCGACCCTTCACCGTGACCCGCGATGACATGAACCGCAGCCCCACGCTCACTCCCCGCATCGGCGCCGGCATCCTGGCGGGAGCGCCCGCAGCCGCACGCGCCGTTTTCAAGTTGCTTGAGCGCATCCGCCACGGCACGCTCGACGTGCAGTTGCCCGATGGTTCGACCACGCGCTTCGGCACGCCTGTCGACGGTGAGTTGCGCGCCGCGATCCGCCTGCGCAGCTGGCACCCGTGCAGCGCCGCGCTCAAGTCAGGCGACATCGGCTTTGCCGAAGGCTACATCGCCGGCGACTGGACGACACCTGACTTGCCTGCATTGCTCACCCTCTTCATCGCTAACCGCGACGAAGTCGAAGCCATGATCTACGGCAGCTGGTGGGGCTCGCTGCTCTACCGGGTGAAGCACCTGTTCAACCGCAATTCGCGCCGCGGCAGCCAAAAGAACATCCACGCGCATTACGACCTGGGCAACGAGTTTTATCGGTTGTGGCTCGACCCGACGATGAACTACAGCAGCGCGTGGTTCGAAGGCGATCGCTCCGGCGACCTCGTTCACGCGCAATGGGCCAAAGTGCGGCGAGCGCTCAAAGAGTGCGGCGTGAGCCGTGGTGACCGCGTGCTTGAGATCGGATGTGGCTGGGGCGCGCTGGCTGAATCAGCGGCACGCGACTTCGGCGCCAGCGTGACTGGCGTGACCTTGTCACGCGAGCAACTTGCCTGGGGCCAGCAGCGATTGGCCGAGGCCGGCCTGCCCGGCGAGTTGCGCTACCAAGACTACCGCGACATCACCGATGGCCCATTCGACGCCGTTGCATCGATCGAGATGTTCGAGGCCGTCGGGCGCGAGTACTGGCCGAGCTACTTCGCGACGCTCAAATCGCAGCTCAAGCCCGGCGGCAAGGCCTGCATCCAGAGCATCACGATCCGAGACAATTTGTTCGAGCGCTACGTGAAATCAAGCGATTTCATTCAGCAATACATCTTCCCGGGTGGCTTGCTGCCGAGCCCCGCTGAATTCCGTGTGGCGGCGGCCAAAGCCGGCCTGCGGGTCGTCAACGAGCTCGACTTCGGACTCGACTATGCCGAGACGCTCCGCCGCTGGCGCGACGCTTTCTTGAGTGCCGATGGACCGGTGCGCCGCCTGGGCTTTGACACGCGCTTCATGCGCATCTGGGAGTTCTACCTCGGCTACTGTGAGGCAGCCTTCTCGACCGGCAACACCAGCGTCATGCAGTTCACCTTGCAGCGCGACTGAGCCGCTGCGAAGGCGCTGTCAGCCGAGCCAATCGACCAGCTCGCCGAGATCGCGAACCACGCAATCGGCGCGCGCCGAGCCGTCGGGCGGTGCGGCCTTGGCACTATCGCGGCAAACCCAAGCGCTGCGCAGACCCGCGCGATGCGCGCCGACCACGTCGAGTGCCCAGTCGTCGCCGATGTGCATCACCTGCTCGGGCGGGGTGGCGAGCAGGCGACAGGCCTCGTGGAAGATGCGCGCATCGGGTTTGCCCACGCCGAAGTCACGGGCCGTGACGGTTGCAGTGAAGTGCGCCGCGATGCCGATGCGCCGCAAGTCGGCATTGCCATTGGTCAGCGCGACGATCGGCCAGCGTGCCGCAAGCGCCCGCAAGGCTGGCGCCGCGTCGTCGAACAGTTCGACCCGGTTGCGCGCGGCATAAAACACATCGAACGCAGGCTCGGCCAACGCCGGGTCATCGCCGGCGAGCGCCAGCGCGCGGGCCAGGCTCTCGCGGCGCATCCGTGTGAAGTCGTGCGCCCAAGCCGGCTGTTCGGCGGCAACTTGCTCGCGCAGCGCACGCAGAGCGCGCGAATCGAAGCGCGCTGCAGTGGCGGGCGCATGCTTCGCGAGCCAGGCCTCGACCTCCTGCTCGGCGCGAACGATCGCTGGCCAAACTGGCCAGAGCGTGTCGTCGAGATCGAGCGTCAGCGCGCGGATGCTGTGGCCGCGGCGCACGTTCATCAGCGCATCCAGCCTTTGCGGCGAAAGTAGATCAGCGGCGCAGCCACCGAGGCCACCATCAGGCAGATCGCAAATGGATAGCCGAGCGACCAATCAAGCTCCGGCATCGCCTTGAAATTCATGCCGTAGACGCTCGCAATCAGCGTCGGCGGCAGCAGGGCGACGCTCGCCACCGAGAAGATCTTGATGATCTTGTTGTGGTTGATGTTGATGAAGCCGACCGTCGCATTCATCAAGAAGTTGATCTTGTCGAACAAGAACGTGCTGTGGCTGTCGAGCGAATCGATGTCACGCAGAATTTGGCGCGCTTCTTCGAACTGCTCGGCATTGAGCATGCGGCTGCGCATCATGAAACTGACTGCGCGGCGGGTGTCCATCACATTGCGGCGAATGCGGCCGTTCAAGTCTTCTTCCCGGGCAATGGCCGAGAGCGCGTCGCCAGCCGCGGTGTCGTTCACGTCGCGCGTCAACACGCTGGCGCTGACTCGCTCGAGGCTGTCGTAGATGCCCTCCAGCGCATCGGCGCTGTATTCGGCATCGGCGTCGTAGAGCTTCAGCAGCACGTCTTTTGCGTCATCGATCAGCGCCGGAATGCGGCGTGCGCGCAGGCGCAGCAGGCGAAATACCGGCAAATCTTCATCGTGAACCGAGAACAGCACGCCCTTGTGCAAGATGAAAGCGACGCGCACGTTGCGCGGCATGCGGTCGTCATCGATCAAGAAATCGGATCGAATGTGCAGCTCGCCGTTGTCTTCTTCGTAGAAACGGGCCGATTCTTCAAGATCGTCGTCGACGGCGTCCTCGGGAATCGTGAGGCCGAAGTGCTGAGTGATCCAGCTTTTTTCGTCAGGAGTAGGAGCGTCGAGATCGACCCAAACCGGGCTCACATGGGCCAGCGCTTCGAGGCTTTCGATCTCTTCCTGGAACAGCCGGCCGTTCGCCAGCGTGAAGACATTCAGCATGAGGGCTCCAACGGAGGGTTGCCACCGCGTGAGCGAACGAACATCTCCGGGATGCAGCCATTCAATTATCGCATCGGCGTGCAGTTGTGCCGGAACCATGCCAGCGCCGTTGTCACTCGCTTGTCATACCCCTAAATCGGGGGTAGGCTGAATCTGGGGTCGGACGCTCCGGCGCCCTTCCCCGCCTCTGGCAACCCTTTGCAAAGGACACTCCATGAACTTGACGATCAGCGGCCATCACCTCGATGTGACACCAGCTCTGCGAGAGTACGTAGTCACGAAACTCGATCGCGTCACGCGTCACTTCGATCAAGTCGTCGACATCAATGTGCTGCTGTCGGTCGAGAAGCTGAAGGAGAAGGAGCGCCGTCAAAAGGCCGAAGTGACTGTTCACGTCAAGGGCAAGGACATATTCGTGGAGCAGTCGCATGAAGACCTCTATGCAGCGATCGATCAACTGATGGACAAGCTCGATCGCCAAGTCTGCCGCCACAAAGACAAACTGCAGAATCATCATCACGCCTCGGCGAAGCGAATCGACGCGTTGTCGCATTGACGCGGAGGAACTTCATCAAAAAAGCGGCCTGCGGGCCGCTTTTTCGTGTGCCGGCGCGGTGCTGCTCCACGCCCCCACAACCCGGGGGATGGTGCGCCGTTGTTGCGATGCACCACCCTCGTCACAATGTGTCGCACTGCGCGACCTCTTTGAAGCATCGGCGTGCGGCAGCGATCCATAATTCGCGAACTTGTCCCTCTTCCGCTCGCCGGGCCCGGCGTTTGGCCTGGTCCTTAGCCGCGTGCCACCGATGAACCGCCTTGCCGCCATCCTGCCTTCCAGCAACGTGCTCGTGGATGTGGACACCACCAGCAAGAAACGCGCGTTCGAACACGCCGGTCTGCTGTTCGAGAACCAACACGCGATTGCGCGCGCGACCGTCACCGACAACCTCTTTGCCCGGGAACGCTTAGGTTCGACTGGCTTGGGCCACGGCGTTGCCATCCCGCATGGCCGCATCAAGGGTTTGAAGAATCCGCTGGCGGCGGTGATCCGCGTCAAGCAGCCGATCCCATTCGACGCCCCGGATGATGAGCCGGTCAGCCTTCTGATATTTCTGCTCGTTCCCGAGGCCGCAACGCAACGCCACCTCGAGATCCTTTCAGAGATCGCCGAAATGCTCTCAGACCGTGAATTGCGCGAACACCTGAAGACGGAAGGCGATGCCGCGGCGGTGCACGAGCGGATTGCGAACTGGGAACCTCTGAAGTCGGTGGCCTGACGCGTGGCCGCACCGGCCGTTGACGCATCCGCAGGAGCGTCGCGTTGAAGCCGACGGTCATCAGCGCCGAGGCGCTGTTCGAGGAGCACCGGCAAATCCTCCACTGGGAGTGGATCGCCGGGCACGCCCACCCAGAACGCCGCTTTGATGAAGCCGCGGTGCGCAATGCCCAATCGGCCGCCGATTTGGTCGGCTACCTGAACTACATCCACCCGTACCGCGTTCAGATCGTCGGGCGGCGCGAGGTGGCTTACCTCAATGAGAGCACGGCTGAAGTGGCCGAGCGGCGGATTTCGCGCATCGTCACGCTCGAGCCGCCGGTGCTGATCGTGGCCGATGACCAGGTCGCGCCCGACAAACTCGTTGCCCTGTGCGATCGGGCGGACATCCCCCTTTTTGCCACGAGCGAATCGGCGGGCCAGGTCATTGACGTCGTGCGCGGCTACCTCGCGCAGCACTTTGCCGAGCGAACCACGCGGCACGGCGTCTTCATGGACATCCTCGGCGTCGGCGTGTTGATCACAGGTGAATCGGGCTTGGGCAAGAGCGAGCTCGGCCTGGAGTTGATCTCACGTGGGCATGGTCTCGTCGCTGATGACGCGGTCGATCTTTACCGTGTGTCTCAAACCGCACTCGAAGGGCGGTGCCCCGATTTGCTGCTCAACTTGCTTGAGGTGCGAGGTATCGGCTTGCTCGACATCAAGGCGATCTTTGGCGAGACCGCCGTGCGGCGAAAGATGCGCCTGAAGTTAATCGTTCACCTCGTTCGCAAAGAGACGATGGACCGCGAATTTGAGCGCTTGCCCTACGAGCCGCTCAACGAAGACATTCTCGACGTCCCGATCCGAAAAACAGTGATCGCAGTCGACGCTGGTCGCAACCTTGCGGTGCTTGTCGAGGCGGCCGTGCGCAACACGATTCTGCAGCTTCGCGGCATTGACACCTACCGCGAGTTCATTGAACGGCACGAGAAGGCGATGCAAAAGCCGCAGTCATGAGGCGCGCTCGGGAAGAGCGCTCAAGCCAAGGCTGCCGCGCTACTTCGTCTTGAATTCGCAGTGCTTCTTCGTGCAGACGGCGTACAGCGCAAGCGCGTGATCTTGCAAATCGAAGCCGCGAGCTTGGGCCACGCTTCGCTGTCGCCGCTCGATTTCGGCGTCGAAAAACTCTTCGACGCGGCCACAGTCCATGCACACGAGGTGGTCGTGGTGCTTGCCTTCGTTCAGCTCGAACACCGCCTTGCCGCTCTCGAAGTGATTGCGCGACAAGATGCCAGCCTGCTCGAACTGCATCAAGACGCGGTAGACCGTGGCGAGGCCCACATCGGCACCTTCGGCCAGAAGGTGTTTGAAAACGTCCTCGGCGCTCATGTGGCGTTGCGTCGTTTTCTGGAACACTTCAAGCACTTTGATGCGCGGCAGCGTGGCTTTCAGGCCGCTGTTTTTCAGTTCATCGGCATGCGTCATCATCATCGGCCCCAGAGCGTGTCGCGGCGCCGGATGCGCTGACCCCGGCCGCTAGAATCGTTTGATCATATCGAGGTTGATCACCGCTCCCGAGCGGCTCGCCCCACACCTGACTCATGCGATTCAACTCGTTTACCTCGCCTGCGTGGCCAATGTTTGGCGTCGCACTTCTTACTGGTGGCTGCCAGTCGTTGCAGTCGTCTGAGAGTTTCGTGGGGTTGATCACTCCCTACCGCGTTGAAGTCGTCCAGGGTAACGTGATCACCAAAGAGCAGGCTGCTCTGGCCAAGCCCGGCCTGACCCGCGCGCAGATTCGCGATCTGCTCGGCTCGCCGTTGTTGACCGACGTGTTCCACGCCAACCGCTGGGATTACGTCTTCACCATTCGTCGCCAAGGCGCCGATCCGCAGAACCGCCGCGTGATCGTGCTGTTCGATGGCGATGTGATGACGAGCATCGTCGGCGCTGACGAATTGCCCGACGAGCGTGAGTTTGTGGCGTCGATCGATACTTTCAAAACGGCGCGGAACGCCCCGCCTCTTGTGTTGACTGACGAGCAAGTCAAGGCTCTGCCGGTGCCGCCAAAACCCGCCGTGGTGACGCCAGACGACGCCCCGCGGCCCGTACGCAGCTACCCGCCGCTCGAGCCGCGATCATGAGTGCTCCATCCGGCCAATCGCCGAGCGCGCTTCGAATCGCCGTCGCTGGCAGCTCCGGTCGAATGGGGCGGATGCTGATCGAGGCCATTGCCGCAGCCGACGACCTCGTGCTCACCGGCGCACTCGATGCGCCGGGCAGCCCGGCTTGCGGCCAGGACGCCGGCACCTTCCTGGGCCGCGCCCTCGGCGTCACGATCACCGCCGACTTGCACCGCGGCCTTCAACACGCCGATGTGCTGATCGACTTCACTCGACCCGAAGGCACGATGGCGCATCTCGCGGTTTGCCGCGAATTCGGCGTCAAGGCTGTCATCGGTACGACGGGCTTCGATGCCGCACAGAAGGCCGAGATCGGCGCTCACGCGCTCCAGCATGCGGTGATGTTCGCGCCGAACATGAGCGTGGGCGTCAACGTGGTGATGAAGCTGATCGATGTCGCAGCGCGCGCCTTGAACGAAGGCTATGACATTGAAGTCGTCGAAGCGCATCACCGCCACAAGGTCGATTCGCCGAGCGGCACCGCGCTGCAGATGGGCGAAGTGCTCGCCGCCGCGCTCGGCCGCAATCTGGCCGACTGCGCTGTCTATGCCCGCCAGGGTGTGACGGGCCCGCGCGATCCGTCGAGCATCGGCTTCGCGACGATTCGCGGTGGCGACATCGTCGGCGACCACACGGTTCTATTCGCCGGCGACGGCGAGCGCATCGAAATCACACACCGCTCGAGCAGCCGCGCGACCTACGCGCAAGGCAGTCTGCGCGCTGCGCGCTTCCTTGCGAATCACGCCACTGGTCTGTTCGACATGAACGACGTGCTCGGCCTCGGCTGACGCTTCAGGGGCTTTCGCGGGAGATGGGCAGTTTCGACACGTTCTGGGCACAAGGCGATCTGATCACCCGCGGCGTAGCAGTGCTGCTGCTTGCAATGTCAGTCAGCGCTTGGGTGATGATCATCTGGAAGACATGGCTGCTGCGACGCGTTCGGCGCGATATCGCCCGCGCCGTGCCTGCCTTTTGGGCCGCTCCATCGATCGACGCCGGCAGCGGCCAACTCACAGCATTTGACCGCGAAGCAGTGCTGAGCCCGATGCTCGCTGCTGCTCTCGCCGCACCGATAAACGGCACGCTCGAAGCACAAGGCCATGCCGATTCGCAGTTGACACGACGCTTGCGCGACGCCCTGCACATCGCGTTGGCGCAACTGCAGTTCGGCCAGGTGTTGCTCGCTTCGATCGGCAGCACAGCGCCCTTCATCGGCCTCTTTGGCACGGTTTGGGGCATCTACCACGCGTTGCTGGGCATTTCGGCGGCCGGCACGATGACGATCGAGCGCGTGTCGGGCCCGGTCGGCGAAGCGCTCGTGATGACTGCTGCTGGCCTGGCGGTGGCGATCCCCGCCGTGCTCGCCTACAACGTGTTCGGCAAGATGGCAGCAGCGAGCGAGGCCGAGCTCGAAGGCTTCGCCCACGACCTGCGTGAAATGCTCACCGATCTCGCCAAAAGAGCTTGACGACAATGGCCTTCGGTCGCCTGGAACGCACGCCCGGCCCGACGCCGATGAGCGACATCAACATGACGCCGCTGATCGACGTGATGTTGGTGCTGTTGGTGATTTTCATGATCACCGCGCCGTTGATGGCGTCGAGCCTGAGGTTGGATCTCCCGAAGAGCGATGCGGCCCGCCCCAACGACTCGCCGCAGTTCATCAGCGTGGCGCTCGACGCGGACGGCGCGCTTTACATGGGTGGCGACAAACTTGACCCCGCGGCGTTCAAGCTGCGCATCGCCGAAGCGTCGCGAAACAACCCGCAGATCGAAGTGCAGCTGCGCGCCGACCGCGGCGTGCCGTACGGCCGCGTGGCCGAGCTCATCGGCATCGTGCAAAAGGCTGGGCTGAACCGAATCGGCTTCGTGGCCGAGCAACCGAGCAGCGGCACGCCCTGAGCCGCTGTCACTCGGCGCGTTCGGTGCCCGTCATCAAGGCAATGAAACGATCGATGCCGATGTTGCCGCCGGAGAGTGTCACACCGACTCGCCGCCCTCGGAAGCGCTCGCGGTGCTGCATCAGCGCGGCCAGCGCATTCGCTCCCGACGGTTCAAGCACGAACTTCAGGCGCTCGAAGGCAAAGCGCATCGCATCGACCGTGACGCGATCGGGCACCGCCAACACGTCGCTGACGAGCGCGCGAATCACCTCAAAGGGCTGTACGCCGACAGCCTGCGTCTGCTGGCCATCGCAAATCGTTCGCGGCACATCGATGCTGACGATGTGGCCGGCGCGCAAAGATTGCTGCATGTCGTTGCCGCGTTCTGGCTCAGCGGCGTAGACGGCGATGTTTGGCAACAAATGCTTGGCCGCGACGGCACAGCCCGCCACGAAACCACCGCCTCCCGCGCAGACGATCAGCGCATCGAGCGGCCCTGCATCTTCGATGAGTTCGAGCGCGGCCGTGCCCTGGCCGGCCATCACCGGCAGGTGGTCAAACGGCGGAATGAGGCTGGCGCCACGCTCATCGACGATTCGCTTGGCGATCGCAGCGCGATCTTCGGTGTAGCGGTCATAGAGCACCACCTCGGCGCCGTAGCCGCGCGTCGCGGCAAGCTTCAGCGCGGGCGCATCGTGCGGCATCACGATCGTGGCGGTGCAGCCATGCAACTGCGCAGCGAGCGCGACGGCTTGCGCATGGTTGCCCGACGAAAACGCGACGACGCCGCGCGCGCGTTCTGCCTCAGTGAGCACGCTGACCGCGTTGTAGCCGCCGCGGAACTTGAAGGCACCCATGCGCTGCAGGTTTTCAGCCTTCATGAAGACCTGCATGCCGAGCAGGGCGTCGAGCTTGCGCGAGGTCACGACTGGCGTTCGGTGGGCAACACCGGCGATGCGCGTTGCCGCCGCGGCAACGTCTTTGAATTCAAGCATCAGGACGACCTTCGGCTTTCAGATGCCAGCATCGCGCCGGCAAGCGGCTTGCAATTCGCGCCAGCCGTCAGCACCAAGGGCCTCGAGCGTTGCAACATTGCGCTCATAGATGTGCGCGGGGTCGGGAAAGGCATCGACTGCCGTGGTCACACTGTCCTCGCGCAGCAATTGCAACATCGGATAGGGCGACCGGTTGGTGGCGTTGCTCAGGTCGTCTTCCGCGGTGCCATCGAACCGGTAGTGCGGGTGAAAGCTCGCAATTTGGAACTGACCGGCGAGGCCAAGCACGTCGACCGCCGCATCGGCCATGTCGAGGAAGTCGTTGTAGTCGTCGAAATCGGTCAGCACCTTCGGGTGGATGAGCAAGGTGGTCTCGATCGACGCGGGCTCGGCCGCCGCCAGCGTTTGGAGTTCGTCGCAGAGCGCGGTGAACAGCGCATCGGTGTCGGCAGCATCGCTGAGCACGTAGCGAACGAGCCCTTTGGCTTGCGGCGCCTTGGCGAACGGGCAGAGGTTGAGGCCAATGACGGCGCGGTCGACCCATGCGCGGGTCTCGGTGAGCTCGGGAGCCAAAGTGGTCATCGTCATTTATAGCGCATCGTGCTGCCGCCAATAGCTCGCGAAGCGCGGTAAACCGCTGGCCGTGAGGCCGCGGTATCGGTACGTGACAACGCTGCCAACAGCCGGCGGGCGCTGGCGCAGCGCATCACTGAAACCGGTTCCGATGAAGAAGCGGCGGCCTGCAGGCGTTTGGACTTCGAGCGCGCCGAGCTGCCCGGCATATTTGCCCTGCCCGGGGCGGTGGCCGATGACGATGGCCTCGGTGTCGAGCTCGGGTTTGAGCTTGAGCACCGCGTCGCTGCGGCCGCTTCGGTAGGGCGCATCGGCGCGCGTCAGCACCAGACCCTCGCCGCCTCGCGCCAACACTTCGGCGAGGCGACGCTGAAGCTGTGCGCGGTCGACCGCAGGCGCTTGCTCCACGGCAACGAGCTGCGGCCACGCCGTCTCGCGCACGAGTGACGCCAAGCGTTGTGCGCGCTCGCCAAAGTGGCCGGGCGCGCCGGGCACATCGAAAACCATGTAGCGCACCTCGCGCCAGGCAGCGTCTTCTGGCGCTTCGCGACGAACGATGCCCGAGAGCGAATCGAACCGGCCACGCCCCAGCCAAAGCTCGCCGTCAAGCGCTTCGCGGGGCAACCGCGCCGTGAACCAGGCCGGCGCAGGCACCTCGCGGCCGCTTCTGAAGCGCAGGCTGCGCCCGTCCCAGACGCCGCGAACGCCGTCGAATTTTTCGCTGACGAGGTAGGGCGCTGGGTCGATTCGATCGTCGAAGATTCCCGGCAGTGGCAAGGCCAACGGCGCTGCATCGGCTGGGGCCGATCGGGCCACGCACAGGCAAGCGGCAGCGAGCGTGAGCAGGTCGCGTCGGCCAAGCAAAGGTTCGCGAAAAGTGGGCATGTGGCATCCGGTCGGCTGGGGTGAGCGGATCATCGCCAGGTCGTCAGCCGACGTCCATCCGCCAGAGGCACGCCCTCTGGCGGGTGCCCTCTGCAATGGGGATGCATGGCAGGGTTCGCCACAAGCCGCTTCCTATAATCGTTGGGACTTGTTACCTCCGCGCCGCGCTTGCCCATGAACCCCGAATTCAAACCCGACGAGATCGAGCGCAGCGCACAAGCAGCATGGGCCGCCGCCGATGCTTATCGCGTTGATGAAGCAGCCAAAGGCACCAAGTTCTACGCTTGCTCGATGCTGCCTTACCCCAGCGGCAAGCTGCACATGGGCCATGTGCGTAACTACACCATCAACGACATGCTCACGCGCTACCTGCGCATGAAGGGCTACAACGTGCTGATGCCCATGGGCTGGGACGCGTTTGGCCTGCCAGCTGAAAACGCCGCCATGAAAAACGGTGTGCCGCCCGCGAAGTGGACTTACGACAACATCGCTTACATGAAAAAGCAGATGCAGGCCCTGGGTCTGGCCATCGATTGGAGCCGCGAGGTCGCCACCTGCTCGCCCGAGTACTACAAGTGGAACCAGTGGCTGTTTTTGAAAATGCTGGAAAAAGGCATTGCTTACCGCAAGACCCAGGTCGTGAACTGGGACCCGGTCGATATGACCGTGCTGGCCAACGAGCAGGTGATTGACGGCAAAGGCTGGCGCACTGGCGCGGTGGTTGAAAAGCGCGAGATTCCGGGTTATTACCTGAAGATCACCGCCTACGCTGAAGAGCTGCTCGGCCATGTGAAAGACGGCTTGCCCGGCTGGCCAGAGCGCGTCAAGCTGATGCAGGAAAACTGGATTGGCAAGAGCGAAGGCGTTCGTTTTGCGTTCACGCATGACATTGCTGATGCTTCCGGCGCGCTGATCGGCGATGGCCGCATGTACGTCTTCACCACCCGCGTGGACACCATCATGGGCGTGACGTTTTGCGCGGTGGCACCCGAACACCCGCTGGCACTGCATACGGCGTTGACGAACCCTCTACTTGCCGCATTTATTGAGGAATGTAAATCTGGCGGCACCACCGAAGCCGAAATGGCGACACAGGAGAAAAAAGGCCAGCCTACGGGTCTGTTCGTGTCGCACCCGCTGACGGGTGACAAGGTTGCAGTCTGGGTGGGCAACTACGTGCTGATGAGCTACGGCGACGGCGCGGTGATGGGCGTGCCAGCGCATGATGAGCGGGATTTTGAGTTTGCGAACAAGTACGGTTTGGCCATCAAGCAAGTCACCGATGTCAAAGGCCAGGCTTACGACGCCACCGTCTGGGCTGACTGGTACGGCGACAAACAGCAGGGCGTGACGGTCAACTCCAGCAAGTACGACGGCCTGGCTTTCAAAGCCGCCGTGGATGCCGTGGCTGCCGACTTGATAGCCCTCGGCCTGGGCGAGAAAAAAACCACTTGGCGTCTGCGCGACTGGGGTGTCAGCCGCCAGCGCTACTGGGGCACGCCGATTCCCATCATCCATTGCCCCGAGCACGGCGCGGTACCCGTGCCCGAAAAAGACCTGCCTGTGGTGCTGCCGCAAGATTGTGTGCCCGATGGTTCGGGCAACCCACTGCACAAGCATGAAGGCTTTCATGCGGGTGTGGTGTGCCCGGTGTGTGGCCAGCCCGGTCGGCGCGAGACCGACACGATGGACACCTTTGTCGACAGCTCGTGGTACTACATGCGTTATTGTGATGCGCAGGCGACCACCCGCGCAGGCGAGCCTGTCAACACAGACAAGATGGTGGCTGACGGGGCCAACTACTGGCTGCCGATGGACCAGTACATCGGCGGCATCGAACACGCCATTCTTCATTTGCTGTACGCACGTTTTTGGACCAAGGTCATGCGCGACCTGAGCCTCATCAAGGTCGATGAGCCGTTTACCAAGCTGCTCACCCAGGGCATGGTGCTTAACCATATTTACTCGCGCAAAGGTGGGGTTGACGGTAGGGGCGGTGTCGAATACTTCTGGCCCAGCGAAGTCGAAGATATCCATGACAGCACTGGCAAGGTCACGACAGCCAGACGAAAAACCGACGGCCTCATCGTGAACTACGAAGGCGTGGGCACCATGAGCAAGAGCAAAAACAATGGTGTGGACCCGCAGGACCTGATTGAGAAATACGGTGCTGACACGGCCAGGCTCTACACCATGTTCACCGCGCCGCCAGAAGCCACGCTGGAGTGGAACGATGCGGGTGTGGAAGGCAGCTACCGCTTTTTGCGCCGGGTCTGGAATTTCGGCCTCAAGCTGTCCGCTATTGATTCAATAGCGGGTAGCCCCCGTATTGATTGCCGTAGTGCCGTTTTTGACAAACAAACCAAAGCGTTGCGGCTGGAGGTACACACTGTACTCAAGCAAATCGACTACGACTACCAGCGCATGCAGTACAACACCGTTGTATCGGGTAGCATGAAGTTACTCAACGCACTCGAAGACTTCAAAAGTGAGGAGAACGACGCATCAGGCGCGGCCCTGCGCGAAGGCTTTAGCATCCTGCTGCGCTGCCTCTACCCCTGCGCGCCACACCTCGCGCATGCACTATGGGTCGATTTGGGCTACGCAACTGAGCATGGTGACCTGCTTGACGCACCTTGGCCTGCGGTAGACGCCAGCGCTTTGCAGCAAGACGAGATTGAGTTGATGCTGCAAATCAACGGCAAACTGCGCGGCAGCTTGACCGTACCTGCGGATGCTGCGAAAGAAGCGATTGAAAAAATCGCTTTGAGCAACGAAGCATTTATCAAATACGCCGAGGGAGCAGCGCCTAAAAAGGTCATCATTGTGCC
>JAYWGR010000145.1:0-16424 GCA_043778145.1 Rhizobacter sp.
CGCACTTCGTCGATGTCTGAGAAATCGAGTCCCGGGGCCACGCCTTGCGTGTAGAGATTGAGTGCGATGTTGACCAGATCCACATTGCCCGTGCGCTCGCCATTGCCAAAGAGGCAACCTTCGATGCGGTCAGCTCCCGCCATCAATGCGAACTCGCCTGCAGCAGTGCCGGTGCCGCGGTCGTTGTGCGGGTGAACCGAGATGACAACCGAATCGCGCCGGGCAAGATTGCGGTGCATCCACTCAATCATGTCGGCAAAGATATTCGGCGTGGAGTGCTCAACGGTAGAAGGCAGATTGATGATGCACTTGTGCTCGGGCGTTGGAGCCCAAGCCTCGGTCACGGCATCGACGATGCGCTTGGAGAACGCCAGCTCGGTGCCGGAAAACATCTCGGGCGAATACTCGAAGCTGAAGTGCGTTTCGGGCTGCGCAGCGGCGAAGTCCTTCATCATCACAGCGTGCGTCACGGCCAACTCAACGACTTCGTCGTCGCTCATGCCGAGCACCACGCGGCGCATCATCGGCGCAGTTGCGTTGTAGAGATGAACGATTGCCCGCTTCGCACCTTTCAACGATTCGAAGGTTCGGCGAATCAGTGGCTCGCGTGCTTGCGTCAGTACCTGAATCGTCACGTCGTCAGGGATCAAGTCGGCTTCGATCAGCATGCGCACGAAGTCGAAATCGGTTTGCGACGCAGACGGGAAACCGACCTCGATTTCCTTGAAACCGATCTGCAGAAGCATCTCGAACATGCGCAGCTTGCGGCGGCTGTCCATTGGCTCGATGAGCGCTTGGTTGCCGTCACGCAAATCGGTACTGAGCCAGATCGGCGCGGCGGTCAGCATGGCGTCGGGCCAGGTGCGGTTGGCCAAGTCGGCCTTGGCAACCTTGGGAAATGCGCGGTACTTGAGGTGTGGTTGCTTCAACATGGTTTTTCCAGGTGTTGGGGTTCGCAACCGGCAGCCATCAAACAAAACAAAAACGGCCCGCTGCAGGTTGCATTCGGGCCGTTGAGTACGAAAACGTGAAACGTGTGCGACTAGCGAGCCCGAGGTTCTCCTAGGGCCAGTAGCGTGAGGGTGGCAGCAAACGTCATGGGCGGGAATGTAGCACGGGCCCGTTCAGCGATGTAGGCCTTGTTCATCGGGTTCATCGGTCGAGGTCGCAATCACGCTGGTCGGCCGACCCTTGATTTTGCGTCGGGCATAAATGATGTAGCCCGACAAGCCATACGCGCAGAAGATCGCAAACAAGACGCGCGGCGGATCGAGCGCCACAACTGCTATCGCAAGCGCGATCGCAACGATCACGACAAACGGCACTGTTCGTCGCGCGCCCACCACCTTGAAGCTGTAAAACGGCGCATTGGTGACCATCGAGAGGCCGGCATAGAGCGTGACCGCGAAGGCAGTCCAGGCGAGCAATGGAATCGTTGACACGTCTTTGAAGCCCGCGTCATCGACAACCCAGACCAATCCGATCACCAGCGCTGCCGCTGCGGGACTCGGCAATCCTTGGAAGAAGCGCTTGTCGACCACACCAATGTTGACGTTGAAGCGGGCCAACCGCAACGCAGCGCCAGCGATGTAGACGAATGCTGGAATCCAGCCCGCTTTGCCGAGGTCTTTCAACGCCCAGATATAAACAATGAGTGCCGGCGCCGCGCCAAAACTGACCATGTCAGAGAGGCTGTCCATTTGCTCGCCGAACGCACTTTGCGTGTTTGTCATGCGGGCCACACGGCCATCGAGACTGTCAAGCACGGCAGCACAAAACACCGCAATGCACGACAACTCGAAGCGCCCGTTGATCGCCATCACGATCGCATAGAAGCCAGAAAACAGCGCCGCCAAAGTGATGGCACTTGGCAAGACATAGAGGCCTTTTCTGCGCGGCCGGCCCTCAGTTGCGAGCTTGTGCTCGTCGTCTGTGTATGGAGGTTCTTCGTTCATCGGCGGGAGGATACGCCAGGCCTTCGGCCCGGCGCCTCTCAGGTCAGGTCAGTTCTTAGACTGGTCGACCAGGCGGTTCTTCTTGATCCACGGCATCATGGCGCGGAGTTGCTCGCCAACGACCTCGATCGGGTGCTCAGCCGTGAGGCGGCGGCGCGAAAGCAATGTCGGCGCACCAGCACGGTTTTCGACGATGAAGCTCTTGGCGTATTCGCCAGTCTGGATGTCTTTCAACACCGCCTTCATGGCCTTCTTCGTGTCCTCGGTGACGATCTTCGGCCCGGTCACGTACTCGCCGTATTCGGCATTGTTCGAGATCGAGTAGTTCATGTTGGCGATGCCGCCTTCATAGATCAAATCGACGATCAACTTCAACTCGTGAAGGCACTCGAAGTAGGCCATCTCAGGCGCGTAGCCGGCCTCGGTCAGTGTTTCGAAGCCGGCCTTGATCAGCTCGACGGCACCACCACACAACACGGCTTGTTCGCCGAACAGATCGGTTTCGGTCTCTTCGCGGAAGTTGGTCTCGATGACGCCAGCCTTGCCGCCACCGTTGGCTGCCGCGTACGAAAGCGCCAAGTCGCGGGCCTTGCCGGTTTTGTCGGCGTGAACAGCGATCAGGTGAGGAACGCCACCGCCCTGGGTGTAGGTCGAGCGCACGGTGTGGCCCGGGGCCTTTGGCGCGACCATCCACACATCGAGGTCGTCACGCGGCATGACTTGGCCGTAATGCACGTTGAAGCCGTGCGCGAAGGCGAGCGAGGCGCCTTGCTTGATGTTCGGCTCAACGTCGTTCTTGTAGACGGCTGCGATTTGCTCATCGGGCAGCAGCATCATGACGACGTCGGCTTGCTTCACGGCTTCAGCCACTTCCATGACCTTCAGCCCGGCCTTCTCGACCTTGGACCAGCTCGCGCCGCCTTTGCGCAGGCCGACCGTCACTTTGACGCCGCTCTCGCTCAGATTTTGTGCGTGCGCATGGCCTTGCGAGCCGTAGCCGATGATGGTGACGTTCTTGCCCTTGACCAGGCTCAGGTCAGCGTCTTTGTCGTAGTAAACCTTCATATTCATCTCCTAGAAAAGTAGTCGCGGGTGGGTGTGTCAGACGCGGAGGATCCGCTCGCCGCGACCGATCCCGCTGGTGCCGGTGCGCACGGTTTCGAGAATGGCGGCGCGGTCGAGCGCCTCCAAGAATGCGTCGAGCTTGGCGGTGTCGCCGGTCAGCTCGATGGTGTAGCTCTTGTCCGTCACGTCAATGATGCGACCGCGGAAGATGTCCGCCATGCGCTTCATCTCGTCGCGCTCTTTGCCAACGGCACGGACCTTGATCAACATCAACTCACGCTCGGTGAATGCGCCCTCCGTCAGGTCAACGACCTTGACGACTTCTATCAGCCGATTCAAGTGCTTGGTGATTTGCTCGATGACATCGTCAGACCCCGTCGTGACGATGGTCATGCGTGAAAGCGATGCATCCTCGGTCGGGGCCACCGTGAGGCTCTCGATGTTGTAGCCGCGCGCCGAGAACAGTGCGACGACTCGGGAGAGCGCACCCGGCTCGTTCTCGAGCAACAGTGCAATGATGTGCTTCATGTGTGATTGTCAGCCGGCTCTTCAGGCTGGCGGCGGTAACCGCGAGCCCTTGGCCAAGCCGATCCTGTGGAAATGACAATGAATACGCCGAAGCCGATTCACACCTATCGCCACCGTTTGCAAGCTGCGCGGTAACGCAGCCTCGCCCGGCGGCGTTCAGCGCTTCACAAGTCCTCGGAACCCAACAGCATCTCGGAAATGCCCTTGCCAGCCTGCACCATGGGCCAGACGTTTTCAGTCTGGTCAGTGCGCACATCGAGAAAGACGGTGCGGTCTTTCAGGCGGATCGCTTCGCGAAGTGCGGGCTCGACATCAGACGGCTTTTCGACCTTGATGCCCACGTGGCCGTAGGCCTCGGCGAGCTTCACAAAATCGGGCAGCGCTTCCATGTAGCTGTGCGAGTAACGGCCACCGTAGTCGATCTGTTGCCACTGCCGCACCATGCCGAGATAGCGGTTGTTGAGCGAGACGATCTTGACTGGGGTTTTGTATTGCAGGCAGGTCGAGAGCTCTTGAATGCACATCTGGATGGAGCCTTCGCCAGTGACGCAGAACACGTCGGACTCTGGCTTAGCGAGTTTGATGCCCATCGCGTACGGGAGCCCCACGCCCATCGTGCCCAGGCCGCCAGAGTTGATCCAGCGCCTCGGCTCTTCGAAGCGGAAGTACTGCGCCGCCCACATTTGATGTTGGCCAACGTCCGAGGTGACATAGGCATCGGTACCCCGCGTCAGCTCGCAAAGCGTCTCGATGACGTACTGCGGCTTGATCACTTCGGTGCTGTTCTTGTAGGCGAGGCAGTCACGCTGGCGCCATTCGTTGATTTGGCCCCACCAGGCCGACAGCGCATTCGCGTCGGGCTTGGTTTGGGCCTCACGAATTTGTGCGATCAGCTCCTGCAAGACATCACGCACATCGCCGACGATCGGGAAGTCAACCTTGACACGCTTGGAGATGGACGACGGATCGATGTCGATGTGGACGATCTTGCGTTCGACCGACGCAAAGTGCTTCGGATTGCCGATCACGCGGTCGTCGAATCGAGCACCAACCGCGAGCAGAACATCGCAGTTCTGCATCGTCATATTGGCTTCGTAAGTGCCGTGCATGCCGAGCATGCCGAGGAATTTCGGGTCACTTGCCGCGATGGCGCCGAGGCCCATCAAGGTGTTGGTGCATGGATAACCCAGCAGATCGGCAAGCTCACGCAGTTCGGCCGAGGCGTTGCCGAGAATGACACCGCCGCCCGAGTAGATGTACGGGCGCTTGGCGGCGAGCAACAAGGCGACCGCCTTACGAATCTGACCACCATGGCCCTTCTTGACCGGGTTGTAAGAGCGCATCTCGACGCGCTCCGGGTAGTGGAACGGCGTGGTGTGCAGCGACACATCCTTCGGGATGTCGACAACGACAGGGCCTGGGCGTCCAGTGCGCGCAATGTGGAAGGCTTTTTTCAGCGTCAAAGCGAGGTCACGCACGTCCTTCACGAGGAAGTTGTGTTTGACGATTGGGCGCGTGATGCCGACGGTGTCGCATTCTTGGAAAGCGTCGAGGCCGATCGCGGCCGTTGGCACTTGGCCGGTGATGATCACCATCGGCGTCGAGTCCATGTAGGCGGTCGCGATGCCAGTGATCGCATTGGTCACTCCCGGGCCGGAGGTGACGAGTGCAACGCCAACTTCGCCAGTCGCCCGGGCATATCCGTCAGCGGCATGCACGGCGGCCTGCTCGTGGCGCACAAGCACATGCTCGATGGTGTCTTGTTTGTAGAGCGCGTCGTAGATGTAGAGAACCGCGCCACCCGGGTAGCCCCACAGGAACTTGACGCCTTCAGCTTGTAGGCACTTGACGAGGATTTCCGAACCATTTGGGTCGGATTGCGCGGAAGACGCTGGCAGCGCTGAGGCTGCCCGCTTCACGTCGGGAGATGACATGTCCATGTTATGAAACCTTTGTGATTTTCTCTGACGAAAAACCATCGGTGCACCTCTCCACGTCCTTTTGAGACGGGTGTGGTGCCGGGGTGGCCGACGATTGGGAGCCCCGGGTCGGGTACTGCAATCTCGGCGCAAATCTGTCGTGCAACCGCGGATTATGGCATTGCAGTTCACGCGCGCGCCGAGTTGCGGCACGCGAGGCACCGCGATGTGATAATTCGCGCCTCTGTACCGGGCCGCCTCGCGGACCTTCTTCTCTTGGCATCCGACAAAGAAATCTCCGACTTTCTCAAGAGCGTCGAAAAGCGGGCCTTCAAGCGCGCGGTTTATGCCGTTCGCGATGAGGATGCAGCGCTCGATATCGTCCAAGACGCGATGATCCGCGTCTCCGAGAAGTACGCCGATCGTCCCGCTGCCGAGTTGCCGCTGCTGTTCCAGCGCATCTTGTCGAATGCGACGATGGACTGGTTTCGGCGCAAGAAAGTGCGCAATGCCGTTGTGCGCAATTTCTCCGATTTCGAATCAGCCGGCAGTGACGGCGACTTCGACATCCTGGAGACACTCGAAGCCCTGGGCGGCTCGATGGCTTCTGAAAGCGCGGCAGACTCGGTATCGCGGGCGCAAATTCTGCTTGCGGTTGAAGCCGAAGTCGCCGAGTTGCCGGGGCGTCAACGCGAGGCCTTCCTGCTGCGTTACTGGGAGGAACTCGACGTGGCCGAGACGGCGGTCGCCATGGGCTGCTCAGAGGGCAGCGTCAAGACGCATTGCTCGCGGGCTGTCCGCGCGTTGGCAAAGGCGCTGAAGTCCAAGGGAATCACACTATGAACGTCAACCTCAACACATCGTCCTGGGACCGTTTGGAATCGCGCTTCGCATTCAAGGTCACGGCGCGCTTGAGTGAACGTTCACAAGACGTCAGTGCCGATGTAAGTGAGCGTTTGCGCTTCGCCCGTGAACAGGCGATCGCTCGCGCTCGATTGGCGCGCCAAGCCAGCACCGCGCCGGCAGTCTCCGGCCAGGGCGTCACACGCGGCGGCGCTGCATTGCTGGGGGGCATGTCGGGCTGGTGGTTCAAGCTCGCGGCTGTTTTGCCGGCGTTGGCTTTGATTGCTGGTTTGGTGTCGATTCAAACCCTGCAAGACAGCACGCAGATCAGCGCCGCCGCCGACATCGACGCCGCATTGCTTGCCGATGACTTGCCGCCCGATGCTTACAGCGATGCCGGGTTCGTCGAGTTCCTCAAGACTCCGCCGCGCGAGTGAGCATCCAGGCTTCCCGCGCCTCGGGAAAGCGCCGCGCGCTTGGGGCATTGCACCGGCTCACATGCGCCGTCGCTTATGCAGCGTCGATGCTCCTTGGCACATCGTTGACGGGCGAGGCACTTGCACAAAGGGTCACTGCGGCGCCAGCCACACCCGTCACTGCAGAAGCCGGAACGCGATGGCGCGATCTGACACCCTCCCAACGAAGTGCGCTGGCGCCACTTGAACGGGACTGGTCGACGATCAACTCGCCGCACAAGCAGAAATGGCTTGAGCTTTCAACACGCTTCCCTTCGATGACACCCGATGAGAGAGCCCGCGTACAGACACGCATGGCTGACTGGGCAAAGCTCACGCCGCAGGAGCGGAGTCGGGCGCGTGTCAACTTCGAACAGGCCAAACAAGTGCCAAGCAAAGACCGACAGGCTCGCTGGGAGGCCTACCAAGCCCTCCCACCCGAACAGAAGCGCGAACTCGCCGATCGAGCGGCGCCACCGCCGCCCAGTCGCAATGCGGAGGCCGCGCGTCAGCTGACGAACGCTGCGCCTGAACAGCCTGATCGGCCTTCGAGCCGCGAGCCGGCACCGGCACCAGGTAAATCCAACATCGTCCCTAACCCGGCGTTCGCCGCCCCACCTCGCCCGATCGCCCCGAGCATGGTGCAGGCGCAGCCCGGTGCGACCACTACGTTGATTTCCAAGCGCCCGGCGCCACCCGCTCATCAACAGACTGGGCTGCCGAAGATCGCGGCGACGCCCGAGTTCGTCAACAAGGCGACGCTTCTTCCCCGTCGTGGCCCGCAGGCCGCCGCAGTTCGCGATGCGCCGGCGGCCAGCGCAGCACGCCGATGAGCGCCTCCGAAGTTTCATGCGCCCATGTAGAAGCGGGCGCAGGCGCAGGCGCCACTCCGAGCCTCACCAGAAGGTTGGCCTGCTTTGTTTATGAAGGCATGCTGATGTTTGGCATGCTGTTGGTACCCGGTGCGCTCGGCGCATTGTTTTTCGCGTTAACAGGCCAGCGCCATCCTCTGCAAAGCGAGTCGGCTCTGCGTGTGATCGCTTTCGTGATGTTCGGCATCTACTTCACGTGGTTTTGGTCCGCGCGCGGTCAGACTTTGCCGATGCAGACTTGGCGATTGCGCGTGGTCACCGCCGATGGTGGGCCACTGACGCAGCCGCGCGCAATGCTTCGCTACCTCGCGAGCTGCGCGTGGTTCGCGCCGGCCGCCGCGCTCACATGGGCGAACGGCTGGACCGGCTGGCACGGGCTGGGCGCCATCGCCATCGGCATCGTCGCGTACGCCCTGTTGGCGCTGTTGCACCCGCAGCGCCAGTTCTGGCACGACGCTCTGTGCGGGACCCGCTTGGTCGACGCCGCTGACGCCGATCGACAACTGCCTCGCTCCTGAGCCCCCAACCCAGATAACGGTGCAGGCGCTCGCGAAGAGACGGTCTGCGCGCCGCAACGATCGACGCGTCAACGGTGCGAATGTTGCATCGGAGTGCGGCCGCCATGATGCAAGCCCGCGATTGGAACATTGACGGCTTTTGCCGGCGACGGTGGTGAGCGCAGGGATGCGCACCCCTTTTTGAGACGGATGCGCCTGACTCCTGCAAAACCACGTCGCTCAAGCCGCTGATCACCGACGTTCACACCCGGCGCCACCGGTGGCTCGTCGTCTACGGCGGCTACGCCGCCTTCGACTCCTCACCACCGGCCATCATGAATGTCGTTCGACCGGACAGGATGATTGTCGCGCCCCACTGCGGCGTGATCTGGCCGACGAGATCGCCGCGCGCAGGTCTGATCGGGTCAGCGGAGACGGAGGCCGATCACACAGAAGTGACCTCGCATCACCCCCAACTTGCGGCCAGCCTTATGGGCAAGCGTGTAGCCATGATCGCCAAACCCGGGCGTGAAAAGGCCCGCAACACGCGGGCCCTAATTGTTGAAGCGGAGCGGGGAAACTCAGACAGCGTCTTCGTTTGTCTCGCCCGTTCGAATGCGAACGACCTGCTCCACGGCAGTGACGAAAATTTTTCCGTCGCCGATCTTGCCGGTCTTTGCGGCTTTGATGATGGCTTCGATGCTGCGGTCCAGATCGACGTCCTTCACCACGACTTCAACTTTGACCTTCGGGAGGAAGTCAACCACATACTCGGCTCCGCGGTAAAGCTCGGTGTGGCCCTTCTGGCGGCCGAAGCCCTTGACTTCTGTGACAGTCAGACCCGTCACGCCCACCTGCCCCAGTGCCTCGCGCACTTCTTCGAGCTTGAAGGGTTTGACGATCGCGGTGATCTGTTTCATCGGGCGGCTCCTGCGGATGGTTCGATTCTGGTTGAGTTTACGCGCGGAATTTGGAAGTGATTGGATAACGCCAGTCGCGCCCGAAGGCGCGGTGGGTGATGCGGATGCCGACCGGCGATTGCCGGCGCTTGTACTCGTTGAGCTTGATCAGTCGAGTCACTCGCTCGACGTCTTCCGCGTTGAATCCAGCGGCGATCAGCTCACCGATGCCTTGGTCGTCCTCCATGTAGCGCTGCAAGATGACGTCGAGCACTTCGTACGGCGGAAGGCTGTCCTGGTCAGTTTGGTCGGGTCGCAGTTCGGCCGAGGGTGGCCGGGTGATGATGCGCTGGGGGATCACTTCATGACCTTGCGCGTTGCGCCAATTCGCGAGCCGGTACACGAGCGTTTTCGCCACATCTTTGATGACGGCAAAGCCGCCCGCCATGTCGCCGTATAGCGTGCAGTAACCTGTCGCCATCTCGCTTTTGTTGCCGGTGGTCAGCACGATGGAGCCGAACTTATTCGACAGAGCCATCAGCAACGTGCCACGGATGCGCGCTTGGATATTTTCTTCCGTCGTGTCTTCCGTTCTTCCCACAAACTCTGTCGCGAGGCTCGCGTTGAAGGCCTCGAACATCGGCACGATCGAAATTTCGTCGTACCGCACGCCGAGCCGCTCGGCCATGTCGCGCGCGTCTGTCCAAGAGATGCTGGCGGTGTAGGGCGAGGGCATCATCACGCAGCGCACGCGGTCGGCGCCGAGCGCGTCAACTGCCACGGCCAGGACCAACGCCGAATCGATCCCGCCCGAGAGCCCGATGATCACGCCCGGAAATCCGTTTTTAGAGATGTAGTCGCGCACACCGGTAACCAGCGCGGCCCATGCTTGAGCTTCTATCGTCGGAACCGGGGCGAGCTCGCCCAAGACATTCGACGGCGTCACCTCAACGAAGCTCAAAGCCTCTTCGAACATCGGCGCCCTGGCGCGAATCAAGCCCGCTGCATCGACAGCAAACGAGGCGCCATCGAAAACGACCTCATCCTGCCCACCAGCCAAATGCGAATAGAGCAGCGGCATGGCGACAGCTCGCGCACGGTCTGCCATGCGGGCCTCGCGCTCGCCAACTTTGCCGAGATGGAATGGCGACGCGTTGATCACACAGAGCACTTCAGCACCCGCTGCTTTCGCGCTGGCGGCTGGCTCATCGAACCAAGCGTCTTCGCATATCGTCAGTCCAAAGCGTAAGCCGCCAGCGTCGAACACGACCGGCGAAAGGCCATCATCGCGGCCTGACGCGAAGTAGCGCCGCTCGTCGAATACTTGGTAGTTCGGCAACTCGCGCTTGCAATAGGTGGCTTCAATGATTCCCGCGCGCAGCACCGAGGCCGCGTTGTAGCGCCGCGGCACCGCAACCGACTTCGACCTAACATCGCCGTGCTCACCAAACTGATGCGGATGCCCCACCACCACCACCAAATCGTCGAGGTCGGCCAACGCCGCGGCGCAGTCGATCAAGGCCTGGTGGCAAGCCTGCATGAAAGCTGGGCGAAGAAGCAGGTCTTCTGGCGGATAACCACAAAGACTGAGCTCCGGCGTGAGCACAACCCGCGCGCCCTGCGCGTGGGCCCTGCGCGCGCAATCAACGATCTTGCGGCTGTTGCCACCCAGATCGCCCACCGTGGCGTTGATCTGCGCCAAAGCCACTGTCACCGAAGGTTTGACTGACATATGAAGGACGACGCCGCGGAAAAACTGCCAGGTAAAACAGACCTGAATCTGTCGGATGATTATCTCATTCGGGTCATCGCTGACCCGGCGACCATTGACGCTGCACACTGGAATGCGCTCCTCGCCGAACAACCGACGGCGACCCCTTTCATGCGCCATGAATACCTGTGCGCGATGCACCACTCTGGCAGCGCGAGCGCAAAGGCGGGCTGGATCGCGCAGTTCCTCGTGGTGACGCGGGCTGATGCGCTCATTGCCGCCTGCCCGCTCTACGTGAAAGATCATTCCTACGGCGAATACGTATTTGACTGGGCATGGGCCGATGCCTATCAGCGCCACGGCTTGCACTACTACCCCAAGCTGCTCGACGCAGTACCTTTCACTCCCGTGCCGGGGCCAAGACTGTTGGCACGCGACGCGTCCGGCCGGCGCGTGCTGTTGCGCGCGATGCAGCAGTTGGCGCGCGAAGCGCAAATGTCATCCGCGCACTTGTTGTTCCTGGCTGCCGCTGATGAGGCCGCCGCTCGCGCCGAGGGATGGATGATGCGCAGCACCGTCCAGTTTCATTGGGCAAATCGCAAGCCAGAGCCTTATGTCGACTTCAATGACTTCCTCGCCTCGATGCAGCGGGAGAAGCGCAAGAAGATTCAACAGGAGCGCCGCAGAGTGAATGATGCGGGTATCACCTTCACTGCATCAATTGGCAGCGATATTTCTGCCAGCGACTGGGACTTCTTCTACCGCTGCTACACCCTCACCTATCGCGCACACCACTCGACGCCCTACTTGACCCGCGACTTCTTTGCTCGCATGGCGACCACGATGCCGGAGAACTGGCTGCTCTTCATGGCGCGACTCGACGGCCAACCCATTGCCGCATCGCTCATCGGCATTGACCCGGTCGCGAAGGTCGCCTTCGGTCGCTACTGGGGCGCGACCGAACACGTCAGCTGCCTGCACTTCGATGCTTGCTACTACCAGCCGCTGGCTTGGTGCATCGCTAACGGCTACGCGCGCTTCGAGGGTGGCGCACAAGGCGAGCACAAGATGGCGCGTGGCCTGCTCCCGGTGCAAACTTGGTCAGCGCACTGGCTAGCGCACCCGCAGTTTGCCGAAGCTGTGAGCGACTTTCTCGCTCGCGAAGGCCAAGGCATTGGGAATTATCTTGATGAACTGACCGAGCGCATGCCGTTCAAGTCAACGACCTGAACGGCTCGTCATAGGCGATGAATGCCGCTGCGCCAGAGAAAACCTCTCGTTGAGCGTGGATTGGCTCTATTGCTTCAACGCGTTGTGCCGCTCAAGCAGTCCACGCATTGCGGCAGCGACATGCGGCTTAGGTGAATCCACCAAACTCTGAGCGAGGCCTTCCCACAATGGGTCTTGGAGTGAGTAAAGGCACAGCGCACGCAATTCGGGGCACACGTCGTCGCCGAGATCGTTGAGCACATGCAGCGCATCGCGGGTGTCGCCGCGTTGAATTGCAATCAGCGTCCGGAGAAAAAGTACGTCTGGGTGATTGGCGTCGCGATTCGAGAGCACCTTCAACTTTTCGAGATTGCTCAGCGCAACGTCGAATTCGTTTTCGCCAATAGCCTCCATCACAGCGAAGAACGCATCGCGTATTTCCTCGATGGTTCCACGCGGCGAGGCAGCTCGGTTCTGCGACGGCGTTGATGACTGCACCGCGGGTGCTCCGTTGCCCTGCTTTGCAAGCCAAGAAGACGATTGCAGCGAGCCCACCACACGCGTAGAAACCAGCTCAGGATTATCGTTGCTTTGCATTTGATTCACCTTTAGGTATTCGGATTTCAGAGGACTACCGCGCCAGTCAGGCGCAATCCTTTGCCGCAAAAAACAGCTTCTTGTTGACATCCGAGTCGTTGAAATCTGTCCCGAGCGCGGCGCCCCACTTGGCGTTAATTTCTTGGCGCTTGGCATCATTTCCGTGATTGAAGAAGTCGCTCAAATCCGATTTGAGCTCCTTCAGATCTGAAGCCGAGAATTTCTGGCTGAGCGAAGCAGCAATTTCTTTGCGATTGGCGGTTGTCAGATCGTCAATACTAATTCTGCCGAACGCTGGCGTTGGGATGTGCGCACCTCCTGCAGATTCGAACGGCTTGGTATGCGGTTGCTCCGTATCCATCTTGGCGTGCGGTGGGCGGTGATGGTGCTTCCCACCCAGGCTTCCAGATCCCGCGGCTGCACCAGCGAACGCAGCCCCGCCGGCGACTGCGGCGAACGCTGGAACGGGCACACCCGCTTGGTTGGCCAAGTTTGCCGCGCCACCGGCAACGGTGTTAACGGCTTGGTCAGTGAAAGCGTCTTTGACAACGTCTTTGACAACGGTTTTAAGTGCCGCTTTACCGAGGTTTGCGGCTACGCCTACTGGGGCCACCAGCAGTGCCAATTCGCCAACAGCCAACGCGGAACTAGCGATTTTCTTTAGATCGCCGTGAATGACGCCGTCAGCAAGTCCTTCGATGCCGTCAATGCCGCGCGTGATGGTTCCGGTAATGCCACTCACGGCCCCTTCGAGAAAACCATCCAAAGCGCCCTTTGTCAATTGATTGACCGCATAGCCCATGGGCGTCATATTAATGACGCTTTGAAGGGCTCCGGACGCCACCTCACCCGCCGCGGTGATTAATTCTTTCCCACTTTCTTTCATCTCTTTGAGGCCAGACATGATCTCGCTCGGATTGCAAGTCACGACACCTTTGACAACGTGAACCGCGCCTTCAACCGCATGGCCGACGGCCTCTACAGCGTGACTGACACCGTCGACGACTTTTTTAATTGCGTGCGCAATAGCTCCCATGTGCAATCTCCGAAAGGTTGTTGATGCGGCCTATTGTGTTGAGAGCTTGCGTCACAGCAAGGCCGCAATCCGAAGCTTCGGTTCAAGAAGCGAAGCATTTCGGGCACTGCGTGGGCTCGCAAAACGACAAGTGCATCGCAAACTTCGTGGACACGGGCCGCGACGATCTCGAACGCGTCAGCGGTCCAAATTTTTTCCGATCGCGACCGCGATCAAGGCGGCGTCGGGAAGTCTCCGGCGAAGACTGAAGCAAAGTCCTGCGGCTTCAGATATTTGCGCAGCGCTGCGTTGACCTCGCCGATGCTCAGCTTCGCTATTGCGGCGTCCACCTCAGACGACCTCGCAAACGTTCGACCAAGGTAGAGGTTGTTAACCAAGCCGGCAGCAATGGCGCCATCTTGCGCGCGGCCAAGCCGGCGGAAAGCCAGCAGGCCGCGCTGGCCTTCGGCCAGCTCCTGCGCGGTGAATCCTTCTCGCAAAGCCCTTGCCACTTCTTCCTTGAATGCCGCCTCCACTTTCGCGCGGTTCTGAGGTGCGTAGATTGCGCTGGCCTGCCAATCAGAGTTGGGCTCGTTGGTGTTCCAGTTGATGCCGCTGCGCACGTCATATGAGAGGCCTTCGACTTCACGTAAGCGCTTCCAGAGCCTGGAGCTGCCCCCGCCGCCCAGCAGGTAGTTGGCCACCGAGAGCGCCGGATAGTCTGCATGGCTGTCCGTCAAAGGAATGTCTTGCCGGACCTGCATCACCGCGTTTTGCTTGTCGGACACGGCAATGAGCAGCCGTTCAGGCTTGATTGCAATCAATGGCGTCGGCACGCGTGTGAACGGTGCGCCTGCCTGCCAGCCTCCAAACGCCGCTTGCAACGCGCGCTGCACACCTTCGACATCGAGGTCACCCACCGCGCTGAACTCGCCTTTGCCTGCGCCGTAGAAGCTCGCATGGAATGCGCGCAACTTGGCGGCGTCGAGCGCATTCACGTCGGCAGCGATCTCGTCGAAGCTGCGCGCATGGCGCACATCGCCAACGGGGTAAGGATCGCTGAGCCGATCGAGTGCGTTATCGGCAAGCGCCTCTGGCTCTTTGCGCTGCTGTTCGATGGCGGTCAGCGCCTGGCGCTTCAACTCGTCCACCGCGTCAGCTGGAAAAACCGGGTTGCGCAGCAGATCGCCGACGAGTTCGATCGCTGCGGCCAAGAACTCACGACGAGAGTTGAGCGAAATCGTCACGCGGCCGATCGAGCTGCTGACGGCGAGCTCGGTCTTCAATTGGTCGAGCCTGTCTTGCACCTGCAAGCGATTGAGCGTTTTCGTCCCCTTGTCGATCAGGCTCGCGGTGACATCGGGCAATTCGCCTTGGCCGAACAGGCTTTTCTCGTCTCCAAAGTGCAGCACGAGAATGGCTTCGACCGCACCGCCGCGCGTCCCCTTGGGCAACACGGCGGCCTGGATGGCGCCGACTGAAAAGCGCTGAGTTCTCGCGTCGATGTTCGCGGGCGTGGCTTCGAATGACTCCACTTTCGCTGCGGCCACGTTCGGCTTGAAGCCTTTCATCAGCTGTGCAATATCGACCTTTGCGAGCGCTGGAGCGCGCTGCGGTGCATCGGTGGGCAAGTAGATGCCAAGCGTTCGGTTGGTCGGCAGCAGGTACTGCGTGGCGACGCGCTGCAGGTCGGCCAGGGTGGCCTCGCGAACGCGGTCTCGCGCAAGAAAGAAGAGCCGCCAGTCGCCTTGCGCGATTGGCGTCGAGAGCGCCAAGCCGATGGCCTCGGGGTTGGCAAAGGATTGTTCCCAATCTTTCAGCCACTTCGCTTTTGCGCGTTCAAGCTCCTCGGCCGTGACGGGTTCGCGCGCATTTGACTCGAGCGTGGCGAGCAACTCGCTGCGCGCTTGGTCGACGTCCTGGCCAGGTGCGAGTTGAGCGCCGAAGATCAAGGTTGAAGGTTCGGCCAGGCCATAAGGAAATGCAAACGCGCCAGAAGCCAACTGCGCTTCCGTGAGGCGCTTGTGCAGGCGGCCGGAAGGCACGTCACCGAACACGATCGACAACAACTCGACCGCCGCGTCGTCACTCGACGGCCCTGCGGGCACGTGATACCCCGCAATCAACACTGGCGCGCCGCCGACGCGGCGCAAAGTCACGCTCCGCTCGCCGTCCTGAACTGGCTCTAACGTGTATTGCGTGGGGAGCTTGCGGGCAGGTTTGGCAATTTTTCCGAAGGACGCGGCGACCCATTGACGCACCTTGGCAGGATCAAAACTGCCAGAGACGATCAGCGTCGCGTTGTCGGGCTGGTAGTAGAGCCGGTAGAACGCCTGCAGGCGCGGGATATCGACGTTCTCGACGTCGGTGCGCGCACCGATCGTGCTCTTGCCGTAGTTGTGCCAGTCGTACATCACCGCCATCGTCTTTTGCAACAAGACGCGATCGGGGCTGTTTTCGCCCGACTCCATCTCGTTGCGAACAACGGTCATTTCCGAGTCGAGGTCTTTGCGGGCGATGAAGCTGTTGACCATCGCATCGGCAAGCCAATCGATGTACCACTGCAGGTTGTCATCGTTGCGGGAGAAACTCGCGGTGTAGTTGGTTCGGTCGTATGAGGTGCTGCCGTTGGCGGCGAGGCCGCGCTTGGAGAACTCACTGAAGATGTTCACATGCTTGGGCGTGCCCTTGAAGAGCATGTGCTCAAGCAAATGCGCCATGCCGGTTTCGCCGTAGTTCTCGTGGCGAGATCCGACCCGATAGGTGAGGTTGACGGTGGTCGTCGGCTTCGAGTCGTCAGGGATCAAGAGAAGTTGCAAGCCGTTGGGCAGCTTGTATTCATCGATGCCCTCGACCGAG
>JAYWGR010000146.1:0-5226 GCA_043778145.1 Rhizobacter sp.
ACCGAGTCACGACATCGTTCGATTCATCACTCGGAAATACTTGTCATGAAACTCAGCCCCAATCTCGCATCCACTCGGGTCGAGGTCACGGATTCAGGACGAAGACACAAACACTGGAATATGCGTGGCGAAGACTTGAATGAGAGCCTGGGCGTCGGCGGTAGCCATGCTTGACATCGGCGCCCCGCCAGCCGCTGACCAAGATTCGGCCGCAGCTGAGCAATGTCATCAGTGTTCGTGCAATGCCGCTGCGGCAGGCGGAATCACGTCGAGCACCGAACTCGCCCAACGCGCCCCATCGATTCAGCCCGGACAGACCCGCGAGGCGGGGCGCGCGAAGCACGAATCAGCGCCTCAATCAACCCCAAACAACGACAGGTCAATCGAATTGGCCATCGCCTGATAACCCGCGTCGTTCGGGTGCAGATGGTCGCCGCTGTCGTAGGCGGGCAGCATGCGGCCGGGTTGTGCGGGGTCGCGGATGGCGAGGTCGAAATCGATCACGGCGTCGTACTCGCCGCTGCTGCGAATCCAGGCGTTCACCGCTTGGCGTGTGGCCTCGCCGGCTGCTGTGTAGTAGCCGGCGATGGTCGTGCCTTCGAAGGGCGTGAGCGTGCCGCCGTAGATCTTCAAGTGGCGCGCGTGCGCTCGGGCGATGAGCTGGCGGTAGCCGGCAATGATGTCGTCGGCTGTCACGACCTCGTCACTCAAGCCGAATGCTCCGGTCAAGCCGATGTCGTTGATGCCTTCGAGCACCACCACATAGCGCACGGCCGGCGCGGCCAGCACGTCGCGGTCGAAGCGGGCGAGTGCGTTCGGGCCGATGAAGTCATGCAGCACGCGGTTGCCGCTGATGCCGTGGTCGAGCACGGCCGTGCGCCGCAAGTTGCTCGTGGCCTGGATGCGCTTGGCCAAGAGATTGGGCCAGCGCTGGTTTTTGTCGACCGTGGAGGCGTAGCCATCGGTAATCGAATCGCCGAGCGCCACGATGGCGCGGCCCGCGGGCGTGGCCGCCACGCTCACGCCGGAGAGGAAGAACCATGACGTGGTGGTCGATGCCACGGGCAGATCGGCATCGGCGCTGTGATCGCCTTGCGACGAGATGTAGGTCGTCTGCACGCCGAGCGAATGGAAGCTGCCAACGGGCACGGTCTTCGGCAGATAAAGGCTGATCGCCAAGTTGCTGAGCGCGGGGAAGTCGAGTGCCACCGGGTCGCTGATCGCCGGCGCGCCGGGCGGAAGGGTCACGCTGGCCCGGCCGCCGAAGGTCAGCGTGCGGTCGCTGCCGGCCATCACGCTTGACGGGCTGCCAGTCGACTGCCGGCCGATGTGCGCGGCGCCAACGACGAGCGGCGTGGTGCCGTACTCGTTTGACAAGCGCACGCGCACCACCGTGCCGCCAACGCTCGTGTGGACGATCTGCCGGATCGTCTGGTTGTCGAACTGCGCGGGCACGGCTGCGATGAGCGGTGGCTCGGGCGCTTGCGGGCTGGCCGTCCAGGTGCCGAGCCATGCTGGCTCTTTGGCCGCATCGAACGCCGCGCTGGCACTTGCGGCCAACACCAAGGCGGACGCGGCCAGTGCGGGCAGCCAGCCGAGCATCGTTCGGCGGCGCCACGTGGCTCGCGCGGGGTGTGATACGGGCGTGTCAGCGGGGCGCGTGGCGGGGGGTGTGGATTCGGTCATGGAGAGTCTCCTTGTGTGTGGTGCGTCGCGTGGTTCGGGTGGGGCGACTGCAGCTTCAGCTTCGTCTCAAACCCAATGACATTCAACGACCGCAAACCCGAATGGCAGCGCGCTCCGTGAGCTGCGGAGGGTGCAGGAGGGTGAAGAAGGTTGCAAAGGGTGTGGCGGCCTGGTCGGCTTCCTAGGGGTGGTGAAGTTTTCCAGTCTCAGGAAAATAAACGATCGCCGTCGCAGTAATCCGCGCGATGCAATCTCACCTGAAATCAATACGTCACCAGACGAGGAGACACCCTTGAAGACACTCAAATTCCCTGGCCGCGTACGCGCCCTTCCCGCATTGATTCGCGCGTTGGCGATGAGCACCGTGGCAGCGTCCATGCTGTCTGGCTGCTGGTTCGATGACGGCGGCTCCTCAAGCGCCACGCCAACCGGCACTGGCGGCGAGACCACGCCGCCGCCGGCCACCGGCACCACTGTGTCGGGCACGGTGATCAAAGGGCCGGTTTCTGGCGCCACCGTCACGGCCTATCCGTTGAATGCTGACGCCACATTGGGCGCCGCGATCGGCTCTGCGGCCACGGGCGCCGATGGCAGCTTCACGATCACGTTGACCGCGTCGCCCACCGGCGCCATCGTGCTCGTGGCCGCGGGCGGCACGTATGTCAGTGAATCCGACGGTGCCACCGTCAGCAAGGTCTCTGACCTGCTCGCCATCATCCCGAGCGTGGGCAGCGGCATCGCCGGCGTGATCATCACGCCCCTGTCAGACATGATGACCGCGCGCGCCCGTTCGCTCGTCGGCAGCGGTTCAACATTGAGCGCGGCCCTCAGCGACGCAGAAAAGCTCGTGACCGGCACCTACGGCATCACAACCGCATCGCTCGAGGCGCTGGTGCCGACCTATGACAAAGCCTCGCTCGGCACCTCGGGCTACACGCTCGGCCTCGTGCTCGGCTCGCTCGACACTTGCGACAAGCTCTTGCCCGCAACGCTGCGCGGCTCGCTCTTTGCCGCGATCTCGGCCGACTTCGCAGACGGCGTTTTTGACGGCAAGGCCGGCACCACGCCCGTGCCGCTTGGCACCGGCACGCTGAGCTCCACCGCGGGCACGTCTGACTTTCTCTCGTGCGTGGCCGGCTATGCATCAGCCGGCAAAGCCGTGCTCGATGCGGGCATCACCATCAGCGACCTCACCGCCACCGTGACCCTGGTGCGCACGGCACTCACCAGCAGCCCGGCCACGCCAAGCGCCACAGGCTTGGCCGCCGGCAGCTCAGGCGCCATCTCGACCTTGGCCTACGGCGGCAAGCAATGGGTCTTCATCGCGGCCCGAAGCAACGGCGTGGTCGCGATCGACGTGACCGATCCCTTGGCCACCGCGCCCACGGTCAAGGTCTACAGCAGCCTGGTCACCAACTTTGGCGGCAATGCCATTGGCGGCGTGGTGCCGTTGATTGGCGCTGACCATCCGCAGCTGCTGGTCTTCGCCTACGGCAGCAAGCACGTCGCACTCGTCAACGCCGACACCGGCGCGGTGGAGTACGAAGCCGATCTGCCCTTGGCGGCCACCAGCCCGGTCGAGTTCTCGGGCGGCAGCGCCTTCATTGCCGGCGCCATTCCGGACACCGGCCGCGACGGCGTTTGGCTGGCCACGGCCGATGGCTACGTGTTCTTCGACCGCGCCACCCAAACCCTCGGCACGAAGTTCGACCTCTCCGCGCCCGCCGAGTTGGCAGAGAACGTCGGCGGTGATGTGGGCCACGGCTATCTCTTTGCAGCCAACTACGCGCCGGGCGTGCAGATTGCCGACTTCGCCGCCGGCAAGTCCTACTACCTCGACGGTGCCGCCTTCACGACCGCGTTCCCGAACCTCCGCGAGCCGGATGCGGGTTCAGTGGATACATCGCTGCAAGTCGGCATCATCACTGACGAAGACTCCGATGACATCGGCCTCATCAACCTGAAGACCATCACCAAGACCGATGTGCCCGATGGCCGCTCGACCTTCGCGCCAGCCGCAGGCGGATTCGTCGGCTTGAACCTCGGCGGCCCGATCCTCAGCGGCTCGGCGGTTGACAGTGAATCGCACCTCGCGCTCTTCATGGCCGGCTACAGCAGCGACATCGCAGTGGGCCAGCTGATCGACCCGGCCACCGTTCCCGCGGGCAGCACCTGGGCCGGCTTGTCAGACTGGCGCTTCGTGCGCGGCCTGACCGGCTACGCCTATGCGCGCGACCCGCACGCCGTGGCCGTGGTGAAGAACTTGAGCAACTCGAAGGCCTACGGGTACTTGCTCGACGGCAGCGCGCTGAAGAGCCTGCAAGTCGACTTGGCGGCGCTTCTGAGCGCGCCGGCTGCGGGCACGACCGGTGACGCCGCACACCAAGTAGCGACCGACCCGACGACGACGGGCATCGTCAAGTCGATCACTTGGTCAGTCGGGCCGTAACAAGGCGAAGGCGGCGCAAGGCGGGCAGCTATGCCGCCGCAGGCGCCGCCTCATAGAGCTCGAGCGGCAAGCCGTCCGGATCGGCGAAGAAGACGAATCGCCGCTGCGTGAACTCATCGATCCGAATCGCCTCGACGGCCACGCCGAGCGATTCGAGCCGCACCTTCCACTCGCTCACGCTGGCGACCTCGAATGCAAGGTGGCGCAGGCCGCACGCCTCGGGGCGCGAGGGCCGCGGCGGCGGATTGGGGAACGAGAACAACTCAATCTGCGAGCCATCAGGCAATGCGAGATCGAGCTTGTGCGATGCCCGCTCGGCGCGGTAGTTCTCTGCAACGATTCGCAGCCCCAGGCACTCGGTATAGAAACGCTTCGACGCCGCGTAGTCGGCGCAGATGATCGCGGCGTGGTGAATCCGGCCGAGCCGCGGTGGCGCTGCGGTGGGCGCATCCATGGCGCTCAACCTTTCTTGCTGCCCGCCACGAGCAGCAGGCCGCCAATCACGATGGCGCCCACGCCGGCCCACACCGGCACGTTCACGGTTTCTTTCTCTTTGGCCGAGACTTCGAGCGGGCCGAGTTTGATGACCGTCGTGTCCTTCGTGTAGCTGAAGCCGCCGTAGACCAGCGCAAGAAGCCCGGCCAGCATGAGGATGATGGCGATGATTTTCATGATCAGATGTTCCCGGTCGTGGTGGTGTTTGAGCATGGCTCAGTCGCTGAGCCACGGGGCGTTGTGCTGCGATTGAATCACATGCAGCCAGCGCCAAAGATCACGCCGACCATCACGCCAACGGATCAACGCCGCGAGTCACTCGGCAGGCGGCGCAGCTTGACCAGCGCGAGCGCTTCGGGCCCGAGGGTGCCGCGGCGGTACACCGCGAAACCGAGGTCACGGTAGAGCGCCAGCGCCGGCGCATTGGCCGCCGCGGTGCATACCGAAAACACCTGCCCCGCGCCTCGGCGCAGCGCCTCTTGCATCAGGCGGCGCGCGATGCCTTGGCGCTGGTGGCTCGGGTGCACCACCAGCATGACCACGCTGACTTGATCGCCCTCATCGTCGGGCCCGAGCGTCACGGCGCCGACGATTGC
>JAYWGR010000147.1:0-47245 GCA_043778145.1 Rhizobacter sp.
CCGGGGGTGATGCCGAGGTTCAGCACCGTGTCCATCATGCCGGGCATGCTGACCTGGGCGCCGGAGCGCACCGAGACGAGCAGCGGCACCGCATCGACCGCACCGAAGCGCCGGCCGGTGCGCGCCTCGAGCCGCGCCAGCGCGGCGTGGGCCTGCGCCAGCAAGTTGGCAGGGATCGCGCCGGCGGCGCGAAACGCGCGGTAACCATCGGTGCCGATCACGAAGGCTGGCGGCACCGGAATGCCGATGGCCGCCATGCGCGCCAGGCCCGTGGCCTTGCCACCGAAGCGCGCGCTGTCGTGCCCGTCTATCGCCTCGACGGGTTGGACCAGGGCATCGGCATCGGCCGTGACAGTGGCGGTGTCTCGCGTCATGTGGTGTCGCGGGGGCGCCCGAGCACGGCGAGGATGTCTTCGTGGAACTCGAACCAGATGTTGTGCACCGAATCGAGCGTCGGCTTGCAGACGAAATCGCGCTGGCCCTGGTCGACCAGTTCCATGCTGCGCTCGAAGCGGCGCACATAGGCGGCATAGCGCGCAATGCGCGGCACGAGCGTGGCGATGTCGCGCGTGAGGCGTTCGGCGGTCTGCAGCAGCCGGCGTTCGACACGCTCGTCGCCTTCGGTCTTCTGCCACTCGGTGACGAGGCCGATGAAGCGCGTGTTGAGGGTCTCGAAGCCTTCGTACCAGGCGAGCATGGCCGGGTCGGCGCGTGTGGCGCTGTAGGCGTTGGCGTAGTAGTCGAGCACCTGGGCGCATCCGTCGGGCATCAGCATCGCGCCGGTCGGCATCGCGAACAGCCAGCCGGCTTCCGCGGCCGCATCGAGGCTGACAGCGACGGCCTCGCTCGGCAGCGCGGTGATCTCGGCGATCGACGCCACATCCGCCATCTTCTTCAGGTAGACGGCGTTGAGGACGATGAAGTCGGTGTCAGAGAGCATGGCGCGGGCGTCGGGAGGTTTCGTGACTGAGTGGCCCCGCGTCGCCGCGCGACCACCCCGGTGTGGCGGTCTCGGGCTCTCAGCCCCAGAAATACTTCGAGCGCCGCCGGTCAGCGTGCTCGTCGAAGGGCAGGTAGCCCTCGCCGGAGAAGATCTTCTGCGGCACCGTAGCCTGCGCGAAGCCGCGCTTGGTGATGTCGTAGTAGTAGTTGGACACGCGCTGGTCGATCTCCCAGAAGTGGTAGTCGGTGCAGGCCTTTTCGTAGGTTCCGGCCAGGCGCAGGTGCGGCAGGATCATGTCGATGTAGTAGACGTACATGCCGTTCGTGATCAGCGTGCGGCGCGACTGGCGCGACAGCTTCGAGTACAGCTTGAACGTCGCCTGCTGGATGCCTTCCAGACGCTTCTCCAGGTCCTTCACCGGCACCTTGTAGACCTCCGACATCGGCGTGTTCCACTTCTCGCGCACGAACACCGCGGCCGCGCGGATCGACGGGATGTAGTTCTTCGGCCGCGTGAAGGTGGTCGAGATGTCGTTGACGCGGATCTCGTCGAGCTTCATGTGCTTCGGGTCGATTTCGAGCACGACGGTGTAGCAGTGCGGCACGTTCTCGTGGTCGCACACGTCGCTCCACTCGAACGCCTCTTCGTTCGTGAACAGGTCGCGGATGACCAGCAGGTTGCCGTTGGGCAGCGGATACGGCCCCGTGTCACCGAGCCCGAGGCGGCAGTCGTAGTGGTCGAGGAACGAGAGCAGCTCTGCCGCGGCGTTGAACCTGATCACCGTGTCGTGGTCGGGCGTGCCGGCCTCCAGGCGGTCGAGTTGCGAGGTCAGGCGCTCGATGATCGGCGGCTGGTGGATCAGGCAGCGGTAGGCATCCTGCGAGTTCAGGATCCAGCCATCCTGCCGCTTGCCCCAGAGCACGCGCTGCATGAACTTCAGGATCTCGTTGCTTTCTTCGATGTAGTCGTTCGGCTGGATCACCTCCAGCGCCAGCAGGCCGCAGCGCCCCATGCCGAAGCCGACCGCGCCGATGCACCAGTCGTGCACGCAGTTGATCTTGGTGCCGATCTCGTTGCGGGCCGACGCGCCGATGTCCATCACGCCTTGCGCGCCGATCTCGTCGGTCGTCATGCGCAGGATCTCGGGCCAGCGGTAGAACTCGTGCATGAACGCGAGGATCTCGTACTCCTGGCGCGGGATCATCCCGGAGACACCCTCGGTCGCGCGCATCACGAGCACGTCCCAAATGTTCCAGGCGAGGTAGTTGTTCAGGTCGTTCAGTTCGGCAATGGTGAACTGGTCGCGCAGCACGTCTTCCTTGCTGACCTTCTGCAGCACGTTGCTCTTGGCGCGCTCCTTCATCATGCGGTCGCCAAGGACGCCGTCGGGCACGGGCGGCAGGTCCTTGAAGTTGCCCACGTAGAGCAGGTCCTGGAAGCGCAGCCCGTCGTCCCCGGGCTGGTAGCGTTTCTGATAGTCCATCGTGATGTCTCCGTGTGGGTTGTTCAGTGTGGTTTGATCGGTGTGGGTCGATCAGTCGGCCAGCAGCACGTGGCCGAGTTCGCCTTCGCAGTCGAGCTGCACCTTCTTGCCGTCGAGCGCCTTGACCATCTGATCGAAGTGCGCCTTGTTGTCGCCCCCGGTCACGTAGCGCGAGTCGCTGTCCTTCAGGTAGGTGGTCATCACGCACGGGATCTGGAACTCCCGCGAGAGGATGCCCAGGTGCGATTCGGGCGCACCCGACAGCGTGATCACCCCCATCGCGCCCATGCTGAGCACCGGCGCGAGGAAGGTGGTGGTGCCACCCTGGGCGAGCACGATGTGGTCCTTGAGCTTGCCGCTCTGGATCAACGCGATCACCGATTTGGGATCGGGGAGGTACTTGACGACTCCGATCGGCTTCTTGTTCGTCTCGAAGCTGTTGAAGCCTTCCGCAATGACTTTCATGACCTTGTCTCCTGTCTGGCTGTGGGAAAGGGAAGTCGCGTCACCCCGCGGGGCGGCAGCGCGTCATGGGCCCCGGATCACCGCACCGCCCCGGGGATGATTCGCTGCAGCGCACGCAGCAGCTCGGACGGCACCGCGCCGGTGGGCGGGGTGTGGATGAACGGTGCTGCGGCCGCGGCGGTGGTCGTGCCAACGGATGCTGCCTGCGCCTGCCGGGCTTGCAGACGGCGTGCGTCGCGCACGCGGCCGGCCTCGGCGACGGGGTCGATCGCGGGTGGGATCGCGGGTCGGATCGCGGGTGGGATCGCGGGCCGGATGGCGGCGCTGCCAGCCGCCGCCGGAGCGGGCACAGCGCAGGCGCAGGCCGGCGCCTGGGCGCTGCAGTCACAGGCCAGCGCGGCCGAATCGTGATCACGCAGCCAGGCCACGAGCTCCTGCGGCCACAGGGCCACGCGCTCGGCACCGGCGTCGAGCAGCTGCTTTTCGGTGTGCATGCCCCAGGAAACGCCAATGGCACGAACGCCTGCCTCGCGTGCCTCGGCCACGTCGCCGACGGTGTCGGTCACGAGCACGACCTCCTGCGCCTGAAGCTGCCCCTGTCCCTGCCCCGCGTCGACCCCGTCGTGGTAGGCCGGCGAGCACTGGCGATGCGTCGCGTAGCGCTGGTCGGCGAGAAAGCGGCGCATCGATGCTGCCTTGCGCGGCTCCACGTCGCCAGAGAACACGTGCGAGAAGCAGGTGGCGATGCCCGCGCCTACCAGCACCCGGCGGATGGCCTCGATGCCGTTCGACGACAGCACGGCCAGCGTGCACTGCGGCGCCAGGGCCCGCACCACGTCGACCATCCCCGGAATCACCGCCGGGTGGTAGCGCGTGCCCAGCAGATTCATGAAGTGCGCTTTCGCATCGGCAGCGCGTTTCGGGTCGGGCACCAGGCGCGCGAGCGAGTCAAAGAAGTTGCCCTCGAAGGCCTGGAAGAAGGCCTCCTGCGTGTCGATGCCGAGCGCGAAGGCCTGGTTCGTCTCGGCGAAGAGTTGCCACGAGGCGGCGCGCGTGTCCACGAGCGTGCCGTCGAGGTCGAACAGGATGGCGCGCGGCACGCGGTGTCCTGGGGGCGAACTGCCGTGGCCCGCTCAGAGCGGCCGCGAGGGGCGCCGCGTGGCGGCGGCGCTGTTCAGTGCGTTGAGCTGCGGCAGTTCGAAGAAGTCCTGTACCTCGCCATGGCCGCGAAGCCCTGCCATCTGCCATTCGCACAGCGAATTGAACGACACCATGTTCGGCCAGCACTGCCACGGAAAGCTGGTGAGCGCGCGGCCTTCGAGTGTCCAGTGGCGATCGGCGCTGTCGGTGATCTCAAGCGTCAGGTGCTCCGGGTAGCGCTCCTGCGGGCGCTCGACGCGCCCCGTGCCGGCCTTCAAGCCGAACACCTTTCCGCGCTCAAGCACGTAGCCGTGCGCGAGCCACAACTCGTTGCCGTTCTTCGTCTGGTCGAAGCCGAAGATCGCGTGCACCGCGAGATCTTTCGAGAAGTGCGCGTGCAGCCAGCTCATGTTGGGCTTGCCGCGCTCAGGCCGCGGGCCCCAGCTGTGGTCCATCGTCGAGACGCAGTCGATCGGCACCTCGCGCCCGCGCACCGCGACCGAGCCGGTGAAGACGCCGGTCTGGTCGAAGTGGCCGTTGTAGGCCGTGCCCCAAGCGAACTTTCCGGCGCTCGATTGCGAGCCGCACATCGGGTCCATCGCCGGGTCGTGGATGTCGAACGCGGGCATCAGGGCTTGGTAGCGCACGTCGATCCGGGTACCTTCCCTGTCGTCGTAGGCGATCTGCCAGACGAGGTTCGGCTCTAAGCAGCGGATGTGCAGGCTGTTGAGCAGCTTGAAATCGAGCAGGCTGCGCGGCGTGGGGATCGGCATCGCGGCGCGCATGTCGCAGAAGTCGGCCTCCCACGGGGTGACGGCGCGCTGCGAGTTCATGCAGATCGTCGAGCTCACCACGCCGATGTTCGGGCGGAACAGCGCATAGACACCGACGTTGAGCCGGTGCTCGGCGTTGTAGAACCCGAAAAAGTTCGTCTCCGCCCAGGTCGGGTCCGGGTCGGCGGCGTGGAACTCCGCGTCTTCGTCCTTGATCACGGCTTGTCTCCTGCGTGACGGCCCGGGCGGCATGGCCTTGGGCTCTTCTTGCCAGTGACTCTAGGGACCGGCCGGCGTGCCCGCCATGGCCAAGGTGGCCAATGGATGCGGTCTCGTATGCACCAGGGTGGCCAATGACGCGCCACCGACCACCGCATACCGTAGCGCCATTCCAAGAACGACCTGACGGAGACACAAATGAAGCCCCCACGCTCACTTCGTTCGCTGCGGGCCGAGGGGGCTGTCAGCACCTTCGGGGCGGCCGGGCGGTACTGACATGCAATTGGCCCGAGTGCGCGGCAACATCGTTGCGTCGATCAAGGCCGCGGGCCTGGCGTCGCACAAGCTGTTGCTGCTCGAACCGGTGGCGGCCGCGGCGCCGATGGCGGACGGCGGCGGCCTCGGCAGCGACCTCTATGTCGCGGTCGACCTGGCCGGCGCGGGGGTCGGCGAGGTCGTGCTCGTGACGCTCGGAAGCGCGGCCCGCGTCGATGCCGACAGCGGCACGGCGCCCACCGATGCAGCCGTCATCGCGATCGTCGACTCGGTGCAGCTCGATGGTCGATCCACCTTCGTGAAGCGCTAGAACAACACACCAGGAGACAGGCACATGGCAACAGGACCCAACACCGGCTCGACGGCCATCGACGGGCCGCGTGGCGCACTCGGGCTGATCGAGACCAAAGGGCTGGTCGGCGCGATCGAGGCGGCCGACGCAATGGTCAAGGCAGCCAATGTGCACTTGATCGGCCGCGAACAGATCGGCGGCGGCCTGGTCACGGTGATGGTGCGCGGCGATGTCGGCGCCGTGAAGGCTGCGACCGATGCCGGCGCTGCGGCGGCCGGCAAGATCGGCGAGATCGTCTCGGTGCACGTGATCCCGCGGCCGCACGAAGACGTCGAGCTGATCCTGCCCAAGGGCCGCTGAGCGGCGAATCGATTTCGGCCTTCTGCGCGCCGCGCCGGCGCGTGGCGGCATGAACGCGACCATCCCATCAGATCGCCAAAGATCCCGTGAGCACCCTCGCCACCCTCGACCCCGAACTCGCTGCGATCGCCGAGGCGCGCGGCAAGGCACGCGCCGCGCGCCAGGCCTTCGAAGCCTTCCACGGCGTGAGCCAGGAACACGCCGACGGCATCGTGCAAGCGATGTCGGTCGCGGTCGAGGCCGCCGCTAAGGAACTCGCGCGCCTGGCTGTCGACGAAACCGGCTACGGTGTCTACGAGGACAAGATCCTCAAGAACCTGTTCAACGCCAAGTTCTGCGCCCACGCGATGATGAAGATGCGCACGCTCGGCGTGCTGTGGGTGGACGAGGTGGCGCGTGTCACCGCGATCGGTGCGCCGATGGGCGTGATCGCCGGGATCATCCCGGTGACCAACCCGACCTCGACGACGATCTTCAAGTGCCTCGCGGCGGTGAAATCCGGCAACGCGATCGTCTGCGCGCCGCACCCGCGCGCTGCGCGCTGCTGCGCCCGCACGGTCGAGATCATGGCTGCCGCGGCCGAGAAGGCCGGCGCGCCGGCCGGCCTGCTGCAGTGCCTCTCGACAGGCGTGCTGAGCGCCACGCGCGAGCTGATGGCGCACCGCGACATCGCCCTCGTGATGGCCACCGGTGGCGCAGCGATGGTGCGCGCCGCGTATTCGTCGGGCAAGCCCACGCTGGCGGTCGGTGCGGGCAACGTGCCGGTCTACATCCACCGCTCGGTGGCCGATGTGTCGGAGGCCGCGCTGATGGTCGTGACCTCCAAGTCCTTCGACAACGGCACCGCCTGCGTGGCCGAACAGTCGGTCGTGCTCGACGAGCCGATCGCCGACGCCGCGATCAAAGCCTTCGAACAACACGGCACGGTGTTCCTCGATGCCGATGCGCAGCAGCGCCTGGCCGCGCTGCTGTTCGCCGGCCGCGGCGCGCTCGACCCCGAGGCGGTTGGCCAGAGCGCGGTGGAACTCGCCCGGCGCATCGGCCTCGCGGTGCCGCCAGCCACGCGCGTGCTCGCGGCAGCGCTCACCGATGTCGGCCCGCAGACGCCGCTGTCGGCCGAGATTCTTGGCCCCGTGCTGTCGTTCTACCGTGCGCGCGACGTGGCCGAGGCGCACGAACGCTGCCGCCAAGTTCTCGCCTTCGGCGGCGAGGGCCACACGCTCGGGCTGCACGGCCGCGATGAAGCGATGATCGCCCGCCTGTCCGAACTGCCTGCCTCGCGGATCATCGTCAACTCGCCAAGCCTGCTCGGCGGCATGGGGTTCTCGGCCGGCACCGACCCGTCGTTCATGCTCGGCACCGGCACCTGGAGCGGCTCGATCGTCTCGGACAACGTGACGCCCATGCACCTCATCAACATCAAGCGCATCGCCCACGAGAACCGGCCTTGGCGCGACATCTATTCGCCGACGATGGGCTTGTAGGACGAGCCGATGCTGATGCGCACCACCCCCGCGACCGCCCAACGTTTCCTCGACGACGCGGTGCGGCGCCACGCGGACCCGGCGCCGTTCGCCGGCGCATTGCGTTTCGGGGTCGACCTCGGCACGGCGACGCTCGTGATCGCTGCCGTCGATGCCCAGGGCCGGCCGGTCTACTGGGACTTTTTGCGGGCGCGCGTCGTGCGCGACGGCGTGGTGGTCGACTTCCAGGGTGCGGTCGACGGCGTGCGGGCCTTGAAGGCGCGTGTCGAGGCGGCGCTCGGCGTCGCGGTCGAAACGGCTGCCACCGCGCACCCGCCCGAAGTGCCGGCCAGCGATTGCCGCGCGTGCAGCTACGTGCTGCAGCAAGCCGGCATCGAGTGCCGTGCGCTGGTCGATGAAGTCAGCGCCGCAAACGCCTTGCTCGGTGTGCGCAATGGCGCCGTCGTCGACGTCGGCGGTGGCTCGACCGGCGTCGGCGTGTTCCGCGACGGCGCACTCGTGTCGCTGAGCGACCGTGCAGGCGGCGGCCACCACCTCGACCTCATCCTCGCCGGCGCGCTGAAGCTGCCGGTCGAGCAGGCAGAGGCGCACAAGCGCGAACACGGCGGCGAGGTCGTGCAGACCTTGCGGCCTGGCCTAGAGCGCGTGGCCGAGTCGATCCGGCGCCAGTGCGGGGGCGCCGACCCCGGCGTCGTGCATCTGGCCGGCGGCGCGCTGCAACTGCCGGGTGCCGACGACATCATCGCCCGCTACCTCGGCTGGCCGGTCCAGGGCTATGGCCGCGCAGAACTGATCACGCCCTTCGGCATCGCGCTCAGTGGAATGAACTGACGAATCACGGACCGACGAATGGACAACTTCCAGCTCCGCACCTACGCCTTCGTCGACCGCATGCAGCCGCAGGCCGCGGCGCACGTGGCAGCCACCTGCCAGGGCGACGTGCCGGTGGCCGGCATGTCCGAGCTCTACATCGAGGTCGCGCCGGGCAACCAGATCTTCCGCTGCGCCGACATCGCGCTGAAGGCAGCCGACGTGCGGCCCGCGCTGCAGGTGGTGGAGCGCGAGTTCGGCCTGCTAGAGATCCACTCCCGTACGCAGGCCGAAGTGCTGGCCGCTGGCGAGGCCGTGCTCGATTACCTGAAGCTCAAGCCCACCGACCGGGTGAAGCCGAAGATCGCCTCGTCGAGCTTCGTCACCAACGTCAACCCGTACCAGGCGCAGCTAATCAACAAGTGGCGCAAGGGCAACTTGCTGATCCCCGGTCGCAGCCTCTACGTGCTGGAGGTGACGCCGGCCGCCTACGTGACGCTGGCCGCCAACGAGGCCGAAAAGGCCGCCGACATCTCCATCATCGAAGTGCGCGCACTCGGCCGCTTCGGCCGGCTCTTCATCTCCGGCACCGAGAGCGACGTGCAGGCCGCCGCCCGCGCCGCCGTGGCTGCGCTGGACGAACTGGAGGGCCAAGAATGAGCCGCATGCTCACGGCGGCCGACATCGAGACGGCACCGGGCAAGCGGCTGGTGCTGGCACCGGGCGACCGGCTCACGCCGCTGGCGCGCGACCGGGCGAAAGATCTCGGCGTCGAGCTGGTCGCGCTCGGCGCGCCGAACGCTGCACCGGGAGCGGCAGCATCGCCCATGCCAACGAAGCCTGCGCCCGTGGCCTCCCCCGTGGGCGCGCCGGCCCGACCGGTCGCACCGGGAGAGCCACGCCCGCTCGTGCTGCCGCCCTCGGGCGCGATGTACCGCCGCAATGCCTTGCCGCGCAGCGCGGCCTCGAACGGCGCCCGCCCGAAGGCGGGCGTGGTCGGCGCCGGGCACGTCGGCGCGATGACGGCGCTGCGGCTCGCCGAGAGCGACCTGTTCTCGAATGTGGCGCTGGTCGACGTGGTGCCCGGCCTGGCAGCCGGTCTGGCGCTCGACATGTGGCACGGCGCCGGTCTCTACCGCTTCTCGACGACGCTCTCGGGCAGCGACGAGCTCGCCGCGCTCGCGGGCTGCGACTACATCGTCGTCACCGCCGGCAAGCCCCGCCAGCCCGGCATGAGCCGCACCGACCTCACCGCGGTCAACGCGGCGATCATCGAAGCCGTGAGCCAGGGCATCCGCGCGCATGCGCCGCAGGCGACGCTGGTCATCGTCAGCAACCCGCTCGAAGAGATGACGCACCTGGCCGCCAAGTTCACCGGCTTCCCGGAAGAGCGCGTGCTCGGCATGGCCGGCGTGCTCGACTCGGCGCGCTTTTGCGCGCTGGTCGGCCTCACCGGCCGCGCGAAGCCGCAGGACGTCCACGCCCACGCGCTCGGCAGCCACGGGCCGGAGATGGTGATTCCGCTGAGCCAGGCTTTCGTCGGCAGCCAGCCGATCGAATCGGTGCTCGATGCCGACACGCTCAAGGCCATTGTCGAGCGCACGCGCGAGTCGGGTGCCGAGGTGGTCAAGCTGCTGCAAAAGGGCAGCGCGTACTTTTCGCCCGCGGAGTCTGCCGCGGCGATGGTGCGCGCGATGGTGCAGGACCGCGGCGAGGTGCTGGCCGCCTGCGTCCGCTCGCGTGGCGCCTACGGCCTGGCCGACACGCGCGTCGGCCTGCCGGTACGGCTGAACCGTGGCGGGCTGAAGGAGGTTGTGCCGTTGAACCTGCGGGCCGACGAGCAGACCGCGCTGCGCGAGGCGGCGGCACGCATCGCCGAGCGCATCGCCGCGCTCGGCTCGTAGCCCGCATGCGTGCCATCGTCTACCGCGGCCCTGGCGAGGTGGCGCTCGCGGAAGTGCCTCGGCCGACCTTGGTGGATGTGACCGACGCGATCGTGAGGGTCACGCTCGCGGGCCTCTGCGGCACCGACCTGCACGTGGTGCGCGGTGACTTCCCCGGCATGGTGCCCGGCGCGGTGGTGGGCCACGAGTTCGTCGGCGAGGTGGTTGAAGCCGGCAGCGCGCTGCAGCGCATCCACGTTGGCGACCACGTGATGTCGTCTGACTTCAGCGCCTGCGGCCACTGCCGCTGGTGCGATCGGGCCGACCACTGGCATTGCGAGCAGCGCGCTTTCTTCGGCACCGGCACGGCGTTCGGGCCGTTGCTGGCTGGCGCGCAGGCCGAATTCGTGCGCGTGCCCCACGCCGACCGCACCCTCGGCGTGATGCCCGCGGGCCTGGCGCCCGAGGCGGCCCTGCTGATGGGCGACAACCTCGCCACCGCCTGGGTCGCGATGGAGCGTGGCGCCACCGAGCCGGGCGACTGCGTTGTCGTGATCGGCGGCGGCGCCGTGGGCCAGCTCACCGCGTTGTCGGCGCAGCAGCTGGGCGCTGGCGTGGTGGTGGTGGTGGAGCCGAACGCCGCTCGCCGCGCTTTTGCGCGCGCGCAGGGTTCGCTCGGCGTGACGCCGGAAGAAGCTGCCGCTGCCGTTGCGGGTGTCACTGAGGGCGATGGCGCCGATGTCGTCGTCGAGGCGGTCGGCGCGAACGCCACGATGGACCTCGCGCTCGACCTGGTGCGGCCGCGCGGCCGGGTGGTGTCGGTCGGTGCGCATTCAGCCGACCTGTGGAGTTTCCCGGCCGCGCGCGCCTTCCGCGAGGAATTGACGGTGGGCTTCGCGATAGGCGATGGCATTCGGCTGCGCCGGCGCTTGTCACGCCTGTTGGCGAGTGGCGCCTTCGAGCCGAGCGTCGTCATCGACGCGCGGGGCCTGCTAGCCGACGTGCCGGCGCTCTACCGGCGGCTCGCAGCGCAGGAGTGCCTGAAGGCAGTAGTCACCCCGTAGCGACCGGCACCCTGCCGCGTGCAGACTGGGTTTGCCATGGGAGAACGCTTGCCGACCACCCTGACGCCGTTGCGCCATGCGCTCGGCACCGTGCTCGAACCGATCGTCGCTGTCGCCATGCGCGGCCAGTACGAATTGCTGCTGGCCGAGGCCGAGCGGGCAGTGGCCCGGCACTTTCCAGGTACGCGGCCGCGCATCATCGTGAATACCGGCGGGCGCTGGCGTGAATCCTCGTCGGTCGACGTTGTGAGTGAGGGCCACCCGGTCGAACTGCCGACCGGCGCGGGTGCGTCGGAGGACATGGCATGTTCGGACGACAGCCTTTTCGTGCCGGTGATTCCCGGTGCGCTGGGCCTGTTGGTCGAGGGCCGCATCGAGGGCATCCGGGCCACCGACGACTTGGCCGTGCTGCGCCAGTGCCTCGCGCTGGCGCTGCAGACCTGCGAGCGCCAGCGCCTGGCCGCACAGAACCTCGACGAAGTGCAGGCACTCCAGCGTGTGGCCACGCGCATGCTCAAAAGCCATGACCTCGGCGAGATCTTGCTGCTGATCACGCAGGAGGCCAAGCGCCTGCTGTCGGCCGACATCTGCGGCGTGCTGCTGCGCGAAGGCAAGCAGATCGTGATGCGCCGCTGCGTCGGCAACCGCTCGGCCGAAACCGCAGCACTGCGGATGGGGCCCGGGCAGGGACTGGCCGGCCGCGTGCTCGCGCAGCACGAGCCCTCGTCGGTCGAAGACTACCTGGCCAGCGACACGATCAGCCGCGACTTCTTCCACCTCGCCGAGGCCGAGCAGGTGCGCTCGGCGCTGGCCGCGCCGCTGCTCGCGCGCGACTCGATCATCGGCGTGCTGGAGGTCTGGCGGCGCCGACCGTCGACCTTCACGTTGCAGGACACGCAGCGACTCATGGCGCTGGCGAACCTGACTTCGATTGCGATCGAAAACGCCGAGCTGGTGGCGAATCAGACGCGCATGGTGGAAGAACTCGGCCGCGCCAACGCGACGCTGGGCGAGCGCTACGACATGGTGCACAACCTGTCGAACCTGAACCAGAACCTGATGGAGATGCTGCTGCAGGGCGGTGGCCTTGGCGCGATCGTCGCTGCGGTAGGCGCCTTCTTGCAGACCGACGTTGGCCTGATCGATGCCTGCGGGCACACCCTTGCCTGGAGCGGCCTGCCCGGCGCGGTCGACCCGCTCGCCCGCGTGGCGGCTCAACTTTCGAACCCGCCGCAGCGCGCGCCCGCCGAAATGCACACGGTCGAGGTCGAGGCCGACGCCGAGCGGTGGCATGCGCGGGCGGTGGTGGTTCAGGGCGACCCGATCGGCTGGGCCGTGGGCCGCATCGCGCAACGCGGGGTCGACATCACCGAGCTCACGCTGACGCAGCTCGCGATGTTCGCCGCGCTGTATCGGCTCGAGCAGCGGGCGGCCACGCGCGCGAGGCTGGAGACGATCGACGCCACGGTCTGGGACCTGCTCCGATCCGACGCCGCTGCCCACGCCGCTGCGATCGACCGCGCCGCCGACATCAAGCTCGATCTCGACGGCCCGCTGCGCCTGTACCTCTGCGAGCTTGGCCCTGCCGCGGCCGGCAGCGCCGCGCGCGGCGGCTCGGCGATGCGGCACCAGGTCTCGCAGGTGCTAACCGAGCTCAAGCCCGACGGCGTACGCGCGGTGGCGCTGCACGGCCTGTCGATTGCGATCCTGTGCACAGACCAAGCGGTGGACGACGTGGAGCGCCTTGCACAGAAGCTGGCAAGGCGCATCGCCGCCGGGTTCGACGGGCGGCTCGTGACCATTGGCGCCAGCAGCCGCTGCGCGCATGCGCGCGGCCTGCACATCGCGCACCGCGAGGCGCTGATCGCGTTGGATGTCGCCCGGCAGCTCGGCCGCTCCGGCGCCGTCGTCTACGACCGGGCCGGCGTCGTCGGCATGCTGCTGAGCCTGAGGCACGAGGTCGGCATGCAGCGCTTTCTCGAACTCAACCTCGGCGGCTTGCTTCAAGAGGACGAGAAGCAGCGCACCCAGCTGATGCAGACGCTGCGCGTGTTCTTCGACGTCAATTGCTCGCACGAAGCGGCCTCGCAGCGGCTCGGCGTGCACCGCAAGACCATCGCGCACCGCCTGACCAAGATTTCCGAGCTGACCGGCCTGGACCTGACCACCCACGACGACCGTCTGGTGGCGGACCTGTCGCTCTACGTCTATCGGCTGCTTGAGGGAGGGGGCTGCGACGCGGACTGAAGGTATTGCCTGCATGGTGCTTGGGCTGCGCTTTGCGAACACACTCAGCCAGGACCGCGTCCTGGTGGGTTGTACGGTGAGTGTGAATCGGCCACGCCAGGTCGCTGTACACGGGAGCTACACACGGTCGGTATTTGTTCAGAGCGGCCGACTGGCCCAGCGAATCCTGGGCGGTTGGTTAGCAACTTGGCTAATGTAGTGATCGATTCCTGAAGAAACTTAAGTGACGGCCTTCGCTCCAATGCCGTAATTTGGTTTGCATTGGAGCCAGGAATTGCGTGTTGCACAGGCACACAGCCGAGGCCGCTGGTACACCGCTCCACGACATGGGTTTCCACATTTGAATTAGGCGTCTCCCACAACATCCTGCGTGAGGCCGGCCTACGGTTCTGCTCAAGGGCTTGCCTGAACTGCGAACACGACGTCTTGCTCGGGGACAACACCATCACGTGCAACCACCCGCAGCGGACTGACATGTGGGCGCCAGTTGTCAGCTGCATCGCTGGTTGCTACCGGCCTCAGCTGGTCAACCCGCGGGCCGGAGACGCGAAATGATGACATCCCTGGCCCTGATGTCGATCTGCAAGGCGCTGGCCGTGCTGCTGTGAGAGATCTGCGAAAGGTACTCGCCCTGAGCTGCGAGGAGGCAATGAAGCGCGCTGCGCGCAACGAGCTGCCTGTGCCGACGTTCCGGCTCAGCGATAGCCGCAAGGCGCCCGTGATGGTGTCGTGCGAGGCGCTCGGCGCCCACATCGACAAGGTGGAGGCTGGCGCTCGCGCCGCCTGGGAACGTACACAGTTGTGAAAGATCTACACCGCCCCTGCAGAATGGCCGCCAGGAGTGGCTGTTTCATTTCGTGTACTTCCAGCCGCGGACGTGTCCGGTGTGCGAACTCCTGAGCACAGTTCGATCTCGGCCAGTACGAGGTAGCCGCCGAACTTTGGTCTCGGAAGTCCTACAGAGGGCTGCCTCAAGGGGCGCGGCAACTCGCCGAACTCGATGAGGCAGAGTTCCTCCAGACGCGGTGCAACCGCGACGGCCACGGTCACGGCCACGGCCGATGATTCTCTCGCTTGGACCGACGCACATCGCGCGAAGCCCGGTCACCGAGGCGCGACGCAAGGGCCATCCGGTTCAAACCAAGACGTTTCCCAAGAACATCCTCGCCGACCCGCGGCTGATTGCGACAGAACCCGACGCGGCACCCCAAACGGCGCGAGGCCGCCGGCGCGACGGATGGAGACCGCGCCCGGCCCGGTTCAGCTTCGGAACCCGCGCCAGAGCTTCGGTCGGTTGCATCAAGCGACCTGGCCGGGCACGTACCGTCACGTCGAATCCAACCCCCACGCGCCATGACCCACGGTTCCAACCGCCTTCCCCCCGCCTTGAACGGACCGCCACGGACGTCGCTGGATCGCTCGACGTCCTCGGAGACGCCGCGGCCCGCATACACCGCACGCGTCACGGGTCGCGGCCTTGCGCGGACCAATGCAGGCATTCCGCCGGCGCTGTCCGGGCCGCCGGAGCGTGCGCCGCCCTCCCGCCCCGATGCAATGAGGCCGCGCGTCTCGCTCGATGCGCTGCGGCGGACGATCCCCGTCGTCGCGAGAGGCGTCCCCACCGATCGGCTGGATGCGGCGACGACGGACAAGGCGACCGTCTCCGCGTTGCTGGCGGCAAGGGATGCGCTCGCGACCGCGGTATCGGCCCGTCCGCTCGACGGGGCGGCGGCGCTCTCGTTGCTGCAGCGTACGGGCGCCCTGGGGCGGATCGACACCCGGGCCGTGGCAATCCGGACCGCGTTCGCCAATGGGACCCAGGTGTTGGCACGCACGCTCACGAAGGGGACAAACGGTGGCACGCCTGCTGATGACGGTCGCTCGATCCCCGATACCGCCACGCCTGGCAAGACCGAGCGCAACACACTCAACAATCGCCTCGGCAACTTCCAGATTCTCCTCACGCCGTCCACGCTAATCAGCAGAGAGGCCCCGGTGTCCACGATCTCGAGTCATCCGGATCGCCCGCGTTGGAGCCAGATGCCGACAGTCCTGTACATGACGCCGGCACGACAGGGCCTGGACCTCATGGGCGGCGTGGACGCGTTCCGCAAGTCGTTCGGCAATGCGCTCAGCTTCGCCTCGAATCAGGGGTTCACGCCGCAATTCAAGACCATGGTGGACGGTGGGCAGCATTCGCATGCGCAGCTCCTGGAGGCGTTCGGCGCACAAGACGTCATCGCGAAGAACCTCAAGGCTCCTGCGCCCTTCGACACGCTGCCCCGATCGCTCTCCGGCATCGAGCAGCAGGTTTCGGACTTCCACGCGCATCAAACGGAGCTGGCGGCCCGCAGCGAGAAGAACATGCTGTACCCCGACGGTTCCGTCCCGCACAACGAGGTGATCTCGCGGCTATGGCTCTGGGATGCGGCGGCCGTCGATGCAGGGCCTCTGGCGAAGGAGGGGCTCGCCGCCGCCATCGAGCTGCAGACGGCGCGCAAGGCCTTGTCCAAGGAGCTGTCGGTCCACGGCACGAGCCACCCGCACTTCCAGCAGTTCCTGTCGCAGCAACTCTCCATCGGCCCGAACGACACGGCGCTGACGGCGGAAAAGACCCGCGCACGCGTCGATGCCATGACCCCGGCGCAGAAAGTGGCGGTCCTCGACCACGTGAAGGCGAGGCTCGAGCGCACGATCGACCTGTGCAGGTACTCTCCTCAGGACGTGAGCATCGTCGGCCTCCGGCCGGACGAACTCAGTGGCGCAGACGTCCTGCACGCGTTGGACACGGTGCTGGCGGCACGGCTGGGTAACGACGGCCTGCGGGATGCCACCTGATACCAACGTTTGATTTCCACACACCCGGAGACATTGGATGCCAAGAGTGAGAGCCAAGCCTGTTCCGCCCGAGACGGCGCCGCGCCATGACATCGAGCCCGCGGGCGCAGTGCCCGCATCGCGTGGCACGCCGCTCGACGCCGACGAATGCCGGCAGGCGGGGTACCAACTCGCGGCGCACCTGGTCGAGGGCCCCCTGTCGCCCCGCACGGCGCGACGACTGGCCCGCGCGCACTCCACCGTCGGGCGCGTTCGGCAAGCCTTGCATCACGGCCGCGGCAACGTCCGCGAGGACATCGAAGCGTCCGACGGCCTGGCTCGTGTCGGCCTGGTGATGGCGCGTCACGGACCGGCCGGCGTTTCTGTTCCCGGGCTCGCCCTCCTTGTCGCCGCGGGCAACTGCGGAGAGCATGCAGCGCTGTCCCAGGTGATGCACGGGCCGGCGATGGTTGAGGGCGAACGCGTCCATCACATGCGATCCGGGAGTCTGGACCACAGCTGGACGGAGTCCCGCATGGCACTCGGCGACCCCGACGCCGAAGATCCGGTGATCCTCGACGCCTGGGGGCCTGACCCAGCGGCGCTGAAGCGCCACACGGTGCTCGCCGACAACGCAGTCACGTTCGACGAGACCCCGCCGATGACGCCCAGCGAGGCCTGCGCCGCATGGAAAGGCGCGCAGGCCGAGGCAGCAGCGTTGCACCCGGAATCAGCGTCGCGATCTGGCACGCTCCTGCCGGAAGCGATTCACCTGCTCGCGCTGCAGCAGGCAGCACAGGACGAGTTCCTGGGGCAATCGCCATCGGATGCGCAACCCGCGCCGGACACGATGATCGATCCCAGCTTCGTTTGGGCGCTGGAGGACCAGCTCTACCGACGCGCCGCCAACCCGCATGGACGCCTCGGCCTGGACGTGCGGGCGGTCCACGTCGCCCGCCAGGCCTACGGCATGAGCGTCGCCGCCGCGACCGGCCAGGGACAACCGGCGCGGATCATCGAGGATGCGGCGAACGTGGGGCAACCCATGGCTCGGACCGTCGATGGCATCGACTGCGCGCAACTGCCGGTGGAGCAAGTCGGCCGCTGCCTGGCGGCGTTGGAGGCCGAATGGGCGGAGCGGCTCGCCGAATGGCGAAGAACGAATGAGCAGCTAGTTTGAACGAGCAGGCTGCTGGTGCCCGATCTGGCTCAGAGCAAGGATCGATGAGGGCCAACGGAGGTTTGCCTTACAGGAGGTTTGCCTCACAAATTGCACCGTTGGCCGAGAACTGCCGCCGCCTCGCTTTGAACGGATCAGCCGCTTGCACATTGCGTTTTCGAAGGCAAAACCCTTAAGAACTGCAGTTACCCGGCCGCCGAAAGCGTCAGCGGCCGGGTTGGCAGGTCGATCTGTTGTAGACCAGTGCCACCGCTCGCGCAGTGACCTGGCTGCAGCGCAAGTCTTGCGTGGTGAAGCCGCCTGGTTCTTTTTAGCTCGTCAAAGCCGAGCTCGCAAACGCTGCGGTCTCGGTAGAGCTGACCGACCGCCGCAATTTCGTCATGCTCACGACCGACTTCGTCACGTCGAGCCGCCCGTCAGTCCGCGAATGTGCGTGCTCGGGCGGCGGCCACGAAAGCCGCCACGCGCGAGAGCGGATCTCAGTGCATCCAGCTGTCCAAACTGTCCACACAGTGCGCATTGAGAACGCGCTTTCGGCCCTGGGTTCCTCACCACGATGGATGTTCCAAGTCACTCACAGGAGCACCACATGCCCGTCGTTCGCGTCAGCTGGTTTGAGGGCAAGAGCCATTCACAAAAGGAAAAGGTCGCCGCTGAAATCACCGAAAGCATCGTCCGCCACACGCAGACCGATCCCAACTACATCTACGTCATTTTCGAAGACGTGAAAGCGTCCGATTGGGCCGGCGCCGGCAAGCTCTTCGGCGAGGAGCCACCGGCGCAGTGACATGCCGAGGGGAACACCATGCCACCGATGATGAAAGCAGTCGTGATGCACGAGCCCGGCGGGCCGGAGGTGCTGAAGCTCGAACAGCGATCAGTGCCCTCGCCTGCCGCGGGGCAGATCCTGATCCGCGTCGAAGCGTTCGGTCTGAACCGCTCCGAACTGTTCACTCGGCAGGGTCATTCCCCAGGCGTTGCGCTCCCTCGCATTCTGGGCATCGAGGCAGTCGGCACGGTGGCCGCAGCGCCCGGCGGGGAGCATGTTGTCGGCCAGACCGTCGCGACGGTCATGGGCGGCATGGGGCGCGCCTTCGACGGCGGCTATGCCGAGTTCACGATGGTGCCTGCGAGTCAGGTTCAAGCGATCGACACTGGCCTTCGCTGGGACCAGCTCGGTGCCTTGCCCGAAATGCTGCAGACCGCCTGGGGCGCGCTCTTCAAGGCGCTGCGGTTGACGAAAGGCGAGCGGCTGTTGATCCGCGGCGGCACCACCTCGGTCGGCCTGGCAGCTGCCGCGATCGCACGGGCGCAAGGTATCGAAGTGGCGGCCACCTCCCGCTCGCCATCGGGTGAAGCGTTGGTCCGCGCTGCCGGCGCGGACTCTTTCTTCCTCGACGACGGCGCGATTGCCGCCGCCGTGCGCAGCGCGTGGGACGGCGGCGCCGACAAGGTGCTCGAACTGGTCGGCACCACGACGCTGCAAGACTCCCTGCGTGCGACCCGTGCCCCCGGTGTCGTCTGCATGGCAGGCATGGTCGGCGACCAATGGTCGTACAGCAGCTTCGCGCCGATGGACGTGATCCCGACCGCAGTCTCGCTGACGACTTACTCCGGCGGCGTGGCCGACTTCATGGCGACGCCGCTGCAGCACCTGGTCGATCAAGTGGCTGCAGGCACGCTACCAATCGCTCCCGCCCGCGTGTTTCACATCGACGACATCGTCGAAGCGCACCGGACGATGGAGACGAACGCGGCCGGTGGCAAGGTCGTGGTACTCACCCGCTGACCCGACATCACGCCTTGGGGATGTTCAGCTTGAGCCAGCTCCGAGGGCATTGACCCGGCCCATCAAGCCCTGGCTGTTCGCGCGCCGCGTGGCCCCAAGCCGATGTGGCTCCAAGCCGATGCACCACCCATGCTCAACTTGATCGCACCGAGCTCACGCCCGACGACGATTGATCCGCGTGCAGCCGAAACACCATGCTGCGCAGCCATTCGTTCGCCGGGTCCTTGTGGTATTTCGCGTGCCAGAACATGTTGATGGCGATCTCAGGCAACGGCGCCAGATGCTTGACGTAGGTCAAGCCGAATGGGCCGACGAGTGCCTGCGCCAGCCGTTCAGGCACCGTTGCCACCATCTCGCTGTGCTGCAGGATGTGACCGACAGCCACGAAGTGCGGCAGCGTGAGCACCACGTTGCGCGCCACGCCGCCGCGCTCCAGCAATTCATCGATCTTGCCGTGGCCAGTGCCTTCCGAGACCACGACGACGTGCTGCGCCGATGAAAACTCCGCAAGCGACAGCCTGCGCTTGTCGAGCGCATGCCCTTTGCGAAACATGCACACATAGCGCTGCCTGAACAGCCGGCGCTGGAAGAAGCCCGCTTTGAGCTGCGGCAACAGCCCGATCCCCAAATCAATGTGACCGGCCTCCATTTCATCGCGCAGGTTCACGTTGGTGTTGCGCACCGTGCTCAACGTGACGGCCGGCCCGCTGCGCGTCAGCTCTTCCATCAGCTTTGGCAGGAAGTAGATCTCGCCGATGTCGGTCATGCCGACCGTGAACGCGCGTTTGGCAGTGGCGGGGTCGAACGATGCGCGCAGATTGACTGCGCTGTGGATCAGCCCGAGCGCATAAGCGATTGGCTCTGCGAGTTGCTGGGCAAACGGTGTGGGCTCCATGCCCCTGGTGGTGCGCAGGAACAGGGTGTCACCCGTTAGCTTGCGCAGACGCGCCAGCGCGTTGCTCGCCGCCGGCTGCGACAGCCCCAGGTTCTCAGCCACCTTGGACACGCTGCGCTCGGTGAGCAACTGGTTGAAGACCACCAGCAAGTTGAGATCGATGTCCCTCAGATCCATGTGGCTGACATTCACCAAATCTATGCGATGTATTCACGAGATTCTATTGGCTTATGTTCGCTACAGGACGATCATTCCCCTCACCAGCCGCCGAATCGAGCGGAACACAGACCGGAGACAAGCATGGACACTGAAGCCACCGTTTTCCCGCAAAAGATTCACTGGGAAACCAACGGCACGAGCCGCATTCCGTTCATGGCCTACACCGAGGCCGATCAGCACCGCAAGGAACTCGAGCGGCTGTTCTACCGAAAGCACTGGTGCTACGTCGGCCTGGAGGCCGAGGTTCCGATGCCGGGCGACTTCACCCGCACCGTGATCGGCGAGCGCTCGGTCATCATGGTTCGTGACAACGACGGCTGCATCAACGTGGTCGAGAACGTCTGTGCGCACCGCGGCATGCAGTTCTGCCGCGAGCGCCACGGCAACCGCAAAGACGCCGGCTTCACCTGCCCATATCACCAGTGGAACTACACGCTGCAGGGCGATCTGCAGGGCGTTCCGTTCCGCCGCGGTGTCAAGCAAGACGGCAAGGTCAACGGCGGCATGCCGGCTGACTTCAAAACGGCTGATCACGCCCTCAACAAGCTGAAGGTGGCCGCACGCGGCGGCGTGGTGTTCGCGTCGTTCGACCCGGATGTCGAGTCGCTCGAAGACTTCATGGGGCCGGCCATCCTCGGCTATTTCGACCGCCTCTTCAATGGCCGCAAGCTGAAGGTCCTCGGCTACAACCGCCAGCGCATTCCGGGCAACTGGAAGCTCATGCAGGAGAACATCAAAGACCCGTATCACCCCGGCCTGCTGCACACCTGGTTCGTGACCTTCGGGCTCTGGCGGGCCGACAACAAATCTGAGCTGAAGATGGACGCGCACCATCGCCACGCGGCCATGATTTCCACGCGCGGCGCCAGCGGCAAATCTGATCAAGTGACGCAGGTGTCGAGCTTCAAAGAGAGCATGCAGCTCAACGACCCGCGCTTCCTCGACATCGTTCCCGAAGATTGGTGGGGCGGCCCGACCGCCGTGATGATGACGCTGTTCCCGAGCGTGATCTTCCAGCAGCAGGTCAACAGCGTTTCGACGCGCCACATCCAGCCGAGCGGGCCCGGCGCATTCGATTTCGTGTGGACGCACTTCGGCTTCGAAGACGATTCTGAAGAGATGACGCAGCGGCGCCTGCGCCAAGCCAACCTGTTCGGGCCGGCCGGCTTTGTGTCGGCCGATGACGGCGAGGTCATCGAACTCTCGCAAAAGGGCTTCGAGCAAAAGCCCTTCCACCGCACGCTCGCCGAGCTCGGCGGCCGCGAGGTGGGCGACTCGGATCACATGGTCACCGAGACGCTGATCCGCGGCATGTACGAATACTGGCGCAAGCAGATGGAGGCCTGATCGTGAGCACTTCCATGGACGCCCAAGACTACTTCGAGCTGACGCAGCTCTACGCCAACTACGCCATGGCCGTCAGCTCCGGCGAGTGGGAGCTGTGGCCGGAATTCTTTACCGAGGAGTGCAGCTATCGCCTGCAGCCGCGCGAGAACTTCGAGCGGGGCTTTCCGCTCGCGACCTTGTCGTTCGAAAGCAAGGGCATGCTGAAGGACCGCGTCTACGGCATCCGCGAGACGCTGTTCCACGACCCGTACTACCAACGCAATGTGTGCGGCGCGCCTGTGGTTCGCAAGGTCGCGCGCAGTGTCGACGGCGACCGCTTCGAGTGCGAGGCCAACTACGCGGTGTTTCGCACCAAGCTCTCCGAGCTCTCGTCGGTGTTCAACGTTGGGCGCTATGTCGACGTCGTCGTGCGCACGCCGGCCGGCCTGAAGTTTGAATCTCGCCAGGTCGTCTACGACAGCGAAATGATCCCCAACTCGATCATCTATCCGATCTGACCACCAGAGCGAGACAAGCCATGAGCAACACCGAATGGACAGACGCAGCCGCAGTGACTGACGTGCCCGAGGGCGACGTGATCGGCATGATGATCGCCGGGCACGACCTCGCGCTCTACAGCACAGGCGGCGAGATCTTTGCGACCGACAACCTGTGCACGCACGGGCATGCACGCCTGTGCGAAGGCTTCCTTGACGGTCACGAAATCGAATGCCCGTTGCACCAGGGCAAGTTCGATGTGCGCACCGGCCAGCCGACTTGCGCACCCGTGACCGAAGCGATCCGCAGCTACCCCGTGAAGATCGAAGGCGGCCGCGTGTTTCTCGCGATCGGCTGAGCCTGAGCCCGCGCCCCCGCCCGAGCCACACCATGACCACAGACACCATCGTCATCGTCGGCGCAGGTCAAGCCGGCGGCTGGGCCGCGCAGACGCTTCGCAAGGAAGGCCACACCGGCCGGGTCGTGTTGATCGGCGACGAGCAGCACATTCCGTATGAGCGCCCGCCGTTGTCGAAGGCGGTGCTGGCGGGCGAGGCTGCAGCCGAGAGCACTTACCTGATCAAACGCGAAGCCTTCGACCTGCTGGCGCTCGATTGGCGGCCCGGCGTGCGAGTCACGGCGATCGACCGTGCGGCCAAGCAGTTGCTGCTTTCATCCGGCGAGCGCATTGCCTATGACAAGCTGATTCTGTGCAACGGCGGGCGCGCACGCGCTCTGCAAATTCCGGGCGCTGATTTGCCCGGCGTGATGACGCTGCGCAACCTCGACGACGCGCACAAGCTCGCTCAAGCGCTGATCACCGGCAACCGGCTCGTCGTCATTGGCGGCGGCTGGATTGGCCTTGAAGTGGCCGCCACGGCACGCAAGAAGGGCATGGCGGTTGCGGTCGTCGAGGCCATGAAACGCCTTTGCGAGCGGACGGTGCCGCCCGAGATATCGGCGTACCTCTCCGGCCTTCACGCCGCGCATGGCACGGTGGTGATGTTGGGCGCCGGTGTGGAGAAGCTCTCGCGCAACGCGGATGGCACGCTCGTGGTCATGCTCAGCGATGGCCGCGCGCTCGACTGCGACACCGTCGTCGTCGGCATCGGGCTCATCCCCAATGACGAGTTGGCTCGCGAGGCGGGCCTCGCCTGCGATGGCGGCATCGTCGTCGATGCGCAGTGCCGCACGTCAGACGCCGACATCTTTGCCGCAGGCGACGTGGCCTCCTGGCACTGCGCCTGGGCGGGCCGCCGCATGCGGCTCGAGTCTTGGCAGAACGCCCAGGAGCAAGGCATCGCCGCAGCGCGATCGGCTCTTGGTCTGGAAGTTGATCACCAACCGTTGCCGTGGTTTTGGTCGGATCAATACGACAGCAACCTGCAGATCTACGGCATGCCGACTCCCGCGCACCGCGTGGTCGAGCGCCGCGCGCCGGGGTCTGACAGCTTCATCCTCTTCTACCTGGAAGGTGATGTCGTCAGCGCGGCTGTCGGCCCAAATTCGGCGCGCGATCTGCGCTTCGCGCGCCGCCTGATCGAGCAGCGCAAGGCGGTCGACCCCGCTCGACTTGCCGACGTGCAAGTGCCGATGGCGAAGCTCTGACACCGCTCGCCGCCCAACCACACCAGGAGACAAACACCATGCGCCAAATCGACGTTCACAAGCTGGCCGACGAGGCACGCTTCAACGGCTTTCACGGGCTCGTGCTGTTCTGGTGCGCGCTGATCATCATCTTTGATGGCTATGACCTGGCGGTCGTCGGCATCGCCTTGCCGTCGATCATGAAAGACCTCGGCGTCGACCCGACGCGGGCCGGCTTCATGGTCAGCTCGGCGCTCTTCGGCATGGTGTTCGGCGCGATCTTCCTCGGCACGCTGGCCGACCGAATCGGCCGCCGCAAGGCGATTGCGATCTGCATCGCGCTGTTCAGCATCTTCACCGCAGCGGCGGGCCTGATGCGTGACCCGGTGAGCTTCAGCATCGCGCGCTTTCTGGCGGGTGTCGGCATCGGCGGCGTGATGCCCAACGTCGTCGCGCACATGACCGAATACGCGCCGAAGAAGATCCGCGCCACGCTGGTCACGCTGATGTTCAGCGGCTATGCGGTGGGTGGCATCGTTGCGGCAATCCTCGGCAAGGGGCTGATCGAAACCTATGGCTGGCCATCGGTGTTCTTCGCGGCGGGGCTGCCCGTGTTGCTGATTCCGTTCATCCTCAAGTCGATGCCCGAGTCGATGCCGTTTTTGCTGGCGAAGGGCCGGCATGACGAGCTCAAAGTGATCGCCGCCAAACTCGAGCCGAGCTACAGCCCGGCCGCGAGCGACCGCCTCACCGTGCCGGCCGAAGACAAGGCCGACGGCGCACCGATCAGGCACCTCTTCCGCGAGGGCCGCGGCTTCAGCACGGTGATGTTCTGGCTGGCCTTCTTCATGTGCCTCTTCATGGTCTATGCGCTCAGCTCGTGGCTCACGAAGCTGATGGCCGGCGCGGGCTACAGCCTTGGTTCGGCGCTCACCTTCGTGCTGGTGCTCAACGTCGGCGCGGTGATCGGCGCGGTGGGCGGCGGCTGGCTTGCTGACAAATTCCACATCAAGGTCGTGCTCGCCTCGATGTATGCATTGGCGGCCGTCTCGATCACCTTGCTCGGCCAGCCGATGCCGACCGCGGCGTTGTTCTTCGTGGTCGGCTTGGCGGGCGCATCGACCATCGGAACGCAGATCGTGGCCAACGCCTACACCGGCCAGTTCTACCCAATGGCGATCAGATCGACCGGCCTCGGTCTGGCGCTCGGGATCGGCCGCACCGGCGCGATCCTGGCGCCGATCGTCATCGGCATGCTCGTCGGCATGAAGCTGCCGCTGCAGCAGAACTTCATCGCCATCGCGATTCCGGCAGTGCTCGGAATGATTGCCGTCTTGTTGATCGACCACAGCCGGTCAGCGTCGGCACATCAGCATGACGTGACTGCCGATGAACTGCCTGACGTACCGGCCGCCTTGCCTGAGGCACGTCACGCCTGAATTCACGAATCACAAATCACGAATCACGCACCACCATTCATTGGAGCCAACATGAACTCGACAACCTACTTGTGGAACCCCTCACCCGCTCTCTCGTTGCCGGTGCGCGGCCGCAGTGAGCGTTATCCGATCCACCGCCTGTTCTTCGTCGGCCGCAACTACCACGCGCATGCGGTCGAGATGGGCCGCCCGGTCGACAAATCGGTCGAGGCGCCGTTCTACTTCACCAAGGCGCCGTCGACTTTGGTTGAGTCGGGCGCGACCGTTGCCTACCCGCCCGGCACGAAAGATTTTCAGTTCGAGATGGAGCTCGTGCTGGCGATCGGCGTGGCGGGCTTTCGGGTCAGCGAATCACAGGCCTCGGAGCTGATCTATGGCTACGCCTGCGGCCTGGACATGACCCGCCGCGACCTGCAGCTGAGCGCCCGCGAGAAGGGTCGGCCGTGGGACCTGGGCAAAGATGTCGAGGAGTCGTCGGTCGTCTCCGAGATCGTGCCGATGCGCGGCGCCATCGTCGACAAGGGATCGATCAGCCTCGCCGTCAACGGCCATCAGAAGCAGCTGTCGGACGTCTCGAAGCTGATCTGGAACATCCCTGAATTGATCGCCGATCTCTCGAAGTTCTATCACCTGCAGCCGGGCGACTTGATCTTCACGGGCACGCCCGAAGGCGTAGGCCCTGTGGTGCCGGGCGACCGCATCGAAGGTCGGATCGACGGCGTCGGCACGATCACGCTCGACGTCGGCGCGGCCGAGTAAACCGCCATGCAAAGGAGCGCGGCCATGACCGTCGATGTCACTCCCTCGCCAGTGCGGCTGAAGGCCGTCGCCGCGCCTGGGCAACCCGAGCCGTCGCCAGCGTTGGAGGCGCTTTATCGCGGCTTCGAGCGTGAGCTTTTGGTCCCGCTATGGACTGAGATCGGCGACCTGATGCCGCTGCACCCGAAGTCGAAAGCGGCCGCGCACTTGTGGCGCTGGGAGCGCCTGAAAGAGCTCGCGGCGCAGGCAGGCCAGATCGTGCCGGTTGGCCGCGGTGGCGAGCGGCGTGCGATCGCGCTGGCCAACCCGGCGCTCGGTGGCAAGCCCTTCGCCACACCGACCTTGTGGGCTGCGATTCAGTATTTGATGCCGGGCGAGAACGCGCCAGAACATCGCCACACGCAGCACGCATTCCGCTTCGTCGTTGAAGGCGAAGGCGTGTGGACGGTCGTCAATGGCGACGCGGTGCGCATGGCGCGCGGCGATTTTTTGCCGCAGGCTGGATGGAACTGGCACGCGCACCACAACGCCGCCACCGAGCCGATGGCCTGGATCGATGGCCTGGACATCCCGTTCTCGTACTACACCGAGAGCCAGTTCTTCGAGGTGGGGCGTGAGCGCATCAGTGCGCGCGAGATGACGACGCCCGATCGCTCGCGATCCGAGCGCTTATGGGGCCATCCGGGGCTGCGGCCGGTGTCGGAGACCCGCGCGCTGCCAGCCACGCCGCTGCTCGCCTATCGCTGGGCCGACACCGACCGCGCGCTCGCCGAGCAGCTCGAACTCGAGGACGAAGGCGAGGCCTGCACGCTCAGCCCCGGCCATGCCGCCGTTCGCTTCACGAACCCCACCAACGGCGGCGATGTGTTGCCGACGATGCGCACCGAGATGCACCGCATTCGCGCCGGCGCAGAGACGCTGACGCGCCGCGAGACCGGGTCGTCCGTCTATCAGGTCTTTGACGGCACGGGCATCGTGATCGTGGGCGACAAGCAGTGGGATGTAGCCCGTGGCGACATGTTCGTCGCGCCCTCGTGGGCGCCGCTGGCGGTGAAGGCGTCGCATGCGGCGCCGCTCGACCTTTTCCGCTTCGGCGATGCACCGATCTTTGAAGCGATCCACGCGCATCGCGTGCAGATCGGTAATTGAGCATCGGCAATTGAACATCGGCCTCTGAGCATCGGCCACCGAACATCGGCCACTGAAACAACGGCGTTGTTGTCACCGACCTGCCCTTCCCTGCCCCGCTTCGTGCGGGTGCAAGCGGCTGCCATGAACCCACCGGAAGGGCCTCGCCCGTGAACACATGAAGCTCTACAACTTCTTTCGCAGCAGCACTTCGCACCGCCTGCGCATCGCGCTCAACCTCAAGGGGCTCGAGTGCGAGTACGTGCCGATCGACCTGCGCACCGAGCAACACCTCGGCGCCGAATACAAAGCGCTCAACCCTCAAGGTTTGGTGCCGGCGCTGGTCGACGAAGGCCGCGTGTTGATCCAGACGCCAGCCATCATCGAATGGCTGGAGGAGCGCTACCCTGCGCCGGCCTTGCTGCCTTCAAGCCTCGATGCGCGCGCCCGAGTGCGCGCGCTGGCGGCCATCGTCGGCTGTGATGTGCACCCCGTCAACAACCGCCGCATTCTCGAAGCACTGCGGCATGACTTCGGCGCTGACGAAGCGGCCATTCAGCGTTGGTGCGCCCGGTGGATCACCGACGGGTTCGATGCGCTGGAGGCGCTGCTCAAAGCCGACAAGCAGCGCGGCAACTTCTGCTTCGGCGGCGCGCCGACGCTGGCCGACGTGTACTTGGTGCCGCAGGTCGAGAGCGCGCGCCGCTTCAAGCTCGACATCGCGCGTTGGCCGAACGTGCTTGCGATCGACGAAGCCTGCGGCCGCATCGAAGCCTTCCGCAAGGCCACACCGGCCAACCAGCCGGATGCATCGTGAACCACATGCATCGCGAACCACATGCATCGAAAACCAGAACCGCCGTTAACCACATGAGCGCGCACCGCCCAGCGTCAGCCCGCCCGAGCCTCGAACCATTCGAACGGAGACAGTCATGAACCCAAGAAATAGCGCAGATGCCGATCACGGTTCGGCCGCATTGCAGGCGCTCGAACATGCGTTGCTGACGGGCCGACTTTCACGACGCGGCTTCGTCCGCGCCGTGACCGGCATGGGCCTCGCGACGGCCGGATTGCAAGCGCTCGCCGACGAGCTCGATGCCATCCGAGCCAATCAGAGCGAACGTGCGGCGAAGCTGCAAGCCGCCTACGACTACGTCGTCATCGGCACCGGCAGCGGCGGATCGGCGCTCGTCGGGCGCCTCTCCGCGGCCAGCTCGGATGCCAGCATCCTCGTCATCGAAGCCGGCGACTGGGACACGGCCCCATCGGTGCTCGACCCGAGCGTCTGGTTCACCAACCTCGGCACCGAGCGCGATTGGCAGGACGTCGCCATTGCTTCGTCAGGCACCAACAACCGCGCGATCCCCGAGCACATGGGCAAGGTCGTCGGCGGAGGCAGCAGCATCAACGCGACGATCTGGGCGCGGCCATTCAAGAACGACCTCGAGCACTGGGCCGCGGAGAGCGGCGACAAGGACTGGGGCTACGAGCATGGCCTCTCGATTTACCGCCGCATGGAGAACTGGCAAGGCAAGCCTGATGCGCGCTATCGCGGCAAGGGCGGGCCGGTCTGGTGTCAACCCGCCGCCGACCCGCACCCCCTTGCGCCCGCGATGCTGGCGGCCTGCCGCGAGATGGGGCTGCCCGTTCTCGACGACCTGAACGGCGCACGCGAGGAAGGCAGCGGCGGCTTCGCGTTGATGAACCAGATCATCCGAGACGGCCGGCGTCAGAGCATGGCGCGGGCTTACCTGTACACGGCACTGGCGAGGAAGAACGTCACGCTGCTGGTGAAGACGCACGTCGATCGCCTGACGTTCGTCGGCACGCGTGCCACCGGCGTCGAACTGGCTTCGACTGGCGGCCCGAGGCGCATCGAAGCGAAGTCGGAAGTGATCGTGTGCTCGGGCGGCATCAACACGCCGAAGTTGCTGATGCTGAGCGGCATCGGCGATCAAGCGCACCTGCGCTCGCACGGCATCAAGACCTTGGTGCATGCGCCAGAGGTCGGTCAAAACTTCCAGGACCATCTGCTGCACGGCGGGTGCATCTGGGAGCCGAAGGAGCACATTGCGCATCGCAACAGCGCAGCCAATGCATCGGGCTTCATGAAGAGCCAGTCGACGCTCGCGACACCCGATTTGAACCTGGTGCAGATCGAACTGCCCTATGCCAGCGACGTGATCGCCAAACGCTACGCGCCACCGCCGACGAGCTGGGCGATGTGCGCTGGTTTGGTTGCGCCGAAGAGCCGGGGTGCCGTTCGCCTGCGCTCTGCAAACCCGGCGGACCGGCCTGTCGTCGACGCGCGATTTCTGAGCCACCCGGATGACGTGAAGGCACTCGCCTACGGCATTCAAGTGGCCCGCGATATTGGCAACTCACCGGCGATGCGCGACTTCGTGAAGCGCGAGGTGGCCCCTGGCAAGAAGCTCAGCGGCCAGGAGCTAGAAGACTTCGCGCGCGACGGCGCGACCACCTATTTCCATGAGGTCGGCACCTGCCGGATGGGCAAAGACAACGAAGCCGTGGTCGACGGCAAGCTGCGCGTCAGGGGCATCCAGAACCTGCGCATTGCAGACAGTTCAGTCATGCCGCGCATCCCGGCTGCGGCCACGATGGCCAGCTGCGCACTGATCGGCGAACGCATGGCCGAGATCCTCAAGCGCTCGGCCTGAAGACTCACATCAAAAGCGAAATGCAGAGCCACCGAGGAAGTAACGAGTAACTCCGGCCGCGCGCGGAGATCACCTTCAACGCGAGGCACGGGCTTCTTCGAGATGCTCGTCGTCGAACGGGATGGGCTTCAATCAAGCACGCATGTGCCACTCCACGTAGTAGGCCAGCATGCACAGGAAGACATGCGCGCGCACGCGCTTGGCGTTGTTGTGGAAGACTGGTCGGACATGTTGGCCCACCGTCTTCATTGAGCGGAATGCGCGCTCCACGTTGGCCAGGCTCTTGTACGCAGCCACGGCCGCGCCGGCGTCGAGGTGTTGGGCTGACACGCTGGTGCGGATGACGTAGATGCCGTCGAGCGCGGCCTCCTGTGCGATCGCATCGAGCTTGCATTGCCAAGTCAGTCTCGTGGCTGTGATGGTGACCTCGAAGTGCTTGGCCATGCGATGCCGATCGACGAAGCGCCCCAGGCGCAGTGCGATGGCTTGCTCACCGCACGCGATCACCTCGTCGGGCAAGCATGAGAGGTTGGCCAGGGTGCGCTTTCGGACCTTGCCGTCCTCGCGGTAGGGCTCGCGCAGGCGCAGGAGCACGGCGGGTGGGGAGTCGCGGTTGGCGACGGACTCGACGTACATGACTTCATTGACAGGACATGTTCACAGGCAATTCAAGCCAAACATGACCTATTTACACGGATACAAACCCAAATAGAAAACAGGCCGAAAACCTCGCCAGTGCTGGGTTACGGCCGAATCAGATGGCTAAAGTTCGGCTTAACGACTGCGGGCTGCGCAGGCGGGCATGTGATCGCCAATGAGCCGCACCCGCGAGTTTTCGAGCTTCTCACCGCACGCATCAGTGCGCGCCGACCCAAGCAGGTGACTGCGCAGCCGGCACTGCAGCCGGCGAGACACTGCTCAGCGTCGTGGCGCACTTGACCGGCGACAACTGGTTCCGCTCCCGCGATGCCGTGCGGCATGCGCTCATCAGCCACGGGTTTCGTGTCGAGCAGCAGCCACACGACTCTCCTGTGTTCGTGCGTGACTACCTCTAGGTCTCGCGCTGAGCGGTCCAGCGACGCAGTATTTGCTCTGAGCGAGTCCTGAAATGGTGGAGCGTGCCGCCGATCGGATCCCGCCACCAGTAGCGCGCCAGGTACCGCGCCAATTCGCCGCGGCCGTGCACGCGGCCACCATCGCCGTACTTTGCCACGTGAGGGGTGAAGTCTGGATACAACGCATCGATGCCATGCAGTTCGACGCGCGCGAAGTTGCCGATCAGCAAGTCGTCGAAAACACGGCTCCTGACTGCATGCATCAACGATGCGCGCGGCGCCTCGAACACCACGCCAACGTCGGGCTGCGAAGGGTCGAGCATGACGCGATGCTCGTGCCCGCCGACCCGGAACGCGACGAAGCCGAAGCAGCGGCGCAAATGGGCGTGCGCGCAGAAGTACGCGTCGAGCGCCTGCCGATCGTCTTTCTCGAGCTCGTCGCTCCAACGATCACCGAATGCCTCCGGTGGCTGGAGGCAGAGCAGGCATGGCGCCGGATCAAGGCACTCGATCGTGTCGGTGGCGACATCGACGCGGACAAACGGCGGCAGCACGCGCGGGCCATTGCGCATTGCGCCGTTGTCGTAGTCGCTCCACGAGGGAACGAGGTCGTTTGCCCAAGCGCTGTCGGTGCGCTGGTAGCGGTGGAACGATGAAAAGGGAATGACCCGATCTGCTCCGTATCGAACCGCCTCGCGCTGCGCCTCGGCCCCGAGCGGCGCGCGGCGCTCGCCTGCTCCGGGCAGGCGCTGTCCGTCTGGGTTGAACACGTTAATCATGTCGACCGCACCCCAACTTTGCAGTGCCAACAGGTAGACGTGCCGAAAGCTCCGGGCGATGAGGCGGGTGTGGTGCGACGCTCCATAGTCCGGCGAGTCGTTGGCGTTGATCACAAGCTGGTCGCCGACGCGGATGAGCAGCACCGAATCCTGGTTGCGGTTGGCCATCGAGAAAACCGATACCCGACGCGACAGCGGCACCCAACGTCGATCGCGCAGCACCCGCAGCTTGTAGCCGGCGGCGCGTAGGTCGTCGGAGATGCGGCTGCCGACGTGGTCCGACAACAGCAGGCATGCGCTGCTCAGCTCGGGCAGCGATGCAACATGAAGGTGATCCGGGTGGCCGTGTGAGAACCAATGGAAGGGCGCGCGCCGGATCGAGTCGCGCTGTGCCTGCGGGATGAGGTGGTCCGGCGCCCAGCTGCCGTAGTACGCGGCCTGACCCAACCAGGGGTCGGTGGTGAGTACCGGCCGGTCGTCGTGGACGATGCAGGTTGCGTTGCCGATTGTCTCGAAGCCGAGCATTGTGGGTCGCCTGGTTTAGAGCTTCGACACCTAGAAGCCACCCATTCTCAGCGCGTCCAGCACGCTCGCGCAAAAGGTGCGCAGTGCTTCAGCGGGCGTGCAGACGATCGGCTCGTCGCGCTCATTGAACAAGGTGTTGCGCAGTGCAGCCAATCCCGACTCGTCGCCGAGGCGTTGCAGCAGCCGCGCGTCAAGCGGCGGCTGCAGACCATCATCGACCACTCTCGCGCGCACGCTTCCATAGGCGCGGATCGTCGCCGCGATCGGTTCGTGGGCGGCCGTGGCGGCGAAGCAGGCGATGTTCATGGAGCCAGCCGATGAGAAGCCCGCCACCAGACGCGCGCATGGTTGGTTGGTTGGTTGGCTCGCTGGCTGGCTGGCTGGCTGGCTGGCTGGCTGGCGATGCTGGGTGCCAGCGGCCGCCACCCTTCACGAAGTTTGACGCTGGCGTTGAGGTGGTCGCGCGTGGCAGCGCGTCGCGGATCGGCGAGGATGCTCCGCTTCCCAAAGGCGCGGAGCCCGGTCTCTGCTGGCTCCTGAAACCAGCCGACGACCTGCCCGCCGTCAAAGCTTGGCCCAAGCGCAACCGAACGCATCGCTGAGGCGGGCCACGCCAGGCCGAGGCGGCGCCGCACCGCCTCGACCGCTGCGCCCAAGGCGCGGCCGGCGCGACCTGCCACCGGATGGACGAACAGGTCGCGAGAGCCGCTGTCGCGCCAGAGCCGGCGATTGGCCGAGCAGTTGAATGCGACGCCGCCAGCGAGGCCCAGCCGGTCGCAACCCGCCTCAAGCAGTAGGAGCCGCGCCACTGCGGTAGGGGCGACCAGCCCCTCTCGCGGCCGGTCGATCTCGTCGCCACCAGGGACGATGCGCATCAGGTCCAGCCCGGCTGTCGGCCGACCGTTTGCCGCCAGCCCCATCAGCTGGCCAGCGCTGCTCGTGCCCGACTCAAGCCCGTGGACGCCGACGCGCCCGTCGACGACGGACACTGCGGCGCAATCGAACCCCGATTCGTGGAATGCAGACAACGCGTGATACGTGCTGTGTCAACCCTTCGCCGTTTGAAGCAGAGTCTGAGCGGTACGTTGCTGATCAAAGCCGTGCCTTCGCTGCAGGCAATGTCGAGCGGCCAGGAGGAGTTCCAGCCGATCGCCACCTCGTGCACCTCGTGCGCCGTGGCGCTGGCGACGCGCAAGCACGCGGTGGCGGCCTGCGCATTGGAGCGCAACCCGGCGTTGTGCTTGCAACGCCTCAGCCGAGATCGGCTGGCAGGCATGCCGGTCGAGGTCGAGCAGCACACAGGCGAAGAAGCCGCGCATGCGCCGCAAGCCCGCCAGCCCGTCGGAGCGCCGCAGCGCGTCCACGGCAGATGCCGATTGATTGCGCCGAAAGGCGGTGCTAGATTGGAGAGGCATTCGACAGTGCTCAACTGGGAGAACATCTTGCGCTCAACCACCGACTTTTCTTCACGTCTGGCCGCAGTTCGTTCGTCGGATGAAATCGGCGAGATTCGGGCAACCTCCGGTTACCGCAATGGCCAGTTGCTCGTGCAGAGTGACGACGTATCGCAGTGGGACAACTACGACCGTTACTTCAAGTTCGCCAGCGTCTACGTAGACGGCGCCGAAGAGTCCAGCTGACGCAATCGGACTCCGCGACGAATGCCAATTCGTCGCGATGTTGGCGGTTCGCGGCTAGCGGTTCGCGCCACAGCTGCGCGGCACCAATTCGCTATGGGTCGCCACCAGCTGCTTGCTGCTCAGGGAGGTCCTGTCCATGCGCGACGCCGTATCCGCTGCCAAGGTTGCCGAGTGGGTTCCGGTGTGCGCCGATGGGCTGCGGCGCGCGGTGGCAGGCCGCCCAGGTTTCGTCGAAAGTGGGCCGCGTCTCATCGGGCCGACCAAGCTGCTGGTTTTGCAAGGAACGGGTTTTTGCAACATCGACTGCCGCTACTGCTACCTGCCGAATCGCTCCGAACGCGGCGAGATGAGCGTCGAGACGGTACGCGCGGTGATCGACCGGCTACTCGACGACTCGCTCCTTAAAGGCACGCTGCTCGTCAACTGGCATGCTGGCGAGCCGCTGGTGCTTCGCCCGGCGTTCTACGAGGAACGTATTCCCTTGTTCGACCGCCTGGTGGAGCGCGGCATTGAGGTGACTCATTCCCTGCAGACCAACGGCATGTTGGTCAGCGATGCCTACTGCGAGCTTTTCAAGCGCTACGACATCAAGGTTGGCGTCAGTGTCGACGGACCTGCGTTCATCCACGACGCTCAGCGTGTTACGCGCAACGGCCAGGGCACCCACGCAGCCACGCTGGCTGGCATGCGCCGGCTCGCACAGCACGAGATCGGGTTCAACGCGATCTGCGTGCTGTCTGACGCCTCGGTGCGCCATCCTCGTGAAATCTACGAATTTTTTGCCACCAACAGAGTGCGAGCGGTGGCGTTCAACATCGAGGAGATCGAAGGCGCCAATCGCACGTCGTCGATCCAGTCGAGCGGCTATGACGACCGCTACTCGCGCTTTCTCAGCGCCTTCTGGGAGCTCGTCGAACGCGATGGTCGGCGCATGCATGTGCGCGAGTTCGACGATGCCATTGGCCGCATCACCGACGACAAGCCGCGCCGCAATAGCCAGACCGACCCGTTCGTGAACCTCACGGTGGGTTGGCGGGGCGACTTCTCCTCGTACTGCCCCGAGTTGCTGGGCAACAGCTTCCCGGGCTACCCGACCTTCACGCTGGGCAACGTCCACGAGACCGGTTTTCGTGAGAGCGCGTCGAGCCCGCTGTTCTGTCGCATGCAGGCCGAAATCAGCGCTGGCGTTGCGGCTTGTGCCGCGCAGTGCGACTACTTTGATGTGTGCGGCGGCGGCAACCCGTCAAACAAAATTTCCGAAAACGGCAGCTTCAACAGCACTGCGACGCAGAACTGCCGTAACCGCATCCAGGCAACTTGCGAGTTCGTCCTTGGCAAGGTCGAGGCGCGCATCGCAGCCGCTCGACCGTGAACGCTGGCCTCCGACTCTGGCTCGACAGTCGGCACCTGGCGCACGAAGAACTCCTGACTCGTCTGCATATCTCGCCAGGAACGCACGCGGCCGCATGGCCCGGCGCAAGCCCGCGAGCGGCGCCGCTGGAGCACTTCGAGCAGGGCGCGCGCGTTGCCTGCTCGCCGTGGAGGGCGGCGGATTGCAGCACGCAACTGACATGCGCTGGTCTGGCGTTTGGCCGACGCGATGCGAGCCGCACTGTCGGTCTCGTCGATCTGCCGCAGGTGCTAGCGGCGCAGCTGCTCGAAGCGCGCGAAATGTCGTTGCAACCAGGACAACGCGCGTCGGCAACCGCGCTGCGCGATGCGGCGCTGAAGGCGCTGGCGGCCGATCTGTTGCACCGGCACGCATGGCGGCTCGACCTCGTCGGCGCCAGCAACATCGGCTTTGGCGCCGGTACTGGCAGCACATCGAACACGACGATCCACGCCGACACTGGCCAGCGCGTCGGCTTGCATCTCGACAGCTGGGATAGGCTGCCGCCGCTTGAGCGCTGGCAAGGGCAAAACCGCATCTGCATCAACCTCGGCGCGGGCGAGCGTTCGCTGCAGTTCGTGCCGATGCCGGTCGTGGACATGGTTGCGGCATTGAAGAAACGTGGTCGCGATGTCGTGGTCGACCGCGAAGCGCAGCGCGACTCGACCGGGCGGCTGGATCTGGCACGCACATTTCTCGAAACGTTCCCGGCGACACCCGTTGTGCGCATGCGCATGAGGCCGGGCGAGGCATACATTGCGCCGACCGAAAACCTGATCCACGACGGCTGCGTCCATTCGCCCGCCCGCGACCTGACGCTGACCGTCCGCGGCCGCATCGTGCCGCTGCTGTCATGAGCACCCCCAAACCTGCCACTCCGCATCCGGCTCCCCGAGCGGGTCAAGAGAACTCGGGAGCGGCTCTTTGTTTCCTCAAGAGCGCTGCGCCCGCGGCGAGCCTTCCCGAGCAGACGCTCGCAGCAATCCGCTGCGTCGCAATGCACGCCGACGACGCTGCTGCATGGCGTCACATTGGAGGCGCGGCGCGGCGCCGCGCGCAGGCGTCGTTCAGCGACTGTGGCACTCCGATCGCCGGTCTCTGCGGCGTGCTCCACATGCCGCTTGATGCGCTGCCGGCGCTTGCGGCCCAGCCCGAACTGATGCCGACGGACCCGGACGCACTGGCCGATTGCCTGCGACAGGCTTGGGCGCTGCTGCATCGCGTTTGGCCCGCTGCTGGCCGCGAGTCAATGTATTTCGTGCGTGCGATTGCGTCAGGGCGGCTGCTGTCGGGGCGACAGTCGAGCGGGTCGAGCGCGGAGTGCCCCTTCGCGATCCGCATCGATTTTTGCTCCGAAGACCCGATACCGTTGCTGGCCGATGCCATCGTTCACGAGGCGTCGCACGTCAAGCTGCGCCTGTCGGGTTGGCTGCCAGCGCTCTGCCCTGCGGAGGACACGCCGCGTTGGCGGCACCCGTGGCGTGCGGAGTTGCGGCCTGCCTCGGCAGTCATCGTTGCCTGTCATGCGTTCGTCGCGGTGCATGGCTTTCACGCCCGACGCCGCGCGTTCGCCTCGGAAGGCGCTGCGGCCGTTGAGGCCAAGTTGCGCGGCGAAGTCGGCCAAGGCCTGACAACGCTGCAGGGCATCGACGGGCTAACGGCCGTCGGACGGTTGTTCTCAGACCTGCTGCGCTCGACGTTCGAGGCGCATTGCCGCCTGGCAGAAAGCCTGCGACCCCATGTCGACCCTCAGCGGCAATAACCACATGCTCGCGCTGCGCCCACGCACGACAGCGGACCCGGCACTTCGCCGGCGGTTCGGTTCCGGGCTCGGTATCTATCGCCGCGGAGGCGACGAGGCCGACCTCTGCGAGAGCAGCGAACCCAACACGGCGATGGGCGTCGCGCTGCCATTCCCGTGCCACCATCGGGACGAGGCGCTGCCGCAGACCGAGCACGCCACACTGCTCGACTGGCTCGAACAACGAGAGCCATGGCGCGACGCCGATGGCGGCTTCTACCGCACCCTCGTGTTCGGGCTGGAGCGCGATGCGGATGTGCCTGACGCGTTGAAGGCCCACTTCAGTCCAGACAACCCCGCGTGGGCCGAGCAACTGGCCAGTACCCTGTTCCAGACCCCGCTGACGCTTCGCGGGCCGATTGCGCTACACCAGATGGCGCGCGGACACGGTGTGGGCATCCACAGCGACGAGCCGGCGCCGGGCGAAGAGACCCACCGAATCGTCATCACCTGCTGCAGGCCGTGCGCACCCGATGCCGGCGGCCACTTCATCCTGCTCAGCGGCGATCAACCGCGCGACGCGCGTGTCGTGGTCCCGCTGCGCAGCAATGCGCTACTGGCCTTTGGGCTCGAACGACGGTCCCATCACGCGATCACGTCGATACGGTCGAGCGTGCGGTATTCGGTGGTCATGTCTTTCCGGCGCGCGGCTGCGATCCCACCAGAAGGCGCCAGATGACAGCTCCATTCAGTGACGACGGCGTACCAACACTGTCCAATATCGCCCGGAGCGGCCGCGGCGACTTCAAGCAACTGCCGGACGTGTCAGCAGCTGATCTGGAAAAGGCCATCCGCAAGTACGTTGAGACTCTGTTGGCGACGAACACGCCTGGAGTCATTGAAATAAGCCATGCGCGTGTCGCGGGGGAATTGCAGCTCGCCAACATTCTGAGTGCGCGAGGCTCCAGCATTGGGTGCAAATGGAACGAGTGCGAATTCACATCCCCACTGGTGCTCGACGGCGCAATTCTTTCCTTTCTGCACCTGTGCAGATGCTGTATTCATGTACTACGTGCCAACAATATCCACGTTCTCAATGACATCGAGATTCGATCCACTTGGCAATCTCGGAACAATGGCGAATCAAGGCTGGACTTTCGCGGGGTTTGCGTTGAAGGGTCGATGCGATTTCTCGAATCAAATAAATTTCATATCGATTCGACAGCCAAAGCAGATTCGACAAGAAAAAGAGAGCTGAACGCAGTGGATTTGGGCGGCGCCAGGATCGCAGGCGATATTGTCTTCGAAGACCGCACCGCAACACCAGCATCGTCCGACGACGAGAACTTTTTCGGCGGCGTTTCACTTCAAGGTGCAACCGTCAGCGGCAACGTGGTATTTCATGGTCAACGGGTCGGGGCCAATCAATTGGGAAGGTACTCCATTGATTTGAGCGGCGCCAAAATCGGTCTTTCGCTCTCGTTGGAAGACTGCATTCTGGGCGGGACTTTGCAGCTGCGCGAGTCAACCATCGGCACGCATCTTCGGCTCGCGGCGGTGAGCATCAAACCCACCTTACGGCGAAGCTCCACAGAGTATCCATCTGACGCGCTCAACCTGGATGTTGCCAGTATCGGCGGCTACTGCAGCATGTATGGCGGCTGCAAATTCCTTGGCCCCCTCAATATGAAGAGCGCGCGCATCGGCGAGTTCCTCGAGTTGCTCGATCTTTACCTGACCGTAGGTGAGGACGCCGAGCTTCGTGCGCTCGATGCGACGGGAATCAAAGTTGGAAGCACCATCAATCTTGGAGTAGCGCAGGGGCCAAAGTCACTTGTGATACGCGGAGTATCTAGCTTTGATCGCGCGTTGACGGGCGGAGATTTCAACATCTGGCAACTGGAAATCGAATGCACAGCGCCCAATGTTTCCGAGAACAAATATCCCGTACTTTTTTCGGTATACGGCGCGCAGATCACAGGCAGGCTGCAAGCCACGCAGCTTATAAATCAGTGCCCAATGGCCATCGACTTGTCGCTTGTACGCGCTGGGGCGGTGGCTGGCCGGCTGGAATCGGGTTGGGGCGAGCCGCACGAAGTGCAACTGAAGCTGGAGGGCATGCGTTATGACGCCTTCGTCGCAACGGGTAGCGAGCCAGCCGGAGATTCACTCGACGAGAAGGACGCAATCAAATGGCTCATGCGCCAATGGCCTCGCGGGCTAATAGACAGGCACGCCATCAGCCTGCAACCATTTCAACAACTGGCCAAAGCCTATGAAATGCAGGGCAATGTGCGTTCTGCCCGCTGGGTTCTTAAAGAAGGATTAGGACTCGAGTTGCGGTCGAGGTTTATCCGAGATTGCTTCGCGCTGAATGACTCTCTTTCCTGGGGCCGGACGAATGTATTTAAATTTAGTGAAGCCGCATTTCGACTTGTGGGTTGTCTGTTTCTATGGGCTTTCCAAATTTTGTTCGGATACGGCTACTTGCCGCAGCGCGCTTCGGCGACCTTGTTGGGCTTTTGGCTTCTGGGCGCGGCACTCGTTCATCAGGGAGACGAAGAACACCTGTTCGTGCCTACAGCAACGCCTGTTGACGCCCCGATCGTCCAACCCAGCCAAATCGCCGCGGGCAAGCCGATCGGGCCCATGCCCTCCTCCGACAGATCGGGAAGTTTGCCGTGCGCAGATTTGAATTCGTTCGTGTATGCCTTCGACGTGATGGTCCCGCTGCTCGATCTCCATGAGGAGTCTCGATGCTCAGTGAATCCGAGCGAGCATTTTTGGTCATTCATCAAATCTCTCTACGCCGTGATCGGTTGGATATTGACGTCGGTGGGGATTCTCACGCTCTCCGGCGTGCTGCGCCGAGACCTCCGATGAGCTCACTGCCGCTGTCGCTGCCCGTTCAGGCCTTTGATCGTTGCGTCAATGGGCCGACTTGCGACGCCGTGCTGGCGGCGGCTGCCGCCAATGGTTTCGCGGCCTCACGGATGCGCGGCCACGGGCGGATTGCCGACGAATCGTTCGTGGTCGATCAGCACCTCGGCGACGCGCTAATCGACAGTTTGGCGCGGCACTACAAACTCGCCGTGGCTGGCGACGACCTGATCGAGGTCTATCGGTACGAGGCCGGGCAGTACATCGCACTGCATGTCGACTCGCCGCGCCGCATCGCCGACGGCAGCTTCAGCAACGCCACTTTGCTTGTCTACTTGAGCGACGATGTCGAGGGCGGCTCCACGCGGTTCCCGGACCAAAGCCTGCATGTCGAACCGGTTCGCGGCCGGGCGGTGCTCTTCTCGCACGGCGTTCCGCACGAGGCGCGGGCGGTGATTGCTGGCACCAAGTTTGTCGCCCGCATGAGCGTTGCGGTTCAGGTGTAGTTGAAGACTTGGCCCGGCCGGTCAGCGAGGCAGTCGTCGAGCATGCGCCGGTAGCGCTTGGTGTACCCCGCCGCGCCGAAATGCGCGAGCGCATCGAGGCGGGCTTGCGCGCCCAGGCGTTTGCGCAGCGCAGGGTCGCCAAGCAGGCGTTCAAGCTGGGCCGCGAGCGCATCTGCGTCTTCGGAAGTTGCGAGCAGTGCATTGCGCTCGTCGTGCAGATAGCTTGCCATGCCGTCGACACGCGATGCGACGATCGGCTTTCCGGCCGCCATCGCCTCGACCGCGACGCGCGGCATCGCGTCGGTGCGCGACGGTATCAGCACGATCTTGGCGCGTCGCAAGGCCTCGATCGCTTGTGGGTGCGGGAGATAGTCGATCAGCTCAATCGCGTCGCCATGCCGAAGCTGCATGCGCAGCAACGCAAACCCTTGTGCGCTGCCAATCAACTGGAGCCGCTCGGCATCCAGATGCTTCTGCACGATCTGAAACGCGCGAATGGCGAGGTCCGCGCCCTTGAGGTAGAGCGGCGTGCCCAGAAGCACGATAGCGTCTTCTTCGGCTCCCGATGCGATCGCGTCGACCGCGACAAAATCAGGAAACACACTGCCGTGGTGCGATGCCAGTGTCGGCGAGATGGCCGAGGCCTGCCCTGGGAAAATCCATTTGCAGTGATCGGTGCGCGCGAGCAGCCAACCGGCGCATTTTCCGAGCCACCAACCCTTGAAGGATTTGCGCCAACTGCGCGTCGGATCGCGATGCCGCACGATCTCGCGCGGCAGCACCGGCACCTCGCACAACCAGCGGCTGCCACCGAGCTGCGCAATCAGCCACCCGGCAATCGTCGTCCAGAAGAGGCCACAGGCGACGACGACGTCGTACTGCTCATTGCGCGCCAACCGGCGCGCACATCGCACGCTGCGCATGATGTTGAACGCGGCTCGCCAGCGCCCGGGTGTCGATGCCCACGTGTGGAAGCCGAGCGAGCCGATGCGGTGGAACGATGATGTGACCTCGTCGCCCTGCCCGGCCGGCGCGATGACATCGCCACGGCAACAGCGGCTCAGTTCGACAAAGCGCTGCAACCTGACGTCGTCGAGGGGGCTGTAGACGATGAACAGCACCCGCGGCCCCGGGCTGCTCAAAGAATTTCGCCCCGGAAGTTGTAGCGTGCCTCTCCATAGACAAAGCGCCTCTCTTCGGGCGTCAGCGCATAGCAGAGCTGCGGCGGCGGGGCTGTCTCGCGGCTCCACGAGCGCATGAACGGTGCGGCATAGCCGATGACCAGCACCATCCGCTGAGCGGCCAATGGCCGCGGTGGCGAACTGTGGATCAGTGTTTCGCCGAAGATCAACGCATCGCCGGACTGAGTCGGCACGCGGCGATGCATGTCGGGTTCGAAGAGTTGCTCAAACTCACTGAGGGCAACATGCTGACGGTGGCTACCCGGCACGACACCAGTTCCTTCGCCCTGGGGCGAGAGATACAGCAGTACCTTGACGAACAGACAGTGGTAGTGACCACCGGATTCGAAGCTGCCGTAGTCCGGCGACAGCCCGCGATGCCAGCGCCAATCGCCGCCAACGGGCGCGCTGCCAGCCGTTGCCGTTGCCGCCGAGTCAGCCGGAAAAATCAGAAATTGCGTCTCCTCGAGTCGTGACTCGCCGCCAATCACATCTTCCGCTGCGCCTCGCAACCGCGGGTCCATGGCGATCTCAAGAATCTGACGATGGCTCCAGGCCGGATTGCGCAGCACCACCTGCCGCTCCGACGCGCACGCAGCGTCGATGGGCATGGTGCGCGCCATCTCAACCAATGCCACGCACGCCGCCGCATCGAGCAGCTGCGGCAGCACCACATAGCCGAGAAGGTCGAATTGCAGGCGCTGCGAGGGCGTCAGCATCGTGGCGGGTTGCCTGCGGGCATCAAGTGCTGCATGAGTGGTAGCGATTGGCGCAACGCCACGTCGAGATCGTTGCGGCGATCAACTCGTTTGGTTCATTCATGTTAATTGCTCCTGGCGCCACGCCGACAGGCAACCTGATGGGTCCTTCGATCGGCTCGTCATTGCATGAATGGACGGCACGCGCAGGGTTGACGACTGCCTATGACCAAAATCCCTGGCGAGCTATGGCGTGATCAGTCCACCGGCAGACTCGTTTTCGAAGTGCCCGAACACCGGCCCGGCGTGACAGGTTTTGCGTGCGTCCGGGCGCGGGCGCCAGGCGGCAGCCAATGTCCTCAGGTCAGGACGAACGCGACCGACAATTAGCGTGCAAACGGTGTGAGCGATCGCATGGCAACCGAAGAAATGCAGCTTCTGTGCGCTGCCCTGGCCGCACACACTGGCGAGCCGGTGGCGGAGTTGGTTCGAGAGTTCGGCCTTCACTTGAGCGATTCGTTCGTTCGCGATCACCCGGCGTTCTATGCCCGTGCCAACAACTTCTTTGACTTTCTTGAAAGCATTGAAGCGCACATTCACGTCGAGGTGCTCAAGCTCTATCCCGATGCAGAGTTGCCCAGCTTCACGGTGCAAGAGCGCACGACCACGCGCCTGGTGATGGACTACCGCAGCCCGCGCCGCATGAGCGATATGGCGGCCGGCTTGATCCTCGGATCGGCCCGCAAATTCGAGGTTCAAGCGAGGGTCGATACCGTGGCGGTTGCGGGCAGCGGCGGTGAAGCTACGCGGTTCGTGATCGAGCTGGTGTGAGATGAACAATCCCCGTGCGCGGGCTGTCGACTTGGATCAAGAGGCGCCTCTCAGCTCGCCAAACCCGCTGCTGGAAGAACGCATACGCCGGCTCGAGGCCCGCCTCGACCGCGAGCGCCGTGCGCGTGCCGAAGCAGAGCGGCTGCTCGAGACCAAGTCGCTCGAACTCTTTGATGCCAACCGAGCGCTCAGCGCACTCGCAGCCGACCTGGAAAAGCGCGTGGAAGAACGCACGCGCGAGCTCTTTCACGAGCGGCAACTGGCCCTGAAGACAGCCGAACTCGATGCGCTCACCGGCATCGCCAACCGCGCGTCGTTCTCACGCCAGCTTGATGAGCTGCTGCTGCGCGCACGCGATACCGGTGAAGGCATCGCGGCACTGCTGAGAGACCTCGACGACTTCAAGGCCGTGAACGACACGCTGGGCCACCCGGCGGGCGACGCCTTGCTTGTCGAGGGGCGCGGCGCCTGGTCGAGACCGTGTGGCCGGGGGATGTGGTGGCGCGCCTGGGCGGCGATGAGTTCGCGGTGATCTCGCGTGCGGTCGGCGCGCATGTGGGGCCGATTGCGATGGCGCACCGCCTGCTGCGCGCGCTCTGCCAGCCTGTGGCGATCAATGGCCGCAGCGTGATTTTCACGTGTTCGATCGGCGTGGCCGAGCCGAGCGGCGACCGCGGTGCCGCAGGCCAACTGCTGCGTGACGCCGACCTCGCGCTCTACGCCGCCAAGCGTTCTGGCTGGGGGCGCGTGGCGTCGTTCGAGGCCTCGCTGTGCGCTGACATCGAGCGCCGCGCTGCGCTCGACGCCGAGATTCGCGAGGCAGTGATTGCCGACCAGATCGGGCCTTGGTATCAGCCAATCTTCAGCATCACAACGCAGTCGTATGCCGGCGCCGAGGTGCTGGCGCGCTCGCGGCGTTGCTCCTCGCTGCGGGCACGAGCCGTTCACGCTTGCGCGCTCTCAGTGTTCACCCTCGTCGCGCCTTGCCAGTGCACCGCATCACGGCCCGCTCGGGCGCGTTCAACTGCCGTTTCTAGGGTTACTCCAACTTCTCGCTGTTGCGCCAGTTGCCGGTGGATGTGATGAAGCTCGATCGGTCATTGGTGTCCGACATCGAAGTCGATGACCACGCGCTCGCGCAATACTTGCTCGATTTGGCGGCGCGGCTGGCAATCAAGGTCGTGGCCGAGGGCATCGAAACCAAGCTGCAGGCGGCGATGTTTGTGGATGCCGGCTGCAGCGCAATGCAAGGCTATTGGTTCGCCCCGCCGCAACGGCACTTGGCGACTTGGTTCAGCGCGCAGGCCGTGTCGCCGGTGGTCGGCCGTGCGCTGCCGGCATTGCCGCAATGAGTGCCGCGGTCAGTGCCGCGGTGATCGCCACACGCAGGCAGCCCCCGTGACCTGATCAACCAAGCCGCGCGCGTGCCGGCACGGACCGCTCGGGCTGATCGCCTGATGGGCTGATGGGCTGATGGATTGATCGCTTTACAGCGTCGTCCCTGCGCTTGGGGATGACCGATTGCGCGCACGCCCGCAGGATCGGCCCACTCGAATCAGCGCTGCGCCAACTCGGCGACGCGGCCGAGCGAAAGGGTGGCACGCATGAAGCGAATCGACCTGACCCACTGGGTGCTTGGCAGCCTCGCACTCGGCCTGGGCTTGATGGTCTACCTGACCGATCGCGACCCATCGCACGCGGTGCTGATCCCGGCTGTGGCCTCGTTGCGTGGCCACCATGCATTCGGTGCGGTGGGTGATTGGCTACCGAGCTTCGTTCACCCGCTGGCGTTCAGCCTGTTCACCGCGGCCATGGTGCCCCATGTTCTGCGGCCGGCTTACTGGGCTTGCGCGGTGTGGGGCGGCTTGAATGTGGGCTTCGAGATCGGGCAGCACTCGGCGGTCAGCGCGCCGCTGGCAGCCGCGCTGCGAGCCGCGTTCGGCAGCCAGCCGCCGGCCGAGTGGCTTGCGAATTACTTCGTTCGCGGCAGCTTTGATGTTCGCGATCTGGCCGCAGCGGTGGCGGGCGCCGTGGTTGCGGCGCTGGCTCTGCGTTGCATGCATCGCCCCTTGGAGGTTCGATATGCGCATTGACCTGTTCGGTTCACTTCACCCGTGGCGCGCTGTTGGATTGGCGGGCATCGCCTTGATCGGCATCGGGTCGATCGTCGGCAGTGGCGGCGGAAGTTCTTCTTCAGCCCCGCCGCAAAACCACGTGCGGTTTCTGTCGCTTCGCGACGGGGGCTCCAATGGCGTTGCGTACTACGCCGCCAATCCGGCCATCAGCCCCAATGGCGACACGCTGGACGACTTTCGAAGCCGCAACGGCTTCAACGTGGCGCCGCCCGGCGCCATCGCCAGCGCGAAGTATTTCAATGCAGGTGACCTCAACCTGGGGCGCGACATGAACTGCCTGCCCAACGCGCACGGCGGGCTCGCCTGCTATGTGGCCAACCATGCCGTGGTGCCCGCCAGTGGCGTGCCTTTCTCTAGCGACCCGGCTGCAGCGTTCGCCGGGTTGAAGAACCCCACTGAGGCGCCGTTCGCCACGGTGGCGATGGAGTCGTATACCGAGACGACGACACCCGCCACCACCGTCGTGAACGAATGCGATGGGCTGCCCACCGCGCCTCCACCCCGCGATTCCAGCGCCTGCCAGGGCGAAGAACCCCCGCCAATCTCTGGCGGCGGCGTGATCTATCCACCCGCACCGGGCAAGGATGTCGACACCGGGATCGACGTCAGCCCCGGCGACTTGCTGACCATCACCGCCACCGGCACGATCGACGCCGGCGTGTTCGCCGATGGCCGCAGTGGCCCCGAAGGCTGGAGCTTCACCGCGGGCGACACCTACCCCCTTCCCGGTGCGCCGCGTTACGCCTTGATTGGCCGCCTGGGCTCAACCGCAACACCCACCTTGCCGCTCTCAGACGCATTCATGATCGGCGCAGGCACCACCCTGACCTACTCCGGCGCCACCCAAAGCCGGCTCTATTTGCGCACCAACGATGATTTCCCCGGCAACGGTTATGGCCACTTCGATGTGACAGTCACGGTGCGGCGTGCAGCGCCGAGCGCCATGTTCTACGTCTATGTGCCGAACGGCACTGACGCATCGGGCCACCCATTGACCAAGCTGCTGGCTGAAGGCACGGCGCGGCTGGACAGTGAAGGCGACAAGCAAGTGCCCGGCATCTGCTTGAGCTGCCATGGCGGCACCTACAACCCGGCCACCCACACTGTCTCTGGTGCCGCGTTCTTGCCGTTCAACCTCAAGTCGTTCAAGTACGACACGGCGCCAGGGCTTGATCGCGCGGCACAGGAGGAATCACTCCGCAAGCTGAATGCGATGGTCAGAAGCATTCGCCCACAAGCTCAGTTTGATCCGATCGTCGAGTTCATTGACGGCATGTATCCGCTTGGTGTTCAAACACCACTGGCGACCGCGAAAGACGACTTCGTGCCCGCCGGCTGGGTGGCACAGCCCAATCTTTACCTCGGCGTCATCAGGCCCTACTGCGCGGGCTGCCACATTGCCCTCGGCGCGAAGAACGATCTTGATTTCACGCGGCTCTCGCAGGTGCAGGCCAAGGCCGGGCTGGTGCAAAACCTGGTGTGCGGCACCGGCCCGAAATCGATGCCGCATTCCGAGGTGTCGTTCGATCATTTCTGGACCGACGCTGACGGCTTCTTGCCCACCTACTTTCAAAACACACTGCCGTTCTCATCGTGCACGCGCTAGTCACTTCATGGGCATTCAAATCCAGGTGATGACCACCTCGATGGATTCGCTCGGCACAGCAAGCCACGCTCGGCCGGCGCGGTTCTGGCCACTGAGCAACTCGGTCAACTCACGGGCCAACGCATCGGCCTTCTCGGGGGCCTGCGCGACAACCGCCTTGTTCACCGGCACACATCAAAGACAGCAGACCTCGATGAAGTGCGATGCCGAGCGATAGCGAAAGGCGAATCGGCGCGGCGTGACCTGCACCGCTTCGGCCGGGTCGCCGCACAGCGTTTGCAGATGAGCCTCGGTGCTCAAGGGAGTGACGCGCGCCATCCAGCAGCGACTCTCGGTGCACGCCGAACGCTTCACCAGTTCGTTGGCCAGGCGCCGATGCAGCAAGGGGCATCCCGGTCGGCGCCCCGCGCGTCCGAAGCAACGGGACGCTTCATCAATAGCCGCTTCGGCCGTAGTGCCGATAGAGGCTTGAGTCATGCTGGCGCGTCCATTCGGCGGGCGATACATAGGGCGGCGCGAGCTTC
>JAYWGR010000148.1:0-115054 GCA_043778145.1 Rhizobacter sp.
AAAAAAGTAGCATCATGATTCAAACCAGCCTGCACACCCTGCCCCACGGCATCACCTTGTCATGCCGCTTTGCGGGTGAGAAAGGCCGGCCCGTGCTGATGTTTTTGCACGGCTTTCCTGAAGCGGCTTTTGTCTGGGACGGCCTGCTGGCGCATTTCTCGCAGCCCCAAAACGGCGGCTACCACTGCATTGCGCCCAATTTGCGCGGGTTTGAGCATTCCAGTGCGCCTGCTGACGTGGCAGCGTATCGGCCAAAACATCTGGTGCAAGACATCGCGGCGCTGATTGAAATGCAAGGCGCACCGCTGGCCTGTTTGGTAGCGCATGACTGGGGCGGGGCTGTGGCCTGGAACCTGGCTGCCAGCCAGCCCAGCTTGATAAAAAAGCTTGCCATCGTCAACTCGCCGCACCCCGGCACGTTTTTGCGCGAACTGCAGCACTCGCCCGCCCAGCAAGCGGCCAGTGCTTACATGAATTTTTTGATTCGCCCTGACGCAGAGGCGCTGCTAGCAGCCGACGACTTTCGCAGGCTATGGGCTTTTTTTAGTCCCCTGGCAGCAGGTGATGCCTGCCCTGCATGGCTGACCAACGATGTGAAGTCGCAGTACCGCGATATCTGGCAACGCGGCTTGACGGGGCCTTTGAACTACTACCGCGCATCGCCCTTGCGCCCTCCAACGCCGCATGACCCAGCCGCCGCCGCAGTGAAGATTGAGCGTGCGCGGCTAGAAGTACACCTGCCCACACTGGTGGTTTGGGGCATGCAAGACAAAGCTTTACCTCCTGGGCTGCTGGACGGCCTGAGCGACTACCTGCCCAACATGCAACTGCAGCGCGTGGAGGACGCAAGCCACTGGATAGTGCATGAGCAGCCGGCGCTGGTGACGGCGTATCTGCAAGCGTTTTTGGCACGCTAGCTAATACGCTACAAAAATCATAGCTAACTGCCCTACTACAGCCTGCCGCAGGGCCTGTTTTGTTCCTTAACATTCATTAACATTCCTTAATAAACGGGCAAATCGCCTTCAGGCCGAGTTTTGAAGCGCTTATGAACCCAGTAGTACTGCGTCGGCATGGTGGCAATGTAGCTTTGCAGGCGCTGGTTCATCAAGGCCGTGTCAGCCACGGCATCGTCTGTGGGGAAGTTTTGCCAGGCTGGCAGCACTTCAATGTCGTAGCCGTTTGGGGTCAGGCGCGGCAACAGCGGTACCACTTTGGCACGCCCAAGCCGGGCAAAGCGTGACAGCGACGTGACTGTGGCCGTGGGCAGCCCGTAGAACGGCACAAATACCGAGTCATGCGGGCCAAAGTCCATGTCTGGCAGCAGGTACAAGGGCTGGCCTTCACGCAGCGCCTGCACGATGGGCTTGACACCTTCGGCCCGGCCAAACAGGCGCAACTTGCCAAAACGCTGGCGGCCCTGCAATATCCATTGGTCGACCAGCTTGTTGGACTGGTCGGTGTAGATGGTGGTGGACAGCCGGTGTACGCGCAGTGCCACGCCCACCCAGGCGGCGTCCAGGCCCACAAAATGCGGCAGAAAAAACACAGTCGGAGCCGCGCCTTCCAGCTCATGCACCGCGCCACTGAGCGTCACGCGCCGCGCCACCCACGGCTCAGGCGCACCCCACAGCCATGCCCGGTCTAGCCAAGCCTGGGCGAAATACACAAACATCTGGCGCGTGTGCTGACGCTGCTGGGCAGCGCTCCAGTCTGGAAAGCACAGCGCAAAGTTGGCCTGTACCACCCGGCGTCGAGGCAGCACCAGCGCGTACAACACCCCGCCCAGCAACACGCCCAGTGCGCGCGTCAAAGCCAGCGGAAAGACTGCCAGCACCTTCATGAAAGCAATGCCGCTGCGCGTTACCCACAGGCTGATGAATCGTCGCACCACCTTCAAGGCGTATCCTTTGCAGAGCCGGGTGCTGGCGCATCGCGGCGTGGCGTTTTGTAGCGTGCATAGCCCCATAAATACTGGCCTGGCTGGCTCAACACAATCGCTTCAATCGCTTGGTTGATGCGGGTGATGGTAGCCAGCAGGTCGGTGGGCACAGCATCGACCGATGGCCATATTTTGAGACGATAGCCTTTGCCGCTGGCCAGACGCTCGCAGCTCACGGGCAACAAGGCCGCACCGCTTTGCAATGCCAGGCGTGCTGCCAGCGTCATGGTGTAGGCGGGTTTGCCAAAAAACGGGGCCCATACGCCCAAACCTTCGGGCGGTACTTGATCAGTCAACAAGGCCACAGCCTGGTTGGATTTAAGGGCTTTGTGCATCAGGCGAATACCGCGCAAGTTGGCAGGCACCACGGTGAGCTGGGGCGTATTTCTGGAGCTACGCTCCAGCTGGGCCAGCCACGGCTTACGCGCCGGGCGGTAGATGGCGGTAATAAAGCCAAACCGGGGGCCAAACAGCTCGGCCAGCGCTTGCGGGCCCAACTCAAAACTGCCACAGTGAGGGCCAAAGAAAATCACGCCCTTTCCCAGGCCAAAGGCATGCTCGACAAATGCCTGGCCTTCAAGCTGTACATCTGCCAGGCAAGACTGCCCGGCGGGCCGCAGCCATAGCCGGGGCAGCTCGGCCACAAAGCGCCCGGCTTCAGCAATCGCTGGTTTGGCAACTTCAAAACGCAAGCCTGCCTGCGCCACGTTGGCCCGAAATTGCTGGCGGTACGTGGAGCTGCAGGCCCAGACCAGCCAGCCCAGTACCCCGCCCAGTGCCTGGAGTGCTGCCAGAGGCCAGTATGAAAAAAAGCGGAAAAGCCAGCGCATGAAAAGGTGAGAAATCTTGGGTGCAGAAAAAAATAAGGGTGTTGAAGAACGCATTCAGACCCAAAACACTGCGTTCTATAATTCTGTTTGTCGCTGAGTTATTGAACAACTTGCAGGGCGACATTAAACCAAACTGCTAAAGCGTTCGCCGAGGCACCCCAGGCTGGCAACGCGCCAACCAACCCGATGGAGTGTACGCAATGGCCAATGATTTTTTATTCACATCCGAGTCTGTTTCTGAAGGCCACCCCGACAAGGTGGCAGACCAGATTTCTGACGCAATTCTTGACGCGATTTTCAAACAAGACCCGCTGTCTCGCGTGGCCGCAGAAACCCTGACCAACACGGGTTTGGTCGTGCTGGCGGGTGAAATCACCACCAACGCGCATGTGGACTACATCCAGGTCGCACGCAACACCATCAAACGCATTGGTTATGACAACACCGACTACGGCATTGACTACAAAGGTTGCGCGGTGATGGTCTGTTATGACAAGCAGAGCAACGACATCGCCCAAGGCGTTGACCACGCGAGCGACGACCACCTCAACACCGGCGCCGGCGACCAGGGCCTGATGTTCGGCTATGCCTGCGACGAAACGCCCGAGCTGATGCCCGCGCCGATCTACTACGCGCACCGCCTCGTCGAGCGCCAGGCGCAATTGCGCAAAGACGGCCGCCTGCCGTTCTTGCGGCCCGATGCGAAGAGCCAAGTCACGATGCGTTATGTCGATGGCCGGCCGCACTCGATTGACACGGTCGTGCTCTCGACGCAGCACGACCCCGATCAAAGCGAGACCTCGAAGAAGATGAAAGCCTCGTTCGTTGAGGCCGTCATCGAAGAGATCATCAAGCCGGTGCTGCCGAAAGAATGGTTGAAGGAAACCAAGTTCCTGATCAACCCGACCGGCCGCTTCGTCATCGGCGGCCCGCAAGGCGATTGCGGCTTGACCGGCCGCAAGATCATTGTTGACACCTACGGCGGCGCGTGCCCGCACGGCGGCGGCGCGTTCTCCGGCAAGGACCCGAGCAAAGTCGATCGTTCGGCGGCGTATGCGGCGCGCTATGTGGCCAAGAACATCGTTGCGGCAGGCCTCGCTCGGCAGTGCCAGATTCAGGTGGCGTACGCGATCGGCGTGGCCAAGCCGATGAACATCACGGTCTACACCGAAGGCACGGGCGTCATCTCTGACGACAAGCTCTCCGCACTCGTCACCGAGCATTTCGACCTGCGGCCCAAAGGCATCATTCAAATGCTCGACCTGCTTCGGCCGATCTACGAGAAGACAGCCGCCTACGGCCACTTCGGCCGCGAAGAACCCGAGTTCTCCTGGGAACGGACGGACAAGGCGAACGCGCTGCGTGCAGCGCTCGGGCGATAGCCCGGGAGTCGCGCAGCGACTCGTTCGACTTGGGGCGCATCCCACAAGGCGAACGCGCTGCGTGCAGCGCTCGGGCGATAGCCCGAGAGTCGCGCAGCGACTTGTTCGACTTGGGGCGCATCGCACAAGGCGAATGCGCTGAGTCGGCCCAGCAATGCCCGTGACGGCGTCTCTCACGCTTGACGACCTGCGGCGCTACGGCGTCGCACGGTCGCTGTTCACGCCGACGACGCTGCCCAAGGCGATTTCCAAACTCGGCTTCGTGCAGGCCGACCCGATTCGCGCACCGGCGCGGGCACAAGACCTCACCTTGCGGCACCGCGTGAGCGGCTACGTCGCCGGTGATCTGGAGCGACGTTACCCAACGCTGCGCATCGAGGAAGACCATTTCATCAACTACGGCTTCGTGCCTCGCGCGACGCATGCGCTGATGCATCCACGAACGCCGCGCGCCGAATGGCCGGCGGATCGCCGTGAGCAGGCTTTGGCGGTGCTCGCGTTTGTGCGGGAACGCGGCGTCGTGCATCCGCGCGAGGTCGATGCGCACTTTGCGCATGGCAAGGTAAAAAACTGGTTTGGCGGATCGAGCAACGCCAGCACGCAATTGCTCGACGCGATGCACTACCGCGGGATGCTGCGCATCGCCCGGCGCGACGCTGGAGTCCGCCTCTACGCCGCGCGCGACGCGCATGACGCCGCCGCCGATCCAGACGCCGCCGTCGATTCGCTGGTTGACGTCTTGGTGCGCAAATACGCGCCGCTGCCGGCGGCCACGCTCGGGCAGCTGCTCAGCCTGCTGCACGGCGGCATTCCGCAGTGGCGCGATGGCCGAGGCGCCGCGTTGCTGCGGGCGAAGGCGCGGCTGCCTTCTGCACCTGTTGACGGCACCACTTGGTTCTGGCCCGACGGCGACAACCCCCGCGCCAAACGCCACGCCCTTGACGACGCCGTGAGGCTGCTCGCGCCGTTCGACCCCATCGTTTGGGATCGGCGGCGCTTCGAGCACTTCTGGGGCTGGGCCTACCGATTCGAGGCCTACACGCCGGCGCCGAAGCGGGTGCGTGGCTACTACGCGTTGCCGCTGCTCTGGCACGACCAGGTCATCGGCTGGGGCAACCTCACCGTGCAAAACGGCAGGCTCATCGCCGACCTGGGCTACCAATCCGGCCAAGCGCCGCGTGACGAGGCATTCCGGCGTGCGTTGCGCGAAGAACTGGCGCGGATGGAGGCCTTTCTCGATCTTGGCCTCGATCTCGGCTGAGTCTGCGTTCGCGGGCGCCAGTTCGGCCGTTCAGCTCAGGCGATCAAGCGGCCTTTGCCCGACCGCCAGCAACGCACCGAGCGCCAGCACCGCGGCGGAAACCGCAAGGCCAGTCCGCAGCCCGCCCGCGCCATCGGCCACCCAGCCCACCAAGCTGGGACCGACGATCTGCCCCGCAGCGAACAAGATGGTGAACGCGCTGATGCCTGCCGGCCAGGCAGCAGCCGGCAGGTTGTGCCGCACCAGCGCGGTGGTCGAGGCGACGACCGAGAGAAAGACCGCGCCGAAAAGCAAGCCCGATGCGAACACCGCCACCGGGTGCGCGCTGAGCACGGGCAGCAGTGTCGCCATCGCGAGCAAGGCGTTGAGCACGCCCATCGCCCGGCCGCCGCGCTGGCGCTGCAACAGGCCAGCCCACAGCCAGGGCGACGCCACTGCCGCTAGCCCCAGCAACGCGAAAAACGCCGTGATCGTCGCTGCGTCAAGGTGCTGCTCGCGCAGCAAGGTCACGGCGAAGGTCATGTAGCCGATGTAGCCCAGACCGAACAGAAAGTACGAGGCGAGACCAAATCCAAAACGCTGCCATTGCCAATGCCCGCGCACGGCCACACCGACCTGCGAGGTGCCGATGCCCCGCGTGACCCAGGCGGCAATCGCCATGGCGGCCGCGGCCATCACGCCGAGCGCCACCCACGCCCAGCCCCAGGCATGGGCGACCGGCAGCGCGCAAAGTGGCGGCACCAACAAGGCCGACGCGGCAATGCCGGCGCCAGCGCCGCCGTAGTAGATGCCGAGCACCAAGCCGGCGCTCGGCGCACTGCGGCCATCGCCCGGAGCGCTGCTTTGCCCGACGAGCCGCGCTGCCAGCAGGCCACCGGCGACGAAGGTGGCCGCGCTGGCCAGACCGGTGAGAAATCGCAAGGTGTAGAGCGAAGCATCTGTGCGGGCCACGCCGTGGGCAACGAGTAGCAAGGCCGCCCCAATGCCGCCGCCGAGGAACGCGGCACGGGCGCCGAAGCGTCTGAGCACCATCGGCATCAGCAGCGCACCGGCCAGGTAGCCCGCGGCGTTGCTTGTGTTCATGGCGCCCGCGGTGAGGTAGCTCCAGCCGAGATCGGCACGCATCGGCGGCAGCAGCAGCGCGTAGGCGAAGCGCGCCAAACCGAGCGACACCGCCGCACCGAGCGCGAGCGCTGCCGCCACAGCAAGCACCGGGAAGGCAGCGGGCGCAGATCGGGGCTCAGGCATGTTGCGGCACAGCGGGGGCTTGGGTTCGTTGGGCGACTGACGATTGACGATTGACGATTGACGCAGACGAGTCTTGCACAGCGCCACCGAGCCCTTGTCCTACCGCGCTTAGAGGCTGAAGACGATGCCCGTCACACCGGCCGAACGCTCCAATGCTGGTCTTCGCCGAAACCACCCGAGCGCACCATGACAGCCACCCTTCTCGACCTGCCGCAGCCCACGCATGGCCATGCGGAAACCAGCAGCCAGAGCAAAGTCTTCGACATCGATTGCAGCTTGAACTACGAGGTCACGGGACCCGCGGACTTCTTGTTCCAGATTCACGCGATGAACGCCGCAGACCAGCAAGTGCTTTCGGAATCGTTGACGGTCTCAACGCCGTTGCAGGCGCATGTCTATGAAGACCCTGCGGTTCATCACCGTTTCGCGCGGCTGCACGCCGAGGAAGGCAGCCTGCTGGTGAGTTACCGCGCGCGGGTTCGCCGCCTGGCGCAGCCTGTTGACGAGAACGCGCCGGAGATCGCCATCGCCGAGCTGCCCGACGAGCTCATGCACAACCTGATGCCAACGCGCTACTGCGAATCCGACTTGCTCGCACGCGCCGCGTTCAAGCTCTTCGGCGGCCTGCCGCCGGGCTACGCGCGTGTGCAGGCCATCGCCGACTGGATTCACGAGAACGTCGACTACCAACTCGGCTCCACGCAGGCAACGACCACCGCGTGCGAGGTGTTCATGCAGCGCGCTGGCGTCTGCCGCGACTTCGCGCACTTGGGCGTCACCTTCTGCCGCGCGCTCAACATTCCGGCGCGTTTGGTGGTGGGATATGCGCGCTTTCAGGAGCCGCCGCCGGACTTCCATGCCGTCTTCGAGGCTTACCTCGGGCATCGCTGGGTGATGTTCGATGCCACCCGCATGTCGCCAGTGGGTGAACTGGTGCGCATCGCCCGCGGCCGCGACGCCAAGGACGTGGCGTTCGCCACCATCTTCGGCCCGGCGCAAATGAGCGCGATGAGCCCGTTGCTCCGCGAAGTGGCTGGCGTCGTTTGACTCGGCCGGGCGTCGCAATTGCGGGCGCCTGCGCAGTTATGCACGCGCAGCGACGCATCGTTGCTGCAAAGCGCGCATAGAATCTAGCCAACTTCCGAGGAGCGTTGCAAGGCACGGCATGTGTCCCAGGCTCGGAAGTCTTCATTGCAACCGCGCTCACCCGCACGTCTTGTCCAGCGTGGGTGAGTTTGATCGCTCTCTTTCTGGCACACCGTGCGGGTCCCCTCATTTGATTGGAGACTGCCATGAGTGCCGTATTGAAACCCACAGCCGACTACGCCATTGCCGACTTGTCGCTTGCCGCCTGGGGCCGCAAAGAGACCAAGATCGCTGAAACCGAAATGCCCGGCCTGATGGCCATTCGCGAAGAGTTCGCGAAGGCGCAGCCGCTCAAAGGCGCGCGCATCACCGGCAGCATCCACATGACGATCCAGACCGCCGTGTTGATCGAGACGCTGCAAGCGCTCGGCGCCTCGGTGCGTTGGGCGTCGTGCAACATCTTCTCGACCCAAGACCACGCTGCGGCAGCCTTGGTTGCCGAAGGCACGCCGATCTTCGCGCACAAGGGCGAAACGCTGGCCGAGTACTGGGATTTCACCCACCGCATCTTCGAATTCGGCCCCAAAGGCAGCGATGGCGAAGGCCCGAACATGATCTTGGATGACGGCGGCGACGCCACGCTCCTGATGCACCTCGGCCAGCGCGCCGAGAAAGACATCTCGGTCATCGCCAACCCGACCAGCGAAGAAGAAACCTGCCTCTTCGCGGCCATCAAGGCCAAGCTTGCCGTTGATCCGACTTGGTACACCCGCAAGGCCGCCAAGATCATCGGCGTGACCGAAGAGACGACCACCGGCGTGCACCGCCTGAAGGAAATGAGCGCCAAGGGCACGCTGCAGTTCCGCGCCATCAACGTCAACGACTCGGTGACCAAGAGCAAGTTCGACAACCTCTACGGCTGCCGCGAATCATTGGTCGACGCCATCAAACGCGCGACCGACGTGATGATCGCCGGCAAGGTCGCCGTGGTCGCTGGCTACGGCGACGTGGGCAAGGGCTCGGCGCAAGCGCTGCGTGCTTTGAGCGCGCAAGTTTGGGTCACGGAAGTCGACCCGATCAACGCGCTCCAAGCCGCGATGGAAGGCTACAAAGTCGTCACGATGGAGTACGCCGCCGACAAGGCCGACATCTTCGTCTCGGCCACCGGCAACCTCTCGGTCATCACCCGCGCGCACATGGCGGCGATGAAAGATCAAGCCATCGTCTGCAACATCGGCCACTTCGACAACGAGATCGATGTTGCCGCGCTCGCCGACTGCACTTGGGAAGAGATCAAGCCGCAAGTCGACCACGTGATCTTCCCCGACGGCAAGCGCATCATCATGCTCGCCAAGGGCCGCTTGGTGAACCTCGGCTGCGGCACGGGTCACCCGAGCTTTGTGATGTCGTCGAGCTTCGCAAACCAGACCATTGCGCAGATCGAGCTGTTCACGAAAGCCGAGAACTACGAAGTCGGTCAGGTCTACGTGCTGCCGAAGCACCTGGACGAGAAGGTCGCACGTCTGCACCTGAAGAAGGTCGGCGCGATGCTGACCGAACTCTCTGACGCGCAAGCGGCGTACATCGGCGTTTCCAAAGCCGGCCCGTACAAGCCCGACACCTACCGGTACTGATCGGCGATGCGCGCGGACCAGTTGCTGCTGCAACGCGGCTTGGCGCCCACGCGCTCAGCCGCGCAGCGTTTGATCGAACGCGGCGGCGTGCGCTGGATGGGCCCAAGCGGTTGGGCCGTGCCGCGCAAATCGGGCGAAGACCTGCCCGACGATTGCGAGCTCGACATCACCGACGACGCGGAGCTGCGCTTCGTGTCGCGCGGAGGCTTGAAGCTCGATGCGGCGTTGACGCGTTGCAGCGTCATCGCCGCAGGCAAGGCTTGCCTCGACGTCGGCATCAGCACCGGCGGCTTCACCGACGTGCTGTTGCAGCGTGGCGCAAGCCGCGTGGTCGGCCTCGATGTGGGCCGCGATCAGTTGAACGCTGTTCTGCGCGACGACGCGCGGGTGCAATTGCATGAAGGCTTGAACGCACGCGACGTGAGCGGCTCGGCGTTCGAAGCCGAGGAAGCGGCGCACGGGTTCGAGATCGTCGTCGCCGATGTCTCGTTCATCTCGCTGACCTTCTTGCTGCCGACGATCGCGCGCTATTTGGCTGCGGGCGGTGATGCGGTGTTGCTCGTCAAGCCGCAATTCGAGTTGCAGCCGATCGACATCGGCAAGCGCGGCATCGTCAAAGACGATTCGGCGTATCCGCGGGTCGAGCAGCGCATTCGCGAGGCGTGCGCCGAGCATGGCCTGGCGGTGCGCGACTACTTTGCCAGTGCTGTCGATGGCGGCGACGGCAACCGCGAGTTTTTCGTGTGGGCGCAACCCGCACGCGACGAAGGAAAAACATGAGTGCAATGCCTCCGGTCAGCCTGGAATTCTTCCCGCCCAAGACGCCCGACGGCGTTGGCAAACTCGCGGCGGCGCGTCGTGAGCTTTACGCGCTCAAACCGCAGTTTTGCTCGGTCACGTATGGCGCCGGCGGATCGACGCAGGACGGCACCTTCCAGACTGTGCAAGCGATCCTCGCCGAAGGCGTTGACGCCGCGCCGCACTTCTCATGCATCGGCGCGAGCCGCGAGTCGATCCGCGAGCGGCTGGCCGCCTTCAAAGCGGCGGGCTTGACGCGCATCGTTGCCCTCCGCGGCGACTTGCCGAGCGGCTACGGCGGTGGCGGCGCGGGCATGGGCGAGTTTCGATTTGCGAGCGACTTGGTCGCCTTCATTCGCGCTGAGACGGGCGACCACTTTCACATCGAGGTCGGCGCTTATCCCGAGATGCATCCGCAGGCGCGGTCACCGCAAGCCGACCTGCAGGCCTATGCGGCCAAGGTGAAGGCCGGCGCGAGCTCGGCGATCACGCAGATGTTTTTCAACAGCGATGCCTACTTCCGCTTCGTCGACGAGGCTCATGCGCTCGGCGCCGACATCCCGGTCGTGCCCGGCATCATGCCGATCACGAACGCGAGCGGGATCATTCGCTTCGCTGACGGCTGCGGTGCCGACATTCCGCGTTGGATCAGGCTGCGGCTGCAGGGCTTTGGCGACGACACGGCATCGATCAAGGCCTTTGGCCTTGAAGTCGTCACTGACCTGTGCGATCAGTTGCGCACGGCGGGCGTGCCGGCGCTGCACTTCTACACGATGAACCAGAGCGCACCGACGCTCGAGATCTGCCGGCGCCTGAACGCTTGAGCTCTTGATCGATCAGCAGCGCCAGTTCAAGGCCGCTCCCACATCACGCCGTCTTCGGTGATCATGGCGTCGAGTGGGAAGTCTTGATTGCCGGTGCGCAGCATCGGCAAGAAGCCATTCGTGTAGCTCACGCCCACCGTCACTGGCCGCGGCTCAATCGAATTCAGCGTGCGCTCGAAGAAGCCACCGCCATAGCCTAGGCGCACGCCGCCGGGCCCAAAGCCGAGGCAGGGCACAACAAGAATCTCCGGCACAAATTCTTCCGTGTCTTTCGGCTTCGGAATGTCGTAGGCATCGAGCTCGGTTTCACAGCCCGGGTACCACACGCGAAAACGCAGCGAGTTCGTCTCGCGGTCAGCCACCGGCAGGCCGATGCGGCGCACCACGCCGTCGCGCTCACCTTCCGTCCAGCGGTAGAGCGCAGGCAACGGATCGAACTCGCCTTTGATCGGCCAATAGGCGCCGATCGACGTTTCCGATCGGCCTACCAGCCAGACCCGCAAGGCCCGCTGTAGTTCGACGGCGCGTTCGAGCCGGTCGGTCATCGCGAGCCGCGACGCAATCAACTTCTTGCGCAGCACTTCGCGAGCGGCCAGATCGGAGGGCACGGGGGCAGAAGGCACAGGGGCGGGCGTCATCCGGGCTCCAACAGCTTGGCGCCGGGATGGCGCGTTGCCACCATTGTGCAAGACTCGGTCAATGCCGCAGACCGCGTTCATCGAACATTGCCTGGAACTGCTGGCGTCGCTGGCTCCGCTGGGTGAGGTGCGCGCCAAGCGCATGTTTGGTGGCGTTGGCGTCTATGTTGGCGAGCTCTTCATCGCCATCGTCACTGGCGAGCGGCTCTACCTCAAGGCCGATGCCCAGACGCAGCCGCACTTCGAAACCGCCGGCTGCTCGCCCTTCACCTACCTGGCGCAAGGCCAGGTTCGGGTGATGAATTACTTCAGCGCGCCAGAAGAAGCGCTCGAATCGCAAACCTGTATGCAACCCTGGGCGCGGCTGGCGCTGGATGCGGCACTGCGCGCCAAGCTGGCGAAGCGGCCTGCCGCGGCACGCAAACCTGCGGCGGCTGCGCCGGCAAGCGCGGCCATGCCGGCAAAGCCCACGGCCAGCAGGCGCTCGGCCAAATCCTGATGGCGCGGCTGCCACCGGACGCTCGCAGCGCCACTGGCCTGCCACGACTCGATCACCGCATCTTCGAAGCTGCCGAGCCGAAAGCGCTGGCCGGCAGTGAGCACATGGTCATTCGGATCGCCACGGCGCGTGAGCCAGACAACGCCTTGCGCGACTTCCAAATCACCGCCGCGGCCCAGCGGTATGGCCCGCCCCGGGCGCAGTGCGACGTGTTGGGTGGTGTGCGTGTTCATCATCAATCTCCAGCAGTAAGTGCCTCTATCTTCGGCGCCTGGACGTGGAAAATCCAATGAAACTCCGAGCGTCGATTGATGCGGATTTGATATGAATCGTTGACATGAACATCGGAACTCGCCGGCCCATCTCGCTCGCCTACTTGCGCAGCTTCGAGGCAGTTGCGCGCCGCATGAGCTTCAGCGAGGCGGCGCAGGAGATGTTCGTCACGCAGTCGGCGGTGAGCCGTCAAATCAAAAGCCTGGAAGACGAACTCGGCGCACCGCTCTTTCTGCGCGGCACGCGCAGCGTCGAGCTAACGCCAGCGGGCCACAACTTGCTGCGCGCCGTCGAATCAAGTTTGGCCAAGATCGACACCACCGTGCGCCAGATACGCGAGACACGCGGGCGGCGGCGCGTGAGCGTGACCACATTCGCGTCGTTCGGCTCGCTGTGGCTGCTGCCGCGCATTGAGGCCTTCCAGCGCCATCACCCAGACATCGACATTCGCGTCTCTGCCCACGACAGGCTCGCCGACCTCGATGACCCCGAGCTCGACCTGGCACTCCGCTACTGCAGCCCCGCGCAGGCCCCGGCGGGCGCCATGCGCCTCTTTGGCGAAATATTGACGCCGGTGGTAAGCCGATCTCTGGCCGAACAAATCCGCCGCGGCGAGGCGCCACCGCTGGCCGAACCCGGCGATCTGGCGCAGCACACGCTGGCCGAGGAAGACGACGACCGCGCCAGCACAGAGTACTTGAGCTGGCAGCATTGGCTCGCGCGCCAGGGCCACGCGCATCTGCAGCCTCGGCGGTGGCTCTACCTCAACTTCACCTACCAGCAGGTGCAAGCAGCATTGGCGGGTCACGGCGTCGCCCTGGCTCGGGTGCCGCTCGTGTTCGAGGCGCTGGCGCGCGGTGAGCTCGTCGAGCCGTTTGGCCGCGAGCGGCGCATCGGCAGTCCGTATTCCTACTGGATGATCACGGCGCCAATGAGCAGCGCGCGCGCCGAAGTGCAGCAGTTTTGCGACTGGGTACAAAACCAGGCGCAGGCCACGCGCGAGGCGATCGGCGAGGTGCTTGGCGAGTCACTCAGCGACCGGTCCGGTCAAGTGACCGACTTCAAGTGACTGAATCCAAGTGACCGAATGACTGCGAGGTCGACGCAACCCGGCGCCTCGCAGGCGGCTCAGGCCGATACCACGCCGCGCTCGGTGATGATGGCCGCCAACGGCTGGTCATGAGCTTCGGGCGCGAACTCCGCCGCGCCCACCTCGCTCACTGACCAGGCCACACCCAGCACCGTGACGTGGGGGTGCGCCGCCATCCAGCGGTCGAAGTAGCCGCCGCCGTATCCGAGGCGGAAGCCCGCTGCGGTGTAGCCAACGCAAGGCGCGAGCACGACATCCGGCACGATCGGCGCGCCGTTGCTCGCGGCAATGCCGCATTCGTCTTGCAACGAAGGGGCCTTGCCGTCCCACGCGCGGAAGTGCATCTCTCGCGGCGTGCGGCGGCTGAACGGCAGAGCAAGCGGCAGATTCGCCAGCTCCTCGTCGGCAGCAATTGCAGCCAGTGCGTTAAATTCAAAGCGCATTGGCCAGTAGACGCCGAGGCACTGCGGCTCCATCTGCGCGATCACGGCCACCAAGTGGCCGGCGAGCGCCTCGGTTGCCGCAGCTGCGGCCGGCACGCCAGCGAATTCCTCGCGTTGAAGCAGCAGCTTTTGGCGCAGCAGGCGGCGCAGTGGCAACAGTGAATCGGGCGTCGCAGCAGTCATGACGGAATGGAGTGCAGTTGATTTCAAGCAAATGGGTCGCGCGAGTTTATGGGCCATGGCCCCGGGCTTGGCTGTGCGCCGTGGCAGTCGCCATGGCGCCTCACGTCGCATGGGGGCAGGCAGGGGCGGCGGGCGACAACTCGATCCTCGATGCCCGCGAGGCGCTGCGCAAGAAAGACCGCGGCCGGCTTGCCGCCACCCGCATCGCGGCGATGGCCGCCAACCACCCACTCGCCATGTGGCCCGACTATTGGGAGCTGCTCAACCGCCTCGGCGAGGCCCGGCAGGACGACATCACCGCGTTCAGCGCACGATGGAGCGGCACCTATGTCGACGATCGCTTGCGCAACGACTGGCTGCTCGTTCTCGGCAAGCGCCGCGACTGGGACAACTTCGCCGCCGAGTTCCCACGGTTCCGCATGAACGACGACCGCGAGGTGACTTGCTATGCCTTGCTCGTTGACCACATCGCCGGCAAAGAGGTGCACGACGCCGCGCTCGCCGCCTGGATGGCCCAGCGCGAGGCCGACGACGGCTGCGCGCTGCTCGCCTCCACCCTCACCGAAGCCAAGGTATTCACTGCTGCCGACGCTTGGCGCAAAGCCCGCTTCGCCATCGACGCTGGCCGCCCACGCAGCGCGAGCCAAGCCGCCGAACTGGTGAGCACAGCGGCCGCGGCGAACGTGGTCGAGCTCAACGACAACCCAGCGCGCTTCATCGCGCGCAAAGCGTCGGCTGGCTCACGCGCCAACGCCGAGCTCACCACGCTTGCGCTGATGCGACTGGCGGCCAATGACGCCGACGCCGCAACCAGCCTACTCAATGACCGCTGGGACCGCGAGCTGCCCGGCGACCTCGCAGCCTGGGCTTGGGCCGCCGTCGCCAAGCAAGCGGCGATGAAGCTGTCTGCGCAGGCGCCGGATTACTACCAGCGCGCCGCGCTGCGAGCCGGAAAGGCTGGCACCGAGGTCGAGCTCAGCGACGACTTGCTCGCTTGGAAGGCCCGCTCCGCGCTGCGCGCTGACAACGGCCAGCCGCGCTGGCAGCAAGCGATGCAGGCCATCAACGCGATGAGCGCAGCCGAGCAGCGCGATCCCGCGTGGATCTACTGGAAGGCGCGCGCGCTGCAGGCGCTCGCCAAAGATTCGCAAGACGCCGAAGCCTTGCGCAGCCTGGCCAAAGAGTTGCTGGGCAGCGTGTCGAACCAGCTCAACTTCTACGGCGCCCTGGCGGCCGATAACCTCGGCCAGCCCGCGACCGTGCCGCCGCGCCCGGCGGCCCTCACGCCCGCCGAACGTGAGGGCGCCGCGCAAAACCCAGGCTTGCGACGCGCGCTGCAACTGATCGCCATCGGCCTGCGAAACGAAGGTGTGCGCGAGTGGAATTTCTCGTTGCGCGGCATGAGCGACCGTGAGTTGCTGGCCGCCGCCCAACTCGCCTGCGACCGCGAAGTCTGGGACCGCTGCATCAACACCAGCGAGCGCACGCGCGAGGAGATTGATGTCACGCAGCGCTATCCGATGCCGTTTCGAGCCAACGTCACGACGCGCGCCAAGGCCATCGGCCTCGACCCGGCGTATGTGTACGGCTTGATCCGGCAGGAATCGCGCTTCGTGATGGACGCCCGATCCGGCGTTGGCGCAACCGGGCTGATGCAGATCATGCCGGCGACCGCACGCTGGACGGCCAAGCGCATCGGCTTGCAATACACGCCCGAGATGATCGCCGACCGTGACACCAACCTCACCATCGGCACCACCTACCTCAAGCTCGCGCTCGACGACTTCGGCGGCTCGCAAGCGCTTGCCGCGGCAGCCTACAACGCGGGCCCGGGCCGGCCGCGCAAGTGGCGCGAAGGGCCGGTGATCGAGCCGGCGATATGGGCTGAGAACATCCCCTTCAAGGAAACGCGCGACTACGTCAAGGCCGTGCTCAGCAACGCGAGCCAATACGCTGCGCTGCTGACCGGCCAACCACCGTCGCTCAAAGCGCGCCTGGGCCGGCCGATCGGGCCAGCCGATCCGAACGCGTTGGTGCCGGTGCCCGATCTGCCTTGAAGCTTGGAGGCACGCAGGCCGATGCGCGAGGCGCATCGCTGCGATGCCGATAACTCACCCGTGGCCCCTTGCCACGCAGCTAGCATGAAGTGCTTGAAATTCGGATCAGCACAGCATCATGCAGCTCTACATCGGCAATAAAAACTATTCGTCTTGGTCGCTCCGCCCTTGGCTTTTGATGCAGCACAGCGGCATTGCGTTCGAAGAAATTCGGCTGCAACTCGACTTCAAAGACGGCTCGCCGTTCAAGCAAGCGATCGCGAGCGTGTCGCCTGCTGGCCGCGTGCCGGTGCTGGTCGACAACGGCTTTGCGATCTGGGACACGCTGGCGATTTGCGAATACCTTGCCGAGCAATTCAAGGAAAAGCAGCTTTGGCCAAGCGACCGCCTCGCACGCGCTCGTGCGCGCAGCCTCTGCGCTGAAATGCACGGCGGCTTTGGCGCCCTGCGCACCCATTTCCCGATGAACATCGAAGCCGTGCTGCCAGAAGTCGGCCCGCGTGTGCTCCGGGAAGTACCGGGCACCGCAGCCGACTTGGCTCGCATCATCGACATGTGGAGCAGCCAACTCGCGCAAAGTGGCGGGCCGTTCCTCTTCGGCGAATTTGGAATAGCCGACGCCTACTTTGCTCCGGTGTGCTCGCGCATCAAGACCTACGGTTTGCCCGTGCCAGCAAGCATCAGGCAGTACATCGACGAAACACTTGAATTGCCGGCCATGCAGGCTTGGACAGCCGCGGCGCGCGCCGAGCATCAATTTTTGGCTGACGACGAGCCGTACCGAACTTCGGTCTGAGCCTTCATCCAGACGCAAAAAAGCGGGCCGAGGCCCGCTTTTCAGTGTTGCGACGCTGCCGTGGGCAGCGCGCTCGACCCGGTCGATCAGCCTTGGCGGCGGCGACGCGAGACGAAGCCCAGCAGGCCAAGGCCAGCCAGCATCAGGGCAACGGTTTCTGGTTCCGGAACCGGAACGATGTACGAACCGAAGGTGAAGCCACCGCCGTTGCTGCCCGTGGCCGAAACCTTGTAGTAGTAATCGCCTGCGGCGAGTGCGCCGAACGAGTAGCTGCCGGTGCTGAAGGTGTACGAACCCACCAGCGTGTCAATCAGCTTGTCAGAGTAAAGGCTGACGGTGCCGGTGACCTTCGGGCGGCCGAGGGAGACGACATCGGACTCAAGCCCAGCAGCCGTGGCCAGCGTGAACGTGAATTTGTCGAGGATCGTGGTGACGGGCAGTTGGAACGTGTCCGAACCGTATTCGGCCGACTCGTGCACGCCGCCGTTGTTGACGAACGTGGAGGTCTGCGCGCTGGCGGAGACGCCGACGACTAGCGCGGCGACTGCGAGTGCAATGTGCTTCAATTTCATAGTTGTATCCCCTGAACTGGCTTGACGAGATTCCGTCGAGGCGGCGTACCGATTCGGCGGCGATGAGTGCCTGTGGTACAGACAGTGATGCAAACTATCGCACACAGCACCTCGGGTGTACCCCCGCGCTCGGGGGGTTTGCCTCGTAACAAACGTGACGACGACGCTTTCGAACCACACCGATTGGCAAAAATCCGGTAAAGCTTACCTGGTAGGCGGCGCAGTGCGCGACGCTTTGCTCGGTTTGCCGGTGGCCGAGCGCGACTGGACGGTCGTGGGCGCCTCGCCGGATGAAATGACGCGCGCGGGATTTCGCGTCGTCGGCCGAGATTTCCCGGTTTTCATCCACCCGACCACCGGAGAGGAATACGCCCTCGCTCGAACGGAGCGCAAAACAGCGCCCGGATACGCCGGCTTCGCCTTCCATGCCGCCCGCGATGTGACGCTCGAGCAAGACCTGGTGCGGCGCGACTTGACCATCAACGCCATCGCCCAAGCCGCAGACGGCACTTTGATCGACCCGCATGGCGGCCAGCAAGACATCGCAGCGCGCGTGCTCCGCCATGTTTCACCTGCGTTCGCCGAAGACCCGGTGCGCATCTTGCGCCTGGCACGCTTTGCTGCCCGGTTTGACGACTTCAGCGTCGCGCCCGAGACGATGGCCTTGGCGCGCCAAATGGTGGCAAGCGGCGAGATCGACGCGCTGGTGCCAGAGCGCGTCTGGAAGGAGCTCTCGCGCGGGCTGATGGCCGCGCGGCCATCGCGCATGTTTGAAGTGCTGCGCGAATGCGGAGCACTGGCGCGACTTCTGCCCGAGCTCAACCGCCTCTGGGGCGTGCCGCAGCCGGCCGAGCATCACCCGGAAATCGACACCGGCGTTCATGTGATGAGCGTGATCGACACAGCCGCCCGCCTCGGCGCAAGCCTGGCCGTGCGCTATGCCTGCCTGACGCACGACCTCGGCAAAGGCACAACGCCGGCCGACGTGTTGCCCAGGCACATTGGCCACGAAGAGCGCAGCGTGGCGCTGGCGCGCGAAGTTGGCGAGCGGCTGCGTGTGCCCGAGGCCTGCCGCGCGCTGGCCGAAGTCGTGGCGCGTGAGCACGGCAACATTCACCGCAGTGCCGCGTTTGGCGCGGGCGCGCTCCTGCGCCTGCTCGAACGCTGTGACGCCTTGCGCAGGCCCGAGCGCTGGCCGGACGCCCTTCTCGCTTGCGAATGCGATGCCCGCGGCCGCCTCGGCTTTGAAGACGCTCTCTATCCGCAGCGGCCGCGCCTGCTCCAGGCACAAGCCTGGGCGCAGGGAATCGACACCGCCTCGGTGGCCGCTGCCGCGGTGGCGCGTGGGTTCACTGGGCCGGCCATTGGCGAGGCCGTTCGCTCGGCGCGCGAGGCGGCCATCGCGCGGGGCTTGGCCGGCACTGCGGCTTGACGGTCAAAGAAACTTAGCGATCAAAGAAACTTGGCAATCAGCATTGCAACGACGCTGAGCGCCACGCTGCTGGCGAGCGGTATGAACCACTCCCGCCCAAACAGCCGAAAGCGAAAGTCGCCCGGCAAACGGCCGAGCCCCAACTTCTCAAGCCAGGGCCGCAAGCCGCTGAAGAGCAGCAGCGCGATGAAAACGACGATCAACCAGCGGATCACAGCGTGTGCAGGCGATCGCCGGCAGTGAAGCCCATGGCATTGGCACAGAACGACGCTGGCAGGCCCTTGGCGAAGCCGACGACCTTGAACAGCTCGCCCATCTCATGCTCGGCAAGAAGCGTCTGCGCTGGCGCGACGACGCGCGGGCCCGCGCCTTCGAGCAGTTCGAGCAGGCCGCAGTTGATGAGAAAGTGCGCCTGCGTGGTGTAGCCGATCACGTCGAGCCCGGCATCTTGGCCGGCGAGCGCGATGCCGCTGAAGTTGACGTGGGCGGTGATGTCCTTCTCGCCGAGGTTGACCAGCGGGTCGCCGTCAGCCTGATGAGCGCGGTGGCACATCAGCGTGCCGGCGCTGCGCTGCGGGTGATAGAACTCCGCGTCGGGGAAGCCATAGTCGATGAAGAAAGCCGCGCCGCACTGCAGGCGGTCGGCGAGGGTCGCGACGAAGGCTTCGGCTTGGGCATGGATCTCAACCACCGCGCCCGGCGCGAATGGGCCGTCGAACGGCGGGCGCAAGGCGGTTTCGCGGTCGCACCAGCCAAGCGCTGATCCATCGACGCTGACGCCGCGCTCCCGCCACGTCTGGCCGTCGAAGTGCAGCAGCTGCACCGGCATTGCATCGAGCACCTCATTGCCGACGATCACGCCGCGGATCACGTCAGGCAAGGCATCAACCCATTCGACTCGCCCAGCATGCGCCGCCAGCCGCTCCTGTTGGCGCTCGCGCAGCGCGCCCGAGACATCAACGATCACGTAGCGCCGCAACCGGGCCCCTAGCGCCTCAAGCAACTGCGCGGCCAGTGCGCCCGAGCCGGCACCGAACTCCCAAATCTCATCGGTGCCGCTGGCTTCGAGCGCCTGAAGCAGTTGCCGCGAGAGTGCTGCACCGAACAGCGGTGAGAGCTCAGGCGCGGTGACGAAATCGCTGCCTGACGACGGCATCCAACCAAACTTTCGGCTGGCGTTGGCGTAGTAGCCCAGGCCGGGCTCGTAAAGCGCGATCGCCATGAAACGGTCAAACGGCAAGCAGCCGCCGGATGCGGCAATCGCCGCGTCGACGCGCGCGCGCAAGGCCGCCGATACACTGCCAGGCTCAGTTAAATGCATCAGCGCATTGTAGGAATCATGCCTCTCAACGCCCCTTCTTCGCGACCCGTCGCGCTCGTCACCGGTGCCGCCAAACGGCTCGGCCGCGTGATCGCCGTGCACCTGGCTGCGCACGGGTTTGATGTTGCCGTGCATTGCCGCCATTCGCTGGCCGACGCGCACAGCGCTGTGGCCGAGATCGAGGCTGCCGGCGCGTCAGGCGCCGTGTTTGAAGCCGACCTCGCCGATGAAGCCGCATGCCGCGCTTTGGTGCCGGCGGTGGTGGCGCGATTTGGCCGGTTGGACGCAGTCGTCAACAACGCCTCGACCTTCGAGTACGACGACCCGGCAAGCTTCAGCGTGGCGGCGATGGAAAAGCATTGGCGTGCCAACACCGCGCCGGCCGTGTTGCTGGCGCAGGCGCTGCACGCTCATCACGCTCATCACGCGCAGTCGGCGAGCAGTGGCGCCACGTCGGCCGCCTGCGTCGTCAACATCCTCGACCAAAAGCTCTGGAACCCGAACCCGGACTATTTCTCCTACACGCTCTCGAAAGCTGCGCTGCAAGCCGCCACGGTGATGCTCGCGCAGGCCTTGGCGCCGAAGGTTCGCGTCTGCGGCGTCGCGCCCGGCGTGACCTTGCTCTCGGGCCCGATGAACGAACGCGAGTTCGAAGCCGCACACCGCCTGACGCCGCTCGAGCGCTCATCGACGCCTGACGACATCGCCCGCACCGTGCGCTTCTTGATCGAATCGCCCGCGATCACGGGCACGACGGTGCTGGTCGATGGCGGCCAGCATCTCACCGCGCAACCGCGCGATGTGCTCTTCCTCGCACGCCAAGAATGAGCGCCATGCACGACCACCCCAGCTTGATTCACTGCCGGCGCCTCTTCCTGCGCAACCACGAAATTCGCATCCACATTGGCGTGCACGATTTCGAAAAGCGCGGCGAGCAGCGTGTGCTCATCAACGTCGACCTCTACGTGCCGCTGCAAGCCTCGACGCCGACGACCGACGCACTCGAAGAAGTGGTCGACTACGACTTCATCCGCGAGCGCATTGCCGAGCGCGTCTCGCGCGGCCACATCCAGCTGCAGGAAACGCTGTGCGATGACTTGCTCGCGATGATGCTCGCCCACCCGCGCGTGCAGGCTGCGCGCGTCTCGACCGAGAAACCCGACGTCTACCCCGACTGCGCCGGTGTCGGCTGCGAGGTGTTCGGCATGAAGGAGGCCGCGCGATGAGTGTTGCAACACCGAAGTTGTCAGTCGATCTGCACAAGCTGGGCAAGCGCCTGCACCGGCAGGTGGCCGAAGCGATCACCCAGTTCAACATGATCGAGGCGGGCGACAAGGTCATGGTCTGCGTCTCGGGCGGCAAAGACAGCTACGCGCTGCTCGACATTTTGATGAGCCTGCGCGAGCGCGCGCCGATTGACTTCGAGCTGATCGCGGTCAACCTCGACCAGAAGCAACCCGGCTTTCCCGAGCACGTGCTGCCGGACTACCTGCGCTCGCGCGGCGTGGCCTTTCACATTGCCGAGCAAGACACCTACTCGATCGTCAAGCGCGTGATCCCCGAGGGCAAGACGATGTGCAGCCTGTGCTCGCGGCTGCGGCGCGGCATTCTCTACCGCGTGGCCACAGAACTCGGCGCGACCAAGATCGCGCTTGGCCACCACCGCGACGACATGCTGCAAACCCTGCTGATGAACATGTTCTTCGGCGCCAAGCTCAAGGGCATGCCGCCGAAGCTCGTGAGCGATGACGGCCGCCACATCGTGATCCGCCCGCTCGCGCACGTGGCCGAGACCGACCTCGAACGTTGGGCGGTGCACCGCGAGTTCCCGATCATTCCTTGCAGCCTCTGCGGCAACCAAGAGAACCTGCAGCGCGTGCAGATCAAGAAAATGCTGCGCGAATGGGAGCGCCAGTTCCCAGGGCGCATCGAGAACATGGCGACGGCGATGAGCCGGGTTGTGCCGTCACATCTGATGGACCGGAACCTCTACGGCTTCACCTCACTCCAAGCAACCGGTGTGGCCGATGCGTCGGGCGACCGGGCCTTCGATGAAGACTCGGGCGACGACGGTGCTTGTGGTGCGTCGCTCACGACGTCGCTTACTTCGCCGCTTACTTCGCCGCTGACGACGCCGTTCGGCACGCCGGTCAGCGCGCCGATCACCGTGCGCCGCTTGACGGAGCAGCTCGAGTAACCAGTCGCCGAGGAGGCGCAGTGATGAAGACTTGTTCGCTACTGTTCGCCTCCGCAGCCATCGCCTTGCTGGGCGGCTGCGCCTCGCTGCGCGGCATCGACAGCGAGGTGTCCACCTTCAGCCGATGGCCTGCTCAACGGGCGCCGACGAGTTTTGCTTTTGATCGGCTGCCCTCGCAACAAGCTCGCCCTGAGCAACAACAGCTTCTCGAAGACGCGGCCCGTCCGGCGCTGCTGAAAGCCGGTTTCACGCCGGCCACTGACCCGGCCCAGGCCGATGTGAACGTGCAGCTCGGCGCGCGCATCTCGCCCAACGAACGCTCGCCATTCGACGACCCTTTTTGGTGGAACGGCGGGCTCTACCGCGGCTATCCGTATGGTTACGGTGGCTTTGGATACGGTGGGTACGGCGGCTTTGGCGGAGTCGGCTACGGCCGCTTCGGCCGGCCGTTCTGGCCCGACTTCGGCATGCGCTACGGCTCGCCGAGCTATGAGCGCGAAGTCGCGGTGTTGATTCGCGACCGCCAAACCGGCACGGCGCTCTATGAAACCCGCGCCAGCAACGACGGGCTCTCGCCGATGTTCGGCGAAACGCTCAGCGCGATGTTCGAAGCCGCGATGCAGGGCTTTCCGGTGGCTGATGCCGCGACGCGGCGCGTCACCGTCATGCCGCCGCCTTGATGCCGCCGTTCTTCAGCGCATCGACCTTCGCCTGAAAGCCAGGCACATCGAGCGCGGGCGAGAACAAGAATCCCTGGAAGAGATCGCAGCCAGCCAAGCGCAAAAACTCGCGCTGCGCTTCGGTTTCCACGCCTTCGGCGACCACCTGCATCTTCATCGCTCGGCTCAGCTGAACGATCGCGTGCACGATGGCGGCATCGCTCGCATCGCCCGGCAAACCGCGCACGAAGCTGCGGTCGATCTTCAGCGTGTCGATTGGAAAGCGCTTCAAATAACCGAGGCTCGAATAGCCGGTGCCGAAGTCATCGATCGAGAGCTTCACGCCGAGTGCTGCCAGCGCGTCGAGGCGGAGCAGCGCGTCGTTCGCGTCTTGAATCAAGATGGATTCGGTGAGTTCGAGTTCGAGCAATTCCGGCGCGAGGTTGTTCTCGCTCAAAGCACGGGCGACACCGTCCACAAAACCCGGCTGGCGAAACTGCAGCGCCGAGACGTTGACCGACACGGCCATCGGCCGGCCATCAGCCGCCCAAGCAGCCGCTTGCGCCGCAGCCTGATGGAGCACCCAATCGCCAATCGCCACGATGAAGCCGCTCTCTTCGGCCACCGGGATGAAGACGCCCGGCGAGATCTCGCCCTGTTCAATGTCAGACCACCGCAGCAAGGCTTCGGCGCCGACGACGCGCGCGCCCGTCATGTCGAGCTTGGGCTGGTAGTGAAGGCGAAAGCGGCCTTGATCGAGCGCCAAACGCATCGCGTGATCGAGCTTGAGGCGGGCCCGCGATTCCTGGCTGCGGCTGTCGGCCCCGGCGCGGTAGAAGCGGTGGCCGCCGCGGCCGGCGGCCTTGGCCTCGTGCATGGCAGCTTCTGCGCAGCGCAAGAGCTCGTCCATGCCGCCGCCATCGGTCGGGTAGAGCGCGGCGCCGACGCTTGCCGTCACGGTGAAGCTCATGTCGCCATGTTTGAAGGGCGGCGCGAGCGCCTCGCGAATGCGCCGCGTCGTGGCTTCGGCGCCGCTGGCGTCAGCTTGCTGAAGCAGCAGCACGAACTCATCGCCGCCGAGCCGGGCCACGGTGTCGATCTGGCGCAGGCAGCTTTTGAGGCGCTCGGCCACATCGATCAACACGCTGTCGCCAAAACTGTGGCCAACGGTGTCGTTGACTTGTTTGAAATGGTCGAGGTTGAGCAGCAACAGCACGAAGGGCGCGCCGTCGCGTTGCGCGCCGTGGAGCGCGAATTCGATGCGATCGGTCAGCAGGCGGCGGTTAGGCAAGCCGGTGAGCGGGTCGGTGTGGGAGAGCACTTCGATGCGCTCGCGGGCCTCGATGCGCTCGGTGATGTCGCGAAACGAAAAGACGCGGCCGATCGGCCGGCCGCGCGAGCACTGCGGCAAGGTCACGCGCTCGAGCACGCGGCCGGATTGGAGCTGCATCACGTCGGTCGTTTGCAGCATGGTGGCGTCGTCGATCGCGGCGAGCCGCTGCACGTAGCCGTGCGGATCGGCCACGCTGCAGCGCATCCACTCGAGCACGGCGTCGTCATCGCGGCCCAAGAGCAGGCCTTGCGGCACATCCCAGAGCGCGGCGAATCGGTGGTTGAAGTTGCGAATGCGGCCGTGCAGATCGGTGACGAGGATGCCGTCAGCCGTTGACTCCAACGTGGCCCGCAGCTCGGTGACGGCAGCTTCCAGTTCGCGGTTGGCGCGAAGCTGATCGCTGCGGTCATTCGCGGTGAGCACATAGAGCGGCGCGGCGCCCTCCGGTGCCACGCAGCTGACGCGGCGCGTCACGGGCACGGTGCCGCCATCGGCATGGGGCATCAAGGTCTCGGATTCGATCTCGTGGCCAAGGCCAGCGGCCACCTCGTCCCAGAAGCACAAGTCTTCCGGCGTGGCCGCGAGTTCGGCGACCGACATGCCGATCAGCGAGCTCGACGCCAGGCCAAGCAAGGTGCCTGCAGCGGCATTGGCGCCAACGATCTCCAGGCTGGCGACGTCGATCAGCCACACCGGATGCAGCATCGCCTCGATCAACGCTTGCCAGCCTCCCACCCACTGATCAACAGCTTCTATCTCGCGCACGCGATCTCCAGGATTCAACACGCTGAGCCTCTCGCTCAGGCCGCACGCAGATCGCCGCGTGTCGACTCGAAAAAGTACGCCACACGCGCGCCGGGCGCGAGGTAGTCGCGTGCCGGCCGCGGCAGCTGGCGGTGGCCAACACTGCGGCGAATGCCCAAGCCCGGCGTGCTGTCCAGCGCGAGGAGCAACGCTTCATCGCGCGGCACTCCAGGCTCGTGCACAAGCACCCGCGGCTTGAGCGGGCGGGTTGGGTTGACGCCCACGACCAACGCATAGCGCTCGTCCGAGAGCTGCACCGTCGATCCCGGCGGGTAGACACCCATCATCTTGATGAAGGCGCCGAGGATGGCGGTGTCGAACTTGGCTTTGTAGTGTGCAAAGAGCAGCGAGAGCGCTTCGTGCGGCGTCATGGCGGCACCGAGCGTGGCCGGGTTGCAGAGGTTGTCGTAGCGGTTGACGAGCGCGACGATGCGCGAAGCGGCCGTCATGCGGTCGGTCTTGACGTGCAGCGGGAAGCCGCTGCCATCGGCATGCTCGTGGTGCTGCGCCAGCACGAGCATGGCGCCTGGCGACAAGCCCATGCGCCGCGCCAAGGCCACGCCGTTGCCCACATGCTCTTCATAGAGCCGCGATTCGACCGCGGTGAAGTGCTCTTCGCGGTGGCGCAGCCGATCGGGCAAATCGAGCTTGCCGATGTCGTGCAGCATCGCGCCAACGCCGAGGTCTTGCATTTCGGCCTCGGGCAGCTCCAAGGCACGGCCCATCAGCAGCGAGACGATGGTCACGTTGAGCGCATGCATCGAGGCTTTGTTGCCGGCCGCATCGGTCAGCAAGCGGATGTTGATCTCGCTGTCTGCGAGCATTTTGTCGCGCAGCGCCTGCGTCAATGCCTCGGCCTGGCCCCGCGCCAATTGCGGCTCGGTGGGGATGAGGTGAGTCAGGCGCTCGCAGTCGCGAGCGGCTTCGGTGAACTGGCGCTCGCAGAGCGCGAGCGCTGCAGCCTGTGCAGCGAGCTGCTGCTTGTGGGCAGCGCGCTCGGGCAAATCCTGTGGTTTGTCTGGCGCGGCTGTTGCGGCGGGTGTGGCTGGTGTGGCTTCGGCGGCGGCTTCAACGCCAAGCTCAGGCTCCCCAGCCGATGCCGAGGCAGCGCCTGGCGACGACCGCGACGCCACCATCGCCGGCAAATCACTCTGCTGCGGGCTCCAGCGCACGCGCTTCAAGCCGAGCGAGCGGATCGTCGTGATCTGCTCTTGGCTGGTGACCTTGAAGCTGCTCAGAGGAAACGGGTGGGAGAGCCAGCCCAGGTCCAGGTGAACGAACATTCCGACCCGGACGGCGTCCACATCGATCGAATCAGGTGCGTTGACTACTTTCATCTCTGCCTCTGTTGAGCATGTGGCTTGGCTGGTAGCTTTGTTATCGGTTCACAAAGCGAGCGACTTGAGCGGCCCGAAACAGGGGTTCACCCGATCAGCGTTGAATTCGCGTCGACAACACGATCGCCGAGGTCGTGCGCTCCACGCCGTCGAGCGCACCGATGCGGTCGATCAACGCGTCGAGCTCCGCAATCGATGGCGCGGCGACGACCGCGATCATGTCGAACGGCCCGCTGACCGAGTGCAGCACCCGCACTTCGGCAATGCGCCGCAGCGCCGCCTCGATCGCTGCGCTGCGTTTGGGCGCAAGCGTGATGAGCACTTGTGCGCGCACGAGGCCGGCTTCGAGCGCATCGGGCACGCTGACCGTGAAACCGGTGATGACGCGCTGGCGCTGCAGCCGCGCGAGCCGGCTTTGCACCGTGGTGCGCGAGAGCCCGAGCTTGCGGCCGAGCTCGGTGGTCGATGCGCGGGCGTCCTCGCGGAGCAGGGCGAGCAGGGCGGTGTCGGTGGCGTCGAGTGGGTTGGTGGTCATGGCGTGGGCAACTGACGGCGGGCGTCGATTTGCCAAACGAGGTTCGGCATTTCGCCGAAGTATCGACTCCGATTCGTCGAGCCGGCTAATGCTTTTTGCCGACGCGCGATGAAAAATCGCTTCACGAAATCAAACCGGGAGGTCAGCATGAAGAACATCCTCGTCATCGGTGGCGGCAAGATCGGCGCGGTGGTGGCAGACCTCCTGGCCGACACGCCCGAGCAGGGCGGCTACCGCGTCACCATCGCCGACCGATCGGCCGCGTTGCTGGCCGACATCGAGCGTGACGCCAAGAAGTCACCCCGCATCACCACGCTGCTGCTTGACGTGACCGATGCCGCCGCCGTGCGCAGCGCGCTCGACGGCCGCTTCGCAGTGCTCAGCGCCTTGCCCTACTTCTTGACGCTGAGTGTTGCCAGCGCCGCCAAAGACGCAGGCGTGCATTACCTCGACCTCACCGAAGACGTGGCTGCCACCCGCGCCATTCGTGCCATCGCCGCCGATGCGCGCACCGCGTTCATCCCGCAGTGCGGCTTGGCGCCAGGCTTCATCGCCATCGCCGCAGCCGATTTGGCGCGGGGCTTTGATTCACTCGATTCGGTGCGCATGCGCGTTGGTGCGCTGCCGGCTTATCCGAGCAACGCACTGAACTACAACCTGACTTGGAGCACCGAGGGCGTCATCAACGAATACTGCGAGCCGTGCGAGGCCATCGTCGACGGCCAGCCGCGCAGCGTGCCGGCGCTCGAAGAACGCGAAGAGTTCTCGCTCGACGGCGTGCTCTACGAAGCCTTCAACACCTCCGGCGGCCTCGGCACCTTGTGCGAGACGCTCGCCGGCAAGGTGCGCACCCTCAACTACCGAACGATCCGCTACCCGGGCCACGCCGCGATCATGAAAGCGCTGCTGCACGACCTGCGCCTGAAAGACCGCCGCGAGGTGCTCAAGGACATCCTCGAGCAAGCGCTGCCCGCCACGATGCAAGACGTGGTGATCGTCTTCGTCACGGTCGCTGGCCTGCGCGGTGGGCGCCTGCAGCAAGACACCTACGCCCGCAAGATTTACAGCCACGTGCTCTCCGGCAAGATGCGCAGCGCCATCCAGATCACCACCGCCGCGAGCCTCTGCACGATGCTCGATCTGTTGGCCGACGGCACGCTGCCGCAGCAAGGCTTCGTGCGCCAGGAAGATTTGCCGCTCGCGACCTTCCTCGGCAACCGCTTCGGCCGCGTCTATGCGATGGATGAGATGGCCCGCGCGGCTTGAACGCCCTCTGACCTCTGCTTGATGCACGCGTGACGAGCGCTTGAACTGCGCGCGATCGGCGCTGTCCGACAAGCCCGGTGCGGCTCGGCCTGCATCTGGCCGATGTGGCCTTGCGTATCCTCGAGACCCTGGCGCAGCAGCGCCCGGTGCCCTCAAGAATTCCAAGGACACAGCCGAATGCCGAACCGAACCGCCACCGCCGTCAACTGGGTCGAACAAGGGCTGGTGCCAGACCGCGTGGTGCGGCTCGGCATTCGCCGCTTGCTGGCGCAGCGCTTGGCCGAGCTGAAAAGTGGCGACACAGAGTTTGCCGCCGACACGCTCGCGCGCTTTCTCACCACGATGCGCGAAGCGCCGCTGGCGCCCTTGGCCCACAAGGCCAACGAACAGCACTACGAAGTACCCGCGGCCTTCTTCTGCGAAGCGCTCGGCCCACACCGCAAGTACAGCTGCTGCCACTATGCCGATGGCGTGCAAACGCTCGAAGAGGCCGAAGCCTCGGCGCTGCGAATCAGCTGCGAACGCGCCGAGTTGGTCGACGGGCAACAGGTGCTCGAACTCGGCTGCGGATGGGGTTCGCTCACCTTGTGGATGGCGGCGCATTACCCGGCGAGCCAGATCACCGCGGTCTCGAACTCCAACTCGCAGCGCGAGTACATCGAAGCCCGCGCGCGTGAACGCGGCCTCGCGAACGTTCACGTGATCACCCGCGATTTCAATGAGTTCGACACCGCCCAGCACTACGACCGCGTCTTGTCGATCGAGATGTTCGAGCACCTGCGCAACTGGCCGAAGGCTTTCGCGCAGGTCTCGCGCTGGTTGGTGCCGGGCGGCAAGTTCTTCATGCACGTGTTCGCGCACCGCGGGGCGCCGTATCCCTTCGAGGAGCGCGACGAAAGCGACTGGATGAGCAAGCACTTTTTCTCTGGCGGCATGATGCCCAGCGACGATCTCGCGCTGCACTGCCAAGACGACCTCAAGGTGCTGCGCCAATGGCGCTGGAACGGCACGCACTACCAGCGCACGTCAGAGGCCTGGTTGCGCAACATGGACGACCACAAAGCCACGCTCATGCCCGTGTTCGACACCACCTACGGCGCTGATGCCGGCGTGTGGTGGACGCGCTGGCGGCTCTTCTTCATGGCCGTGGCAGAGCTGTTCGGCTATGACGGCGGGCAGCAGTGGTGGGTGAGCCACTACCTCTTCGAGCGCCGCGCTTTGGCCACGCACGCATGAGCGACTTCGCTGGCTCTGCTTCTTCCGCTGCCACTGCTGCCACTGGCGCCACTGGCGCATCACCCGGCACGGTGCCTTTGCAGGCAAGCTTGGCCCGGCCCACGCGCACCATTCAGATCTGGAACTTCGTGCTGTTCCAGGCGGCGTGGTTCGCGGCGATCCTCGGGGCGGCCAATGGCTTGGCGGTTTGGGGAAGCGTGTTCACCGCGGCCGTCATCGGCTGGCACATCGCTGTCTCGGCGCGGCCCGCCACTGAAGCAAAGCTCGTCGGCTGCGTGCTGGCGATCGGCTGCATCGTGGAAGGCTTTTCGCTGTGGCAAGGGCATGTCGTCTTCGCCTCCGGCCAGCCCGATCCGCACTTGCCGCCGCACTGGATGATTGCGCTGTGGGGCTTGCTCGCGATTGCGCTCAACGTGACGATGCGCTGGATGAAAGGCCGCTGGTGGCTCGCGGCCGCACTCGGCGCAGTTGCCGGGCCGCTGTCGTATGCGTCGGGCGTGCGCCTGGGTGCCGCGCAGTTTGTTGACCGCACGCCAGCGCTCATCTCGCTCGCCGTCATTTGGGCGCTGACGATGCCGGTGTTGATGTGGCTCTCAGACCGGTTTGACGGCGTGGCCGTTCTTGAGCGCAGAGGCCGCCATGGTTGACGCTGGCGCGATCCCGCTCACGCATGTGGCGCTTGCCGGCTTGGCTGCCGCCTGGGTGCTGGCCGTGCTCGTGTGGGCCGCGAGTGTTTGGCGCCGCGATGTGAGCTTGGTCGACCGCTTCTGGTCCGCCTTGATCGGCAGCGCTGCGCTCGTCTACGCCGCGCTGTTGCCGATGCCTGGCTCGCGTGGCGCCTGGATGCTGGCGCTGCTCGCGGCCTGGGGCCTGCGGCTGGCGTACTACGTGACCCGGCGCAACTGGGGCCACGGCGAAGACCGGCGCTACCAAGAGATTCGTGCGCGCAATGAACCCAACTTCGCGTTCAAGAGCCTCTACTTGATCTTCACGCTGCAGGCGGTGATTGCATGGGTCGTGGGTGCGCCGTTCCTCGTTGGCATGGCCGCGGGCACGGCGCTCACGGCGGTCGACGCGGCAGGCATCGCGGTGGCCGCATTCGGCATCGTGTTTGAAGCGGTGGCCGATTCGCAAATGGCGAGCTTCAAAGCCGATCAAGCAAACAAAGGCCAGGTGATGGACCGCGGTGTTTGGCGCTGGAGCCGCCACCCCAACTACTTCGGCGAGTGCTGCATCTGGTGGGGCTTTTGGTTGATGGCACTCGGCGCAGCTGGCACTGGCGGCGTCTGGACGGTGATCTCGCCGGTCATCATGACCGTGCTGTTGCTCAAAGTCTCAGGCGTTGCCCTGCTTGAGAAAGACATGGCCGGCCGCCGACCCGCCTACCGCGACTACATCGCCCGCACCAGCGCCTTCATCCCCATGCCACCGCGGCAGAAAGCCACCGCCCGATGAACGCACGCCTGATCCCTGCCGCATTGGCGCTCGCCTTTGCCGCGCTGCATGCCAACGCCGCCACCGACCTCGCGCCCGACCGCACGGCTGACGGCCGCGAATGGGTCTTCACCGCTTTGCTCGACGGCAAGCCCATCGGCGAGCACCGCTTCAGCGTCAAGGCGTCGGGCGATGAACGCCAGCTCACGAGCGACGCCCGATTCGACGTGAAATTTCTCGGCTTCAGCGCGTACCGCTATCGCCACCAAGCAACCGAACATTGGCGCGGCGACTGCCTCGACCGCATCAGCGCGAACACCGACGACAACGGCAAGCCCTTCACCGTCAAAGGCGAGCGCAGCGGCGACGCCTTGCAGGTCAAAGCCAGCGCCGGCGCCGAAACACTGCCCGGCTGCGTGATGAGCTTTGCTTACTGGAACCCGGCCATCCTCAAGCAAACCAAGTTGCTCAACGCGCAAACCGGCAAGCTCGAGCCGGTGCGCATTGCCCGAGTCGGCACGACGCCGGTGGAAGTGCGCGGCAAAACCGTGCAAGCCGTGGCCTGGCACATCAGCGGGCCCGATTCGCCGATCGATGTGCTGCTTTCACCTGAAGGCGAGTGGATCGGCCTGGACTCCACCGTCGCCGGCAATCGCCGGCTCACCTACCGGCTGCCGTGAGCTGCGCCAACCGACTCGTCCTGACCGACCCCCTGATCCACCTGCCATGAGGACCCGCCCAATGCCGTGCCGCCCCAGCTGGACCAACGCCGTTGCCGCCTTCGCCACCGCCGTGCTTGCCGCCTGCTCGACTGCGCCTGAAGTGCCGCACCCACCGCTGCCGCTGGCGCCATCGGTCGATCTGGCCAAATTTGCGGGCGATTGGTATGTGATCGCGAACATTCCAACGGCCATCGAAAAAGGTGCGCACAACGCCAAGGAGTCCTACACGCTGACGCCCGATGGCGCGATGGACACCGTCTTCTCATACAACGCCAGCAGCTTTGATGGCCCTTTGCGCATCTACCGCTCCCGCGGCTACATCTTGAGCGAGAGCAACGCCGTTTGGGGCCAGCAGTACCTCTGGCCGTTCAAGGCCGACTACCGCATCTCCTACCTCGCGAGCGACTACAGCCAGACCATCATCGCGCGCGAGAAGCGCGACTATGTTTGGATCCTCGCGCGCACGCCGACCATTGCTGACGCTGACTACCAGCGCCTCGTTGGCCTCATCGCCCAACAAGGCTACGACCCGGCGCTGATTCAGCGCGTGCCGCAGCAAGAAGCCGCGCGCTGAGTCAAACGTAATCAGGCCGAAGCCACCGCGAGCCACGGTGCAAACTTCGCGCCCGCAAGTCCGCAAGCGCTGCCGTCGCAAGGGCTGAGCATCACCGCAACATCTGTTTGCAGATCGTGCGACCCCGCCGCGCTGGCTTGAGTGCCATGGCGCAAGCACTGGCGTAGCAGACCTTGAACCGGAGGCTGTTGACCGCGCGCCTCGCGAGGCTTGGACGCTAGCCGCTCTTCTTGACCGCCTTGGCCGCGGTCTTTCTAGCGGCTTTCTTGGCCACCTTGGCGGCGGGCGCTGGTGCCTGCGCCTGCGCCGCCTCGGCGGCAGCCGCCACATCGGTGAAGAGCCGCGCGGCGCGGCCTTTCAACTCGAGCAACTCGCTGGCCGTGACCGAGTACTTGCCGCTCAGCACATCGACATCGACCTTGAACTCGACCTCTTTGCCGGAGTGCGACAACACCCCCGAGGTGAACTCATAGGCCTCGTCTTCGGCGGGCAGGCCGCGCGTGTCCACGTCATAGTCTTCATAGACGACGGCACGAATCTCGCCGCTCGACAAACTCAGGGTTCCCGTTGACTTCACGACCGAATCTTCGAGCTCGTCGAGGATCACGATCGACACATTCAAATCCATCTCACCTTGTCCTTGGTTGGTGGGCCGCCAACCGGGTTGGCGAAGGCCAAGGCCCGCCGCGGCTCAGCGCCGCGTGGGCCCGCCTGCACCGGCTGCTTTCAGCAGCAGCTCGATCAGCAGCTCGCGTTCAGCGTGCGACAGCACGCTCAGGGCTGCATTCTCCATCGTCGCCGAGATCGCCTCGGCTTTGGCAACCAACACGCGGCCCTCGTGGGTGAGATGGATGTTCTGGGCGCGCCGGTCTGCGGTGCTGCGCACGCGCTCGACCCAGCCGCGCTCGACCATGCGGTCGAGCGTGACCGCCATGTTGGGCGGCGAGACATCGAGCGCATGGCCGAGCTGCTTTTGGTTCACGCGCGGGTTCTGCACGACCAGCATCAGGATTGAGAACTCGATCACCTTCAAATCGAGCGGCGCCATGTGCTGCGCAAAGACTTTGCGCATGCGCAGCCGCGCGCGGCTGGCTGCATAGCCGACGAGGTGCGTCAGCCGCGATGCATCGAGCTCGCTGGTGGCGCCGGTGGGGTCGGCGGGGTCGTCGTCTTCGTCGGGCACAGCCATCTCAGCTCTTGGAGCGCGCGGCGCCGAGGTAGGTATCGATCACACGGCTGTCTTTGGCGAGATCGCGCGCCGGGCCATCGAGCGCAATCTCGCCCATCTCCAGCACGTAGCCGTGGTCTGCCACGTCGAGCGCGGCGCGGGCGTTTTGTTCGACGAGCAGAACAGTCACGCCAGTCGCGCGCAGCCCATCGATGATGCGGAAAATTTCCTTGACGACCAGCGGCGCCAGCCCAAGGCTCGGCTCATCGAGCATCAGCAGCGCTGGCCGGCCCATCAACGCGCGGCCCACGGCAAGCATTTGCCGCTCGCCGCCGGAGAGCGTGCCGGCGAGTTGCGCGCGGCGCTCCTTGAGCCGCGGAAAGAGGCGGTAGACCTCGTCGAGCGCCGCGCTGCTGTTTTTGTTGCCGAGGCGCACTTGGCGGTAGGCGCCGAGCAAGAGGTTGTCTTCAACGGGCATGGTGCCGAAGAGCGCGCGGGTTTCGGGCACGAGGGCGATGCCTTGCATCACGCGCTCTTCAAGCGAATCAAGCACCACTGAGCGGCCTTGGTAGGCGATCTGGCCGCGTGATGGCAGCACGCCCATGAGCGCGTTGAGCAGCGTTGATTTGCCGGCGCCATTCGGGCCGATCACGGTGATCACGCTGCCGGCCTCGGCCTTGAGCGTGATGCCGTGCAGCACCTCGGCGCGGCCGTAGCCGGCGTGAAGGTTTTGCACATCGAGAAGCAGCGGGTTCGCCATGTCAATGCTCCGTGCCGAGGTAGGCCGCGCGCACGGCGGGGCTGGCTTGCACGACATCGGGCGCGCCTTCGATCAGCTTGGTGCCGAACTCCATCACCACGCAGCGGTCAACGAGGCCCATCACGAGATCCATGTCGTGCTCGACCAGCAGGATCGACAAGCCTTCACTGCGCAACTGGCGCAGCACATCGGCCAGCGCCTGCTTCTCTTTGAGCCGCAAGCCGGCGGCCGGCTCATCGAGCAGCAGCAGCGTGGGATCGGCGCAGAGCGCGCGCGCGATCTCCATCAAGCGTTGCGGCCCGAGCGCCAAGTTGCCGGCGAGCTCATGCATGCTGCTGGCCATGCCGATGCGGCGCAGCTGCTTCTCGGCCTCTTTGAGCAGCTGGCGTTCTTCAGCGCGGTCGAGGCGCAGCATCGCAGAGGCCACGCCGCGCGAGCCGCGCAAGTGCGCACCGAGGGCAACGTTCTCCAGCACCGTCATGCCGGCAATCATCTTCACGTGCTGAAAGGTGCGCGAGACACCGCGCCGCGCGATCTCGCGCGAAGGCATGCTGTCAATCCGCACGCCTCGGAGCCTGACCTCTCCGCGCGTGGCCTCAAACACGCCGGTGACGAGGTTGAAGGTGGTCGATTTGCCTGCGCCGTTCGGGCCGATGAGGCCGAGGATCTCGCCAGCGCGCACTTGAAAGCTCACGTCATTGACGGCCACCAAGCCGCCGAACTCCTTGCGCACTTGCTTCACGTCGAGCACCACGTCGCCGTGCGGTGGCCGCGGGCGCTCGGGCAAGGCGGGTGCATCGGCCCAATCCACGTGGCGCTGCACGCGCGGCAAGCGTGCTTCGATGAAGGCCCAAAGCCCGTCGCGCGCGTACTGCAGCACGAGCACGAGCAAGATGCCGAACACGATGATCTCGTAGTTGCCGCTGCCACCCAGCAGCCTGGGCAGCCAAACCTGGAGCTGGTCTTCCAGAATCTTCACGACAGCCGCTCCCGCGAGTGCGCCCCACACATGGCCCACGCCGCCAATCACCGCCATGAAGAGGTACTCGATGCCCATCTTCAAACCGAAAGGCGACGGGTTCACGGTGCGTTGAAAGTGCGCGAACAACCAGCCCGACACGCTCGCCAGCAAGGCCGCGATCACGAAGGCCGTGACCTTGATGCGGAAGGTGTTGACGCCCATCGCCTCGGCCATCATCCGCCCGCCTTTGACGGCCCGCAGCGCGCGGCCAGTGCGCGAATCGAGCAGGTGGGTGATGGCGATGGCGGCCAGCACAACCAGCGCCCAGAGCAAGTAGAAGAAGCTGCGGCCGGTGTTGAGATCGATGCCGAAGAAGCGGATCGCCGGCACGCCGAGCAGGCCGTCGTATTTGCCCAGGCCATCGATGTTGCCGAGCAGGTAGTAGAGCGACAGGCCCCAGGCAATCGTCGCAAGCGGCAGGTAGTGGCCCGACATGCGCAAGGTGATCCAGCCCAAGATCAGCGCCGCAACAAACGTGATCGCCAGCCCCGCCCAAACGGTGAGCCAAGGCGAGACGCCCATGTTGAGCGTGAGGTAGGCCGCGGTGTAGGCGCCGAGGCCCACGAACGCGGCCTGGCCGAACGACGTCAACCCCGCCACGCCGGTCAACAGGATCAAGCCGATCACGACCAACGCGTAGAGGCCGATGTAGTTGGCCTGCGTGATCCAGAACTCAGGCACCGGCAGGAGCGGCAGCGAAAAGAGCGCGGCGATGAACGCCAGGAGGAACTTGCGGCGCATGCTCATAGAGCAACCTTCATGCTTCGCATTGCGGTGTATTCGCCTTTCGGGCGGCCGGGCATGCTCATTCCTCGTCGTCCGCGTGGCCCTGCTGGAACGATCGCCACAGCAGCACCGGAATGATCAGCGTGAAGACGATGACCTCTTTGAACGCACTCGCGTAGAACGAGCCGAAGCTCTCCAGCAGGCCCACGAAAAGCGCGCCGATGGCTGCGGCCGGATAGCTCGCCAGGCCACCAAAGATCGCAGCCACAAAGCCTTTGAGGCCGATCAAAAAGCCCGAGTCATAAAACATGGTCGTGGCCGGGCCGATCAACAAGCCCGAGAGCGCGCCGATGAAGGCGGCGAGGCCGAACGAGAAGCGCCCGGCCGAGGACGTGGAGATGCCCATCAAGCGCGCGCCCAGCCGGTTGACTGCGGTGGCCCGCAAAGCTTTGCCACGCAGCGTGCGCTCGAAGAACACATACAGCGCAACGATCAGCGCCAGAAAGACGGCGAAGATGATGATCGTTTGGCCTGACAGCGTGAGTGCGCCGGTCGAGAAGCGCACATCCCAGAAGCTCGGGTTGCGAAAGCCTTCGGCACCAAAGAAGACGAGGCCGAGGCCGGTGAGCGCAAAGTGCGTGCCGATCGAGACGATCAGCAACACGAGCACGCTTGCATCGGCCAGCTTCTCGTAGGCGAGCCGGTAAACCAGCGGCCCGAGCGGCGTGACGATCGCCAGCGTGAGCAGACTTTGCAGCAGCAGCGGTAACTTGAGTGGCGCCGCCCACCAGGCCACGGCCGCCACGGCGAACGGGATCACCAACTGCCGCCCGGCCGCCGCCATGACGCGGTCAACCGGCAGGCGGCGGCGCAGGCCTGTTGCGATATCGAGCACGGCCGCGAGCAGCGCGAGTGTGAGCAGCAGCCACACCGTTCCCGGCACTTTGCCGAGCTGAAGCAGTGCGAGCGTCAACGCGCCATAAGCCACGAACTCGCCCTGCGGAATGAAGATGACGCGTGTGATCGCAAACACCAGCACGATGGCCAGGCCGAGCAGCGCGTAAATCGCACCGTTGGTGGCGCCGTCCAGCATCAGGATGCTGGCGATTGAAAAGTCCATCGGGTGCCTTGTCGAGAACGCGCCGCGTGGTGGTTGGGGTGCTCTGCGTTACTTGGGTTGGGCAAGCTTCCACCCGCCATTGGCGATGGTGAGCAGCACGCCGGTGTCGGGCGTGAAGCCGAAGTGATCGGTCGCGGTGTAGTTCAAAACGCCTTGCGATACCGGCAGGCGGCCGGTGGTTTCGAGCGCCTCTTTCAACGCTGTGCGGAAGGCCGGTGTGCCGGGCTTGCCCTTCTTCAACGCCTCGGGCACGATGCGCTGCAGCACCAAGTAGGCATCGAACACATGCGCGCCGAACTGGTTGGCCGTGCCTTTGCCGTAAGCCTTCTCGTACTCGTTGATGTAGCGCACGCCGAGCGTTTTGCTGGGGTTGCTGTCGGGCAGCAGATCGGCCACGAGCGCCGGGCCAGACGACACGAACGAGCCTTCGACATCCTTGCCGCCCACGCGGATCAAATCGAGCGACGCCGCGCCGTGCGTTTGAAAGATCTTGGTCCTCGCATAGCCGCGCTCGACCAAGCCTTTGTGCGGCATGGCTGCGCCGCTGCCGGAGGCGCCGATCAATATCGCATCGGGGTTGGCCGCCACCAGCTTCAAGGCTTGGCCGGTGACGCTGGTGTCAGACCGCGCAAAGCGCTCCACCGCCACGCTCTTGATGCCGGCCTTCTCGGCCTGGACAGTGATGTCCTTCAGCCAGCTTTCGCCGTAAGCATCGGCATAGCCCAAGTAGCCGAAGGTCTTGACGCCGGTGCGCTTCCAGTGGTCAACGATCGGGATGGCCATCACCGCTGTCGATTGCGGCAAGCGGAATGACCATGCGCCTTTGCCCTCGGGCAGCACGGCCGGCGAGAGCATAAGTTGAACGGTTTGACCCTCGGCCGCGACGTCAGACATCGCAATCGCAATCGGCGTGGCGGCCGAGCCGAGGATGATGTCGACCTTGTCTTCGCTGACGAAGCGGCGGGCGTTTTTGACGCCGATCGTCGGGTCGGTCGCGTCGTCAAGAATGATGACGTTGAGCTTCTCACCGGCCACGGTCTTCGGCCAAAGCTCGATGCCATTCTTGCTCGGGATGCCGAGGGCTGAGGTCGGCCCCGTGAGCGGCAGGCTGACGCCGACGGTGATGTCAGCTTGCGCGAGTGATGCGCTGATGAATGCGGCGATGCCGGCGGCAAGTTGCAAGCTTCGGTTCATGGGTTTGTCTCCAGAAGATGTGGGGCAGGCACAAGCACAAGCACAGGCATCGGCCGAAGGCGCTTGGTGACGTGCCAGTCTTGTCAAAGCGGATGTCGCGGCACGATCACGTCGCCACTCGGCGCGTCGTACATCGCATCGACGATGCGCGCGCGGTGCAGCAACACCGCGCGCTGGTTGATCGAGCCTTTGTCGGTGATCTCGCCTTGGTCGATGCTCGGCGGCTCGGTGAGCACCACGGCGCGTGCGATGCGCGTGGCGCTGCCGGTGCCAGTGGCGAAGAGGCCGTCAACGAGGTGCTGAAAGAAGCCGCGCACGACGGGGTGGGCCAGCACGGCCGACGCGGGCGCCTCGGCCCCCAACTGCGCGAAGGCGCGGCAGGCATCGAGGCGGGGGAAGATCAGCATGCCGATGTCGTTGCGGTTGATGCCGGCGATGACCACGTCTTGCACGCACGGGTCGCCGGCGGCAATGATCTTGGCGCGCAGCGGGCCGACCGAGACGAAGGTGCCGGTTGAGAGCTTGAAGTCTTCGGCCACGCGGCCATCGAACATCAAGCCGCGCTCGGGGGCATCGGCATCCATCGGCTTGACGGCGTCGCCGCTGCAATAGAAGCCTTCGTCGTCGAATGACTCTGCGGTTTGCTCAGGGGCGCGCCAGTAGCCGGGCGTGACGTTTGGGCCGCGGTAGCGCACCTCGAGCTTGTCGCCATGCGGCACGAGCTTGAGTTCGATGCCGGGCGCCGGCAGGCCGATGTGCCCTGACTTGACTTCATGCGCATTGGCGCAGATGGCAAACGGCGCGGTCTCGGTCATGCCGAGGCCGGTGAGCATCTTGATGCGCTCGCCGCATTGCGCCTCGGCCAGGCGGTCGAGCTTGTCCCACACGGGCTGCGAGAGGCCGGCGCCGGAGAAGAAGAACATGTTGACTTTGCTGAAGAGCGTTTCACGCAAGCGCGCATCGGTCTCGAGTGCATTGGCGATTTCTTCGAAGCCTTTGGGCACGTTGAAATAAATCGTGGGCGCGACCTCGCGCAGGTTGCGCAGCGTCTCGCCAATGTGCGCTGAGGTTGGCTTGCCATCATCGATGTAGAGCGAGCCGCCGTTGTAGAGCGTGATGCCAACGTTGTGGTTGCCACCGAAGGTGTGGTTCCACGGCAGCCAATCCACCAGAACCGGCGGCGCATGCCCGAGGGTCGGGAAGCACTGCAAGATCATCTGCTGGTTGCTGCACAGCATGCGCTGGGTGTTGATCACGCCCTTGGGCAGCTTGGTCGAGCCGGAGGTGAACAGGAACTTGGCGATGGTGCTCGGGCCGACGCGGGCATGCGCCTCATCGACCTCTGCGGTGGCCGGTGTGGTCAGCAGCTCATCGAAGCGGAGGGCTTGGCGGCCTTCGAGCGCGCCGCTGGTCAACACCACCGGCACGCCGGGTTCGACCGTTGCGGCTATCGCCTTGCCGTAAGCCGCGCCGTTCGCGGCGAACACCATGCCCGGCGTCAACACACCGAGGATGTGGCGCAGCTTGCCGAAGTCTTGTGAGAGCAGCGAATACGCTGGCGAGATCGGCGCATAAGGCACGCCGGCGAGCATGGCGCCGAGGGCGAGTTGCAGGTGCGCGGCGTCGTTGTCAGACAGGATCACGAGCGGGCGCTCGGCCGAGAGGCCGTGGTCGAGCAGCGCCTGCGCGATCGACCGCGCGCTGGTCAACGCTTCGGCATAGGACAAGCGCCGCCAATCGCCGCCGTTGTCGCGTTTGGCGACCAAGGTGCGGTCGGGCGCGGCGGCGGCCCAATGCAGCAGGCGGTCGGTGATGCGCTCGGGATAGGGCTGCAGCGCCTCGGCCGAGGTGATCAAGGTGCTGCCATCGGCACGGCGCGAGAAGTGGCCGCGCAGTGAGCCGCCGAGCGGCAAGGCGCGGTAGCGTGGCGCCGAGATCATGGCTTGCGCACCTTGGCCGCCTTGCCGTCGAGAAAGGCCTGCATGCGGCTCTTGGCGGCGTCGTCGCCCTGGGCGATGGCGGCCATCAGCGATTCGGTGAGGAGGCCTTCGGCCGGGCCCATCTCGGCGATGCGCGGCAGCGCGTGCATCACCGCGAAGTTCGACAAAGGCGCATTGCTGGCCACCTTCTCGGCGAGCGCGATGGCCCTCGCGACACCGTGGCCCACCTCAACCACGTACTGCGAGAAGCCGACGCGCATGCCTTCTTCGGCGTCATAGACGCGGCCGGTGAGCATCATGTCGGTCATGCGGGCGACGCCCACGAGCCGGGGCACGCGCATCGAGCCGCCGCCGCCAACGAAGAGCCCGCGCTGGCCTTCTGGCAAGCCGTAGAAGGTGCTCGATTCGGCCACGCGGATGTGCGCCGCGCTCGCGAGCTCCAGACCGCCGCCCACCACCGCGCCATGCAGTGCCGCGATCACCGGCACGCGGCCGTGCTCGATCTGCTCAAAGCACGCATGCCAGCTGCGCGAATGCACGATGCCCTCGGCCACGCTGCGCTCGCTCATCTCCGAGAGATCAAGGCCCGCACAGAAGTGCTCGCCCTCGCCACTGAGGACGACGGCTTTCGTCGCGTCGGGCAGGTTGAGGAAGGCGGTGTGCAGTTGCGCAATCAAGCCGTCGTTGATCGCGTTGCGCTTGGCCGGGCGATTCAGCCGGACGTGCGTGACGGCCGCAGCGTGCCCGATCACCAGCAGATCAAGCGAGGCGAGCAGCCCCGCGGCGGGAACGAACGATGCGGACATGGCGACACTCCGACTGGTTACTTAAACTTTATAACCATGTCGTGACTCGCCACTCCGTACTTACCCTCCGGGTGGGTTGAGTGCCGCTTGCAGTGGTTATGCGGAGTAATCAACATAGCGGCACTCTGAATGGGAGAGCGCCGTGAACACTGCCGAGCTGATTGCCATCGATGTGCACACGCACCTGGAGGTGTCGTGCTGGAACCCGTTTGACAACTACGGCGAGGAATACGACCGCGCCGCGGACAAGTACTTCCGCTCAGCCAAGCGGCCGACGATGGCTGAATCGCTCGCTTACTACCGCGAGAAGCGCATCGGCTTTGTGATGTTCACGGTCGATGCTGAAACCCAACTCGGCCGGCGCCGCATTCCGAATGAAGAGATCGCCGAGGCTGCGCAAGCCAACGCAGACATCATGATTGCCTTTGGCAGCGTTGACCCTCACAAAGGCAAGCTCGGCGCGCGCGAGGTGCGCAGGCTGATCGAATCCCACGGCGTCAAGGGCTTCAAGTTTCACCCCACGGTGCAGGGCTTCGAGCCGTATGACAAGTTCGCGTGGCCGCTTTATGAAGTGATCGCCGAATACAAGCTGCCGGCCATCTTCCACAGCGGGCATTCGGGCATTGGCAGCGGCATGCGCTGCGGTGGCGGCTTGCGGCTGCAAAACTCCAACCCGATGCTGCTCGAAGACGTGGCGATCGACTTCCCCGACATGCAAATCGTCATCGCGCACCCCTCATGGCCATGGCAAGACGAAGCCATTTCGCTGGCGATGCACAAGCCCAACATCTGGATCGATTTGTCAGGCTGGAGCCCAAAATACTTTCCGCCGCAACTGGTTCAATACGCCAACACGCTGCTCAAAGACCGCGTGCTCTTCGGCTCAGACTTTCCACTCATCAGCCCCGACCGCTGGCTGAAAGACTTTGCCGATGCGGGCTTCAAACCCGAAGTGCATTCGTTGATCTTGAAAGACAACGCCAAGCGACTGCTGAAGCTGGCCTGAGAGGTGACCGCCACTTTGGATGTGACGGGACTGCATCAAACGATCACGCACACATGCACACATGCACACACGCATACATACGCCGCAGTCGTAGCGGCTGCACACCTGGTTACCGGCATTCAGCTCGAAGGTAATCGCTGATGTTCGCGTCGATGCTGTGTGCGGTCACTCGCAACTCCGGATTCAGCAGCGACAGCGGGCCATGGAATTGATCGTTCTTCACAAAGATCAACTTGTCGTAGCCGACGTGCCTTCCGCCGAGCGTCTCGTCAATGTCTTGGCCGCCAAGATTGGTCAGGGGGTCGTACTTGTCGTTGATGACCACGCCCTCGCCCTTGTACTCTGCCAGCGCTTTTGACAAGCCTTTTTCAACAGGCCTCGACAGGCCGGCTGCATTGAACACGGTGAAGTCCAGGTTGTTCTTGATGGCCGCGTAATTTGCAATGCCACCGCCCAGACTGTGGCCCACCAGATGCACGTCTTCGCCCAGAGCCTGTGTCACTTTGGCCGCCAGAGCAGCGCCCTGGCGGTACTCGGGAGGAAGCGCGCCCATGGCCTGAGTCGCATTCGATTCGAGCCAATCAGTCTTGATGTCGTGCAGGTTGGCGCTCTCGCTGCCACGAAAGGCAAGCGAATATTTGCCCGTATCTTCATCGCGGTAGAGCGCCGCATCGAGTCCACTTTGTTTCTGCCGGAACTCGGCAGGATTCAAGCCCAATGCCTGCAACTCTGCACTCCCGGCTCTCGTGAACCCTTCGGGAGCGCCGGAGTCTTTATAGACATCGATCGCCAATTCGGCAGCCTTCAAATGCTCGCGAGCTTCGTTGGGTGCAAGGTCAGGGCTGATGACGCCATCTGCTTTTCTTCCGCCAGCCACGACCAACACGGCGCTCTTCATGAGCGACGCCGTCTGAGCCGAAAAGGCGCTCAGAAAATTCCGCAGTGGCGCGTGGCGATGTTCATCTGCGTTGTTTCCATTACAACGCTGCGCGCCTTCACCTGCCGCCCGGCCGCTGGATGCGCGCAAAGCCGAACTCGCAGCTTTTCCGGCGGCCTGCGTTACCGCTGCAGACAGCTCCTCTGCAGAGCGCTGTGCACCGAGAATTACGTCGCGCCCCCGGAGGGCGCCAGCTTGATCTTGCCCTGTTACTCGCATCGCAACCGCCTTTCAGACATCGTCTGTCGTCAAACGGATTGCGACACCCGACGCAACCCAAGCGCAGTATGAAATGGCCGAGATCGGGGCGCGCTGCGGGCGCCCGAAGAAAGCAGTTGCAAGCCGAATAACCTCACCGCGCTCCTGAAAGCAGCCCGGGGTGAATGGGTTGATCTTGGAAGGCAACGCGAAGCGACTGCTGAACCTGGCATGAGACTGCGGCGCATAAGCATCGTCGCGGTGCGGATTTGTGCCGCCGTAGACTTGAGAGCTCGTTCGCCAACACACCACAAGGAGACGCTCCATGTCACTGCGCATCAACGACATCGCCCCCGATTTCGAAGCCGAAACCACGCAAGGCAAGATTCACTTTCACGAGTGGATCGGCAATCAATGGGCGGTGCTTTTCTCGCACCCGAAAGACTTCACGCCCGTCTGCACGACTGAGCTCGGCTACATGGCCAAGATCGAGCCCGAGTTCACCAAGCGCAACGTCAAGCTGATCGGCCTGAGCAGCGACACCGTGACGCACCACGGCGAGTGGGCCAAAGACATCGAGGAAACCCAAGGCGCAGCCGTCAAGTACCCGATGATTGGCGACAGCGATTTGAAGGTCGCCAAGCTCTACAACATGCTGCCGGCCGACGAAGTGGCCGGTGATGGCCGCACTGCTGCCAACAACGCCACCGTGCGCTCGGTCTTCATCATCGGGCCGGACAAAAAGATCAAGCTGATGATGACTTACCCGATGACGACGGGCCGCAACTTCGACGAGATCATCCGCGTGCTTGACTCGATGCAACTCACGTCGCAATACAAAGTCGCCACGCCAGTGAACTGGAAGAACGGCGACGACGTGATCATCACGCCAGCAGTCTCGAACGAAGAAGCCGAGAAGTCGTTCCCGGGATTCAAGACGATCAAGCCGTATCTGCGGACGACCAAGCAGCCAGGGTGAGATTCATGGCCGCACTGAGTGGCGGCCACTGGCGGGCGTCAACGCGACGCCCGCATTCAATGCGTCAAGCGGGCCGGCATTGCACCGGCCACGCCGCTACTGCGCGGTTGGCCACTGCCCATAAAGCCGCGATCGCGGGCCTGGCAGAACGCCGTTGTAGCGCGGCGCGCCCAACATGCGTTGATCGGCAACGCCGGCATAGTTGAACGCAGCATCGGTCGCACTGCTGACGATCTGATTGACCAAGGCTGTCACGAGTAAGCCCACGAGGCCGCCCGAGCTTTGTTGGCTCTCGGCCGACGACGCATAGGCCCTCCCCTGCCACAGCAACTCACCCGTGCGCAAGTCAACGATCCGGCCCTCGACCTCGACTCGCGTGTCGCTGGAAATGACGGCGTAGGTGGTGCCGTATTTCTTCACCCGCACGTACACAGCGGCGTCAGCCCCAAACACCTCGTGCAACTTCGGGTAGGGGATTTCGTGAATCTCATTGGCGCTGGTCATGCCGTTTTGGCGAAACGTCTCGTCGACCAGCGTGACCGGCAAAACGTAGTAGCCGGCTTCCGCCAGCGGCAACGTCGCGTGAGCCCAAGTCGCGGTTGTTGCCTTGACCTCGGGCGAGTCGTTGACGGGCGGAAGCACCAACAGCGTCGCGGGCTTGGCACGCTGGAACGCCGAGTAGTCGTAGGCCGGCGGCTTGGTCGCGCAACCAGTCAGCAACAGCAAGTAGAAAGCGCCTGCCAATAGGAGGGCTCGGCTTGTGGTCAGGTTCATGCCGGGTTCTCCTTGCTGGCGGTCACATCCAGCCGCTTCAGGAATTGGTCCATGTAAGGCGCGGACTCAGGGAACGCCGCCTTCTCCGCCAAGAGCAGTTGCCTGGCTTCATCCGGATTACCGACCGACAACTTGAGGATCGCCAGGTGCGCCCGGAACCCGGGAGGCAGCGCAGCGCCAGCCGCGCGCGCCTTCTGGGCATGCTCTTCGAGCGCAGTGATCTGGTCGCTCGCTGGCGTGCCGCCGCGCCGCAAGGCCTCGTACTGCTGCTTCGGGAATGCTTCCCACATGTAGAGCGGGCCCGGCCCCTTTTGAGCGCAGCCCGCCAGGAAAGCCGCACCCATGCACACGAAGAGCGCAGTCGTTTTAACACAGTCTTTCATGGCCGCGCGTCCTTGCCCCAGGCGCCAGCGTCTTTGCCGGTCACGAGGTTGTTGACTGCTTCGCGCATCGCCAAGTCGAGCACTTTGCCGTTGAGCGTGGCGTCATAGCTGGCGGTGCCGCCGAACCCGAGCACCTCACGGTTCGACAACTCAAACTCGCCCGCACCGCGCACCGAATACGCCACCTCCGACGTCAAGGTGTTGACGATGTTCAGCGTGACCTTTGCATAGGCCACCTGCGACTTGCCACGGCCAAGAATGCCGAAGAGCTGCACATCGCCGACTTCCTTGCGGCCGAATTCGGTGATGTCGCCGGTCACGACGTATGACGCGCCCTTGAGCGTCTGGGCGGCGCCTTGAAGCTTGGCCTCTTGGCTGGTCTCGGCCATGTTCTCGCGGTCGAGCACCGAGAAGCGCTGCGATTGCTGCAAGTGCGAGATCAGTGTTGTCTTGGCTTGGCTGCCCAAACGGTCGACGCCGTCAGAGAAAACACCGCGCATGAAGTTGGAGCGGTTGTCGAACTTGCCGACCGAGATGGGCAGTCTCACGCCGACGTAAGGCGCAGCGGCGGACTGCACTTTCTCCACTTGCACTGAACGCGATGTTTCTGTCGCACATCCGCTGAGCGCGAAGAAGATCGCTGCCGCGATCAGAGTCACCTGTCGTTGAATCATTTGCACTCCTGGATTGGGTCCGTTGAGGCGGCTGAAATTTGCCGCCTTTGGAACGATCCAAGAGTGTAGGTGCGAGCCCGGTCCAAGTGCATCAAGCGCGCCTCGCCGCGGGCAAAGACCCCCCTAACTCGCCACCAATCCGGCGGTGACAGCAAATGCAATATAGTGCAGCTCGAATTCGGCGATCAACGTCAAAGTGCCGGCATCAATGTGCGCTGCAAGCCGCCGAGCGCATCGCTCACGCTCATTCCGCTGGTGTCGAAGACCACGTCAGCCTTCGCATAGAACGCGGCGCGGCTGTCGAGAATGCGGCGCAGGTCGCCCATTGCCTCATCGTTGCCTTTGTTGCCCGCCATCGGGCGCGTGTCGCCTTGCGCGAGCACGCGACTCATGTGCTCTTCGGGCGTGGCGCGCACCCACACGGTGTAGCAGTTGGCCAGCAACAAATTGAAGCTCGCTGGATCGGAGACGATGCCGCCCGGCGTGGCGATCACAGCCCGCGGATGGCGCTCAATCGCCTCTTCGAGCGCACGCCTTTCGTAGCGGCGGTAAGCCGCCGGGCCGTAGAGGGAGTGGATCTCGGCCAGGGTGCATCCGGCAGCGGCTTCGATGCTGCGGTTGAGCTCGATGAAAGGCAGGCTTTCACGCTCGGCAAGCAGTCGGCCGAGCGTGCTTTTGCCGGCGCCGCGCAAGCCGATCAACGCGATGCGCTGGCGCCGAGTCTGCGGGCTCGCCGGAGCGCCAAAAAGGGTGGCGAGCGCCGCGCGGGCACGGGCCAGTTCGGCATCACCCTTGCCACGCAGCAGCTCGCGAATCATCAGCCATTCGGGCGACGCGGCGGTCTCGTCGCCCACGAGTTCGGCCAGCGTGCAGCTCAGCGCGCTGGCGAGTTGCCGCAGAAACTGGATCGATGCATTGCCCACACCCATCTCGATGTTGGCAATGTGCCGCTCGGACACATCCGCCGCCTTCGCCAGACTCTTGCGCGTGAGGCCGCGGCGGGCGCGCAGTGCGCGGGTGCGCTCGCCGAGTGCCGCGAGAAACGGGTCTTTGATGTCGCTGGCAAGCGTGTCGGGCGAGGTGGTTTCCAAAGCGGCGCTGCGGGTTTGTGTGGGCCTGATGGCAATGCGTAATCGGTATAGTCAAACCGAGACATGCAACATATTACATTCAATGCACGAGCTTGAATCCTCCTTGCCCGAGCGCTTCAACGCGGCGGGGCATTTGCTGGCACTGAATGCCGGCCGAGGCGACAAGACTGCGTACATTGATGACGCTCACGTTCTGAGTTATGCCGATCTCGCCGAGCGCGCGCGGCATTTTGCCGGTGCGTTGCTCGCGCTGGGCATTCGGCGAGAAGAGCGCGTGTTGATGGCGATGCTCGACAGCATCGACTTCCCCATCGCGTTTCTCGGCGCACTGTATGCAGGCATCGTGCCCGTGCCGGTCAACACGCTGCTGACGGCCGACGACTACGCATTCATGATCGCCAACAGCCGCGCGCAAGCGGTGCTTGCATCACACGCGCTGTTGAGCACACTGGGGCCCGCGCTCAGTGCGGCGCAAACTGCGCCGCACTTGATTGTCTCGGGCAACGGCAACGGCAACGGTGAGTTGGCCGCCGGCGCGATCCCGTTCGCGCAGTTGTTGACTGGCCCCCAACTCACCGAGCCTGCCGACACGCGCGGCGACGACTTCGCCTTCTGGCTTTATTCCTCCGGCTCGACCGGCCGGCCAAAGGCCACCGTCCACAGCCACGCCAATCTCTACTGGACGGCGCAGCTCTACGGCACACCCGTGCTCGGCCTGCGCGAGAGCGACGTTGCTTTCTCTGCCGCCAAGCTCTTCTTCGCCTACGGGCTTGGCAATGCGCTGACCTTCCCGCTCAGCGTGGGTGCAACCACCGTGCTGATGGCCGAGCGGCCCACACCGGCGGCGATATTCAAACGCTGGATGGCGCACCGCGTGACCGTCTTCTTCGGTGCGCCGACCGGCTATGCCGGCATGCTTGCCGCGCCCGACTTGCCGGCCCGCGCAGACACGCGCCTGCGCCTGTGCTCATCAGCCGGCGAGGCCTTGCCGCGCGAAATTGGCGAGCGATTTGAGGCGCACTTTGGTTGCGAGATCGTCGATGGGCTGGGCTCGACCGAGATGCTGCACATCTTTCTCTCGAACCGGCCCGGCGCGGTGCGCTACGGCACGAGCGGCGTGGCCGTGCCGGGCTACCGCTTGCGCCTCTTCAATGAAAGCGGCTTGGAAGCCCCAGCGGGCGAGATCGGCGATCTGCATGTGAGCGGGCCGAGTTCGGCATGGATGTACTGGGGCCAGCGCGAGAAGTCGCGGGCAACGTTTCACGGCGAATGGACCAAGACTGGCGACAAATACCTTATCGACGCGGACGGCCGCTATGTCTATGCCGGCCGCAGTGACGACATGCTCAAGGTCAGCGGCGTCTACGTGTCGCCATTCGAGATCGAGGGCACCTTGATGCGGCACGCGGCCGTGCTCGAATGCGCGGTGATCGGCGTGGCCGATGCCGATGGCCTGACCAAGACCAAAGCGTTTGTTGTCTGCAAGGCGGGGCACGCAGTGAGCGAGGCTGAGCTGAAAGCCTTCGTGAAGGAAAAGCTCGCGCCCTACAAATACCCGCGGATGATCGAGTTCCTGCCCGAGCTGCCGAAGACGGCGACCGGCAAGATCCAACGCTTCAAGCTGCGCGACATCGAGCGCAATCGGCTCGCCGGCATGGCCTCTGCGTATTCACCCGCCTCTGCACTCACGCCGTGAGTGGCGCACGCTTTGCCGCGCTGGCGTGGCATGGCCAGCCGGTGCAGATTGAATACCAGTGGGTCGGCAAGCCAGCTTCGCCGCATCCGGCGGTGGTGTTCTTGCACGAAGGCCTCGGCTCGGTCTCGATGTGGCGCCAATTCCCGGCGAACTTTTGTGCCGCGCACGGCCTGCGTGGCCTCGTCTTCTCGCGCGTTGGCTATGGCCGCTCAACGCCGAAGCACGCCGATGAACATTGGCCGCCCGACTTCATGCACCAGCAGGCGCATGATTTCCTGCCGCGGTTCTTAGCGCAATTGGGCGTCGTCAAACCCTGGCTCTTCGGCCACAGCGATGGCGGCTCCATCGCCTTGCTGCACGCAGCCAGGTTTGACGTGGCCGGCGTGGTGGCGGTGGCGCCGCACCTCTTCGTTGAAGCCATCTCGATTGCCAGCATCGAGAAGGCCCGCGAGGCCTATGCCGCCACCGACCTCAAGCAGCGCCTTGCCCGCCACCACGATGATCCCGACTCGGCTTTTCGCGGCTGGAACGATGCGTGGCTCTCGCCTGCGTTTCGGCACTGGAACATCGAAGCCGAGGTGGCTGCGATCACCTGCCCCGTGCTCGCGGTGCAAGGCGAAGCCGACGAGTACGGCACGCTCGAACAAATTCGTGCGATCGCGCGCCACGCGCCTCAAACCAAGCTGCTCGTGATTGGACAATGCGGCCACTCGCCGCACCGCGACGTGCCTGACGTGCTGAGCCGCGAAGCCGGCCGCTTCATCCTTGAACCCCACACTGCCTGAGCAGGAGTATTTCTATGCGCCCATCCATCCTCTGCCTTGCTGCGCTTGCCTGCTGCGGCGCCCAAGCACAAACCGCTGCGCCCGCGAACATGGCCCCCATCAAGGTCGGCCTGATGCTGCCGGCCACCGGCACCTTTGCCGCACTCGGCAACATGATCGAAAACGGCTTCAAGCTCTACGTGAAGGAGCAAGGCGGCAAGCTCGCCGGCCGCGAGATCCAGTACTTCAAGGTGGACGATGAATCCGACCCATCCAAGGCCACCGACAACGTCAACAAGCTCATCAAGCGCGACGCGGTCGATGTGCTGGTCGGCACCGTTCACTCGGGCGTGGCACTCGCCATGGCCAAGGCCGCAAAAGACAACAACACGCTGCTCATCATCCCGAACGCCGGCGCGGGCGACATCACCGGCCCGCTGTGCTCGCCCAACATCGTCCGCAGCTCGTTCTCGAACTGGCAACCGGGCTATGCAATGGGCTTGGTGGCTGGCCAAAAAGGCGTGAAACGCGCGATGACGATCACCTGGAATTACGCCGCCGGCAATGAGTCGGTCAAAGGCTTCACCGAAGGGTTCGAGAAAAACGGCGGGAAGGTGATGAAGGATTTGGCGCTGCCCTTCCCCGGCGTGGAGTTCCAAGCATTGCTCACCGAAATCGCAGCCCAAAAGCCCGATGCGGTCTATGCGTTTTTTGCTGGCGGCGCGGCCGTCAAGTTCGTCAAAGACTATGCCGCGGCGGGGCTGAACAAAACCATTCCGCTCTACGGCCCCGGCTTCTTGACCGATGGCACGCTTGAAGCGCAAGGCGCGTCGGCCCAAGGCATCTTGACCACGCTGCACTACGCTGACAACCTGGAGTCGCCGCGCAACGAGGCCTTCCGCAAGAGCTTTGCGCTCACCTACAAGACCAATGCCGACGTCTATGCGGTGCAAGGCTATGACGCTGCGCAAATCTTCTCGGCCGGGCTCAATGCTGCCAAGGGCGACTTGAGCAAGCGCGACGTCATCACCAGCGCCATGCGCAAAACGGTGGTCGACAGCCCACGCGGCAAGTTCACGATCTCGGCCGCTGGCAACCCGGTGCAAGACATCTTCCTGCGCGAAGCCAAAGGCAACTACAACGAGTTCCGCGCGGTGGCGGTGAAAGCACTGGCCGATCCGGCACGAGGTTGCAAGCTCTAAGGTGGACGCCCCGACCTTCCTCGTCCAGTGCCTCAACGCCGTTCAGTACGGCCTGCTGCTGTTCCTCGTGGCCAGCGGGCTGACGCTGATCTTCGGCATCATGGGCGTGATCAACCTGGCCCACGGCAGCTTCTACATGATGGGCGCCTACATGGCCTTCGTGCTGGCGCCGTACTTGGGTGATTGGTTCATCACGCATTTGGTCGTGGGCACGCTGCTCGCCGCAGCGTTTGGCTATGTGCTGGAGTGGGCGTTCTTCAGCTTTCTCTATCAACGCGAACACCTGCAGCAAGTGTTGATGACGTATGCGCTGATCCTCGTGTTCGAGGAGTTGCGCAGCCTCTTGGTCGGCAACGATGTTCACGGCGTGCAGGTGCCAGAGTGGCTGGCGGGCGGCTTTCAACTCGGCGAGCTGATGTCGTACCCGTGGTACCGGGTGTTTGCGTCGGTGGCTTGTGTTGCCGTTGCGCTGGCGCTGTATTTCGTCGTCAACCGCACGCGGCTCGGCATGATGATTCGTGCCGGCGCGAGCAACCGCGACATGGCGCGCGGCCTGGGGATCGACATTCGTTGGCTCTACCGCATCGTCTTTGCCGGTGGTGTGGCGCTTGCGGCACTGGCCGGGATGATCGCGGCGCCGCTGTCATCGGTGTACCCGGGCATGGGCAGCAGCGTGCTGATCATCTGCTTCGTTGTGGTGGTGATCGGCGGCATTGGCTCGATCAGCGGCGCGTTGATTGCCTCGATGCTGGTCGGCATCGTCGACACCTTTGGCAAAGTGTTCTTTGCGGAGTACAGCGGCGTGGGCGTCTATTTGCTGATGGCCGCGGTGCTCGTTTGGCGGCCTGAAGGCTTGATGAAGCGGGCCTATTGAGATGGGTGCTGAAAAGATGGGTGCCGCAGAGAAGGGTGCTGAAGAGAAGGGTGCTGAAGAGAAGGGTGCTGAACAGACACGTGCTCAGTGGCTCGTTCCACTGCTCGCCGCGGCAGCGTTGTTCGCGCTGCCAGTGGTGCTGACGCCCTACACGCAAGACCTCGTCATGAAGATCGCCATCTACGCCATCTTCGCGCTCAGCTTGGAGCTGCTCGTCGGCATGACCGGGCTGGTGAGCCTGGGGCACGCGGCTTTTCTCGGCATCGGCGCTTATGTCACCGTGCTGGCCGCCGGCGACAGTGGCGGCTCGGTCGCAGCGGTGCTGCCGCTCGCAGTGCTCTGCGCGGCTGCGTACGCGGCGATCGTCGGTGCGCTGAGTCTGCGCACCAAGGGCGTCTACTTCATCATGGTCACGCTGGCCTTCGCGCAGATGGCTTACTTCGTTTTCCACGACACCAAATTTGCCGGCGGCAGCGATGGCCTCTTTCTCTACGCCAAGCCGACGCTTGGCCTCATCAATCTCGACAAAAAACCCGATCTCTATGCCGCGGTGATGGGCTCGCTCGTGGGCACGTGGGCGCTGCTGGCGTTGATCGGCCGCTCGCGGTTTGGCCATGCGCTGGCGGGCATCCGCGCCAATGAGCAGCGCATGCGCGCGGCCGGCTTTGCCACCTTCGCCTACAAGCTCACGGCGTTCGTGATCGCGGGCGCGCTCGCCGGCCTCGCCGGCTTTTTGCTCGCGGTGAAGGACGGCGCAGTCAACCCCGAGCTGATGAGCTGGCATCAATCGGGTGCCGTACTGTTGATGCTGATCCTGGGCGGCATTGGCAGCTTGCGCGGCGCGGTGATTGGCGCCGTCGCGTTCACATTGCTGACCGAGCTGTTTCAGTCTGAAGCCTTGCTCGGGCCGCTCGCCGCGCACTGGCAGTTGAGCCTGGGGTTGGCGATCATTGGCTTCGTCGCGCTGTTGCCCAAAGGCTTGATCGGCTTGACAGCACGCATCGCAAGGCGCGCCCATGGCTGAGGCCACGGCGAACTCGGCACCCTTGCTTGAAGCCACGGCGTTGACGCGCCGCTTTGGCGGGCTCGCGGCGGTCAACGAGGTCTCGATCGCCTTGCGCGTTGGCGAAGTGCACGCGCTGATCGGCACCAACGGCGCCGGCAAATCTACGCTGATCAACTTGCTCTCCGGCGAGCTGGCGCCGAGCAGCGGGCGCATCAGGTTGGGTGGTCACGATGTGAGCGCCTGGCCGCAAGCTCGGCGCGCGCGCGCCGGCATCGGCCGCAGCTACCAGCGCACGACCATCTTTCCCGATTTCAGCGTGGCCGAGAACTGCCGGCTTTGCGCGCAGGCATCGCAGCCGCGGCCGTGGGCCGTGTGGCAGGGCGCAAAGCATTGCGCCGCGAGCATGGCAGCCGCAGAAGGCGCCATGCGCGCCGCCGGCCTCGAAGCCGACGCCGCGCGCCGCGCCGGCTCGCTGAGCCACGGCGCGCAGCGCCAGTTGGAGATCGCCATGTGCCTGGCCACATCGCCGCGCGTGCTCTTGCTTGACGAGCCGCTCGCCGGCATGGGCGCCGAAGAAACGGCGCGCATGCTGAGCTTGCTCGCTGGCCTGAAGGCCGGGCACGCGGTGCTGCTGGTCGAGCACGACATGGACGCGGTATTCCGCATCGCCGACCGCATCACGGTGATGGTCAACGGCGAAGTCATCGCGAGCGACGTGCCGGAGCGCATCCGTGCGAGCCGCGAAGTGCAAGTCGCCTACCTTGGCGAGCCCGCATGACGGCGCTCTTGCAGATCGACGCGCTCGAGGCCGGCTACAGCGACAGCCGCGTGCTTCAAGGCGTGAGCTTCGAGGTGGAGGCCGGCAGCGCGCTCGGCCTGCTCGGCCGCAACGGCATGGGCAAGACGACGTTGATCCGCACGCTGATGGGCTATGTGCGCCCGAGCGCCGGCCGCGTGATCTGGCAAGGCGAGACCGTGACGGGTGCGGCGCCTGAACGCATGGCGCGTCTTGGCATCGGCTATGTGCCCGAGGGGCGCGGCATCTTCGGCAACCTCTCGGTGCGCGAGAACCTCGTCGTTGCGGCACGTGCCGGCGTGGGCGGCGTGGGCGGCCAACGCGCTTGGACGCTCGACCGCGTGCTCACCACCTTTCCGCGGCTTGCCGAGCGGCTGGGGCACGGCGGCCAGCAACTCTCGGGCGGCGAGCAGCAAATGCTCTCCATCGGCCGCGCGCTGATGACGAACCCGCAACTGCTGATCCTCGACGAAGCCACCGAAGGCTTGGCGCCGTTGATCGTCGCCGACATTTGGAAGGTGATCGCCACGATTCGCTCAACCGGCATCAGCACGCTGATCGTCGACCGCAACCACCGCCTGGTGCTGGCGCACACCGACTCTGCCGTCGTGCTTGAAAAAGGCCTCGTGGTGCGCGCCGGCGCATCGGCAACACTCGCCGCCGCGCACCAAGATCTGGCGGCGGTTTTGGGGATTTGAAAAGCACCTCCGGTGCCAAGCCGACAATCGGGCCAACCAGGAGGCCACATGATTCTTGAAGTCGCAGATATCCGCATCCAAGCCGGCCAGCAAGCCGAATTCGACATCGCCATACAACACGGCATCAGCACCGTCGCGTCGAAATCGCCCGGTTTTTTGGGCTATGAAGTGCAAAAGTGCGTCGAGACGCCAGAGCGCTACTTGCTACTGATCCGCTGGGCGACGCTTGAGAATCACACCGTCGATTTCCGCGGTGGGCCGTTGTTTGCACGGTGGCGGGCGATCGTCGGCCCGTTCTTTGCATCGCCCCCAGTGGTCGAGCATTTCGAGCTGCTCGCCCGCGGATAACCCCGGCATGGGGCCGGGCTGCGGCCTTGGGGGTGCACAAGCACCCCCGAATGCTGGGACAATATCGCCCTTCACCGCGCGCCGGCACCCCCGGCGACTCGGCTCGCTGCATCTTATCCAGGTACCGCCATGGCCACCCGACGCACTTCCACCGTTCCTGTTTCCGAGCCCACACAGAAGCTTCGCCAAACGCAAGCCGAGTACGTAGCAGCTCGGCCTTCCGGCGAGCCGGGCGTCAAGCCGATGATGTCGAGCTCCAAGATGTATGTTTGCCGCCGCTGCCAGGCCAATTTCAAGACAGGCGACGGCAAGCCCGATGCGCGCTTGCCCGGCCTTGGCAAGTGCAACAAATGCATTGCCACCTCGGCAGCGGCCGTCGCGGCTTGATCTTCTCGGCGGCGCGAGTCGTCGCCGCCCCGTGAGCCCGTAGTCGCGTCGGGCATCAAAGCGTTCCCGGCGCAGGCTTCAGCCGCGCCAGCACGTGCGCCACCATGCCTCGGGCGAGCTCGTTCTCGCCAATGAACACCTTGGCCGTGCCCTCAGCCTCGAGCAGCGCGGCCTCGGTGTCGTTGTGGCTGCGAACAACGATTTCAATGGCCGGGTTCAACGCCCGCGCCGCCTCCGCCATCTTGCGGACGCTGAAGGTATCTGGCGTGGCGATCACCAACAGGCTCGCCGCGGCGATATGCGCTTGAATCAGCACCGCTGGATCGGCCGCATCACCCGACACAGCCGGCGTGCCCGCCGCACGCAAGGCCTCGACGATCTCGCGGTTCTGCTCCGCCACCACGAACGGCACGTGCGCTGCGTGCAGCGCCTGGGCGATGCGCCGGCCCACACGGCCGTGCCCGACGAGAACCACCTGCCCGCGCAGCAATGCCTGATCGGTCGACATCGGCAACTCAGCGAGCGGGTCGTCGCGCCGCTCGAGGCGCCGCGCAAGCGCTGAGCGTTGGCGAATCCATGCCTGCACCGGTTCGACTGCAGCGAAGAGCAAAGAATTGAGCGCAATCGAGATCAACGCGCCCGCCAGGATCAAGCTCTGCCCTTGCAGCGGCAACAGCTTCAGGCCAACGCCGAGGCCTGCCAGGATGAACGAGAACTCGCCGATTTGCGCCAGGCTTGCACCGACCGTGAGCGCACTGCTGAGCGGGTAGCGAAAAGCCAGCACCAGCGCCACTGCAGCCAGCGTCTTCCCGATCACGATGATGGCGACGACGGCGAGCACTTTGAGCGGCTCATCGAGCAACACGCGCGGGTCGAACAACATGCCGACCGAGACGAAGAACAGCACCGAGAACGCATCGCGGAGCGGCAGCGATTCTTCCGCTGCGCGGTGGCTGAACTCCGACTCGCGCATCATCATCCCGGCAAAGAAAGCACCAAGCGCGAAGGAGACATCGAAGAGCTTGGCCGAGCCGTAGGCAACGCTGATGGCCGCGGCGATCACACACAAAGTAAAGAGCTCGCGCGAACCGGTTCGCGCAACCAGCCACAGCAGCTTGGGAAAAAGGCGCTTGCCCACGACGAGCATCAGCGCAATGAAGGCAGCGACCTTGGCGAGCGTCACGCCTACCGTGAGCCACAGACCCGCGCCAACTTCGCCGCCACCCGAGAGCAGTGGCGCCAGCGGCGGCAGCAATACCAGCACCAAGACCATGACGAGGTCTTCGACGACCAACCAGCCAACAGCAATGCGGCCGTTGACCGACTCGAGCACGCCCCGCGCTTCGAGCGCCCGCAGCAGCACGACGGTGCTTGCGACCGAGAGCGCCAGCCCGAGCACCAGCGCCGCGCCGAAGCCCCAGCCCCACCACATGGCGGTGGCAACGCCGAGCGCCGTTGCCACACCAATCTGCAGCAGCGCGCCGGGAATCGCGATTCGCCGCACGGCGAGCAGGTCTGCAAGCGAGAAGTGCAGGCCAACGCCGAGCATCAGCAGCATCACGCCGATTTCGGCAAGCTGGCCGGCGAGATCGACGTCAGCAACGAAACCGGGTGTGGCGGGCCCAATCAGCACGCCGGCAAGCAAGTAGCCCACAAGCGGCGGCACCTTGATCCGCGCCGCAATGAACCCAAGCACGAGCGCCAGGCCAAAGCCGGCGGCGAGCGTTGAAATCAAGCTGACGTTGTGCGGCATCCGGCGGGGTATCCCTCAGCGGTCGGGCAAGGTGCGCCCGAGTCTAAAGGGCCGCTTTGGGCCGACCCCGCCGGTCGGCAGGGCTTTCAAAACGGAAACGCCGCGGAGGCCGCGGCGTTTTAGCGGGCCATCAACGCGCTCAGCATGCGAGCATGCGCGATTGCTTGTGAATCACTTCTTGTGCCTTGTTGAGCGCGTAGGCGAGTGCCGCATCGGCCGATTCCCACCGATGGCCGCCAGCCAAGCCTTCATCGCGATAGGCCTCGCGCGGTGCGTTGGGTACGCCGCGCAGACGCTGCACGATCATGGTTGCGGTGTAGCCGTCGCCGCGCGGTGCCTCCAGGGCGCCAGCGTAGATGCGGTAGTCGCCCACGTTACGTTCGTCGAAATGCATGTGGTTCCTCCAACGGGCCCCAGCCCGCGAAGCCCAAATGATGTTCTTCACGCAGCGCTGGCACCATCCATCTGAAGGGGGAACCAAATGGGCAAAATTACCGCCACCGCGCCACCACGGCTTGGCAGCAGGCTTCACTTGCCAAATCTTGCCTCGCCCTGCCGCCGAAACTCCTTCGGCGTCATGCCCTTGATTTCGAGAAAGCGCCGATTGAAATTGGCGACGTTGTTGAAGCCCGCGTCATAACAAACGTTGGTGATGTATTGGTCGGTTTCCATCAGCAGCTGGCAGGCGCGCGCGATGCGCAAGCGGTTGACGAAATCGGTGAAGGTGTTGCCCGTGGCGCGGCGGAAGTAACGCGAGAACTGGCTCTCGCTCATGCCAACGCGCTGGCTGAGCTCGGCCATCGAGAAGCTTTGCGCGCAGTTCTCGGTGATGAAATCAACGATGCCGCTGATCTGCGCGAGCGCCGTGTCGTCCTCGAAGCTTTGCAGCGGCATGGTTGAGAGCAGGCGGTAGTCGGTGCAATCGGCGAGCTCGCCAATGAACTGCAGGAACTCGGTGAATCGCTTGAGGCCATGCAAGCGTTTGATGCGGTCGATGCGCTCACGGGCGATTTGGCTCAGGCCGAAAAACTCAATGCCCAAACGCGCGCGCTCCAGCAGCGGCAGCACCTCGCGCAGGTCGCTGATGAGCTCGGCGGCGCGGCGCAGCGGGTCGCCGGCAAATTGCAGCACCATGTCGCGCTGCGCGATGCCTTGCTCCGGCACATCGGTTGACACCCAGTTGTGCGGCAGGCGCGGCCCGGTGAGCACCAAGTGGCCGGGCTCGAAGTGGCCGATGTAGTCGCCCACGAAGACCTTCCCGCGCGTCTCGACGATCAAGTGCAGTTCGTACTCTTCGTGGTAGTGCCAGCGCACCAAAGGATTCGGGAATCCGTGCTCCAGGCAGCGCACATAGCCGTAGCTGCCCTCGGGCTCATAGCCGAGCGTGGCATCGCGAATGAAGTCGTGTTCGAGCTCCGGGCCGCGGGCTTTGGTCATGGCGCGTGGTTCATGAAATGGCGGCTCACGACATCACGTTACCGCCGTCCACGTTCAATGTCTGTGCGGTGATGTACCGGGAGGCATCGCCCGCGAGAAACACCGCGGCGCCGGCGATGTCATCGGGCGTGCCCATGCGGCCGAGTGGCACGGCCAGGCCCACCGCCTTCTTCTTCTCGCCGATGGCCAAGCCCTCCGCTTTGGCAAAGAGCGCATCAACGCTCGCCCACATCGGCGTATCGACCACACCCGGCGCAATGCCGTTGACGCGGATGCCGTGCGGCGCCATCGCCAGCGCCGCCGATTGCGTGTAGCTGATCACCGCCGCTTTGCTCGCGCAGTAGTGCGCCACCAGTGCCTCGCCGCGCCGCCCGGCCTGTGATGCGAGGTTGATCACGCTGCCCTTGACGCCGTCATCCACCATCTGCTGCAGCACTGCCTGCATCACGAAAAACAAGCCTTTGACGTTGACATCGAAGATGCGCTGGTAGCTGGCCTCATTGGCCTCCAGCAGCGGCGCCAGATCGAACACGGCTGCGTTGTTGAAGAGCACGCTGACCGTGCCAAAGCGTTGCCTTGCGGCAGCGATCATCAGCGCGATGCTCGCCAAATCAGCCACGTTGGCGGCCACGTACTGAAGCTGTTCGGGATGCCTTGTAACCAGCGCCTTCAACTCTGCCGGCGGCTCCGGCTTCAAGTCAACCGCAGTGCAACGCGCGCCCTCGCGCAGACAGGCCTCGGTGACGGCCAGACCAATGCCGCCGCCCGCGCCGGTGACGAGGGCGTGATGTGAGGCGAGTGTTTGGTTCATGGTTGATGTGCCTTGACGAAGTCGAGAACTTCGGTGTGCGCTGCGGCCAATGCGGCAGCAAGTTGCGGATTGCCGGCCAGTCGCCCCCACAGAACGGGGTCGCGGCTGAACGCTTCGAGCGGGTCGGGCGCCTCGAACAGCGCGTGTGCGGCAGCCGCATCCATGCCTTGGTCGTGATAGGCGTACGGCAATTGGCCGTGGTGCCAGCGCTTCAAAAACTCGAAGAAGAGTGCGGGCAACATGGCCGTTTTCGACACCGCCGCGCCACGCGCCAGGCACTCGCGAAAGGTGGGCCAAAGAAAGCCTGGAATCTTCGCGAAGCCGTCCATCGCGACGCGCTGATTCGTGTCGAGCAAATAGGGGTTGCTGAAGCGATCGAGCACCACGTCGCGGTAAGCCGCGAGGTCGAGCGGATAGGGATTGGCGGATGCTTGCAATGACGGCATCACGTCGTCAGTCACGTAGTCGAACGCCATCTGCCGAATCGCCGGCACGGCCACACCTTCGTGGATGTATTGCAGCCCGATCAAGGTGCCGGCCCACGCGAAACAACTGTGGCTTGAATTGAGGATGCGGATCTTGGCTTCCTCAAACGGCAGCACCGAACTCACGAGCTCCGCGCCCGCCTTCTCCCACTCCGGCCGGCCGGCGATGAAGTGGTCTTCGATCACCCATTGGATGAAGCGCTCGCCCATGACCGGCGCGCCGTCGTCCATGCCGGTCGCGGCTTTGACGCGCGCCGCCACGTCGGGCAGAGGCCGCGGCGTGATGCGGTCGACCATGTCGTTCGGGCAACTGGTGTTGGCCTCGACCCAGGCGCGCAATGCCGTCTCGCCGCGGCGCAGCAAAAAGTCGACAAAGCCGGCGCGAAAGCGTTCGCCGTTGCTGCGGAGGTTGTCGCAGTTGAGCAGCGTCACCGGGCCCGAGCCGCGCGCCATGCGCTCAGCGAGGATTGCGGCCATCGCGCCGTAGATCGTGCTGCGCGTTGTGCCGGCAAGGTCGGAGGCCAGGTCGGCGTAGCCGGTGTCGAGCCGGTTGTGGTCATCGAGGTAGTAGCCGGCTTCGGTGACGGTGAACGAGATGATGCGCGTTGCTTCATCGGCGCCCACCTCGATCAGCCCGGCCAAAGACGGCTCGTACGCAATGACCTTCTGGATCGCCGTGATGCGCTCATAGTGCCGCTCACCCGAGGGCGACACCGTCTCGAGCGTGTAGGCGCCGCCTTGCGCTTGCAGTGCGGCAATGGTGTCGGCCATGTCAGGCCGAAGGTTGCCACCGACGAGCATCCAGCGCCTGTCGCCAGCGTCGTGCAAGCGTTGCAGGTACACCGCTTGATGCGCGCGGTGAAACGAGCCCAGGCCCAAGTGAAGAATGATGTTCATGGCAGCGGCCAAAGCTCAGGCGGCGTGCTGCATCTCGCGCAGCGCTCGGCCTTGGTTGTCAAAGAAGTGGAGCTGGTGCGCATCGATCTCGACGCCCACTGCATCACCCAGATGCAGCGTCGTGCGGTCACTCTGGCGCGAGACGAGCGGCACATTGCCAGCAACGCGGGCGTGGATCAGCGTGTCCGAGCCGAGCGATTCGACGAGCTCCACCTTGCCCGCAATGCCGCGCCCCACCGGCACGATGCGCACGTACTCTGGCCGAACACCCACCGAGCCATCGGCCGGCAATCGCGCACCGGCAATGCGCGTGAGCTCTGGCAACGCCGCAGCCGGCAGCACGTTCATCTGCGGCGTGCCGATGAACTGCGCCACGAACTGATTGGCCGGGTGGTCGTAGAGCTCAAGCGGCGAGCCGACTTGCTCGATCAACCCATCACGCAGCACGACGACGCGATCAGCCAGCGTCATCGCCTCGATCTGATCGTGCGTGACGTAGATGGTCGTCGCGCCGAGGTCGCGGTGCAGGTTGGCGATCTCGACGCGAGTCTGCCCGCGCAGCGCGGCATCGAGATTGGACAGCGGCTCGTCGAACAAGAAGACCTTCGGCGCGCGCACGATCGCGCGGCCGATCGCGACGCGCTGGCGTTGGCCGCCCGAGAGCTCCTTCGGCGTGCGCTCGAGGTAGGGCGTGAGGTTCAAGATCTTTGCGGCGCGCTCGACCTTCTCTTTGCGCACCGCGACATCGACCTTCGCGAGCTTGAGCGCGAACGACATGTTGTCGAACACCGTCATGTGCGGATAGAGCGCGTAAGACTGAAACACCATCGCCAGATCGCGCTTTGATGAAGGCACATCGGTGATGTCTCGGCCGTCGAGGTGCAGGCTGCCGGAGGTCGTGGCTTCGAGCCCGGCGATGAGCCGCAGCAGCGTCGATTTGCCGCAACCCGAAGGCCCCACGAAGACGATGAACTCGCCTTTGTTGATCTGCAGATCGATGCCCTTGATCGTTCGCACCGGGCCGAACTCTTTGACGATTCTTTTCAGTTCAAGGAATGGCATGAGCGTGTCTCCTTTGCTTGTCGCTTACTTGACGGCGCCGAAGGTCAGCCCTTGCACGAGCTGCTTCTGGCTGAACCAACCGAACACGATGATCGGCGCGATCGCCAGCAGCGAAGCGGCCGACAACTTGGCCCAGAACAAACCCTCTGGGCTCGAGTACTGAGCAATCAACGCCGCCAACGTGCCGGCATTGGCCGAGGTGAGGTTGAGCGACCAGAACGCCTCGTTCCAAGCGAGCACGAGGCAGAGCAAACCGGTGGAGGCAATGCCGCCCATCGTCAGCGGCAAGATGACGTGGCGGAACTCATCGCCGACCGTGGCGCCATCGAGCCGCACGGCCTCCAGGATGTCGATCGGCACCTCTTTGAAGGCGCTGTAGAGCATCCACACCATGATCGGCAAGTTGGAGAGCGTGAAGACGACGATGAGCGCAGGCAGCGAGTCGAGCAGGCCCGTGGTTTGTGCCATCACGTAGACGGGCACGAGCGCGCCAACGGCCGGCATCATCTTGGTGGAGAGCATCCACATCAGGATGTCTCGCGTCTTCTTCGTTCTGAAGAAGGCCATCGAGTAGGCGGCCGGTGCGGCAATCGCCAAGCCAAGCACGGTCGACACCACGCTCGTGATCAGCGAGTTGCTCGCGTAGTGCAGGTAGTCACTTCGCGCTTGAACTTCAATGAAGCTTGAGAGCGTCGGCGTGAAGATGAGCTCGGCGGCAATCGCTTGGCCTTCGGTCTTGAAGGCGGTGATGCCAAGCCAGAACAGTGGGAAGAAGATGAGCAGTGCGATGCCCCACGAGACGACCGTGCGCACATACGGGAAGGATGTTTTCGTTGCCATCGCATCAATCCAAGTTTTTGCCAACCATGCGGATCAAAAACACCGCGGCAATGTTGGCCAAGATGACCGCGAACAAAGCGCCCGCCGAGGCCACGCCCACATCGAAGTTCATCAGCGCTTGCTTGAAGATCAGGAACGCGAGGTTGGTGCTTTCATTCCCCGGGCCGCCGCCGGTGGTGGTGAATATCTCGGCGAAGACGCTCATCAGAAAGATCATCTCGATCATCACGACGACGGCAATCGATCGCCCCAAGTGCGGCAGCGTGAGGTACCAGAACTGATGCAGCGCATTGGCGCCGTCCATGCGCGCGGCTTCCATCTGCTCGCGGTCGAGTGACTGCAATGCGGTGATGAAGATCAGGCAAGCGAACGGCAGCCATTGCCACGCGAGCATCACGATGATCGAGGCGAGTGGCAGGTCGGTCATCCAGTCGATCGGCGTGGCGCCAAAGAACGCCCACACATGCGCGAGCACGCCGTAGATCGGGTTCATCATCATGTGCTTCCACAGCAGCGCATTCACCGTGGGCATCACGAAGAACGGCGAGATGAGCAGCACGCGCACGATGCCCTGGCCGGGGAAGGGCTCGTTGATGAGCAAGGCGAGTGCAACGCCGGCAACGACCGTGATCACGATCACCGATCCGAGGAGCTCGATCGTCTGCAAGACCGCCGGCCAGAAGTCCGGGTCGGTCATGAAGTAGTGGAAGTTCTCGAGGCCGACGAAGGTTTTATCGCCAGGCTGCATCAAGTTGTAGTGGACGAGCGAGAACCAGATCGTCATCACCAGCGGGACGATCATCCACAAGAACAGCGTGACGACTGCCGGCGCCATCAGCGCGCGGGGGAGGAGTCGGGTCATGGCGTGAGCCTCCGAGTGCACTGCTATGGCCGCTTTGTGTTGGCGGCTGGAGAGTTCGGGGGAGTGAGGGGTGGCTGGCCGGCAATGCGGTGCGCGCGGCCCTCACCCCAGCCCTCTTCCAAAGGGAGAGGGGCAAATCACCCGGGCCTACTTCTTGTAGTAGCCGCCTTTGGTCATCTCGCGCTCAGCGGCGGTTTGCCCGGTTTTCAAGGCTTGGTCGACGGTGACCTTGCCCGAGAGTGCCGCACTCATCTGCTGACCAACTGCAATGCCGATCGCCTGGAACTCGGGGATCGCCGCGTACTGCACGCCTACGTAAGGCGACTTCGGCAAAGTGCTGTCGTTCGGGTTGGCGGAGTTGATGGCTTTGAGCTCTGCATCAGCGAACTTGGCCGCCTTCTGGAACTCCGGGTTCGCATAGGTGGACTTGCGCGTGCCGGTCGGCACCATGCCCCAACCGCTGCTCTTGGCGATCAGGTTGATGTAGTCCTTGGAGGTCGCCCAGGTGATGAACTTCTGCGCCGCATCGGCCTTCTTCGATGACGCTGGGATCGCGAGATTCCACGACCACAACCAGTTCGCGCCCTTGGGCGTCACGGCCGTTGGTGCCTGCGCGAACGCGACCTTGTCGGCCACCTTTGATTGCTTTGGATCGCTGATGAAGGAGGCGGCGATCGTCGCGTCGATCCACATGCCGCACTTGCCTTCGTTGAAGAGCGCGAGGTTCTCGTTGAAGCTGTTGGCCGAGGCGCCGGGCGGGCCGTACTTCTTCATCAGATCAACGTATTTCTGAATGGCGTCGTGCCAGGGCTTGGTGGTGAGTTGCGGCTTCCACGCCATGTCAAACCACTGGCCGCCGTAGGTGTTGACCATCGTCGTCAAGAAGGCCATGTTGTCGCCCCAGCCTGGCTTGCCGCGCAGGCACAGGCCATAGACGCCTTTGGCGGGGTCGTGGATCTTCGAGATGATGTCGGTGAGCTGCGCCCAGGTCGGGTTGTCGGGCATCGTCAGGCCTTTGGCTCTGACGAGGTCGGCGCGGTACATGGTCATCGAGCTCTCGCCGTAGAACGGCGCGGCGTAGAGCTTGCCTTCATACGAGAGGCCGCTGCGGATGGCGGGCAGGATGTCATCGACGTCGTAGGCCGCATCGGTTGTGATCGGCGCGAGCCAGCCCTTCTTGCTCCAGATCGGCGCCTCGTAAAGCCCGATCGTCATCACATCGAACTGGCCGCCTTTTGTCGCGATGTCGGTCGTCACGCGCTGGCGGAGCACGCCTTCTTCGAGCGTGACCCACTTGAGCTTGATCTCCGGGTTGGCGGCTTCGAAGTCCTTGGTGTGCTTCTGCATCTCGATCATGTGGCCGTTGTTGACGGTGGCAATCACGAGGTCGGTCACGGCCAATGCAGGCAGTGCCATGCAGCTTGCGAGGATGCCAAGGCTGAGCGCGGCAACGGGTTTGAGGGTCATGTCTCGTCTCCTTGTTGTGGGAACCGACGGGACAGCACGCGCCCCATCCGCGATGCAGAAGATAGGCGTATCGAGTTGGCAGATTCAGTACTGCCGGTGCAAGAGCCTGTACTTTGATGCGCCGAACGGACGGGGTTTTCCTCTACCGATGCGAGGGCGTTTCAGCGGGAGAGGCGCTGTTGCAGATCAGCAAGCGCCGCATCGACGCTGCCAAACAAGGGCGTGGACCGCGCGAGCATCAGGTTCAAAGGCTGGCCGAACTCTTCGACCATGAAGCCGTGGGTGGTGTCCCAGGCGAGGCCAGCGGCGTCGCGGGTGATGCCGCAATGGGCGGTCACCTTGGCCTCATAGGGCTCGGCACAACCGACCACCACGCCCGCAACCGCCTTGCCGAGTGCCACGGCCATGCCGAGCTCGAACACGGTGCCGCTGTCGGGCTCGATGGCATTGCGAAACGGCATCAGGTTGGCGAGCAATGCATCGCACGACGCGATGAGCGCGATGTTGGCGCGGTAGATGCGCTCGGCGATCTCGCCGCCGCTGCCGCCGAGCCCCTCAGACAAACCGCCATCCGACGGCCGCACGCCGCAAAGGCCGAACGCGGAGCAACGGGCTTCGAGTGCATCGAAATGACAGTCAGCATGGGGGAAGAAGACATCAGGGCCAGCGAGGTAGATTCGTTTCATTGTTTGAGTTCTGATCAAGCGTTTGGTCACATGCTCGTTCACATGAACTGCCGCGTCACATCGACGAGCGCACGCCGCACCCGATCGACCACGGCCGAGCGGCCATGGGCTGACAGCACCAGCGCATCGGTGGCACGCGTCATGGCCACATAGAGCAGGCGGGCAGCGTCGTCGAGGCTCTCGCCTTGCATCGGCAGTGATTGCAATCCGGCGACGAAGACACGCGGGAACTCCAAGCCTTTGGCACTGTGCATCGTCAAGAGCTTGATGCTCGGCCGCCGCCAATCGAAGCGGCGAAACGCACTCTGGTTCATTGATTGCACCGGCAGCCGGCGCCGCGCGAGCGCCCGCTCGATCGGCACCATCAAGAACTTGGCGCGGCAGAGCACGGCAATCTCGTCGAAGCCGGCGCCGCTGTCGTGTGCAGCTTCAATGCGCTCGGCGATGAGCTCGGCTTCCTCCTCGCCGCTTCTCGCGTCGATCAACACCGGCAGCGCGCCGCGGCGGCCGGCACTGGCCGGTTGCACCAGCGTGAGTTGGTCTTCATCGCGCGGCTCGCCTGCGCCTTCGAGCAAGCTTTGCGCGCAGTGCACGGCCAGCGCGAGCACCTCGGCGGTGTTGCGGTAGTTGAGCTTCAGGATGCTGGTGCGCCCACGCGCCTCGATGCCCACGCTGGCGAAGTTGAACTGGCGCCGCTTCTTCTGATAGATCGATTGCGCGTCGTCATAGAGCACGAGCAAGCTGTTGGTGGCAGGGCTCACCATGCGGCTGGCGATGCGCAGCCAGGCGTCTTCGAAGTCATGCGCCTCATCGATCAGCAGTGCGCTGTACTGGCCGCCCGGCACGAGGCCGGATTGCACCGAGCGCTCGACCACATCGGCCAGCGCCGTGAAGTAGGCGTCGCCCTTCAGCTCGCGAGGCACGTCAAGCTGGTAGCTGCGGACCATGTCTTGGCACCAGCTGTGGAAGGTGCGCACTTGAACGCGTTCGTCGATGCTGCGCTGGCGCAGCAATGCGTCGATGCGGTCGGCCAGCGTGCGGTTGAAGCACATCACGAGGATGGGCTCATCGGGCCGCGCGGCGAGCGCCAAGGCTTGCGCGCGGAAGATCAGGATCATCGTTTTGCCCGAGCCGGCGGCGCCGTGGATCACGCGGTGGCCTTCACCGAGCGATCGGGCGATCTGCTCTTGCTGCAGGTCCATGACCTGCATCAGGTCGGGCATCAGGTCGGGCATCAGATCGGGCATTTGCTGCGGCGCGGAGGCGGGCGGATCGCCTTCGAGACTCAGATCGAGCGAGGCCTGCGTGCTCAGCCGCACCTCGGGGAACAAGTGCCAGCGAATGCGGTCGCGCTGCGGCAAGGTCAGCGTGTGCGGGTAGGTGACGGTGAACATGCCCCAGAGCCGGCGCTCGAACACATCGGTCGGCACGTCGTCATTGAGGTCATCGCGCAGCAGGGTGCGCGGCGCAGGGAAGACGTCGTCGAAGTCGGTGGCGGCCACGTCGGCTCGGTGCACATTGGCCAACGCAACGCCCCAGCCGTACGGAAACAACAACTTGCCGCGGAAAGGGCCTTCGCCGTGCACCAGGGCCGCATCGCACCGCATCAGGTCGACGAGCTCCATCGCGTAATCGCGCGCCTGCCGCAACGGGTGCGCTTGCGTGACGCGGCCGCGCGGCGTGGTGAGTTCCACCGCATCGCGCGTGGCGGCGCCCAGCGTGCTGCGCTTCCAGTCTTTGACTTCGAGCAACAGCACGCCCCAACGCGGGCTGAGCACGACGAAATCGGGCTGGCGCGCCTTGGGGCCAATCGGCACGTCATGCCATACAAGATAGTCGTCGCCAAGGCAGCGTTTGAGCTGGTGCAACACACGGCGCTCCCCGGCGTTGCAGCGTGCCAGCACATTGCTCAAAACTTGCGGGAAGACGGCCATCGGCGGCGGCGATCGAGGTCAGGCGGGGCGCTGACTTTACGGCACGGATTCGCGGCAGATCGGCCGGCGCGGGAGCGTCCGCTAGCGCGGCGTGGTTCGCTGAGTCTCTGCGAGCAACGCCAACATTTGACCTCTGGCGTTGCGTGCCACCTCGGCGAGATCAACCCGCGGATGCCCGGGCCCGGCGTTGGCCACCGGCTCGGGATCGGCTCCCAGCTCCTGAAGCATCGCCGGCACGGAATTCGAGCCCCGCGTATAGAACAATCCGCCGCGAATCGCCCGCAGGCAGATCAAGCATGCATCGCGGTCTCCCGCCATCCGGAACCACTTGGCGGCATACAGAAAAGTAGCGCTGGCCATGCTCGGCAGTTCGCCGCGCCCGATTTCAGCCAAGACTTCCGCGAGCGGCGGTGCGGCCGTCACCAGCTCTTGGTCGACCACGGCGATGGCTGCGGTGACCAATGCGAACTTCATGCGCAAGGCCTGAGTCGTGAGCGATTGGATATCGATGGCATTCGCGCGCTCGATATTCAGGCGTGCCCGGACCAAGTCGCCGATATCGGCATACCACTGGGCGGCATAGAGCAACACGGTGGCCCGAAGCGGGCGCCTCACGTCCGGCGCGTCACACGCGGCGATCGCATGCTCCATGACTTTTGACGCCTGGGCGGCGTCATCGGACTGCACGCAGACGATCCACTTGTTGATCAGACTACCGATAGCCGCATTGGAATTTTCGAGCTGCCGATTGATGGCGATGACCCGGTCCAGGAGCTGCAGCGCGGTCTTGTAGTCAGCATTGACCATGCTGAACATGGACTGCAGATCCAGCAAGGTTCCGAGGGAATCGTCGACGCCGAGGGCCACGAGCCGGGCGATCAACTTCTCGGCCTCTTTCAGCTTGCCGACACCGAGGTAGGTCATGGCCAAAACGGTGAGCGCCGCGCACATGGCGTCATGGTGCCGTGCTTGTTGGGCCGCACGCAGCGCCGCAACCGATTGGCGAACTGCGAGGTCGACTTTGCCGTGGTGCCGCACGGCGTTTGCGGCGCCGGCCAACACATACGCCCTCAGTGCCTCAGGAACGTTCGGCTCATCGCGAAGCGCGTCGTTCGCACCGGCAAACCAAGCAAGGTAATCAGCCGCACTGCCGAGGATGGAGGCTTCGGCAAAGAGCCACTGCGCCAATGACAGCAATGCGGGATAAGCACGCCGATGCAGCGCCATGCGCCACACGTGCTCGACGTGCGCAGCTTCATCGCGCAGGAACTGCTGGAACGGCCGAACCGTCTTGACCCTGGCCGCGCCCGCCAGCGTGACCAGCCGCTGCACATAGAACTCGATGTAGGCGGCCACGGCGCCGTCAGAAAGCGGTTGGATGGCCAACACGCAAGCCCGAATACCGGCATGCAGTGACAACCGGCCCGCCCCATCGGCCCGCACCAGCGAGCGATCGACGAGCGAGGTGATGAGCGGCAATTGCGTGTTGGCCACCGCCCGCGCCGCGCCCACATCGAACGGCGCCGGGAACACCGCCAGCCGCGCCAGCACGGCTTGTTCTGGCGGCGAGAGCGCCGCCCATGAGCGGTCGAAACTCGCCACCAGCGCGGGCATCAACTCACCCATCTCAACAGAGTCAGCGGCATGGGCGCCGGCTACATGTGCACGTAGGCTGTCCAGCAACTGTGTCAACGAAAACGTTCGTGTGAGCTTGCCCAAGAGCTTGAGCGCCAGCGGCAGGCCACCTGCCGCATGCACGAGTGCAGCCAAGGTGCTGGCGTCTTGCGCCATGTCGACGGCCTTGCCCGCATGAACCATCACGTCGACGAAATAGCGCACCGCATCGTTGCGGCCCAGCACGGCGGGATCGGTCTCGTCGTGGTCTGGCAGCGGAAAGCCGTCTATGACCAGCACACGTTCTTGATCGAGCTGAAGGCGACTGCGTGACGCCACGAGCAGCCGGGTGTGTGGGCAGCGGTCCAGGATCAGGGCCAGCGGCGCAGCCAGGTCGGGCTGCTCTGCACCGTCGATCATCAGCAGGCAAGGCCGGTCTCGCAGCGTGGCGGCGAGTGCTGCGGCGTTGCCCTCGCCTTGCAGCCCTTCGATGCCCAAGGCCGCAGCGATGGCAGCGACAACCGCCTGCGCATTGGGCGCCGCACTCGCATCAACCCAGCAGACGCCTGCCTCGCCGTCGGCCACGCATTGCTCGAACAATGCAGCGAGCAGCGTTGATTTGCCCGCCCCACCCGGCCCACTCAGCACCAGCAGCCGCACCTGGCCTCCGGCCAGCAAAGCCTCAACTTGCCTCATTTCGAGACGCCTGCCGAACAAGCGTGAGCGTGCGCGGCCGAGCGCTCGCGCCGCATCGCGCGGCATGGGCGGTTCATTGAGCGGCGCCAAGCCAGAATTTGGCGTGAGCGTCGAACTCGAGGCCGGCTCGAGCGCCAAGCGCTCGAGCGAGCGCGACGGCCTGACGCCGAACTCCGCTTGCAAGCGCGCATCGAACGCGTTGTAGATCGATGCCGCAGCAAGCTGTTGCTGACGTTCCAATGCAAGCTTCAAGCGCATTTGCACGGCTTCTTCGTCATACGGGCACCTCAGGCTCCAGGCTTCCGCCAGCGCCTCTCGCTGCTCGATCGGCCGCGAAGGCTGGCCCAGCAAGGCCTGCACTGACTTCGTCCATTGAGTCAACAGCATCAGCCGCGCTGACTGCAACCACAGCAGGTAAGGCTCGGTGGCGTGAGCTTCGAGACCTTGGAGCAATTCAGCCGCACCGATCTGAACGGCAGTTTCCCAATCGCCTTGCTGCACGGCACTGTCGAAATCGCTCAGGTCGCTGAGTGCATTCACGCGCAGCGCGTATTCGGTGGACTCGATGGGCACGAACGGCAGCGCAACTGCTGTCTTGCAGAGCAAATTTCGAAGGTTGCTGCGGGCAGTCTTTTTGGGGCTCTCGGGCCAGAAGAGCTTGGCCACTTCGTCGCGGCTTTGCCAGAGCCCGCGCACCGCCAAATAGGCCAGCAATTGCCCAGGGCGCCCGGCACCGAAGGGCACAGAGCCATCACCCAATGCAGCGCAGGGATGGCCCAGCAGTTGCAATCGAATCGATGTCAATTTCTCCGCCATGGTTCTCGCAACAGGTGCAAATGCAAGCCTCAGACTGGCTCGCGGACAGCTTAACCACTGGGTTGCGCGGCATCGCGGTGCGCGCCGGCACGCCCATGGGCTGATGAATCAAGCTGTGCGGTTGAGGCTTGATCGGCAGCCTCAAATGAAAAAAGGGCCGCACTTGCATGCAGCCCTTTTTTCATTCAAATACCTTGGTGGCCTGGGGCGGAATCGAACCACCGACACGCGGATTTTCAATCCGCTGCTCTACCAACTGAGCTACCAGGCCTGGGTCTCGCAGTATAGCCGACCGAACCTACGGCCCGCCACCGCGCTTGTTGCGCGTGAGATCGACGCCGAGTTGCTTGAGCTTGCGGTAGAGGTGCGTGCGCTCCAGGCCTGTCTTCTCGGCAACGCGGGTCATGCTGCCGTTCTCCTGGGCCAAATGGAACTCGAAGTAGCTCTTCTCGAAGGCATCGCGTGCTTCGCGCAAGGGTCGATCGAGATCGAAGCTCTGCTCGGCTTGGGGGCCGAGCACCAGCGGCGCGCTTGACTGTGCACTGCCACTGCTCACGTGCGAATCGTGTGCCAAACCGGATTCGGCAGCGTTCATTGGCCTGGTTTGAACAACGTCGCGCGAGGCCGGCTTGGCCAGGCCTTGCTCGACTGCCCGCAGCAGCTTCTGCAAGGTGATTGGCTTCTCAAGAAAAGCCATGGCGCCGAACTTGGTCGCCTCGACGGCGGTGTCGATCGTGCCGTGGCCGCTCATCATGATGACCGGCATGGTCAGCTGCGCGGTCGCGCCCCACTCTTTGAGCAAGGTGATGCCGTCGACGTCGGGCATCCAGATGTCGAGCAAAACCAGATCTGGCCTCAAGCGCTCGCGGCAAGCGCGAGCCTGCGCGGCGTTCTCGGCGAGCTCGATGGTGTGGCCTTCGTCGGCAAGGATCTCCGAGAGCAGGGCACGGATGCCGAGTTCATCGTCAACAACAAGAATGGTGGCCATGCGTATACGGTTGCGTGCGCGGTTGGGGGTTCAATGCACCTGAATATTGGCCGGTCGCGCCGCAGCGGCGCGCACCCCTCCCGCGGCTGGAAAGGTCGAAAATGATAACGACACTTGCGCACCAGTCGATTCGGCCCGCGGTTTCTCAGCTTCAGGACCGAGTTCAGCATCGGCAGCATCGCCCAGCTCGCCGCCCGTTTGGCGGTTGACGATGCGGATGCGCGCCCCGTGCTCGTCAGCGATTTTCTTCACGACCGCCAGGCCGAGCCCCGTGCCGCGGCTCTTGGTGGTGACGTAGGGCTCGAACGCGCGCTTGAGCACGTTCTCGGCAAAGCCGGGGCCGTTGTCGATCACCTGCAAGCGCACCGCGCGCACCTCGCCCTGCTCGCTGCGCGCCACCTCTGTGCTCACACGGACGCAGCCATCGGGGCGGTCGGCCACGGCATCGAGCCCGTTCTGGACGAGGTTGTGGATGACTTGCCGCAGCTGCGTGCTGTCGCCAACGATGAGCGGCAGATCGGGCGTCAACTCCGCTTGCAGCAGGCCGGATTCTTGGGCGGTGCCGTAGAGGCCGAGCAGGTCGGTGACGAGGCTGTTGAGGTCGAGCGGCGTGAGGCGCGCGGCGGGCAGGCGGGCGTAGTCACGAAACTCGTTGACCAGCGTTTTCATCGCTTGCACTTGGTTGACGATGGTGTCGACGGATCGCGTCAGCATGGCCTGATCGGCGCCTTCGAGTTTGGCGCCGAGCTTGTGTTGCAAGCGCTCGGCCGAGAGCTGGATCGGCGTGAGCGGGTTCTTGATCTCATGCGCGAGCCGGCGTGCCACTTCGCTCCAGGCCTCGCTGCGCTGTGCTGACACCAGCTCGGTGATGTCATCGAAGACCATCAACTGCGCCCCTTGCGGCATGGCTGCGCCGCGCACGAGCAAGGTGATCGAGTCGCGCTCGCGGCCATCCAACGAGAGAGTCTTCAAAACAAAGGAGTCTTGCCAGTGATCGCGCTCACCCGCCTCGGGGCTGCTTGCATGCAGCTCGAAACGCTGCCACACGGTTTGCGCAAAGCCGCCGAGCCCGGGCACCTCATCGAGCCGGCGGCCGCGGTACGCCGAGAGCGGCAAGCGCAGGATGCGCGTCGCGCCGGGGTTGACGGTGTCGATGCGGCCTTCGCGGTCGAAGACGATCACGCCGGCGGTGAGGTTGTCGAGGATGGTCTGCAGGTTGGCGCGTGCGCCCTCCACCTGCACCACGCTGCGCTGCACCAGCGCGCGGGCTTCGGCGAGTTGTTCGGTCATGTCGGCGAAGGAGCGCGTGAGGCCGCCGAGCTCGTCGCGCGAGCCGAAGATCGGCTTGACGCTCAAGTCGCCTTGCGCCACTTGCCGCACGCCTTCAGCAAGCAGCAGCAAAGGCCGCGCGAGCTGGTTGCCGAAGCCAACGGCGAGCAGCAAGGCGCCGAACACCGCGAGCACCAGCGCAAGTGTGAGCGTGCCGATGTACATCTTGCGCAGGCCATCGCGGGCGAGTGCACGCTGCTGATACTCGCGGTAGGCGCTTTGCACGGCCAGCGCGCTGGTCGCCACCGTCGGCGGCAGCAACTGGCTGACGAGCAAGTAGCGGTCTTGCTCAACGAGGCTGAAGTTGGAGCTCGGGATGACGGCGAGCGCGCGCACGCGGGCGCTCGATGGCGCGGTGCTGGCGTCTTCATCAAGGCCTTCGAGCTGGCTCACGACACGGCTGTTGCGCGCCTCGCGCAGCCAGGTTTGTGATGGCCGCTCGGGCAGGAGGCGCAGCGTGGTGCTGCCGGTGGTGAGCAGTGGTTGGCCGGCCGCACCGACGATGGCCACGTCTTGCGCGGAGAGCTGTTCGCGCAGGCGCTCCAGCGCGAGTGGCTCGGCCACGCCGGCCAAGTCGCCGAGGCGCTCGGCCGCCATGCGCGTCTTGGCGGCCAAATCGCTCTTGAGCGAGAGCAGCGTGCCGCGGCTGAGCGTCAGGCCGGCCTCCAGCGCGGTGTCGACCTTGACATCGAACCAGCTCTCGATGCTGCGCGAGACGAACTGGTAGCTCACCGTGTAGATCAACAAGCCCGGCACGACGCCGACGAGCGCAAAGATCAGCGCGAGCTTGAGCAACAAGCGGCTGCCGAACTTGCCGCGCTGCACGCGCGCCATCAAGCGAAAGCTCGCCAAGACGATCACCAGCAGCAGCAGGCTGGCAACGAGCACGTTGAGCCAGAACAGCCAGACATAGTGCCGCTCGTAAAGCGCCGGGTCGTTGGTCGCAACCGAAAGCAAAAACGTCAGCACGAGGCCGGCGCCGGTGGCGGCCACCGTCGAGATGATCAGTGCCCAGCGTGACGCTTTGGTCATCACGTCGCCCCCAGGCCGACGACATGCGTCGGCCGCCCCCCAGGGGGGCTGAGGAAACTTCGGGCGGCCGTGCGTTTCGTCACGAGCGCCCCCAGGCCGACGACATGCGTCGGCCGCCCCCCAAGGGGGCTGAGGAAACTTCGGGCGGCCGTGCGTTTCCTCATGCCTGCCCCCGTCAATTCAAACGCTGGGTGCGCTCGACTGACAAAGTCCAGTCGGGTTGCCCGTCGATGCCGATCTGCATCGGCCGGGGCAGTTGCGAGGTGTCGAGCCGGTAGCTGAATTCGAGGTATTGCCGGCTGCCTTCTTCGATCTGCCCCGGCTCGGCGACGCGCCAGCGCACACCGCGCCCAATGGCTGCAAGCGCTTCACTGCGGGTCGGGTAGTTCTGGCTCAGGCCACCGAAGCTGACGCGGTAAGTGGCCGTCAGCGGCTGGTAAACGATGCGCCAGATGCGCACCGCGTGCGCCACCCGCCGGTCGCGCCAATACCAGCGGGAGCGAAAGAGCGACGCTTCGGCGACGAAGAAGAGCGGCACCGCTTTGCTGAGCGCATCGTCGACGCTGCGCGAAAGTTCGAGGTTGACGGCGTAGTCGACGAGCAAGCCTTCCTCGGACCGAGCGACCTCGAAGTTCGTCAACTCAAGGTCGGCCGCGTTCGCCAAACTCAAGCCGAGGGCCAGCAGCAACAGCCAGCAGCTGCGCCACGCCACGTTTGCCGTGCGCCACACACACCCGAAGCCGCTTGGGCGCAGGTCAGCGCGGGGCGGTGGTGGAGTGAAACAACGGACCGCGCTGCGCATGGGGCGAATGACTCAGGGTTTGGCGATCAGGGCGTAGAAAAAGCCATCGGAAGCGGTGTCGAAGCCCGGCTCCGAACCCGCTTGAAGATTGTCGGGCAGCGGCAGGCAATGGCCCGGCGATGGTGGGTCAACGGCCAAGCTTGCGCCGGGATGGCGTTGCAAAAAAGCGTCGATCTGGTCTTGGCCTTCGCCTTTGAAGACTGAGCAGGTCACGTAGAGCAGGCGGCCGCCGGGGCGCAAGGTGGGCCAGAGCGCGTCGAGCAAGCGGGCTTGAGTGGCTGCGAGTGCGGGAATGTCTGAGGCGCGGCGCAACCAGCGAACGTCCGGGTGGCGGCGCACGATGCCAGCGGCGCTGCAAGGGGCGTCGAGCAAGATGGCGTCGAACGGCGTGCCGTCCCACCAGGCGGGCACGTCGCCGGCATCGGCAGCCAGCAAGCGGGCTTGCAGGCCGAGGCGCGAGAACGTGTCATTGACGCGGGTGAGCCGGGCAGCGTCGCGGTCGAGTGCGGTCACATCGAGGTCGGCCAGCTCAAGCAAGTGCGCGGTCTTGCCACCGGGGGCGGCGCAGGCATCGAGCACGCGCGCGCCAGGCGGCAGCCTGCCGCCGCCTGCGAGCATGGGCGCCGCCCATTGCGCGGCGAGGTCTTGCACAGACACATCACCCTCGGCAAAGCCTGGCAGCAGCGTGACCGGACATGGGCGTTCGAGCCGCACCGCATGGGGCCCCACGATGTGGCCGATGCGACCGGCCGCCGCCAAGCGAGCCACGTAGCCCGCGGCATCGCCGCGCCGTGCATTCACGCGCAAGGTCATCGGCGGATGCCGGTTGTCAGCCTCGACGATCGCCTGCCACTGCGCTGGCCAATCGGCTTGAAGCCGCCCTAACCACCAATCGGGATGGTTGAACCGCGCAACGGGCTGGCGCAAGACCGCCTCGATGGCCGACTCGCACTCACGGAGAAAGCGCCGCAACACCGCGTTGATGAAGGCTGCACTGCTCGGGGCGCGCTGCCTTGTCGCGGCAACCGCTTGGTCGACAAGCGTGTGGTCGGCATAAGGCGGCTCGCCAGCGGGCCAGAGCAAGGCAATCGCAGTCAACAGCAGCGCCTCGACGGCGGGCGGCGGCGCTTTGGGCGCGAGCAGCGCGCGCACCGCTTCGGCCGAGCCCAGCCAACGCAGCACATGAAAGCTCAGTGCTTGCGTGCCGGGCCGAGCCGGCGACGGGCAGCGCGCGAGTGCGTCGTTGAGCGAGCGGCCGCTGCGCACGGCCTGCACGGCATCGGCCGTGTGCAGGAGCAATTTCGCCAACGGCAACGAGCTGGGCAACGAGCTGGGCAACGAATTTGGAGTGGCGCGAAGCGCGGGATCGGTAGTCACGCGGCGAGTCTACGGGCCGAACCCGCGTTGCTGGAGTACGCTCGCAGGCATGTCAGCCTTGAAGAAAACAACCCATGCCCGGTGAACAACCGACCTTGATGTTCAGAACCGAAGACGAATTGAATGCGTTGCCGGCTTCCGAACGCATCCGCTATCGGCTGGTGAACGCCCAGTGCCGCTACCACGCCAACGACAACATCGCCGAATTCATTGAAGACGGCGAGATCGACGAGTTGCGCAGCGAAGTCGAATCGCACATGAAAGAAGTGCTGCGCGCACTCGTGATCGATACCGACAGCGATCACAACACCAACGAGACGGCCAAACGCGTCGCCAAGATGTTCTTGACCGAAGTGTTCCGCGGTCGGTATGTGCCGATGCCGGCTGTCACCGAGTTCCCGAACGTCGGCCGGCTCAATGAGCTGATGATCGTGGGCCCGGTGAAGGTGCGCAGCGCCTGCTCGCACCACCTGTGCCCGATCATGGGCAAGGTCTGGATCGGCGTGCTGCCGAACGAACATTCAAACCTGATTGGCCTGTCGAAGTACGCGCGCATCTGCGAATGGATCATGAGCCGGCCTCAGATCCAGGAAGAGGCGGTGACCATGCTTGCCAACGAGTTGCAAGACCGCGTCAAACCCGATGGCCTCGCGATCGTGATGGAGGCGGATCACTTCTGCATGCATTGGCGCGGCGTCAAAGATGACGAATCGATGATGACCAACAGCGTGATGCGCGGCGCCTTCTTGAAAGACGCCAACCTGCGCCGCGAATTCCTCTCACTGCTAAGCAAAAAAGTCTAGGAGCGTCTCATGCTGGTGCGATTGATGTATGCAAGCCGGGCCGCCTCGGGGATCGACCAAACCGAGCTGGTCGCGATCCTGAAGAAATCGAAGGTCAACAACCCACCTGCGGGCATCAGCGGCGTGCTGTGCTTCTCGGGCGGCATCTTCTTGCAGGTGCTCGAAGGCGGCCGCGCGCAGGTCAACAAGCTCTACCACCACATCGCAGCCGACAAGCGGCACCACGATGTGATGTTGATGAGCTACGAAGAAATCGAAGAGCGCAGCTTCGCCGGTTGGGCGATGGGGCAGGTCAACCTGTCGCGGTTGAACCCGGCGCTGCTGCTGAAGTACTCGGAGACGGCTGTGCTTGACCCCTACACCGTCTCGGGCAAGGCCTCGATGGCCTTGTTCAACGACTTGGTGGCGACGGCTTCCGTGATGGGGCAGGGCTAGGCGCCGCCTTCGGCGGCAATGGCACGATCGGTTCCGGGCGCGCCGCGGCGTGCGCAGCCGCCGAGTCGTTGACCGGCGCGCTGGCTCCTGAATCACGGCGCCGCAGCATGCTGCGGCGGGTCTTGTCGCTGGTGCCGGGGCCGCTGAGCGAAGGCGTTTGGCTTGTACCCGGCACGCCGGAATCGACACCCGCGGGCAACTGCGATGTCTGCGAATTGCCCGCCGCGGCTGGCGACGGGCTGGGCTTGGGCTCCGGCTTTGCCGACTGCGCCCCTGCCGACAGCGGAGCCGCGAAGGCGAGACTCACCGCCAGGCCGGCAAGCCAGATCCCGGTTGCGTGCGTCGAAGGCGTCATCGAAGTCTTTCGGTGCGGGGTGGGCGAACCAGTCTATGCCGCTTTCTTGGCCACTGCTTTCTTGGCTGCCGTCTTGGCACCGGGCTCGCGCGGCGCGCGTGGCTCGAACTCGAAACTGACCTTGCCTTCCTTCTTGTCGTAGGCGAGCCGCGCCTTGAACTTGCGGCGCGTCTTGTTCGAAACGAAGCCTTCAAGCAAGTCGGTCTTGCCACTCGTCAGCAGCTTTTCCATCTGCTCGCGCGCGATGGCCTGCTGCAAGATGATCTTGCCGCTCTTGAAGTCACAAGTGATGTTGGCGCCGACCGCGTGCTCGCACACATAGCTCGTGCCGTGTTCATACACGTGGCCTTGGTCCTTCGGGCAGGAGCCCAAACTCTCTTGGCCCGAGAAGTCGATCGCCTCGCCGGATTCGCCGTCCTTCTTCGCGTCTTCGCCGAAGTCGAATTCGAGCTTCCAGTTCTTGATCTCGTCATCGAAGGCGAGCTTGAGCTCGGCCGTGAAGGGCCAACCCGCCTTGGAGCGAAAGCCTTCGAGTGGGCCGATTTTTTTGTTGGCCAGAAAGCGCTCGACTTCATCGAGTTCGAACGAGCGGCTGCCCGGAATCTTGCTGATCGAGAAGCCGCAACCTTCGGCCTCGCCTGCCTTGCCGCTGCAGGCAAAGCGGCGGTAGTTCTCCTTCACGATGCCGCCGCAGTTGGGGCATGGTGTTGCCAGCGTTGCGTAGTCGCCAGGAATCGTGTCGCGGTCGTATTCCTTGGCCTTCTTGACGATGCGCTCGGCCATCTGCGCAATCTGCGCCATGAAGGCATCACGCTCGAGCTTGCCCTTCTCCATCTCGGAGAGTTGATGCTCCCAGTTGCCGGTGAGCTCGGGCTTGGTCAGGTCTTCGACACCCAAGCCGCGCAGCAAGGTCATCAGCTGAAAGGCCTTGGCGCCAGGGATCAGCTCACGACCTTCGCGGTGGATGTACTTCTCGTAAATCAGCCCTTCGATGATGGCCGCGCGCGTGGCTGGCGTGCCGAGGCCCTTCTCTTGCATGGCTTCGCGGAGCTCGTCGTCATCGATCAGCTTGCCCGCGCCTTCCATGGCGCTCAGCAGCGTGGCCTCGGTGTAGCGCGCAGGTGGCTTGGTGCGCAGTGCGTTGACGGCGACATCTTCAGTCAGCACCATTTCGCCTGGCGCCACGGCAACCAGATTGGCATCGGCTTCTTGCGCTTCCTTGCCGTAGACCGCGAGCCAACCCGGCTTGACCATGACCTTGCCGTTGGTCTGGAACTTGTGCTCGGCGCCATCCACTTTGACGGTCGAGATGCGCGTCGTCACCATGAACTCGGCCGGCGGGAAGAACACCGCCATGAAGCGCTTGACGACCATGTCGTAGAGCTTGGCCTCGATCTCGGAGAGGCTGCGCGGCGCTTGCAGGGTCGGGATGATCGCGAAGTGATCGGAGACTTTGGCGTTGTCGAAGATGCGCTTGTTGGGCTTCACATAGCCCTCCTTCAACGCGGTCTTGGCATGCGCGGCGAGAGCGCGCAGCGGGCCGGGCATGTCTTCCGTCGAGATCATCTCCATCGTCTGCTTGACGACGCCAACATAGTCCTCCGGCAAGGCCTTGCTGTCGGTTCGTGGGTAGGTGAGCACCTTGTGTTTTTCGTACAAGGCCTGCGCGATCGAGAGCGTCGTCTTGGCCGAGAAGCCGAGGCGCGAGTTGGCCTCGCGCTGCAAGGTCGTCAAGTCGTAGAGGCCGGGCGCGCTTTGCGTGCTGGGCTTGGCTTCTTCGGTGACGCTCGCCGGCTGCGTGCGCACTGCATCGGCGATGGCTTGCGCATCGCGTGCGTTCCAGAGCCGGTCGGCGCGCAGCTCGGCATCGTCCGCATTCTTCTTCCACATGGGGTCGAACCACTTGCCGTCGTACTGCCCTGCTTGCGCGGCAAAGGTCGCTTTGATCTCCCAGTAGTCGCGCGCAATGTGCTTTCTGATCTTCTCCTCGCGCTCGACCATGATCGACAGCGTCGGCGTCTGCACGCGGCCCACAGTCGTGAGAAAGAAGCCGCCGTCGCGCGAGTTGAACGCCGTCATGGCGCGCGTGCCATTGATGCCAACCAGCCAATCGGCCTCGCTGCGGCAGCGCGCCGCATCGGCCAGCGGCAGCATTTGCTGGTCGCTGCGCAGGTGCTCGAAGCCGTCGCGAATGGCCGCCGGCGTCATGCTCTGCAGCCACAGCCGCTTCACCGGGTGCTTGCTCTTGCTGTGCTGCTGGATCAGCCGAAAGATGAGCTCGCCTTCGCGGCCCGCGTCGCACGCGTTGATCAGCTCGCTCACGTCTTTGCGCTTGACGAGTTTCATGATCGTTGAGAGCCGCCCTTTGCTCTTGTCGATCGGATTCAAATCGAAGTGAGGCGGGATCACCGGCAGATTGGCAAAGCTCCACTTGCCGCGCTTCACGTCGAACTCTTCCGGCGCTTTGATCTCCAACAGGTGGCCCACCGCCGAGGTGACGACGTACTTCTCGCTCTCGAAGTATTCGTCGTGCTTGTCGAACTTGCCTGCGCTCGGCGTCAAGGCTTTGACGATGTCTTGGGCGACCGAGGGTTTCTCGGCAATGATCAATGACTTGCTCATGGTTCTTCTCGTCTCGTTCGCAGCGCGTGATGGCGCTGCATCATCCATACAATCCGGGCTTCTCGCGCGCATGTGCACGCGCGCGCCCCCATGAATTCAATGTACTCAAAGAACGTGATGACGCAAGCCGATGCCGCCAGCAGCCCTTCGGCCGCGTCTTCGGAGCTGGCCAGCGATGCGCCCACCACGGCGCCCGCCAGGCCGAGCACGCGGCGCCTGCAGGTGCGGCAGTCCGGCATTCACGGCAAGGGCGTGTTCGCGATGCGGCCCATTGCGGAAGGCGCGCGCGTGATCGAGTACACCGGCGAAGTCATCAGCTGGAAGGAGGCTTTGCGCCGCCATCCGCATGACCCCAACGACCCGGACCACACGTTCTACTTTCACATCGATGACAAGCACGTGATCGACGGCAAGGTCAACGGCAATGCCGCCAAGTGGATCAACCACGCCTGCGACCCGAACTGCGAGGCCGATGAAGAAGGTGGCCGCGTGTTCATCCGCGCGCTGCGCGACATCGCCGTTGGCGAAGAGCTCAATTTCGACTACGCGCTCATGCTCGACGGGCGCCACACAGCCAAGGTCAAGAAGCAGTACGAATGCCGTTGTGGCTCGCCGAAGTGCCGCCACACGATGCTCGCACCGAAACGATGAGCGATCAGCCCGACGCCGCGCCACCGCCGCCCGCCGCGTCGGAATCACCCGCGCTGCCTTTGCAGACCGTGCAGCCAGCTCAACCATTGCACTGGGGCGCCGAGGCGCTCTGGCAGCAACTGGAGCCACTGTTGCCGGGCTTGAGCGTCGAGATCGTGCGCACGATTGCGTCAACCAACTCGGCGCTGCTCGCGCGCTCGCGGGCCGTCGTCGAAGTCGATGGCAATGAAGGGCATGCGATGGTGCGGCGGAGCGTCGAAAGCTCGGCCTTCGGGCGCCGCGCTGCTGACGTGCAGCCCTGCTTGCTCGTCGCCGAGCAACAAACTGGCGGCCGAGGCCGCCAGGGCCGCGCGTGGCATTCGGCGGCCGGTGGCTCGCTGACCTTCTCGCTCGGATTGCCGATGCGCTTGACCGATTGGTCAGGGCTGTCGCTCGCCGTTGGTGTGGCGGTGTGCGAGGCGTTGCTGCCGGCGCAAGGCTTGGCGCACATCGGCCTGAAGTGGCCGAACGACGTTTGGCTGATGGACTCACCCGATGCCGGTCGCAAGCTCGGCGGCATCCTGATCGAAACGGTGGCGGCCGGCAACAGCCGCTTGGTCGTGATCGGCATTGGGCTCAACGTATCGGCACTGGCGCTGTCGGGCCTGCAGACGGGGTTGGCGTGCGTGCAGGAGTTCGAGCCCGAGGCGACGCCGCAAGGCTTGCTGGCACGCATCGCACTGCCACTCGTGAAGGCCTTGAAGCTCTTCGAGGCCGAAGGCTTTACCGCGTTCGCTGACCGCTTTGCGCCGCTCGATGTGCTGCGCGGTCAAGCGCTGCGCACCACGCACCCCGATGCGGCCGAAGGCGTGGGGCAAGGCGTCTCGACCACCGGCGAGCTGCTCGTGCAAACCACAACCGGGTTGAAGCGCATCGGCAGCGGTGAGGTGAGCGTGCGGCCAGTCGGCAGCGGAGACAGCAGCGGCGCCGTGCTTCCGCCAGAACGATCGGACCCGCCGTGCTGAGGGCGCTGGTCGCGCTGCTACTTTTAGCCAACATCGGCTTTTTCGCGTGGACGCAAGGCTCACTCGACAGCGTGGTCGGCGTGCGTGCCGCCGGCGACCGCGAGCCCGAACGGCTCGCGCGCCAAGTGCGCCCGGAGACCGTCAAAATTTTGCCGCCGAACGCGGCCTCTTCTGCAACCTCTTCTGCGGCCTCAGCCACAGCCGCTTTTGCAGCCTCAGCTGCGGCATCGGCAGCCGCTGCTGCCGCCGAGCCACCGCCCACGGCCTGCCTCGAAGCGGGTCCATTTGCGCCAGCTCAAATCGCCGCCGCTGAAGCCGCGGTGCAAGCCGCCGTGCCGCGCGGCCAGTGGTCAACCGCCAGGAGCGAGCAGCCCGGCAGCTGGATCGTCTACATGGGCCGGTTTGCGAACCGCGAGGCGCAGGCCAAGAAGGAAGACGAACTCAAACGCCTGAAGTTTGCGTACGAAGAAGTCACCGCGGTGCCCAACCTCGAGCCGGGCATCTCGCTCGGCCGGTATGCCGAGCGCGCACTGGCCGACAAGGCGCTGGCTGAGTTCGCGACCCACGGCGTGCGCACCGCACGCGTCGTGGAGTTCAGAGCCTCATCGACGCTGCAGTTCTTCCGCGTCGAACATGCCGAGCTGGCGCTGGCCAGTCGGCTCGGCACCTTGAAGGTCGACGCGCTGGGCAAGGGCTTCATGCCTTGCGCCAGCGCGAACGTTGCCACCCGCTGACGCGCTTTCGATCAGCGTTGGCGGCGCGCCGACGCCGCAAACAGCGCCATCACGGCCAGGCCCAATCCGGCCAGCCACCACAGGTTCAAGGCGCCACCACCACCCGACGACGGCGCCTCTTCCACGGTCACGCTGTTGGTCGTGGTCGAGATCACGCCGGTGCTGTCGACGGCTTGCAAGGTGACGTTGAACGTGCCGCCGGCTTTCGGCGTGATGGTCACAGTCGGCCCGTCGGTTGCGCCGGTGAAAGCGGTGACGATGCCGCCACTGTCGGTAATGCCCCACTGGTAGCCAGTGATCACATGGCCGGCCGTGACCAGCGAATCAGCAGCACTCAGGGTCACTGGCGCGCCTGCCTTCGGCGCGCCTGAGGCGATGGCGATGCGGGCCTGCACCCCGGCGGCGGATGCCACCGCCGCCCCCGCGTCGAGCATGCCGGCGCCGCAGGTGGCTGTCGTGCAGTAGCACTCGTCCTGATCGATCTGTGAGCCGCTCGCGCCGGTCGGCACGGTGCATTGCGCCACGCCGGCGCTGGCGCCAGTGGTCGGGAATGCGCGCGCCGTGGATTGCAGCTTGATGAGCAATTCAGCCGGGGTGAGTTCGGGCTGGATCGAGAGCATCAAAGCCGCCGTGCCCGCCACGAGTGGCGCCGAAAAGCTGGTGCCGAGCGATGTGTTGAAGGAATCGGTGTACGTCGACCCGCCGGCGGCGTTGGAGACTGGCGTGGTCAGGCCGCTGTTGGTCGTCGTCAGGATCGGGTAGAGGCACGGCTGGTCCGCTGCAACATTGACGCAGTTGCCGCCAGGCGCGCTGATCGCGACTTCGCCGCCGATGTCCGAGAAGCCCACCTTCGTGCCAATCTGGCGCAGCGCGGCCACGGCGATCACGCCGGCGCAGTTGGCTGGCGCGTTGACGGAATGGCCTTCGTCGTTGCCGGCAGAGGCCACGATCACCGCGCCTGCGGCCGTGACTTGTCGAATCGTGTCGGCGTAAGCCGCGGTGCAGGCGCCGACGCTGCCGAGGCTCAGGTTCAAAACGCGCGCTGGCGCCGTGTTGGTTGGCACGCCAGACACCGGCAGGCCGGCGGCCCACAGCATGCCGGCTTGGATGTCAGAGTCATAGCCGCCGCACTTGCCGAGCACGCGCACGGGCAGCACCAACACGCTGCGGCCCACGCTGGCCATGCCGATGCCGTTGTCGGTCAGTGCGCCGACCAGGCCGGAGGTTTGCGTGCCGTGCCAGGAGCTGTCGGCGCCGAGATAGGCACCCGGGCTGCTCGGGTCGGGCTGGGTGCATTCGGCACCATAGAACTCGCCGCCGACGTTGTTGGCTTCGGCCACGGTGATCCAGTCGCCCGGGTCCGACGCATCGGCATCGCGGTTCGGATTGGCGCTGGGGCCGCTCGCTTGGCCATCGTTGCCAACGCCGGCGTCATGGATCATGTCGTAGCCGGCGAGCAAGTTGCCGGTGGGCGCGGTGCCGAGGTCGGGGTGGTCGAAGCGAACGCCGGTGTCGAGAACAGCGACCACGAGGTTCGGGTCGCCGACCGTCACGTCCCAGGCGGCCTCGGCGTTGATGGAGGCCGGGGCACCAACGGTCGGAGCGCGCAAATACCACTGACCCACCAGCGGCCCGCCCTGCTGACCGGTGATTGGCGCGCTGTAGTAGCGCGCATCGTTGGGCGCCACCAGCGCATGCCGCCGCACATCAGGCACCGCGTATTCGACATCGCTTTCTTTGGCCAGCCGCTCGGCCAGTTGCGCCGATGTCACGCCGCTGGCGTAGACGACCTCGCTGCGGCTGGTGATGGCGCGGCCGCTGCGCAGCGGCTGGCCGACACGCTGGCCGAGTGCGTGCGCGCGCGCGTTCGGCGCGGCGTTGGCCGGGGCCTGGAGCAAGGCCGAGTCGGCACGGTACTTGACGATCACACGCGCCTGCGGCGTGGCGGCAACGGCCCCGGCGCGGGCAGGTGGCGCCTGCAGCGACAGCGGCAGCAGCAAGGCCGCGGTGAGCAGGGTGGCGGTCAGGAGCAGCTTCTTGCGCATCGGAGTCCTCGGGGCGTTGGGTTCTAAAGGCGAAGGTCGCTCAGGCGGGCTGGCGGCCTGGCGATGTGGAGCGGGTCAGATCAAGGGCTGTGTCGGCGCCGCCGTTCGTCGCGCTCGACGTGGGCGAACAGGCTCTTGGCAGCTTGGAGGCGCCGCACGGCAGCGTCGCACTCGGCCGGGATGCAGCTCAACCGCAGCGCGTGCCAATCGGCGCCCGCCGCGGCACCGTAGGCCACTGGCAGGCCTGCGGCGTCGCTGGCCAGCCGGGCGATATCGGCCGGCTGGTCAAGCGGCGGCTCGGCCAGCGGGTGGGCAAGCTTGACGAGCAAGCGCAGCGGCTGCGCTGCCGCCGAATCAGGGCCAGCCACCGCCACTGCAACGCCGCCGGTCAGCAACGACGCGATCAGCACTGCAGCAGCCGGCGTGGCCATGGCTTACGGGGTCGAGATCGCGTTGTCCTGGACAAACAACGGATAGACCGCCGTGGGCGTCGGGTCGCCGAACACGAAGAAGCTGTAAACGGCGTTGCCCGGAATGCTTTGCGCCGGCGCCGAGTACAGGTTGGCATTGAGCGGCGACGAGATTTGCAGCACGGTCGATGCGCCGTTGGTGTTGCCTGCCGCGACGCCGTAGGTCGACGACACGCCGTTGGCCACGTTGTTCGCCAGCAGCGATGCACCAGCCCGCAGGGTCAGGCTGGTGGCCGAGCCCGTGATGGCGTTGACGAGGCGCATCTTGTAGTTGCCAGACGTCGTCGGCAGGTGGTTGTCGTCGACGATCAACGAGGCGGTGTGGGCACCGGCTGCGCTCGGCGAGTCGTACACCAGCAGGGTCGAATCGCTGCCGGCGAGCAAGCCGCCGACCGGTGCCGTGACGGCAACGCCATTGACTGCCAAGTTGAGGCCAACCCCAGCCGGCACCGTGACATAGCTGCCGACCGACGGCGACTGTGCGCCGCCGTTGTCGATGGCGGTGCTGCCGGCCGTGCCGGTCACGACGCCGTTGTTGGCCGCACCGGCCACCAAGCGCACGCGCGCCGAGGTGTTGCGCGTGGCGGCATAGGTGCTTTGCTGCACGAGCGTGGCACCGTTGACGAGCACGCCGCCGGTGGTCGGCGTCAGCACGATGGTGGCGACCTGTTGATCGGCGAACGTGACGGACGGAATGTCAAGCCGCAGATCGGTCTTGCTGCCTTTGCCGAGCACGCGAATCCGCTTCGGCGCATTCGGCGCGATCGAGAGCGACGTGTTGGCGTAAAGCGCGAAGGTCGTCAGGTTGACCGTGAACTGAGGTGAGAGCGTGGTCAGATCGGCAGTCGGGTCGGTGACATACACATCAACCGCGCCCGCATCGACTGCGGCATCGAAGACGCGCAGCAAGACCGTGCCGCTCGCCGGCGTGGCCACGTCTTCGCTGAGGAACGCGACCTTGACGGCGCTGTTCGACTCATACGCCAGGATGCTGTAGTGCTTGCCGCCGCCGACGGTCGGCGTGATCGGCACGAGGGCCGTCGCGCCGCCCGCGTCATTGACCTGCAGCGCAGTCGAGCTGCCGGAGTTGACGGACGCGTAGGTGCTGGCGGTATCGGTCGTGGCGCCGCTGACGAGCACGCTGGCGTTAGAGACCTGGACCAGATCGAGCGAAGGGTGCGTTGCTGTGGCGTTGATCAAGCGAACTTGGCCCGAATCTGAGCCACCGCTGCCACCGCAGCCCACAAGGCCAGCGCCGAGCAAGCCGATGCCGATCAGAGCCCACCATCTTGAGTTTTTCACGTCTTGAATCCTCGTTTGGAATTGCATTCGTTGGCTTCTCACTGTGGAAGCGCGACGGTCATTATCGTTGCCTGGATGCGGCCGCTTGGCAGCCTCGCCCGAGCATCAAGCAAGGGCATCTGAACCGCGCCGCCAGCGCACCAGCCAGGCACCCAACGCACGGGAGAGCACGGCAGCGCACGCAACAACACAGGCGCAGCTGGGTGCAACATATCTTTACCAATGGATGGGCCGCGCCGTTCAACCGCTGGCCACATCTGGTGCGTTAACGAAGCGTCCACCGGAGAACTTGCATGACGAACTTGCCCACCCGAATCGCGATTGCCAGCGCCTTGCTGGCCCCAGCGCTCGCCGTGCAAGCGGCAGAGTATGCGAATGTCGTGTCCGCCGCGCCCGTGACAACCCAGGTTGCGGTGCCGCAGCGCGTTTGCCGCGATGAACGGCAGTGGATTCAGCCGCAGCCGTCGGGCGCGGGCGCCTTGATCGGCGCGATCACGGGCGGCGTGATCGGCAACAACATCGGCGGCGGATTCGGCCGTGCCGCGGCCACGGGCCTCGGCGTGGTGCTGGGCTCGGCGATTGGCAACCAGGTGGAAGCCGATGGCTACCCGGCGCGGGAGGTCGCGGTGCAGCGTTGCCGCACGGTCAGCGCCTATGAAAACCGGACGCTCGGCTATGACGTGGTCTATGAGTACGCGGGGCGCCGCTACAGCACGCGACTGCCGTACGACCCAGGCAACAGACTGGCGATCGATGTGCGGCCTGCAGGCGGCAGCCAGCCGGTGCCGCCCGCTGCTGTTGACGATGGCTACCGCGCACCGCCAGCGGTCTACGCGCCGCAGCCATCGCGCATCGGCACGCCGGTGCCCGCGGCCGTGGTCTATGCGAATCCGAACAATGATGACGGCTGGCGGGACCGCTGAACGATCCGGCCTCGCCTGCATCGTTGCCGACTTCGCTCGTTACTTGGCGACCACGCGGACCATCTCGAGCACCTTGCTCGAGTAGCCCCATTCGTTGTCGTACCAAGCCACGACCTTGACGAAGGTGCCGTCGAGCGACATGCCGGCATCGGCATCGAACACCGAGGTGCAGCTCTCGCCGCGGAAGTCGGTCGAGACGACCTTCTTGTCGGTGTAGGCGAGCACTCCCTTCATCGGCCCTTCGGATGCAGCCTTCATCGCTGCGCAGATATCGGCGTAGGTCGTTGACTTGTCAAGTTCCACGGTGAGGTCCACCACCGAAACATCCGACGTCGGCACACGGAACGCCATGCCGGTGAGCTTCTTGTTCAGCGCCGGGATCACCACGCCCACGGCCTTGGCCGCGCCCGTGCTCGACGGGATGATGTTCTCCAGAATGCCGCGGCCACCGCGCCAATCCTTGTTCGATGGGCTGTCGACCGTTTTCTGGGTGGCCGTGGCGGCATGCACCGTGGTCATCAAGCCGCGCTTGATGCCGAACGAATCGTTCAGCACCTTGGCCACCGGTGCCAAGCAGTTGGTCGTGCACGATGCGTTGGAGATCACGGCTTCGCCGGCGTAGCTCGCATCATTCACGCCGTAGACGAACATCGGCGTGTCGTCCTTGCTTGGCGCCGACATGATGACCTTCTTCGCGCCTGCGGCGAGGTGCTTGCCGGCGGTCTCTTTGGTGAGGAAGAGGCCGGTCGATTCGACGACGATGTCGGCACCGACTTCGCTCCACTTCAGCTCCGCCGGGTCTTTCAACGCGGTCAGGCGAATGCGCTTGCCGTTGACGACCAGCGTGTTGCCATCGACCGCGATCGTGCCTTTGAAGCGGCCATGCACCGAGTCGAGCTCGAGCATGTAGGCGAGGTACTCGGGTTCGAGCAAATCGTTGATCGCGACGATCTCGATGTCAGGGAAGTTTTGCGTCGCAGCGCGGAACACCATGCGCCCGATGCGCCCGAAGCCGTTGATGCCGATCTTGATGGTCATGGGATCTCCTGAGTGGTTCGAGTGAAAAGCTACTTGGAAAGAACCTTGCGCACTGTGGCGACGACGTTCTCGGTCGTGAAGCCGAAGTGCTTGAAGAGCACCGGCGCAGGCGCCGATTCACCGTACGTGTCAATGCCGACGACAGCCGCGCAGCCGTATTTCCACCAGCCGTCGGTCGCGCCCATCTCTACCGCGATGCGCGGCACACCGGCGGGCAGCACGCTGACCTTGTAGGCCACGCTTTGGCGATCGAAAACGTTGGTCGACGGCATCGAGACAACGCGCACCGCGATCTTCAGCCTGGCGAGTTCTTGCTGTGCATGGAGTGCCAACTGCACTTCAGAGCCGGTCGCGATGATCACCGCTTGCGCCTTCTTCGTGAGCCCCACTTCGCTCGGCTCGGCAAGCACATACGCGCCCTTGGAGATGTCGGCGAGCGATGCCTTCGGCGCATAGGCAATGTTCTGGCGCGAGAGCAGCAAGGCGGTCGGCCGGTGTGCGTTTTCGATCGCGCAGGCCCAGGCGATGGCCGTCTCGGCGGTGTCACCTGGGCGCCAAACATCGAGGCCCGGGATCAGCCGCAGCGAGGCCGCATGCTCGATCGACTGGTGCGTTGGCCCGTCTTCGCCGAGGCCGATGCTGTCGTGCGTGAACACATGCACCACGCGCAGCTTCATCAGCGCAGCCATGCGGATCGCGTTGCGCGAATAGTCGCTGAAGGTGAGGAAGGTGCCGCCGTAAGGGATGAAGCCGCCGTGCAGCGCCACGCCGTTCATGATGGCCGCCATGCCGAACTCGCGCACACCGTAGTTGATGTGGCGGCCTCCGTTGCTGGTGCCGTCAGCTTCGATGCGGAAGGCGGGCGTCGAGCTGGTGTTGGTGAGGTTGGAGCCGGTCAGGTCGGCGCTGCCGCCGATCAACTCGGGCAAGGCTTTCGTGAAGACTTCGAGCGCAAGCTGGCTGGCCTTGCGGCTGGCCACCGTCTCGGCCTTGGCGTGCGCGGCCACGGCGGCATCCACCGCGGTTTGTGACCACGACTTCGGCAGTTCGCTGTCGAGGCGGCGGGCGAGTTCGACGGCGAGTTCGGGGTGGGCCTTGCCGTAAGCCTCAAAGGCGTTGACCCATTCAGTTTCGGCTTGGAGGCCGGCCGCGCGGGCGTCCCACGCGGTGTAGGCCTCTTCGGGGATCACGAAGGGCTCGCTCGTCCAGCCGAGGGCTTCGCGGGTCAGCTTGATCTCATCGGGGCCGAGCGCCTCGCCGTGCGCCTTGGCCGTGCCGCCGCGGTTGGGCGAGCCCATGCCGATGGTCGTCTTGCAGCAGATCAGCGTAGGCAGCTCGGAGCCGTGTGCAGCCGCGATGGCGCCATCGACAGCATCGGCATCCTGGCCGTTGACATCGGCGATCACGTTCCAGCCATAGGCGCGAAAGCGCTCCGGCGTGTTGTCAATGAACCAGGGCGCGACCTTGCCGTCGATGCTGATGCCGTTGTCGTCATAGAGCGCGATCAGCTTGTTCAGCTTCCACGCACCGGCGAGCGCGCAGGCCTCGTGGCTGATGCCCTCCATCAAGCAGCCATCACCCAAGAAAACATAGGTGCGGTGATCGATGATGGCGTGACCATCGCGGTTGAACTCTTTGGCCAACTGCTTCTCGGCAAGCGCCATGCCGACGGCGTTGGCCAAGCCTTGGCCGAGCGGGCCGGTCGTGGTTTCAACGCCCGGCGTGAGGCCATGCTCCGGGTGCCCCGGCGTCTTGCTGTGCAGCTGGCGGAAGTTGCGCAGCTCGCTCATCGGCAAGTCATAACCCGTGAGGTGAAGCACCGCATAAAGCAGCATCGACGCATGGCCGTTCGACAGCACGAAGCGGTCGCGGTTGGCCCATTGCGGATGGCCGGGGTTGTGGCGCAGGTGGCGGCTCCACAGCGCGACGGCCATGTCGGCCATGCCCATCGGCGCGCCGGGGTGGCCGGAGTTGGCTTGCTGCACGGCGTCCATCGCCAGGGCACGGATGGCATTGGCCATCAACGAAGTCGTAAGGGTGGTGGCCATGCGGTGAGTGCGGCGGATGAACGCGCGAGTCAAGGAACGGGGCGGATTTTAGGCGCCGAGTATTCGGGCCCTGACCCGCCACTGATAATTCCCCGATGCATGGATTGCACCTGACTGCCGACTTGCGCGGATGCGCCAATGGCTCGCCTTTGATGACCGATGCGCACGCGCTGCGTGAGCGTTGCTTGGCCGTTGTGTCGGCCGCCGGCCTGCAAACAGTTGGCGATGTGTTCCACCCGTTTGCATCTCGGCTGACGCTTGCGCCATCAGCACCAACCGGCATCACCGGCGTGGTGCTGCTGGCTGAATCGCACATGGCGGTGCACACCTGGCCAGAACTCAGCGCCGTGACGCTCGATGTCTACGTATGCAACTTCGGCGCTGACAACTCCGCCAAGGCGCATGCAGTGATGGATGCGCTCGTCGGCATGTTCGCGCCCACTGCCGTATCTCGGCACGCACTTGAGCGAGGCCGCGCATGAAGGCCATCATCCTGGCGGCCGGGCGCGGCGAGCGCATGCGGCCTTTGACCGATCACACGCCGAAGCCCTTGTTGAAGGTGCAAGGCAAACCGCTGATCGAATGGCACCTCGAAGCACTGGCGCGCGACGGCATCCGCGATGTCGTCATCAACACCGCGTGGCTCGAAGACCAGATCGTTGCCGCGCTCGGTGACGGCTCGCGCTGGGGCCAGCGCATTCATTACTCGATGGAAGGTCGTGACTACGGCGGCGCGCTCGAGACTGCGGGCGGCATTGCCACCGCCTTGCCCTGGTTGGCGGATGGTGAGCACGATGCGTTCTGGGTCGTCTCGGGCGATGTGTTCATGCCGGGATTCATGTTCGACCAGCAAGCAGCCCGTCGATTCGAATCTAGCGATGCACTCGCTCATCTTTGGATGGTGCCGAACCCAGCGCACCATCCGCTGGGCGACTTCGGCATCGACGCAGAAAACATCGCAACGCTTGAAGGCGAGCCGCGCCGCACGTGGTCAAGCGTGGGCCTCTACCGCGCGGCGATGTTTGCGCCACTGAGCGCCGGCAGCCGCGCGCCGCTGCGCCCTTTGCTCAATGCCGCCATTGCCGATCGCCGCATTGGCGCCACGCTCTACCGCGGCCCGTGGGCCGATGTGGGCACGCCGGACCGGCTGGCGGCATTGAACGACGCCGCTACGCCGCCAGCGGCGCGCTGATCGCCTCGATCTTCGCCATCACCTCGGGCGTGAGCCGCTCGATCACGTCGAGCGCACCAAGGTTGCTCTGCAACTGCGAGAGCTTTGACGCACCGGTGATCACCGTGCTCACGTGCGGGTTCTTCGCAACCCAGGCGAGTGCGAGTTGCGCCACCGTGCAGCCGAGCTCGGCGGCCATGCCTTCGAGCTGCGTGACCGCGCCGAGCTTCTTCTCGTCTTGCAGGCTCTTGGTCAAGAAGCTCATGCTCTCCATCGCGCCGCGGCTGCCGGGCGGAATGCCGTTCTTGTATTTGCCGGTGAGCAAGCCGCTCGCGAGCGGGCTCCAGGTGGTCAGGCCCAGGCCGATGTCTTCATAGAGCCGCGCGTACTCTTTCTCCACGCGGTTGCGGTGAAACAAGTGGTATTGCGGCTGCTCCATCACCGGCTTGTGGAGGTGATGGCGATCGGCAATGGCCCAGGCTGCGCGGATCTCATCGGCGCTCCATTCGCTCGTGCCCCAGTAGAGCGCTTTGCCTTGCGTGATCATGTCGCTCATCGCGTGGACCGTCTCTTCGATCGGCGTCTTTGGGTCGGGGCGGTGGCAATAGACGAGGTCGATGAAGTCGAGCTGCATGCGCTTGAGCGAGCCATCGATCGCCTGCATCAAGTACTTGCGGTTGAGCGTGTCCATGCGGTTGATGGTGTTGCCCTCACGCGAGAGGCCCCAGAAGAACTTGGTCGAGACGATGTAGTTCACGCGCGGCCACTTGAGCGCTTTGAAGGCCTCGCCCATCACCACTTCGCTCTGGCCTGAGGCATAGACCTCGGCGTTGTCAAAGAAGTTGACGCCGGCGTCCATCGCAGCAGCGAGCATCTCTTTGGCCGCGTGCGTGTCAACCTGGTTGTGGTACGTGACCCATGAGCCGAGCGAGAACGTGCTCACCTGCAGGCCGCTGCGGCCGAGACGGCGGTAGGTCATCGGAGTGGTGGTCATCGGGGCGCCTTGTCAAGATGGTTTATCAGCCAAAGAGCGTAGCCGAATCGGCCATTCAGCGCCGGGCGCGCGGCTACAGTGAACGCATGACCACCCACGCCTACACCCAACGGCGCGCGCGCTTGACCGAGGCGCTGCGCGCGGCTGGCGGCGGCCTTGCCGTCATCCCCACTGCGCCGCAACGCCAGCGCAACAGCGATGTCGATCACCCCTATCGCCATGACGGCAACTTTCACTACCTGACCGGCTTCGGCGAGCCCGATGCCTGGCTGCTGCTCGATGCCCGCACCGGCCGCTCAACCCTGCTTTGCCAAGACAAAGACCCGGAGCGCGAGATCTGGGACGGCATTCGCCTCGGGCTGCAGGCCGCACCCGCGATGCTCGGCGTCGATGAAGCCATAGACGTGGCCGACCTTGACGCCGCCCTGCCGCATCGGCTGGCCGATCAGCCCGCGGTGTGGTTCCCGTTTGGCGCACATGCCGGGCTGCAAATGCAGATCGACGGCTGGCTCGCCAGCGTGCGCAGCCGCGCGCGCAGCGGCATCACCAGCCCGCAGGTGCAACGCGATTTGGCACCACTGCTGGCCGAGATGCGCCTGCGCAAATCGGCCGACGAGATTGCCACCATGCGGCGCGCCGCCGAGATCACTGCCGGTGCCCATGCCCGTGCCATGCGCTTTTGCGGCGCGCGCTTTCGCGCCGAGCCGAATGGCAGCGTGCGCGAATACGAGATCGAGGCCGAGCTGCTGCACGAGTTTCGCCGCCACGGGGCGCAATCGCCCGCTTATCCGTCAGTGGTGGCAGCCGGCGCCAACGCCTGCGTGCTGCACTACGCCGCTGCCGACGCACCACTGCGCGCCGGCGAGCTCTGCCTGATCGATGCCGGCTGCGAGCTCGACGGCTACGCGAGCGACGTGACCCGCACCTTCCCCGCCGATGGCCGCTTCACGCCCGCACAGCGCGCGCTCTACGACATCGTGCTCGCCGCCCAGCACGCCGCCGCCGACGCCACGCGCCCCGGCGCCCGGCAGCGCGACGCGCACCACGCCGCGGTGCGCGTGCTCAGCCAAGGCCTGCTCGATGTGGGCCTGCTCGATCGCAATGTGGTTGGTGACCTCGACGCCGTGATCGCCTCGGCCGCCTACCGCCAGTTCTACATGCACGGCACCGGCCATTGGCTCGGCCGCGATGTGCACGACGTGGGCGACTACATCTCGCACGGCGAAGCGCCGGTCGAGCAACCTGACGGCATGGGCGGCACACGCATCGCCCGGCCCTCGCGCTTGCTGGAGCCGGGCATGGTCGTCACGTTGGAGCCCGGCCTCTACGTGCGGCCCGGGCCCGGCGTGCCGGAGCGCTTCTGGCACATCGGCATTCGCATCGAAGACGACGCCGTGGTGACCGACAGCGGCTGCGAGTTGATCAGCCGCGGCGTGCCCGTGGAGGCCAGCGAGATCGAAGCCTTGATGCGCTCGTGAGCCTGCCCGCCCGAAAGGCGACCACCGGAGTGCGCAGCACAGAGGTGATCCCATGCGGATGGTGATCCGCTCAGCGCAAGGCGCATCCACGACAGCCACACCTACATGGCAATCACCGCACCGAACTCATGGCTAGAGATCCTCTCCAGGCGCGACAAGCGTTTGACCTGAGACGTGCAATTCATCGTAGATGAATCCGCCTGGACTCGGCTTGCTGTGCTGGCGCTCGAGGGTCGCTTGCAGTGCCGCCAAGCTGACTGAATCTTTGTTGTGCGCCTTGACCAGGTTGGTTGCGATTCGGTCCGCCTTGATCGCGTCGACGCGGTCCGTGACCTCGCCAATGTGCATCTTCGGGTTCATCTGCGCATAGGCGCAATCTTCGGCCAGGATGGCGGGCCCATTGGCCCAGGCATCCAGGACCACCACTCGCATCGTGCCATCAGGCCGCTGCGACTCCATCTGCACAAAAGTGTGATCTTTCGCGTCGTTGACTGTCGCGACGAGTCGCTCGCCTTGCCTGAGTTTTTTACCGGCCGCCAGCAGGGCTGCGCTCTGGAACTCATCGCAGTTGCCAGCGCCAGTGACTCTTGCTGATGCTGCTGAGATGACAGCCGCCTTGAGCTCAGGCAGCGGCAATTTGTGGCCCGAATTCAAACGCATCCTCATGTTGGCCGTCACCGGATACCGAGACGCATACAGCCGGTGAGCGGCTTGCTGCTCCGTCTGGTCGAGATCTGTTCTCACGTTGCCCCGCATTGGAATCTGCTTCCGAACGGTGTCGACAGCTTCCGTGCCGCGTTCCAGCATGCCGCGGCTGATCGGAGACACCGCGCGATGTTCGCGGCCGCGATTCTCTAAATACTGCGACAACCCATCGACTTGCCCTGTCGTTCGAGACGGCATCGCGCACGTGGGCATGACGTCTGGCCGAGCCTGTGGCTTCAACGGATCAGCGGCACCGGTGCCGGAAGAAATGCGATTGAAAACGGTTGGAAATCTCATGTCGAATTTTTCCTTTGAAGTCGACCACGCCGACGCAATGCAGGCAGGGCGCAGCAGTCAATCGCGTCTTAATGGGCAGACGCGCGCGCATCACCAACACGGTATGGCAGCGACTCGCATGGCGTCGCTCAAATGCCCGAAGACGTGATTCGACGAGCGAATCCCGTGCTGGGCGCTCAGGCGCACACCACTCACTCGCAGGTGGCGCACAAGTGCAGCAAACCTCGCGCGCTGAACTGAACTCCGGCCGGCCTGCGCGAGGCTGCGGCCTGCGCTCCGACTCAAGCCACCCGTGCGCCGCGGTACAGCGCCTCCTCAAATACCGAGTAGCCCGAGAGATCGCTGTGGGCAAATCGCACCCGGCCTCGTTGATCCGCGAGCGTGCGGAGCGCGGCGCTGCTGCGCACGCCGGGCAGCGGGATGCTCATCGCGTGGCCATAGCGCATCAGGTCGACGCGGACGATCTTGGCCGGCAGATCGGGGTGGGCTGCCGCGAGGCTTTGCACCACACGTGATGACCACGCGGCCCACGGCTCGGCAAGCAGCCGAGCGCGGTCAGCATGGGCCTGCGCGTCGCTTGCACCGCCGAAGGCCCAATAGGCCGTGAGCACCGTGGGCCCGGCGTAGGGCAGCAGGCTTTGATGCATCGCATCCACATAGCCCAAGGCCGAGCTTGGCGGATCGGCGTAGAGCATGTTGTCCCACGATGGCGCAGCGCCCGCATGGTCGCGCAGCGCCTCGCGCAATTGCAGGTTCGCGACGAGCCAGGGCGCATAGCGCATCGCCGCGACCGCCGCAGTCAACGCGGGCGGCGGCGCGCTGAACAAGCGTGCGGCGATGAAGAGCGGCACGGCGAGCACGACTTTCTGCGCGGTCCACCGCTCAAGGCGCTGGGTGCTCACATCCCAGGCATCGACCACGACCTCGTGCCGGCCTTCATCGACGCGAACCGCGAGTCGCCCGGTATGCATGCGCTCGGCCAACGGCTCGGCCAGGCGCCGCGCGAGCCAGGCGTTGCCCTCGGGCCAGGTGAGCACGTTGTCAGGCTCACCGCTGCCTTCGCCCGGCGCATGGAAGCCGTGGCGGCTGGCGAAGTAGTGCAACCCGGCCCAAGCCGACACGCGCGCCGCCCCCGCGCCGTAATCGTCTCGGCAGCAGTAGTCGAGGTACCAGCGCAGCGCGGGCGCGTCGAAGTCGTTCGCATCGAGCCATGCGGCGAACGGGGTTTGATCGAGTGCGTCGAGCGCAGGGCTCCAGGCGGCGCGGGCCGTGGGCATGCTGAACTCGGCCTCAGCGCCAGCGCGCGCCACGGCCGCAGCGAAGCGCCGGTACTGCGCCAGCGTGGGCGCGCGCTGCGCAGCGGGCAAGGCCTCGATCGGCGGCAGCAAACCGTCGTGCCACTGGCCATCGATGAAGAGGCGCTCCTGCGGGCTGTGGCAAAGGTAACGCTCGTCGTAGACCGGCGCGCCGTGCTCGGTGCGGCGCAGGCCAAGCTCTTCGAGCAGCGCGATGACTTCGGTCGCGCGGTCGCCCGGCAGCGGCAGGTAGTGCGCACCGAGCGGGCAGCGCATGCCCGCCATCGTGTGGCCGCGGCTGTTGCCGCCGGGCTCGTGCTCCAAGTCGAGCACATGGCAATCGTCAAGACCGGCCTTGGCGAAGGCGCGCGCTGCGGCCAATCCGGCAATGCCCGCGCCGACCACGAGAACGGCCACGCGGCGCTGCACAGCGGGCTCGCCCCAGCCGCCGGATTTGGCCTCGCGCAGGCGATGGCCGAGCGCGTGGTCGGCGCCGAGCCAAGTGCCGTCATAGCTGTTGGGCGCGTCACGGTCGCAGCCAACGAGCGCGGCGGCCGCCATGCTGCCGAGCCACTCGCGGCGGCGCCAGCCGCGCATCAAAGCCATGCCGCCATCACCGCGCGACCTTGCCCCATTCGTCCTCGAAGGTTTGCACCAGCACCTGGTTGGAGAGCCGGTTGACTTCGGCGGGCACGCGCGCCATGTCAGGCGGAAAGTTGAACAACGCGGGCAGCCCATCGAGGCTCAAGAAGCGCAGGCCGGGCAGCAACGCGGCCGGCATGCGGTAAGGCCTGCGGCTCGCGAGGATGAAGCCCCACTCGCCGAAGCTCGGCACATGCGCGTGGTAGGGCGTGGCGGTCAAGCCGACGGCCTCGACCGTGGTGGCGACCGTCCAGAAGCTCTTGCGCGCAATCAGCGGTGAGGTGGTCTGCACGACGGCATAGCCGCTTGCGCTCAAGTGCTGATCGATGAGGCGGTAGAAGCTCGTCGCATAAAGCTTGCCGATGGCGAAATTGCTCGGGTCGGGGAAGTCGATCACGATCACGTCGAAGGCATCGCTGCTCTGCTCCAGCCATGAAAAAGCATCGGCATTGATGACGCTCACTTTGGGTGATAGCAGTGATTCGGCGTTGAGGCTGCGCAGCAGCGGCTGCGTGCTGAAGAGCTGCGTCATGTGCGGATCGAGCTCGACGAGCATGACCTGCTCGACGCTTGGGTATTTGAGGATCTCCCGCAGCGCCATGCCGTCGCCACCGCCGAGCACGAGCACGCGCTTCGGCGCGCCGTGGGCAGCCATCGCGGGGTGGACGAGGGCCTCGTGGTAGCGGTATTCGTCGCGCGAATGGAACTGCAGGTTGCCGTTGAGGAAGAGGCGCACACCGGCGTTGCTCGCGGTGACGACGACACGCTGATACGCACTCGTTTCGGCATAGAGCACGTGATCGCCATAGAAGCGGTCTTCGGCCCAGGTGGTCAGGCGGTCAGCGCTTGCGAGCGCGGCGAGCATGGCGGCGATGGTCAATGCGCAGGCCAGGGCGTGCGCCGCCACGCGCCGCAGCTGCCCGCGAAAGAGCCACAGCGCCCACACCGCGACCGCCGCGTTCATCAGCCCGAAAAACACGCCCGTTCGGATCAAGCCCAGATGCGGCACGAGCAACAAGGGAAAGGCGATCGAGACGACGAGTGCGCCGAGGTAGTCAAACGTCAGCACCTGCGAGACCACGGTCTTGAGCCCTTGCCGCTCGGCGCTCGCGCCGCGAAGCTGGCGCTTCAAGATGCGCATCACGAGCGGGATTTCGAGGCCGACCAAGGTACCGACCAGCAGCACCATCGCGTAGAGCGCAAAGCGAAACGACGGGCTGCTGAGCGACTGCAGCGCGAACAGCGCGGCTGGCATCAGCCCGCCGGCAAGTGCGACCAACAACTCGATGCGCAAGAAGTGCGCGATCAGCTGCCGCTCGAAGAAGCGCGAGAGGTAGGAGCCCACGCCCATCGCAAACAAGTAGGTGCCGATGACGGTGGAGAACTGCAGGATCGAATCGCCGAGCAAATAGCTCGCGAGCGTGCCCGCCGCCAATTCATAGACGAGACCGCAAGCCGCGACGACGAAGACCGACGCGAGCAGCGCAATCTCGGCCGGGCGAACCGAGCCCGGCCCGCTGGGGGCGAGCTCGCCGTCTTCTGCACTGCTCATGCGTGCGCTCGGCCTGCCAACAGCTTGCGCTCGAAAACACCGGCCGTCACTTCAGCCGTCAGATCGGTCGTCACATCACCCATGAACTGCCGAAGCCACGATCAAGCCGATCGCAATGCACATGGCGCCCACGACGATCGCGAGCGCGACATTCTTCTTCTCGACGATCTCGGCCCAGAGGTCATACGGCGTGAGCTTGTCGACGATCACGAAGCACAGCCAGAAGACCGCCACGCCCATCAGCGCGAACAAGGCCGAGCCGGCAAAGATGCCCGGCTTCATCCATTCGATTCCCATCATGACGAACCTCCCGTGTTGGGGTTGAAGTGTTTGAGCTGCTTGAACTGCTTGAGTGACTTGAATTGAGCTTGATTTAAAAGCCGCCGCTACTTGTGGCCGCCACCGCTCGAGAAACCGCCGAATGAGCCGCCGCCGGTGCGAAAGCCGCCACCACGGTTGACGCAGTTGCGGTATTCCTGCGAAGACTCACCGAAGGCCGCGCGCGTCTCGCTGCAATCGTCGCGGCTGGCGCAGCGAAAGAGCATCCACCCGACGAAGAGCACGAGCAACCCGAGCAAGAGCTTCGACCGCAACGAGCTGCCGTTCAGTGCGGTGGGCAAGGCGTCGCGCGCAAAGGCCGCGCCGGATGTTGGCGCGATTCGAAACGCCTGCATCACCGTGTCGGCGGCAAGCGTCTCGCCGGCGGACCAGACGACTTCGGCAGTCGCATCGGCGCCGCTGCCCGAGCGCGTTTGCTCGCGGTTCAGGCGCTTGGCCGAGGCACTGCCGGTGCCTTGGTAGTCGGTGTTGACGGTGGTTTGGTTGCGTCGCAGCTGCCAATAAAACTCGCCGAGCACATAGGTGGCGCGGCCGGTGTAGTCGTAGAGCTTGCGGTAGAGCACGCCGTTGTGTTTGACGCTTTCGCCGAAGCGCTCGGGCACGCCGGTGATCGGCGCCGCCCAGCTCCAGCCGTCTTGCGCGTCGACGATGAAGGCGAAACCTTCGTGCCGGTGGTAGAGCAGGTATTCGCGCCAGAAGGTCTGCTCGTCGTCGTCATCGTCGCTCGCGTTCGCGACCTCGCAGCGCTCGGCATAGCCCACCACTTGCCACGGCAGCGCCGCCTTGCCGAGCGCCAGCGTGCCGACGCTGCCAAGCGCCAACAGCGGCGGCGTGCCGTTGGCCTGCGCGTAGTGCTGCATGTCAGCGCCCACGCCGGCCGACACATCGACCACCGCATGGCATTGATCGCACACGATGGTCTGCGTGGTCGAGAGCTTGACTTGCAGCGCTGCGCCACAGTTGGGGCACGGCGCGCCCCGGGCAGAGAGCGTCTTCTCGGCGATCTCAGACAGGCCGGTCATCGCCAGATCGCTGAGCGCCACCGAGCGGCCAATGGCCCAGCGTGGCCGGGCGGCATCGCTGTAGTCGAGCGTGCCCACTTCGCCGCGGGGATTGCGCAGGTCGATGATCGGGAACGCGCGTGTCAGCTCGGGCGGCGAGGGCAGCTCGCCAAGCGCTGCGATCACGCGGGCAGACGCGACAGACGCCACCGTCCACACTTGGCCGGAGACGACCAGTGGGGCGCCGGGCTGCAAGCTCTCGGCACTCGGAATGGCCTCGGCCCACGGCGCATCGAACGCGATCACGTAGCGGCCGTTGTCTTCGCTCAGCCAGCCCGATTTTTGATGGTCTGCGCCGCCATCGAACAGCGCATGCCATTCGTTCCAGGTGCCATCGGCATAGCGGTATTGCAGCCGGCCGACAAGCGTGAAAGGCGCACCCTGGTAGCGCCCGGCTGCGCCGAGTTGCAAGGGCGAGTGGTCATCGAACAACTCGGCCGATTCGCCGATGCGGCGCAGCGCATCGCCCTCGCGAACGATCGTGCTCTTGCAGAAACTGCAGACCGCGAACGCCGATGCGGCGGAGCGGAATTCAACTGGTGCGCCGCAATTGGGGCACGCGGCGCGGTAGGCGCGCTGTGCCGAAGGTTCAACCGTCATGAAACAAAAGAGCCCGACACGTCTTTCAACATGCCGAGCAATGTACTCGCGGGAGCCGGCGACTCAGGCCGGCGCGGTGGTGATGGGCGAGGTCAGTTGCCCTCGATCACCTCCGCAATAAAAGCTTCAAACAGCGGCGCGCTTGCGGACAGCGGCGCCCACACCCACCAACCCCAAGGCCAACAGCGCGATGCTGGATGGCTCAGGAACCGGATCGGTGATGCTGCCGCCAGCAGCGCCAATGACCACGTTGAGCGCGCCCGATTGGCCTGTGGCGAGCACGGGAATCAGCCCAACGTTGGTGAAGTACTCGTGATAGGGGCCCGCGCTCAAGTCGGCGTCAGTCAGGCCTGGGAATGCGGCTTTGCCCGCTGCAGTGAGACTCAGGTTTTGGTCTCCCACGGGGTTGACCACCAACCCCGGCACGAGGGCCGACAACCATCCGTAGGCACCGGCCTGGCTGAACAACGCGCCGCCGCCGCCGAGGAAGGAATTGATCGCGGTCGCCTTGCTCGTGAGCACCGCATCTTCGGCGCTGGTCATGCCGCCGGAGACGTTGCTGGCGGAGTCGAGCATGACGATGCCGGCCAGCGCAATCGAGCTGTCGAAGCTGGCACTCGTGAGGTCGGAGACTTGAAGAAAGGTCCAGCCGGCAGCGGCGAGGCTTGACTTCGCGAATGCCGATTGGGCTGCGTTGCCAGCCGTGGTGTTGGCATTGCTGCCAAGCGAGACGACGACCTTGTTCTTGGTGGTCAGCTCGGACGATGCCGCCAGGTTTTCGAGCGACTTCTGCATGAACAGCCAGCCGTCGAGATTGGCGGTGGATGTTGCGGAGCCGTGGTCATCGGCATCGGTGCCGGCCAAGATGAACGGCCCTGCGTGGGCGCTGCCCGCTGCGAGAACGCCAGTGATAACCAATGCCGACTGTTGCTTGAGCAACCACTTGAACAATTTCATGGACTCCCCCTCTGATGACTCATATTGATAGAACCGGGTACCGAACGTGACCTAATTCACGTTCGGCACGGGTGCAATCTAAGAGCAAGGCGGCAGCCGATGACCCACCCGTTCGAGGGGTGACCCCTAGAGATAGGGAGTAGACCGAAACCGCGAATGCGGCTTCACACGAGTTTCTTGAGCAACTCCGCTTTCTTCGCATCGAACTCGTCTTGCGTCACGATGCCTTTGGCCTTCAGGTCGGCCAGCTTCTCCAAAGTCGCCATGACTTCGTCGGGCCGCACACCCACCGGCGCAGCGGCTGCCGCTGCCGCCGGCTGGCCGTGCAAGCCCTGGCTCAGCTGCTGAGCCATCACTTGGCCGAGCGCCACGCCGGCGCCCAGGCCCATGGCATCGCCCGCCACACCGCCTTGGCCGCTGCCCTCCGCGAACTTCGGGATCGCCTGCGCCGTTTGGTACTGCATGAACTTGCCCATGTCGCCGCCGACCATGCCCATGCCGATCTTCTGGTCGAGGATCTTCTGCAGCTCCTCCGGCAGCGAGATGCTTTGCATCGTCACGGTCTCTAGCTTCAGCCCGAGCGCGGCAAAGGCTGGTGCCGTGGCCTCTTGCAATGCCTTTGCAAACTCGACCTGGTTGGCCGCGAGGTCGAGAAAGGCCACACCGCTCGACGCCACCGCATCCGAGATGTGCTGCAGCATCTGCCCGCGCAGCTGGCCATCGAGATCGGCCACGGTGTAGGTGTCGCGCGTGCCTGAAATCTCGGTGTGAAAGAGCTTGGGGTCGGCGATGCGGTAGCTGTAGTTGCCGAAGGCACGCAAGCGCACGGCGCCGAAGTCTTTGTCGCGGATCGCCACGGGCTGCGTCGTGCCCCAACGCTGGTCGACCTGCTGGCGGGTGCTGAAGAAGTAAACATCGCTCTTGAACGGGCTTTGGAAAAGCTTGTCCCAGTTCTTGAGGTAGGTGAGCACCGGCAAGGTCGCGGTGGTGAGCGTGTGGCGGCCGGGGCCGAACACATCGGCCACTTTGCCTTCGTTGACGAACACCGCCATTTGCGATTCGCGCACCGTGAGCGAGCCACCGTTTTGAATCTCGCGGCCGGCCATCGGGAAGCGCCATGCGAGAACACCGTCGCCAGACTCGGTCCACTCGATGATGTCGATGAACTGTTTCTTGATGAAATCCATCAGCGCCATGGCTGCACTCCGAAGGCTCAGGTGCGGCGAATAATACGTCTGCACTTGCCTCGCAAATCTGCGGGGCCAACGAAGGGTCAATGCATGGACGACACCTCGCTCCACATCGCCGTCATCGGCGCCGGCCCGGTTGGGCTGGCACTCGCGCTGCATGCGGCGCGCGCGCTGCCGGCCTCGCAAATCAGCCTGTTCGATGCACGGCCGCTGGCCAAAGACGTCTCGGGCGATCCGCGCACATTGGCGCTCTCGCTCGGCAGCGTGCAGTGGCTCGAACACCTCGGCGCGTGGGATGCCGCTTCGGCGCAGCCCATCGTCGAGGTTCATGTGTCACAGCAGCCGCCGAGCGGCCTGCCTTTCATCGGCGCTTGGTGGCACGAGCCCGAGCTGCGCATCAAGGCCATCGACGAAGGCGTGCCTCTGCTTGGCGCGGTGCAAAGCTATGGCGGCTTGGTGGCGCCGATGCAGCGCGCCTGGGAGGCCGAAGAAGCGCGCGATCCCACGCGCTTGCACAGCCGTTTTGGCACGCCTGTTGCGGCCTGCAAAGGGCTGGAGCACGCGGTCGAGGTCGATGCGGGCATTGCCGAGCGGTTTGATCTTGCCATCGTGGCAGAGGGTGGCGTCTTTGCCGATCAGCTCGCCAAGCTCCGCGACCCCGATGACCGGCCGCCACTGCGCCACGATTACCAGCAAACGGCCTGGGTCGGCCGCGTGTCGTTTGAGCCCGGCGCAGCACGCTCGCCCGGCGTGGCCTTCGAGCGCTTTACCCGCCACGGCCCGGCAGCACTCTTGCCTTTGGCCAGCGGCGACGCGGCATTGGTGTGGTGCGTGCCAAGCAACGACGACCCGGTCAAAGCGCTCGACGATGCCCAGCGCGTGGCCGTGCTCAATAGCATCTTCCATCCCGCTGTGGGGCGCATCGCATCGATCACGCCGCTGAAGCAATTCGCCCTCGGCTTGAATGCCGAACGCACGCTCAGCATCGGCCGCACGGTGCGCATCGGCAATGCCGCGCAAACCTTGCACCCGGTCGCGGGCCAAGGCCTGAACCTGGGCCTTCGCGATGCACACGATCTGGTGCGTGCGCTGGCCAAGAACAGGGATGTCGACGCCGTGCTGCGCCGCCTGGAGTGGCAGCGCGGCCCGGACCGCTGGGCCATGATCGCCGCGACCGATTTCCTCGCGCGCAGCTTCACCTGGGCGCTGCCCGGCGCGGGCGCGGCGCGCGGCCTCGGCATCGCGGCGCTGCAGGCGCTCTCGCCGCTCAAATCGATGATCGCGCGGCAGATGATGTTCGGCCGCCGCTGAGCGCCAAGCCGGCACCTCCACCGCACCTCCACCGCCGAGAGGATGCGCCAGCGTTTGGCGCATCGCGCTGTCACACACCGCGCGCAAACTGATCGCTTGCATCTGCACCTGGAGCCGGCGATGAAACTGCGTGTCGCGACCTTCAATCTCGAAAACCTGTTCACACGGCCGAGCGCCATGGCGGCTGACGCCGGCCGAGCCGGCCAACAAGCGATCGATGACCACGCCGAGCTGAATCAGCTGATTGCCGAGCCCACCTACACCGCCGAGATCAAAGCGCGCCTGCTGGAAATCGAGCCGCGCTACAGCTTTGCCGACCTCAATGCACCGGCCAACGCGCTGGTGTTTCTCAACAAGATTCGTGGCCAGCTGTATTCGACATCGCAGGCCGGCGTGGTGAGCGTGAAGGCCGCGGGCCGAGGCGACTGGACCGGCTGGTTCGAACTGCGCCGCACCGACATCGAGTGGCAAGCCACCTTCAACACCGCCCGCGTGATTGCCGAGGTGCGGCCAGATGTGTTGATCTGCGTCGAGGCCGAGAACCGGCCCACGCTGCTGCGCTTCAACGAGCAAGTGCTGGGCGGCGAGTTCCAGCAGGCGTTTGACCACGTGATGCTGATCGACGGCAATGACGACCGCGGCATCGATGTGGGCGTGATGTCGCGTTTTCCGTTCAACGGCGTGCGCTCGCATGTGGACGATCGCGGCGCAAACGGTGAGCGCATCTTCTCGCGCGATTGCCCGGAGTACCTCGTCACGCTGCCCGGCGGGCACTCGCTGGTCGTGTTGCCGAATCACTTCAAGTCCAAGCGCGGTGGCAACGACGACATCGCGCAAGCCCGCAGACTGGCCCAGGCCACGCGCGCGAGCGAGTTGGCCAACACGGCGCTCCACACCTCGAAGCTCGTGCTGCTCGGCGGCGATTTGAACGACACGCCTGACAGCGAAGCGCTCGTGCCCTTGTGGCAACACGGCTTCGAAGATGTGCAGTCACACCCCACCTACCCGACGGACCGGCCCGGCACTTTTGACACCGGCACCGCGGCCAACAAGATCGACTATCTGATCATGTCGCCCCGGCTGCGGGCGGCGCTGCAAGAGACCGGCATCGAGCGCCGTGGCTCCTACCACCCGCGCAGCTGGCAAGCGTTTGACACGGTCCAGAGCAAGGCCGATGAAGCCTCTGACCACCACCTCGTGTGGGCCGATTTCGTGCTCTGACTTCGCGGCGCAGACGCAGCCTCAGGCACAAGCCCAATCAGGTGATCACGGTCGGCGCGTTGCGCCCGGTGCGTTCGCGGATGCCGGCGAGCCGATCGGCCAGCGCAATCAAGCCGGCCAGCGCCTCTTGCGTCGGGATGCCGTGGCGGGCCGGATCGGGTTCGTACCGTTCGAGGTAGACGCGCAAGGTCGCGCCTTCGGTGCCCGTGCCTGACAAGCGAAAGACGATGCGTGAACCATCGACCAGGCCGATGCGTATGCCCTGCGCCGTGCTGACCGAGCCATCGACCGGGTCGATGTAGGCGAAGTCGTCAGCCGTGGCGATGCGGTGCTCGCCGATCGCCTGGCCGGGCAGCGTGCCGAGTTGCTCGCGCAAGTGCGCCATCAAGCCGTTGGCAGCGGCGCTGTCCACGCCTTCGTAGTCATGCCGGGAGTAGACGTTGCGGCCAAAGCGGCGCCAGTGGTCGGTGACGATGGCTTCGACCGATTGGCCGCGCACCGCGACGATGTTCAGCCAGAAGAGCACCGCCCAGAGCCCGTCTTTCTCGCGAACGTGGTCAGAGCCGGTGCCCGCGCTTTCTTCACCGCAGAGCGTGACATCGCCCGCATCGAGCAAGTTGCCGAAAAACTTCCAGCCCGTGGGCGTCTCGAAGCAGTCGATGCCGAGCACGGCAGCCACGCGGTCCACGGCCGCGCTCGTGGGCATGGACCGCGCCACCCCCTTCAAGCCGATCGCATAGCCGGGCACGAGGTGGGCATTGGCGGCGAGCACGGCGAGGCTGTCGCTCGGCGTCACGACGAAGCGGCGGCCGACGATCATGTTGCGGTCGCCATCGCCATCGCTTGCCGCGCCGAAGTCGGGTGCGTCGGCCGCGTTCATGCGGCGCATCAACTCGTCGGCATAGGTTGGGTTCGGGTCCGGGTGGCCGCCGCCGAAGTCGGGCAAGGGCACGCCGTTGATCACGCTCGCGGCGGGCGCGCCAAGTGTCTTGACGAGCACGGCGTTCGCATACGGGCCGGTCACGGCATGCATGGCGTCGAAGCAGATGCTGAAGCTGCCCGAGCGCAGCATGGCGCCGATTGCGTTGAAGTCGAACAGCGTAGCGAGCAGCTCGGCGTGATCGGCCACCGGGTCGATCACTTCAACCACCATCGTGCCGATGTGGGTGCTGCCGAGTTTGGCGAGATCCACGTCGGGCGACTCCACCGTGAGGTAGCGCGGGATCGTTTGCGTATTCGCGTAGATCGCCTCGGTGATCTTCTCGGGCGCGGGGCCGCCGTTGCCGGTGTTGTATTTGATGCCGAAGTCACCATCCGGCCCGCCGGGGTTGTGGCTGGCCGACAAGATGATGCCGCCGAAGGCACTGCGTTTGCGGATCACACAGCTGGCAGCTGGGGTCGACAAAATGCCGCCTTGCCCGACCAACACTTTGCCGAAGCCGTTGGCCGCCGCCATGCGCAGGATGATCTGAATGGCGGTGTCGTTGAAATAGCGGCCATCACCGCCGAGCACCAGCGTTTGGCCTTTGAAATCGTCGAGCGAATCGAAGATCGCCTGAACAAAATTCTCAAGGTAGCCGGGCTGCTGGAACACCGTGACCTTCTTGCGGAGGCCGGAGGTGCCGGGGCGTTGGCCGGCGATCGGTGAGGTGGGCTGAGTGATCGGGGTCATGCGGATGGTCATGGCAGCTCCGGAGGTGGCACGGCATTGTGCTCATGCGTTTGATCAAACTTGTGATCAGGCGCCGAGCTTCAAAAACAGATCGCGGTCGGGCCCGAAGTTGGCATAGAGCGGCAGCAAGGCGCCGCCCATGGCGCGGGCATCGGAGCCGATCGTGCCTTCGAGCAGCAGCGGCCGCGCCACGCCTTCCCAGTTGTACTGATCGAGCGAGGCGCTCACCGCGCTCATCACTGCGGTAAGCAACTCGCGGCTGAATGAGCCGTCGATGATGACGCCGTCGAGATCAAGCAAACAGGCCGCGCTGTTGGCCGCAAAAGCGACGGCCGGGCCGGCCTCGCGCAGCCACTTCTCGGTGTGCGCGGCCCACGGCTTTTGCAGCGCACGGGCATCGGTGCACGCGGCGGCGTCAAGCCCTTCGGCGGCAAAGCGCGCTTCGAGGTTGATGAGCGAGGCGCGGCTCAACAGTTGGTCGGGCGCACTGCCCGCGCCGCGCTTGGCAAGCCCGAGCGACAAAGAACCCACCGCGCCGGCATTGCCGTTCAAGCCGGAGCGCAATTGGCTGTCGATCACCAAGCCGCCGCCGATGAAGGTGTCGAAGAACACATAGAGAAAGCTGCGCAGGTGGCGGCCGCGGCCAGCCACGAGTTCGGCCACGCAGGCGGCGGCAGTGTCTTTGACGAACTCGACCGGCAAATCGGTCATCGAAGCGACGCGTTCGCGCACATCGATGCCGGCCCATTGCGCGGTTTGCGCCGGGCCAATGCCGAGCACCGAATGCCAGCCTTCGAGCGAGAGCGGCGCTGCGATGCCGATGCCGTGCAAGCGCGGGCGCAACTTGGGCGCGAGGTTCTTGCGCAGCTGCTTCAGCTGCGCCTCGATCTCGGCGAACAAGGCATCGGGCTCGGGGAATTCATAGGCCAGCGAGACGCGCTCGCGCACTTGGCCAGTGAAGTCGAGCAAGAGCATGTCCATGCTGCGGCGGCCGATCTTGATGCCGATAGAGAACGCGCCGTCGGGGTTGAGCGCCATCGGCACCGAGGGCTGCCCGACCTTGCCGCGCACCGGCGCCAGCTTCATGACGAGGCCATCGGCCTCAAGCCGCGCGATGATGATCTGCACCGTTTGCGGCGTGAGCTTGGTGAGCCGCGCGATCTCGGCTTTGGGCAAGCTCGCATGCAAGCGGATCGCCTGCAGCACCACGCGCTCGTTGAACTGGCGCATGCCGGCATGGTTAGAGCCACGCGGCCGCAGCTTGGCTTCTGCCGCCATCGGCACAGCCGCGCTCAAGTTCACGGCCGCAGCGCCTCCGCAATCACGCCCTTCTTGAACAGGAAGTTGGCAAAGGGCTGCAACTCGCCGGTCTGCACGATCGCATAGGCGCGCGACACGCGTTCATAGAACGCGAAGCGCTCGACCGGAGCGCACTGCTCGGCCGTGGCGTCGCCACGTTGAACGAGGTCGCCGATCACTTCGCGCTGCACGGCCGAGAGGTATCCAGCCTCCGAGCCGCCGACCTGCATGAAGGCAATGGGGCGATCCACCATCGCATCGAGCGGCAACACCGAAAGCACGGCCGTGCAGATCGCCTGCATGCCGACACCCGGCAGGCGGATCACCGGTTTGCCGCGGCCGAGTGATTCGGCAGTGAAGTTCGCATCGGCGAGCACGATCTCGTCGCCGTGGCCCATTTCGCGCAGCACTTTGAGCAACTCGGGCGAGAGCAGGGGGTCAATGTTTTTCAGCATGGTCAACAGGTTTCTTCAGGGTTCAAGCCAGAGCATCGGCAGGGAGTTCATCAGCGCGCTTGGCACCGGTCATGACGGCCACCGTATCGCTCATGCTGATTGTCTTGGGGTTGACGATGCAGGCGCGCTTGCCGAGCCGCGCGATGTGAATGCGGTCAGCGATCTCGAACACATGCGGCATGTTGTGGCTGATGAGAATCACCGGCAGGCCTTTGTCGCGCACGCGGCGAATGAGCTCCAGCACCATGTTGCCCTCCTTCACGCCGAGCGCCGCAGTCGGCTCGTCCAAGATCACCACATGCTGCGCGAATGCTGCCGCGCGCGACACCGCCACGCATTGCCGCTGGCCGCCAGAGAGTGTTTCTACCGCCTGCGTCATCGAGCGAATACCGACTTTCAAATCGTTCATGCGCGCCACGCTTTGGCTGAGCATTTCCTTCTTGTCGATGATGCGCAGCAGCTTGCCGAGAAAGCCGCCTTTGATGATTTCGCGGCCCAGAAAGAGGTTCTCGGAGATCGACATCGCCGGCGCCACCGCGAGGTCTTGGTAGACCGTCTCGATGCCTTCGCGCCGCGCATCGGCGGGCGACTTGAAGTGGATCGGCTTGCCGTCAAGAAAGACCGTGCCTTCATCGGGGATCGTCGCGCCCGAGAGCGCTTTGATGAGCGACGATTTGCCGGCGCCGTTGTCACCGATTACCGCCAGGATCTCGCCGGCGCGGAGTTCGAAGTCAGCACCATCGAGGGCGGTGACTTGGCCGTACTTCTTGACCAGACCCTTCGCTTCCATGACCAGTTTGTGCGCAGCCATCAGCGTGCTCCTTCTCTTATCTTGATTTGCGTGAGAGTTGATCGGTCGCGACCGCCAAGATCACGAGGATGCCGGTGATGAGCACCTGATAGACCGACGACACGCCCATCAAGGTCAAGCCATTGCGAAACACGCCGACGATCACCGCGCCAAGCAGCGAGCCCAAGATGATGCCGCGGCCACCGAAGAGGCTGGTGCCACCGAGCACGACGGCGGTGATGGCATCGAGGTTCTCGGTTTGCCCCGCGTTCGGATCACCCACCCCGGTTCGCGAGACAGAGAGCAGCGCTGCGATGCCGTAGAAGAGCCCGGCGATCACATAGACGCCGAGCAAGACGCGGTCCGTCGCGATGCCGGTCAAACGAGTCGCCTCGGGGTTGTTGCCGACGGCATAGACGTGCCGGCCGGGCTGCGTATCGCGCAGGCCCCACCACATGAAGGCATACATCAACACCATAAACACCGTGCCGTAGTTGAACGCCACCGCACCAAACGCGACGGTGTTGCCAAAGAAGGTCATCTCGGCCGGCAGGTCGGTGATCGTCTGTGCGCCGGAGTAGAGCTGCGTGATCGCAAACGCAATGTTCATCGTGCCGAGCGTGACGATGAAGGGCGGCAACTTGATGCGCGTGACGAGCAAGCCATTGAGCAAGCCAAAGGCCATGCAGGCGAGCAAGCCGCAGCCAATGGCGAGGTAGGGGTTCATGCCGTGCGTGACGGCCAGCTTGGTCATCACGATGCCGCCAAGCGCCATCACGATGCCGCATGAGAGATCGATGCCGGCGGTGAGGATGATGAGCGTCTGCCCGATCGCGATCGTGCCGACGACCATCACCTGCTGCAGGATCAGCGAGAAGTTTTGGACCGATAGAAACCGGTCACTCTGCGTCGCAAAGAAGCCGACCGCGAGCAACAACGCGATCAACGGCCCGAGCGTGGCAACGGGCGGGAGCTTGGAAGTCTTGGCCGAGGTCATGCGTTCTCCGGGTTCTGTGTTGTTGACGTCATCGCGCCCTCATGCCGGCCCCTCTCACAAGCGACATGACAGGGGCGCCGGGCAACGGGAGCGGCAGGCCGATCAGCGCCACCTGCTCCCTCTCCCGCCTGCGGGAGAGGGTTGGGGTGAGGGCCCCACTCCCTCCCGCCTGCGGGAGAGGGTTGGGGTGAGGGCCTTACCCGCCTACTTGTTACCCCAACACGAATCGGTGCCGAACTTCGTGTCCTTGCTCTCCACACCCGCCATCGGCTTGTCGGTGATCAAGGTGACGCCGGTGTCGGTGTAGCCCTTGGCCTTCTTGCCGCCCTTGGCGTATTCAACGCCGGCATCCACGCCCATCGCCGCCATCTTCAGCGGGTACTGCTGCGAGGTGGCGGCAATCACGCCGGCCTTGACGTTCTTCACACCCGCGCAACCGCCATCGACCGAGACGATGACCACGCCCTTTTCTTTGCCCGCACTCTTCAGCGCTTGGTAGGCGCCGGCCGCTGCGGGCTCATTGATGGTGTAGACCAAATTGATGTCAGGGTTCTTCTGGAGGCAGTTCTCCATCGCCGTCTGGCCCTTGGCTTGGTCGCCAAAGCTGTCGGCCATGCAGACGATCTCGGCGCTCTTCGAGAGCTCGTTGCTCTTGGCATCAGACGCCTTCAGGCCGAAGCCGGTCATGAAGCCGTTGTGGCGCTGCGCACCGACCGGGTGGCCGGGAAAGAGGTCGAGCGTGGCGATCTTCGCGGGCTTGCCGGCCATCGCGACCTTGGCGTATTTGCCGATCAACTCGCCGGCGGTGTAGTTGTTGGTTGCGAAGAGGGCGTCAGTCGCATCGGCCGGATCGGCGGGGCTGTCGAGTGCGATGAACATCACGCCTTGCGCCTGCGCCTTCTTGATCGCCGGGACGATGGCTTTGGAGTCGTTCGGCGTGATCAGAATCGTCTTGGCGCCGCCCGCAATCATGTTCTCGATGGCAGTGACCTGGCCCGCGTTGTCACCGTCGACCTTGCCGGCCGCACTCAGCAGCTTGGCGCCCTTGGCACCGGCCGCCGCTTGTGCGCCTTCTTTCATCTTCACGAAGAAGGGGTTCGTGTCGGTCTTGGTGATCAGGCCGATCACCGGCTGATCGGCGGCGGCAGCGATGCCGGCACCGAAGAGCAGGCCGATCACGGCGGTGGCGGTCGAGCATTTCAACGAGCGATGCAGGGAACAAGGACGCGGGAAAGTCATGTTTGTCTCCGAAGTCTTGGGAACGCACACCTCGGCGGGTGTGTGGCAAATTATCGAAGTCGAACTTTAATAAATCAAGTTGATTTATTAATGGAATACCCGAATAGTGGCAAAGCTGGCTCGCGCCGATGCTCTCGCCATCTTCTCGCGCGGTGCGCGTGTTTGTCTTTGAGGGAAAACGAATGTTGATCGTCTGTGGTGAAGCCTTGTTCGACCTGTTCTCCGCCGCCGAAACGGGCACTGGCTTGGCGCTTGACGCCAACGTCGGCGGGTCGCCGTTCAATGTGGCGGTGGGGCTGGCGCGGCTTGGCCAGCCGGTCGGCTTCTTTGCGGCGGTGGGCAGCGGCTTTCTCGGCGATCGGCTGATGCGCACGCTCGCCGCTGAGGGCGTGGACACCCGCGCCGTGGCCCGACCCGATGCGCCAACCACGCTCAGCGTCGTCGGGCTCGATGCGCAAGGCGTGCCGTCCTATGCGTTCTACGGCGACCGCGGCGCTGACCGCCAGTTGACGACCGCCGCGTTGGCGCACTTGCCGCAGGGCATTCGCGTCGTGCAGGTCGGCTCTTACGCCACGGTGGTGGAGCCGATCGCGTCGACCTTGCGGGCCTTGATCGAGGCCGAGCGCGGCCGAGCGTTGATCGCGTATGACCCGAACATTCGCCTCAACGTCGAGCCCGAGATCGCCCGTTGGCGCGAGCAGCTCGCGTGGATGCTGCCTCGCACCCACTTGCTCAAAGTCAGCGAAGAAGACCTGGAGTGGCTGCAGCCCGGCGCCTCGATCGACGCCTTCGCGGCCCACGCGCTCGCGCAAGGCGTGGCCGCTGTGATCGTGACGCGCGGCGCACTCGGCGCCACCGGCTGGACGGCGCAGGGGCAAGCCAGCGTGCCCCGCGTGGCGGTTGAGGTGATCGACACCGTCGGCGCGGGCGACACCTTTCAGGCCGCGATGCTGACCTGGCTCGCCGAGCACGAGGCGCTGTCGGCCACGGCCTTGGCGGCGCTGTCGGCCACGCAGCTTGAGGCTGCGCTGGCCTTCGCGTCACGCGCAGCCGCGATCACCTGCTCCCGCCGCGGGGCCGACATGCCGCGGCGCGCTGAGCTCGGCTGACCACAGGCCGCGCGCCCGCCACGCGCGGCCAAGCTGCGCGAGATGGCCCCAGCGGCGCTGAGCGGGCGCCAAGCGGGCACCGAGCGGGCACCCTGAGGGCACCCAGAGGGCGTGCTCGATACTCGTCGGCATGTCCACCCTCATCTTCTTCAAGCTGCTCGGCATCTTTCTCGTGGTGACCATCGGCTGGGCGGTTGGCAAGCTGAAATGGCTCGGCGCAGCCACCGAAACCAACGACCCGGCGCGCACCTTGGCCAATGCGGCCTACTACATCTTCGTGCCGGCGCTGCTGTTTCGCACCACGGCGCGGCTCGACTTCCATGCCATTCCGTGGGGCACGCTGGTGGCGGTGTTCGTGCCGATGATCGGGCTGCTCGTGGGCGTTTACGCATGGCAGCGCCGCCGCACTGATCTGCCGACGGCGGGGCCCAGCGTGCGCGCCATCACTGCCGTGTTCGGCAACACGGTGCAGGTGGGCATCCCAATGGCGGCGGCGCTGTTCGGCGAGGCGGGCTTGGCGATCCATCTCGCGATCGTCAGCCTGCATGCACTCACCTTGCTGACCTTGACGACGGCCCTCGTTGAGCTCGATCTCGCCCGCGCGCAGCGAGGCGATGGCGGCGCGAGCCCGCACCTCGCCGCCACGCTCTTCAGCACCGCCCGCAATACGCTGATCCACCCAGTGGTGATGCCGGTGCTGATCGGCATGGCCTGGCACGCCATCGGCCTGCCGCTGCCGGCCGTGGCCGATGAAGTGCTGGTGACACTCGGCTCGGCCGTGGTGCCGCTCTGCTTGGTGTTGATCGGCATGTCGCTCGCGTACTACGGCACCCAGGGCGCGGCGCTCACGGCCGTTTGGTTGTCGGCCTTGAAGCTGCTTGCACAGCCGGCCTTGGTGCTGGCAATCGCGCATTGGGGCTTTGGCTTGACGGGCTTGCCGCTCGCGGTGGTCGTGATGATGGCGGCGCTGCCGATTGGCAGCAACGCGCTGATCTTTGCGCAGCGCTACCGCACGCTGCAGGCCGAGACCACGGCCGCAACAGTGCTCTCGACACTGGCCTTCGTGGCCACCGCGCCGCTCTGGTTGAGCGTGCTCGCGTTGCTGAGTTGATGGCTGCGCGATCGGCCGTCTTCTGGCAGGCGTTTTGCTAGGTGGCAACCCGACAGGCAATGCCTTTGCCCCCACCTATGATGAACTGCACCCACAGGCTGGGCTTCGTCAAACCTTCCAGGAACCACACATGAAACTTCGCGGCTTCACGTTTTCCTCGACCCTTGCGTTGGCCTTGTCGGCCAGTTGTGGTGCGGCCTTCGCCGCGAAGACTTTGGTCTACTGTTCAGAAGGCAGCCCCGAAGGCTTCAACCCACAGTACTACTCGACTGGCACCACCTTCGATGCCGTCTCGGTGCCGATGTTCAACCGCTTGGTCGAGTTCGAACTCGGCACCACCAACATCGTGCCGGGCCTGGCTGAAAGCTGGAGCGCATCGGCCGATGGGCTGAGCTACACCTTCAAGCTGCGCAAGGGCGTGAAGTTCCACAGCAACGCCAAGTTCACGCCCACGCGTGACCTGAACGCCGACGACGTGCTGTTCTCGTACAACCGCCAGGCCGACCCGAACCACCCGTTCGCCAAGGTCACGCCGGGCCAGACCTACGCGTACTTCGAAGACATGGACATGAAGAACATCGTCGACCGCGTCGAGAAGCTCGATGCGATGACGATCAAGTTCGTGCTGAAGAAGCCCGAAGCGCCGTTCATGGCCAACCTGGCGATGGACTTCGCGTCGATCCACTCGGCCGAATATGCCGACAAGATGATGGCCGCCAAGACGCCCGACGTGATCGACAAGGAGCCGATCGGCACCGGCCCGTTCCAGTTCGTCTCGTACCAGAAAGACGCGGTCATCCGCTACAAGGCTTTCGACGCGCACTGGGGCGGCCGCCCGAAGATCGACAACCTGGTCTACGCGATCACGACCGACGCATCGGTGCGTTACGCCAAGCTGAAGACCGGCGAGTGCCACGTGATGGCGTTCCCGAAGCCGGCCGACGTGGCGCTGATGAAGAACGACCCTGCCATCAACCTCGTGCAGCAGAACGGTTTGAACGTGGGCTACATCGCGTTCAACGTCGAGAAGAAGCCGTTCGACAACAAGCAGGTTCGCCAGGCCTTGAACATGGCCGTGAACAAAAAAGCGATTCTGGATGCGGTGTTCCAGGGCGCAGGCCAGGTTGCGAAGAACCCGATCCCGCCCACGCTCTGGTCATACAACGATAAAGTGACTGACTACGTCTACGACCCGGCCAAGGCCAAGGAGCTCATCGCGGCCTACACCGCCGAGAAGGGCAAGCCCAAGATCATCTACTCGACCATCAACGACACCAACTCACTCCGGGCCGCTGAG
>JAYWGR010000149.1:0-47183 GCA_043778145.1 Rhizobacter sp.
CCTGCTGCATGAACTTGAAGCTGTTCACGTTTTTGACTTCGCGCCGCGTGCCGAACGATTCGCCTGGCCGCCGCACCGAGACGTTGACGTCGCATCGGAACGAGCCCTCTTGCATGTTGCCGTCGCAGATGTCGAGCCAGGTCACGAGCGTGTGCAGGGTCTTGGCGTATTCCACGGCCTCGGCAGCCGAGCGCATGTCGGGCTCGGTGACGATCTCGAGCAGCGGCGTACCGGCGCGGTTGAGGTCGATGCCGGTAGCGCCCTGATAGGCGTCATGCAGCGATTTGCCGGCGTCTTCTTCCAAGTGCGCGCGGGTCAACTGCACCTTGCGCTTGACGCGCTCGCCGCCCGGCCCGTCAATGAAGAACTCGACCGTGCCGCCTTGCACCACCGGCGTTTCGTACTGGCTGATCTGATAGCCCTTGGGCAGGTCGGGATAGAAGTAGTTCTTGCGCGCGAAGATCGACAGCGGCGCGATCTTCGCGCCCACCGCCAGGCCGAAGCGAATCGCCCGCTCGACCGCGCCGCGGTTCATCACCGGCAGCGTGCCCGGTAAAGCCAGATCGACCGGCGACGCTTGGGTGTTCGGCGCGGCGCCGAAGGTCGTGGCCGAGCCGCTGAAAATCTTCGAGCGGGTCGAGAGCTGTGCGTGGGTTTCGATGCCGATGACGACTTCGAAGCCGCGGACCAGCGCGGCGGCAGAGGAGTGAGTGCTGCTCATGGTGTGTTCAAAACCCGGCCGGGACGCGGGTGTGCCAATCGGTGGCTTGCTGAAAAGCGTGAGCCGCATGCAGCAACTGCCCTTCGCCGAAGTAGTTGCCAATCAACTGCAAACCGACCGGCATGCCCGCTTCGCCAAAGCCCGCCGGCAAGCTCATGCCGGGGAGGCCGGCGAGGCTGGCAGGCAGTGTGAAGACGTCGGCCAAATAGTTGGCCACTGGGTCATCGCTCTTCGCGCCGAGTTGCCAAGCAACCGTGGGCGCAACCGGCCCGGCGATCACGTCGCACTGCGTGAAGCAGGCCTGGAAGTCGTCGGCCACCATGCGGCGAAGCTTTTGCGCTTGCAGGTAGTAGGCGTCGTAGTAGCCGTGCGAGAGCACGTAGGTGCCGATCATGATGCGGCGCTTGACCTCGGCGCCGAAGCCTTCCGCGCGAGATTTCTTGTAGAGGCTTTCGAGGTCATCGAAGTCCTTCGCGCGGTGCCCATAGCGCACGCCGTCAAACCGGCTGAGGTTCGACGAGGCTTCGGCATTGGCGATGATGTAGTAGACCGGGATCGAGAGCTCGGTGCGCGGCAAGCTGACCTCAACGAGCCGCGCGCCGAGCCGCTCCAACTCAGCCAACGACGCACGCACGGCGCCATCGACATCGGCTGCGAGTGCTTGCGGAAAAAACTCTTTCGGCAAGCCAATGCGCAAACCCGCAAGCGGCTTGGCGGCTGACGCACCTTCGCGCGCGGCATGCATCGCCGCAGAGAAGTCTTGCGGTGGTCGCTGCGCGCTGGTGGAGTCCCGGTCGTCATAGCCACTCATCGCGCCGAGCAGCAAAGCGCAGTCTTCGGCGCTGCGCGCGAAGGCACCGGCCTGGTCGAGGCTGGAGGCGAACGCGATCATTCCGTAGCGTGAGCAAACGCCGTAGGTCGGCTTGATGCCAGTGATGCCGGTGAAGCTCGCGGGTTGGCGGATCGAGCCGCCGGTGTCGGTGCCGGTGGCTGCGGGCATGAGCCGCGCGGCCACCGCGGCCGCCGAGCCGCCCGACGAGCCACCCGGCACGCGGCCAGTGTCCCATGGGTTTTTCACAGCGCGATAGGCCGAGTTCTCGTTGCTCGAGCCCATCGCAAATTCATCGCAATTGAGCTTGGCGAGCGTGACCATGCCGCGCTCGGCGAGCCTTGCGACCACCGTGGCATCGAACGGGCTTTGATAACCCTCGAGCATCTTCGAGCCGGCAGTCGTCGGCAGATCGCGGGTGACGAACACGTCTTTGTGGGCCAGTGGCACGCCGAGCAAGGCGCCGCGTTCGCCCAGGGCTCGGCGGGCATCGGCGGCTTCTGCCTGGACGAGCGCGAGCTCGGGGTCGCTGCACAGCGTGGCGCCAAGTTGTTCGTGAGTCGAAAGCCGTGCGAGCAGATGTGTCGTGATTTCGACGCTCGAGACGTCTTTCGCCCCGAGTGCGCGGCCGAGCTCGGCCACGCCCATCGCGTGCAGTTCAGAGTGCGTCGTTGTCGTCATTCGATGACCTTGGGAACAAGGAACAGGCCGTCTTGGACGGCCGGCGCGCTGCGCTGGTTCAGCGTGCGCTGATCGGTCTCGGTGACGCTGTCTTGGCGCAGGCGAAGGGTCACGTCTTGCACGGCGGAGAGCGGGGTGTAGAGCGGCTCGACGCCGCTCGTGTCGACGCCGTTCATTTGCTCCACGATCGAGAAAAACCCGTTGAGTTGAACGAGCATGGCGGCTTGCTCGTCGCTAGCGAGTTCAAGCCGCGCGAGGTGCGCGATGCGCGTGGCGTCTTGCGGGGTCAGGGCCATGAAATGGGAGTCCAAATTGCGGGCCGATTTGCGGACCAAATGGGGCGCTTCCAGGTCGAAAGCGGCAGGGCGTCGGGTATTATCCGTGCTTATCGCACAGTGTCAGACGCGTGCCCGCACCGTTGTCGGCGGCCTCTCATGGCGGTCGATTCGAAGCCCCCAAGCGCTTTGTCGTTGATGACTTCATCGTTTGTGGCTTCGTCGTTCGTGTCGCGGCGCCAACCGGCATCACGGGCTGGCGCTTCCCCTTACCGCATAACCCGGAACTCCATCGTCCTGCCGCGCAGCGAAGCCTCTCAACCAGCCTTCCCTAAGACGCCGCCGGGCGAGACCGCCCCCACACCATGTTCGGATCCTTTCGTCGCTATTTCTCGACGGACCTCGCCATCGACCTCGGTACCGCCAACACGCTGATCTATGTGCGTGGCAAGGGCATCGTGCTCGACGAGCCCTCCGTCGTTGCCATCCGCCATGAAGGCGGCCCCAATGGCAAGAAGACCATCCAGGCCGTCGGCGCTGAAGCCAAGGCCATGCTCGGCAAAGTGCCCGGCAACATCGAAGCCATTCGCCCGATGAAAGACGGCGTGATCGCCGACTTCACTGTCACCGAGCAGATGCTCAAGCAGTTCATCAAGATGGTTCATCCGCGCTCGGTGCTTCGGCCCAGCCCGCGGATCATCATCTGCGTGCCTTGCGGCTCCACGCAAGTCGAGCGCCGCGCGATTCGCGAATCGGCGCTCGGCGCTGGCGCGAGCGATGTCTACCTGATCGAAGAGCCGATGGCCGCGGCCATTGGTGCCGGCCTGCCGGTCAGCGAGGCCAGCGGGTCGATGGTGGTTGACATCGGCGGCGGCACGACCGAAGTCGGCGTCATCAGCCTGGGCGGCATGGTCTACAAAGGCAGCGTGCGCGTCGGTGGCGACAAATTCGATGAAGCCATCATCAACTACATCCGCCGCAACTACGGCATGTTGATCGGCGAGCCGACGGCCGAGGCCATCAAGAAGAACATCGGCAGCGCCTTCCCGGGCTCCGAGGTCAAGGAGATGGAGGTCAAGGGCCGCAACCTTTCAGAAGGTGTGCCGCGCAGCTTCACGATCTCGTCGAACGAGATCCTGGAAGCGCTGACCGACCCGCTGAACCAAATCGTCTCGAGTGTGAAGAACGCGCTGGAGCAAACGCCGCCAGAGCTCGGCGCCGACATCGCCGAGCGCGGAATGATGTTGACCGGCGGTGGCGCTTTGCTGCGTGACCTGGACCGGCTGCTGGCCGAAGAAACCGGTTTGCCGGTGCTGGTTGCCGAAGATCCGCTGACTTGCGTGGTGCGCGGCTGCGGCATGGCGCTCGAACGCATGGAGCGGCTGGGCAGCATCTTCACGTCGGAGTGACCCACGTGAGCTTGGGCGGCCGGCACGTGGATCGCGTGGCCGGCTTTTGTGCGTTTGGTGCGTGCGGTGCGTTTCGTGCGTGCGGGGCGTTCAGTGCGTTTGGGTTCGTGCTGTTGATTTCGGCCGACGCGGGCCACGGCTTGTGCCGCAGGGTCCATGGGCATCCCCTCGCGGCCTGAGACCCACCATGGCCATCGGCACGATCGACCGCACCCCTCCGCCGTTCTTCCGGCAAGGCCCATCCGCCCTCACCAAACTCACGCTGTGCTCGGCGCTGGCGCTCTTTCTGATGGTGGCCGACACCCGCTTCAAGGTCACATTGCCTTTGCGCGCCGCACTCGCCACCGCGCTGCATTACCCGCAACAAGCCCTGCTCGTGCCCGTTGACGCGTGGAAGACCGGATCCGACTACCTGCTTGGGCTGCAGCATGCCCTGTCGAGCGAGGCTGAGGCCAGGCGCCAACTGGCGAGCCAGTCGGAACGCGCGCTCCGCGTCGAGCAGCTGCTGCAGGAGAACACCCGCTTGCGCGCTTTGCTGGACTTGCGTGCCGGCCTCACGGTTCGCTCGCGCACGGCGCAAGTCCTGTACGAAGCGCCCGATCCGTACTCGCGCAAGTTCATCATCGACCGCGGCGCGTCTGACGGCATCGTTCTCGCCTCGCCCGTCATCAACGAGCGCGGCGTGCTCGGGCAAGTGACCCGCGTCTACCCGCTCTCGGCCGAAGTGACTCTGCTGACCGACAAAGAAGCCGCCATCCCCGTGCTCAACACCCGCACCCAATCGCGCAACGCCGCCTTCGGAAGTGCGACGGTGCCGGGCGGCGGCATGGAGCTTCGCTTCATGGCCGGCAATGCCGACGTGCAGGCGGGCGACACGCTCACCACGTCCGGCGTCGACGGCGTCTACCCGCCCGGCCTGCCGGTCGCCAAAGTGGCCAGCGTGGACCGCAAGCTCGACTCAGGCTTTGCCCGCATCGTGCTCACCCCAGCGAGCCCGCCCGATGGCGTGCGCCATTTGCTCGTGCTCGAGCCGACGGGTCTGCAGATGCCGCCGCGCCCCGAGGCTGCCGCCGATGAAGCGAAGCCGCCGGTGTCCAAGCGAGGCAGTAAGAAGTGAACGAAGGAGCCGAGCCATGATCATGCCGCGCGCCGCCAATCAGCTGCTGTTGCCGGTCAACCCGCTGTTCGTTGGCTTCACGCTGATGCTCGCCTTTGCGCTCAACGTCGTCCCGCTCGGCCGCGCGCCAGCGATGCCCGATTTCGTGGCGCTCGTGCTGGTGTTCTGGAACGTGCACCAGTCGCGCCGCGTTGGTGTGGGCGTCGCCTTCCTGTTTGGCCTGGCGATGGATGTTCACGACGCCGCCGTCCTCGGCCAGCACGCGCTTGCCTACACCTTGCTCGCTTATTTCGCGATCACCATTCACCGCCGCTTGCTATGGTTCACCGTGCCGTCACAGGCGGTGCAGATCCTGCCTTTGTTTTTTGCGGCGCATGCCGTGTCGCTGATCGTGCGGGTGATCGTCGGCGGCATGTTCCCGGGTTGGCAGGTGCTGTTGGCGCCCGTGTTCGAAGCGCTGCTGTGGCCAATCGCCACATGGTTGTTGCTCGCACCTCAACGCCGCGCGCCTGACCCGGATCAAAATCGCCCTCTCTGATGTTGGCCTGATGACAGAACTCAAGAACGTCGAACAAGAGCTTGGCCGGTTTCGCTTGCGGCTGGCTGCGGCGGCGGCGTTTGTGCTGTTCCTCTTCGGCCTGCTCGCCGCGCGCTTGGTCTACCTGCAGGTCTACAAGCACGACGAGCTCTACACCCAGGCCGAGAACAACCGCATCACGATCGTCCCGGTCGTGCCCAACCGCGGGCTGATCCTCGATCGCAATGGCGTTGTGCTGGCCAACAACTATTCGGCCTACACGCTGGAGATCACGCCGTCGAAGGTGACCGATCTCGACGCCACGATCGACCACATCGCCGAGTTCATCGACGTTCAGCCGCGCGACCGCAAACGCTTCAAGCGCCTGCTCGATGAGAGCAAAAGTTTTGAGTCGCTGCCGATCCGCACCAAGCTGACCGATGAAGAAGTGGCTCGCTTCACCGCCCAGCGCTTTCGCTTTCCCGGTGTCGACATCAAAGCGCGGCTCTTTCGCAACTATCCGCTCGGCGAAGTCGGCAGCCATTTGATTGGCTACATCGGCCGCATCAACGAGGCCGAGAAGACGGCGATGGACGAGTGGCCCGAAGACCAGTTCAACAACTATGTCGGCACCGAGTACATCGGCAAGCTCGGCGTGGAGCAGAGCTACGAGGCCGATCTCCACGGCGAAACCGGCTTCGAAGAGATGGAGACGAGCGCCGGCGGTCACCCCGTGCGCCGCCTGAAGAGCCACCCGGCGCGGCCGGGCAATGCGCTCGTGATGTCGATCGACATCAAGCTGCAAGCGATGGTCGAAGAGCTCTTCGGTGATCGCCGCGGTGCGCTCGTTGCCATCGATCCGCGCAACGGCGAGGTGCTCGCCTTCGTCAGCAAGCCCAACTTCGATCCGAACCTTTTCGTAGACGGCATTGACGTCGAGAACTGGAAAGCGCTCAACGATTCGCCTGACAAGCCCTTGCTCAACCGCGCCCTCCGCGGCACCTATGCGCCCGGCTCGACCTACAAGCCGTTCATGGCGCTGGCCGCACTCACGACGGGTAAGCGCACGCCGCAGCAAACGGTGTTCGACCCCGGCTACTACAACTTCGGCAACCACAAGTTTCGTGACGACAAAGAAGGCGGTCACGGCACGGTCGACATGGTCAAGTCCATTGTCCAATCGTGTGACACCTACTACTACATGCTCGCGGCCGACATGGGCGTGGATTTGATTCACGACTTCATGGCGCCACTCGGCCTGGGCCAGTTGACCGGCATCGACATCGGCGGCGAACGCACCGGCACCCTGCCATCGACCGAATGGAAGCGCAACGCCTACAAGAAGAAAGAAGCGCAAAAGTGGTATGCCGGCGAGACGATTTCACTCGGCATCGGCCAGGGCTACAACTCATTCACGATGCTGCAATTGGCGCAAGCCACGTCAGCGGTGGCCGCGTCCGGCTTGCGCTTCAAGCCGCACTTGGTTCGAGAAGTCGAGAACTTCGAGACGCGCGAAAAACGCCAGCTTTCCGGTGACGCGCTGCCGCCGCTCAACTGGAAGCCCGAACACGTGGCCGTGATCCGGCAGGCGCTCTACGGCGTCACCCAAGACGCGGGCGGCACGGCGGTGAAGGTGTTCGCCGGTGCGCCGTATCAATCCGGCGGCAAGACCGGCACGGCGCAGGTGTTGGAGATCAAGGCCAACGAGAAATACAACGCCAGCAAGCTCGATGAGCGCCACCGCGACAACGCGCTCTACATGGGCTTCGCGCCGCTCGACCAGCCGCGCGTGGCGCTGGCGCTCGTCGTCGAGAACGCTGGCTGGGGCGCGGGTGCTGCGGCGCCGATTGCGCGCCGCGTGTTCGACTATGTGGTGAGCGGCCAGTATCCGAGCGAGGCGGATGTGGCCGCCACACGCGCCGGCACCTCGGCTGCGCCAATCGGCGTGAGCCGCCCGGTCGACAGCGTGCCTTTGCCCGGCACCACGATCGACGGCGGTGCCGCGTCGGCGCAGGCCGTGCCGGTGGCAGCAGCTGCTGCATCGGCGCCGGTGCAAGTCGCGTTGAAGGCTGTGGCCAAGTCGGCGCGATGAGCTCGGTCTTCGACAAGCCTAGCCCGTGGCAGCGCATCAAGCCGGTCTTCATCGGCTTCGATCTGCCGTTGATGATCGCCGTGCTGCTGCTCGCGGCAGCGGGCATGACGACGATGTACTCGGCCGGATACGACAGCGGCACCCGCTTTGCCGACCACGGCCGCAACATGGTGCTCGCGATGATGGTGTTGTTCATCGTCGCGCAGATCCCGCCGCAGCAGCTGATGAAGCTGGCTGTGCCGCTCTACATCGTCGGCGTGCTGCTGTTGATCGCCACCGCGCTGCCCGGCATCGGCATCACGAAGAAGGGCGCGACGCGGTGGCTCTACGTCGGCCTGGTGGTGCAGCCGAGCGAGGTGCTGAAGATCGCGATGCCGCTGATGCTCGCGTGGTGGTTCCAGCGCCGCGAAGGGCGGCTGCGCGCACCAGACTTCGTCATCGCGCTGGCACTGCTCGCGCTGCCTGTCGGTTTGATCGTCAAGCAGCCTGACCTCGGCACCGCGATCCTCGTGCTGTCGGCCGGCATGTACGTGATCTTCTTCGCCGGCCTGCCGTGGCGGCTGATCCTGCCGGTGCTGGTGCTGGCTGCAGTGGCTATCACAGCGGTGGTGGTGTCTGAGGACTACATCTGCCAGCCCGACCTCAAATGGCCGCTGATGCGCGACTACCAAAAGAACCGCATCTGCACCCTGCTCGACCCAACGACCGATCCGCTCGGCAAAGGCTTTCACATCATCCAGGGCATGATCGCCATCGGCTCCGGCGGCGTCGACGGCAAGGGCTTCATGAAGGGCACGCAGACGCACCTTGAGTTCATTCCGGAGCGCACGACCGATTTCGTCTTCGCCGCGTTCTCCGAGGAGTTTGGGCTGATCGGCTGCATTGGCCTCGTGCTCGGATTCATCTTCCTGATCTTTCGCGGCTTGATGATCGCCGCCGAGGCGCCCACCGTGTTCACGCGGCTGCTGGCTGGTGCGATCACCTTGAGCTTCTTCACCTACGCCTTCGTCAACATGGGCATGGTTAGCGGCATCTTGCCGGTCGTCGGCGTGCCCTTGCCCTTCATCAGCTACGGCGGCACCGCAATGGTCACGCTCGGGCTCGGACTCGGGATGCTGATGTCGATCGCAAAGAGCAGGCGGCTGGTGCAGAGCTGAGAGCTTGGGAGTCTTTCGCTGACGCCCGCTCGCGCCCGCTCATCACTCCAAAATGCGCCCGCTCGTCGGGGCAAATGCTCGCCATGGCCCGAGCTGTGACTGTGTTTTGCGTCCAGATCGGGCACGTTTTGGGGCGCTGCTTGGTCACGTCGCGGTGGCCGGCAGGCCGGGTGGGGCCTCTGCCGCTTGCGCAAGATCTGCCCTTGGCGACTCGGCCAGGCGAAGCGTGAATCTCGCGCCCGGGCCAAAGGGCGCGTCTTCTTCACCGGTGCCATGTTCGGTGCCAGGCCGATGCTGCAGGTTGGCCTCTTCGAGGGCGATCTCGGCGCCATGCTGCCGCGCGATCTCGCGCACGATCGCCAAGCCCAGGCCCGAGCCGTCAACCTCGGTGCCAAGCGAGCGGTAAAACGGCTGGAACACCTGCTCGCGTTCGGCCAACGCGATGCCCGGGCCGGAGTCCTCCACTTGCAACAGCACCGCGCGCTGCGCCTCATCGCGCTCGACGCGAACGGTCACCGTGCCGCCAACCGGCGTGTAGAGCAGCGCGTTGTCGACGAGGTTGCGTATCAACTCGCGCAAGAGCAGCGCGTGGCCCGTGACCCAGGCGGCCGCGTCTGGGCCCTCGAAGCCGAGGTCGATGCGGCGCTCAAGCGCACGCGGGACGAAATCGCGCACCGTCTCGGTGGCGAGCCGCGCCAAGTTGACTGGCTTTTGCTGTGATGCGCGCTCTTGGTCCTCAGCCCGCGCCATCGCCAGCAGTTGGTTGACCATGTGAGCGGCACTTTGGCTGGAGCGCGAGATCTGCTGCAGCGTTTTCTTCAGCGCCTGCGGGTCGTGCTGGCCAGCATCGATCTGGCGTTGCGCCAGCTCGGCTTGCGTGCGCAGGCCGGCGAGCGGCGTTTTGAGCTGGTGCGCGGCATCTGCCAGAAAATGCTTTTGCGCGCTCATCGATTGATCGAGCCGGCAGAGCAAATCATTGATCGCCTGCACCAGCGGGGCCACTTCTTCGGGCGCCTCGCGCTCGTCGATCGGGCTCAGATCGCTGCTGTCACGGCGGCGGATGCGCTGCTGCAGCTCGTTGAGCGGCGCAATGCCGCGCGCCAGCGCCAGCCACACCAGCAGCACTGCCAGCGGCAGGATCACGAACTGCGGCAGGATCACGCCTTTGATGATTTCGGTCGCCAAGCGCGAGCGCTTGCCCATCGTCTCGGCCACCTGCACCAAGGGCGCGGCGGCGACCGCAGCGTCGGTGCCGCGGCCTTGCAGGTCGACCCACATGTAGGCCACGCGCACTGTTTCGCTGCCGAGCGAGGCGTCACGAAAGCGCACTTCGCCGGGCGGAGCGCGGTCCACATCGTCAGGCGCTGGCAGGCCGTGTTCGCCGCCGAGCATCTCGCCGCGCAGGCCGAGCACTTGGTAGTAGATGTCGTCGGCTTCGTCGGTGTGGAGGATTTCCGAGGCGCCGGCCGGCAGTTTGAAAGCGGCCTCCGCGGGTTCGCCAGCCGGCGTCTGCACGCTCACCTCTTTCGACAACACCCGAACCATCTCACCCAGCTCGCGGTCGAAAGGCTTGTTCGCGATGCCTTGCGCCACCAGCCACGTGAGCACAACGCTCATCGGCCAGAGCAGCAGCAGCGGGGCGAGCATCCAGTCGAGGATCTCGCCGAACAAAGAGCGTTGTTCGCGGGCCGGCGTCATGGGCGCGCCCGCCTCAGGCGGCTACTTTCTCCAGGCAATAGCCCAAGCCGCGCACCGTTGCGATCCGCACCGGCCCTTGCTCGATCTTTTTGCGCAGCCGGTGGATGTAGACCTCGATCGCGTTGTTGCTCACTTCTTCGCCCCACTCGCACAAGCGCTCGACCAACTGATCCTTGCTGACCAGCCGCCCCGCGCGCTGCAGCAACACCTCGAGCAGACTCAGCTCGCGCGCCGACAAATCAATCATTTGGTCATTGATGTAGGCCACACGGCCGGTCGCATCAAAGGTGAGCGGGCCATGCTTGATGATGGTGGAGGCGGTGCCAAGCCCGCGCCGGGTGAGTGCCCGCACGCGCGCTTCGAGCTCTTGGAGCGAGAAGGGCTTGGCCATGTAGTCGTCGGCGCCGAGGTCGAGGCCCTTGACGCGCTGCTCCACGCTGTCGGCTGCAGTCAGTATCAAGACCGGGACGCTGGAGCCGCGCGAGCGCATGCGCCGCAAGACATCAAGACCGTGCATCTTGGGCAGGCCGAGATCGAGTATCAACAGATCGAATTCGTGCGAGGCAAGCGCTGCATCCGCCTCGGTGCCGCTGCTCACCTGATCGACGGCATAACCTGCATTTCGGAGCGAGCGGAGCAGGCCGTCGGCGAGCACTTGATCATCTTCCGCGATCAGGATGCGCATGGTTTGTCTCCAGTTTTCGATTGTAGGGAGCGGTCAAAAAACTTAGCGCTTCTACTGTACAAATATCCAGCAATCGCCATAATCGCCCCATCACCAGGAGCTCTTGATGGACGCATACGCTAAAGAAACCTCGGCCAAAGGGGCCGCACCGCAAACGCTCAACACAGAAAAAGCCAAGGCCTTGCAGGCTGCGCTCGCGCAGATCGAAAAGCAATTCGGCAAAGGCACGATCATGCGTTTGGGCGAAGGCGAGGTGATTGACGACATCGAGGTCGTCTCCACCGGCTCCCTCGGGCTTGACATTGCGCTTGGCGTCGGTGGCTTGCCGCGCGGTCGTGTGGTTGAAATCTATGGCCCCGAGTCCAGCGGCAAGACCACGTTGACATTGCAAGTCATCGCCGAGATGCAGCGTGTCGGCGGCACCTGCGCGTTCATCGACGCCGAGCACGCACTCGACACTGGCTACGCGCAAAAGCTCGGCGTCAACCTGCAAGATCTCCTGATCAGCCAGCCCGATACCGGCGAGCAAGCGCTCGAAATCGTGGACGCGCTGGTGCGCTCCGGCTCGGTTGACCTCGTCGTCATCGATTCCGTCGCCGCGCTCACGCCCAAGGCCGAAATCGAAGGCGAAATGGGCGATTCGTTGCCTGGCCTGCAAGCGCGGCTCATGAGCCAGGCCCTTCGCAAGCTCACCGGCACGATCAAGAAGACCAACACCATGGTCATCTTCATCAACCAAATCCGCATGAAGATCGGCGTGATGTTCGGTTCACCCGAAACCACCACCGGCGGCAACGCGCTGAAGTTCTACGCCTCGGTGCGGCTCGACATTCGGCGCATCGGCTCGATCAAAAAGGGCGAAGAAATCATTGGCAACGAGACCAAGGTGAAGGTCGTCAAGAACAAGGTTTCGCCGCCATTCAAGACCGCCGAGTTCGACATCCTCTATGGCCAGGGCATCAGCCGCGAAGGCGAAGTGATCGACATGGGCGTCGACAACAAAGTGCTGGAGAAAAGCGGTTCTTGGTACGCCTACAACGGCGAAAAGATCGGCCAAGGCAAAGACAACGCACGCGAGTTCCTGAAAGAGAACCCCGAGATCGCCTTCGAGATCGAGAACAAAGTGCGCGAGGCCGTCGGCATCCGCTTGCTGCCGCCTGTCGGTGGTGATGACGGCAAGCCGGCCAAGCTGAAGGTCGTCAAGGAATAGCGTGGCGCGGGCGATGGGCCGCACGTCGCATGCTGCATCGCCGCGCCTGTCACTCAAAGCCCGTGCGCTGGAGTGGCTGGCGCAGCGCGAGCAGAGCCGAATCGAGTTGCGCCGCAAGCTGCTTCGGCTCGCGCGCACAGACGAGGCGCGAGCGCTCCAGGCCCGCCAAGAGAGCGAGCGTAGCGATACCGAGAGCTGCGACCGCGGGCCCAGCGGCTTGTGCGTCGACCAATCGGATCGTGATGAAGCCGAGCCGACGATGGCTCAGCGCGTAGAAGACTTGCTCGATTGGCTGGAAGCGAACCGGTATCTGTCGTCAGAGCGGTTCATCGAATCGCGCGTTCACGCCCGAGCTTCGCGCTTCGGCAACTTGCGCATTCGCCAAGAACTGAAAGAACACGGCTTGGCGATGCCGGCTGAGGCGGCTGATGCCTTGAAAGCCTCCGAGCTCGACCGCGCTCGTGTTGTCTGTTCCCGCAAGTTCGCGGCACCTGCCCAGTCGGCGCAAGAACAGGCACAGCAAATGCGTTTTCTGATCGGCCGGGGCTTCTCCCCTGAGGTCGTGCGGCGCGTTGTGCGGGAGCCAAGGCAAGCCGACGACTGAGCGAGATTCGCCCGCACATCGCCCAGCCAAAATTCGCCGAAAACGCACCGCGAAATTTGGTGCACTGCAGCATGTTACATTGGCAGGCTGTCGCGACGCTGCACTGGCGTTCCCGTGCGCGTTTTCGGCTGCTGTGCCGATGCTTGGCGCTTCTCTCCATCCGCAAGAATCCACCACGTTCATCCGATGGCCCTGCCTGCCGCCGCGCCCGATCGCCAACTCGTTCATTGCCGCAGCATTGACGTGAAGATCTACGCCCGCGGCCAAGGCTTGTGGGAGGTTGATGCGCACATCACCGACAAGCGAACGCAGGCCATTCCCATGGCTTTCGGCACCCTGCCGGCGGGCGAGCCGATTCACGACATGCTGCTGCGCTTGATCGTCAATGAATCGTTTGACATCGTCGAGGCGGGCGCCGAAACCCGCGCCATGCCTTATCCCGGCCACTGCGAAACCTACCGCGATTTGTACGGCCGGCTCGTTGGGCTGAACCTCATGAAGGGCTTTCGCCGAGCGGTGCAAGAGCGGCTCGGCGGCGTGCAGGGTTGTACCCACATCAACGAGCTGAGTTTGGTGTTGCCGACCGCCGTGGTCCAAGCGTTTGCCGGCTCGGTGCTCGATGTGCGCGGCGAGGCCGAAGACAGCCCGCAGCCCTTCCAAATCGATCGCTGCCGCGCGCTGCGCGCCGAGGGCGATGTGGTCAAAGTCTTTTTTCCGCGCTGGTATCGCTCGGCTGATCGCGATGCCACTCCCACAGTTTCCAAATCCGTTTCATCCTCGTCCTGAAAGTCAGAGACCTCCACCATGAAGATTCACGAATACCAAGGCAAAGAAATCCTGCGCCAGTTTGGCGTGCCTGTGCCGCGCGGCTACCCGGCGTTCAGCGTGCTCGAGGCCTCTGAGGCGGCACAAAAGCTGGGCGGCCTGGTCTGGGTGGTGAAGGCGCAAATTCACGCTGGCGGCCGCGGCAAGGGCGGGGGCGTCAAGCTGGCGCGCTCGCTCGATGACGTGAAGGCGCTCGCCACCGAAATCCTCGGCATGCAGCTCAAAACCCACCAAACCGGCCCAGAAGGCCAAAAGGTGCGCCGGCTGCTGATCGAAGAAGGCGCCGACATCCAGAAGGAGTATTACGTTGCCGCCGTCACTGACCGCGCAACGCAGAAGGTCGCCATCATGGCCTCGAGCGAAGGCGGCATGGACATCGAGGAAGTCGCCCACGCGACGCCCGAGAAGATCTTGAAGGTCTTCGTCGAACCGGCCACGGGCCTCACGGATGCGCAAGGCGCTGAGCTGGTCAACGGCATCGGCGTGCCGGCTGCCAGCCAGGCGCAAGCGATCGACGTGCTCAAAAAGCTCTATCAAGCCTACATGGAGACCGACTGCTCGCTGGCCGAGATCAACCCGCTGATCTTGGAGGGCAACGGAAACATCAAAGCACTCGACGCGAAGTTCAACTTCGACTCGAACGCACTGTTCCGCCACCCCGAGATCGTCGCCTACCGCGACCTCGACGAAGAAGACCCGGCCGAGATCGAGGCGAGCAAATTCGATCTTGCTTACATCCAGCTCGACGGCAACATCGGCTGCCTCGTCAACGGCGCCGGTCTGGCGATGGCGACGATGGACACCATCAAGCTCTTCGGCGGCGAGCCGGCGAACTTCCTGGACGTGGGCGGTGGCGCCACCGCCGAGAAGGTCACCGAGGCCTTCAAGATCATGCTTGGCAATCCGAAGGTTGAGGCGATCCTCGTCAACATCTTCGGCGGCATCATGCGCTGCGACACCATCGCCGAAGGCGTGATCGCCGCGTGCAAGGCCGTCAACCTCAGCGTGCCGCTCGTGGTGCGCATGAAAGGCACGAACGAAGACCTTGGCAAGAAGATGCTGAAAGACTCGGGCTTGCCCATCATCAGCGCCGAATCCATGGCCGATGCCGCCCAAGCCGTGATGGCCGCGCTGGCCAAGTAAGCAAGAACGAAAGAGATTCCATGAGCATCCTCATCAACAAAGACACCAAGGTCATCACGCAGGGCATCACCGGCAAGACGGGCCAGTTCCACACCCGCATGTGCCGTGACTATGCGAACGGCAAGAACTGTTTCGTCGCTGGCGTGAACCCCAAAAAAGCCGGCGAAGACTTCGAAGGCATTCCGATCTTTGCCAACGTGTCTGAGGCAGCCAGCGCCACAGGCGCCACGGTCAGCGTCATCTACGTGCCGCCCGCCGGTGCCGCTGCGGCGATCTGGGAAGCGGTCGAGGCCAACCTCGATCTCGCCATCTGCATCACCGAAGGCATTCCAGTTCGCGACATGCTTGAACTGCGCAACCGCATGAAGGCCAAAGAAGCGGCTGGCGGCAAGAAGACGCTGCTGCTCGGGCCAAACTGCCCGGGCCTGATCACACCCGATGAAATCAAGATCGGCATCATGCCGGGCCACATCCACCGCAAAGGTCGCATCGGCGTGGTCTCGCGCTCCGGCACGCTCACCTATGAAGCCGTGGCGCAACTCACCGAGATCGGCCTCGGCCAATCGAGCGCAGTCGGCATCGGCGGCGATCCGATCAATGGCTTGAAGCACATCGACGTGATGAAGCTCTTCAACGATGACCCGGAAACTGACGCCGTCATCATGATCGGCGAGATCGGCGGCCCCGACGAAGCCGAGGCCGCGCGCTGGTGCCAAGCCAACATGAAGAAGCCGATCGTTGGTTTCATCGCTGGCGTCACGGCGCCTGCCGGCAAGCGCATGGGCCACGCCGGCGCGTTGATCTCTGGCGGCGCCGACACGGCCGATGCCAAGCTCGCGGTGATGGAAGAGTGCGGCTTCACGATCACCCGCGACCCCTCGGTGATGGGCAAGCTGCTCAAAGGCCTGCTCTGATCTTTCGTTGATCGTTCGCTGAACCACTGCCGATGGACTACACCTCCGCCACGTTTTGGGCCGCGCTCGGCTCGATCATTCTTGCCAACGTCGTGCTCTCGGGCGACAACGCGGTGGTGATTGCAATGGCGGCGAGGTCGCTGCCGGCATCGCAGCAAAAGAGGGCGATCTTCTGGGGCAGTGCTGCAGCGATCGTGATGCGGATCGGGCTGACGCTGCTGGCCGTGCAGATGCTCAAATGGCCTTACCTCAAGGTTGTCGGTGCAGTGCTGCTGCTCTACATCGGCATCACCTTGCTCAACGAGGGTGGCGACGACGACGGCGCGCAACAACACGCCGGCAGCCTCTTCGCAGCGATTCGCACCATTCTCGTGGCCGATCTCGTGATGAGCCTCGACAACGTGCTCGCCGTGGCCGCTGCGGCCAACGGCAACACGCTGCTGTTGGTAGTCGGCTTGGCGGCGAGCATCCCGCTGATCGTGTTCGGCAGCACCTTGCTGCTCAAAGTGATGGAGCGCTTCCCGCTCATCATCACGCTCGGAGCGGCGTTGCTCGGCTTTCTGGCGGGCGAGATGCTGATGACCGACCCGGCCGTCGTGGCGCGGTTTGGCGAGGCGCCCGAGCACCTCGTCTACGGCGTTGGCGCTGTGGGTGCGGCCATCGTCGTCGCAACCGGCCTGTGGCTGCAGCGCCGCGGCCGGTCGCAAAGCGCATTGGCGTGATGGGCGGCGGGCAGCGTCGCCCGCGATCGCTTGTACAGCGCTGCAGAAAGACGCCTTCTGAGTCCTTTGCCCACCGGAGCCGAGTGCTACCGTGAACGGCACATGGAATCGCATTTCTTCTCATCGCTGCCCGGTTTGGCGCGGCGCTCGCTGATGCGCCTCGACTTGCTTGGCGCGCGCAATTGGTTCGGCGCCAAGCGTGTCGCGCCGCCTCAAACCTTGCCGGCGCCAATCGAATCAGCCTTGCCGGACCGAACACTTTCGCCGCAAGCCGCCACGCCCCGCACGCCCCAAACGCTTGGCCGTTATCGCCTTGAGCGCACCATCGGGCGCGGTTCGATGGGCGCGGTCTACCTCGCAGTCGATCCGAGCACCGGCCGCCAATTCGCCATCAAAACACTCGAGCTCGCGCGCGAGTTTGAGGGCGACGCGCTCAACGAAGCCCGCGAGCGCTTTCTTCGTGAGGCGCAGACGGCAGGCCGCTTGTCGCACCCCGACATCGTCAAAGTCCACGGCGCGGGCGAAAGCCGTGGCGTGGCCTACATCGTGATGGAGTTCGTGCCGGGTCGTGACCTGCTCCCCCACGTCGCGCGCAGCCAGTTGTTGCCGATACCGGCGGTGGTGGCGATCACCGCGCGCGTGGCTGATGCATTGGCCTCGGCGCACCGCCGCGGCGTCGTCCACCGCGACGTAAAGCCGGCCAACGTCATGGTTGATGCGGCCACCAACACCGTCAAGGTCACCGACTTCGGCATCGCGAGTCTCAGCGACGCCCGTTGCACGCGCACCGGCATCTTGCTCGGCACGCCGTCGTTCATGTCGCCCGAGCAATTGACCGGGCTGCCGATCGATGGCCGCACCGATGTCTATTCGTTGGGCGTCATGCTCTTTCAGCTGCTCGCTGGCGCACTGCCGCATCAATCGGACTCCATGGCGCGGCTGATGGCGCAAATCGTCGGGGAACCTGCGCCCGATGTTCGGCGGCTGCGCCCCGAAGTGCCGGCCGCACTCGCCGATGTGGTCGCCAAAGCATTGCAAAAGAATCCTGAAGCGCGTCATGCCGATGGCGGCCGCATGGCCGCAGAGTTGCGCGCCGTGGCTGCCACACTCGACGGCCGAGCGCTGCAGACCATGCTGGATGCTGGCGACGACACTGCGCCTCGATCGCCGCCAGCCCGCCAGGATTCATGCTTCTTCGAGGCGACCATGGAGCTTTCAGCGCCGGTTCCAAGGCACAATTCCGACGCTTGAGCTGCCCCTCAAAGGATGCATTCCAAGCCCCGCGACATGCCCGACCGCCCTCCACCCATGACCTTCGAGTTCTTCGCCGCCACCGACACGGGCCGAGCCCGCAGCAACAACGAAGACTCGGTCGCGCTTGACGAAGCATCAGCATTGCTGGTGCTCGCCGATGGCATGGGCGGCTACAACGCCGGCGAGGTCGCCAGCGGCATGGCCACCTCGTTCATCAAGTCAGAGCTGGGTCGCTGGCTGCTCGAAGCGGCTGACGCGGCGAGCGATGCCGACGTGCGCCGCGCCATGGACATCTGCGTCGACAACGCCAATCGCGCCATCTTCAATGCCGCCAACACCAACCCGCAATACACCGGCATGGGCACGACGCTGGTGGTCGGCGTCTTCCGCGATGGGCGCCTGTTGATGGGCCATGTGGGCGATTCGCGCGGCTATCGCATGCGCGATGGGCGGCTTGCGCAAATCACGCACGATCACTCGTTGCTGCAAGAGCAAATCGACTCCGGCCTCATCACGCCCGAGCAGGCCGCGTACTCGGCCAACAAGAACCTGGTGACGCGCGCCGTCGGTGTCGAAGACACCGTGTTGCTCGAAACGCATCTGCACGAAGTGCTGCCCGGAGACACTTATCTGATGTGCTCCGACGGCCTCTCCGACATGCTCGATGACGACACCATCGCCCAGCTGTTGCAAGGCGGCGAATCCTTACCCGAAGTCGGCGCGGCGCTGGTCAATGCCGCCAATGACGCAGGCGGAAAGGATAATATCTCCGTCGTTCTGGCGAGGGTTCGCGGCACATCTGGCCAATCTCGCTCGTGGTGGCCCTTCCGCCGCTGACAAGCGCTACTCCGCCGCTCCAAGGCCTTCTGGCCTGGCACAAAAGAAAGAGACTCGAGGTCACAAGCATGGGCAAACTGGTCGTATCGCTCGATGGTGTGGTGATCAAGGAAGTGCAGATCACCAAAGACAAAACGACGCTCGGCCGGCGCCCTTACAACGACATCGTGATCGACAACCTCGCCGTCAGCGGCGAGCACGCCGTACTGCAGATGGTCGGCGCCGATGTGTTCATCGAAGACTTGAACAGCACCAACGGCACGTACATCAACGGCAAGGCCATCAAAAAGCAGCTGTTGACGAACAACGACACCGTTGAGATCGGCAAGTACAAGATCAAATTCATCGTAGAAGAGGGCACTGACTACGAGAAGACGATGATCATGAAGCCCGGCACGCGCCCGCCAATGAGCGCGCCGGCTGCATACCAGCCCAACGTCGGCTTCGGCGCTTCTGATTTCAGCCCGATGGGTGCGGCGGCCGGTGCGGCGTCGATCAAGGTGCTCAATGGTGCTGCCGCTGGCCGCGAGGTCGTGCTCACCAAGGTCGTCACCACGGTCGGCAAGCCCGGCGTTCAAGTGGCTTCGATCACCAAGCGCCCTGGTGGTTACGTGCTCGCGCACGTCGAGGGCGCGCTGCAGCCCACGGTCAACGGCAGCTCGTTGGTTGGTGAAACCGTGCAGCTGAAGAATGGCGATGTGATCGAGCTCGCCGGCACGCAAATGCAGTTCGTTCACGCCTGAGTGCCGCCGCTCAGCGCGGCTTGCCGAGAGGCGCGGCATGCCGCGAGCGCTGTCAATCGCTTGTGCAGGTTTTCACGCTGAGGCCTGCCGCGTCGCACGGGTCATCCCATCGCATGAGGAAACGCGCAGAGCTCGCCTTGCGCCGGGCGCGTGGGGGCTTCAGCATCGGGTGTCGTCGGAAGCCGGTTCGCAGGAGCCGTCATGCTTGCTTGAGGCGAAATCACCCGATCCGCGCTGAACTGCGCCCGTCAATCCACTGCTCGCCCCATGATCCTCCACGTCCTCGGTTGTTCTGGTGCCATCGCCGCCGGCTGCAAAACGACCGCTTTTCTCCTTGACGACGACATCCTCATCGACGCCGGCACCGGCGTCGGCGACATGCCGCTCGACGCCATGGCCCGCGTCGATCACATCCTCGTCAGCCATTCCCACCTCGACCACGTCGTCTCCATCGGCCTGCTCGCTGACAGCGTGCTGCGCCTGCGCCGCGCGCGCGGCTCCGCGCCGATCCAGGTGCATGCACTGCCCGAGACGCTCGCTGCGCTGCGCGCCCACATCTTCAACGGCGTCGTCTGGCCCGACTTCACCCGCTTGCCGAGTGCCGAGCAACCCGTGCTCGAACTCGTGCCCTGCGCCATTGGCGATGTGCTTCACCTGAACGGCAAACGCATCGAGGTGCTCAGCGCCTCGCACACCGTGCCGGCGGTCGGCTACGCCGTCGATGGCGGCGCAGCCGGCTGGTGGGTCTACAGCGGCGACACTGGCCCAAACCCCTTGCTCTGGGAGCGCCTCGCCCGCATGAAGGTCGCTCACCTGGTGATCGAAACCGCCTTCGGCGACGACGAAAAGGCGCTCGCCCACATCAGCCAGCACTTGTGCCCCGCCGCACTCGGCACCGAGCTTGCGCAGCTCGGCGGCAGCATCGATGTGCACATCACCCACATCAAGCCCGGCGAGATGGACGCCGTGATGAATGAGATCGGCCGGCTCGGCACGCCGCACCGCATCAATGCGCTCAGCGCGGGGCAGGTGATGCATTTGGGTTGACGTGTCGTTGGGTGTCTGGTGCAGCAGCATCAGAAGCACCGGCATCAACTGTTGATTGCATTGCTCGACAGTGATCGCCTGCATAGCCAACGCGCACCAGCGCGGCTGGAAGTATCACTTCGAGGCGGGTTGGTCGTCTTGTGCAATCGCGCAAGACGGCAGTGTCCGCATCATTTCTCAGCTGGGCCATGCGGGCACGCGGCCCGCTGCGCGGGTGGCCGAACGCCTGCGAGACGCTGCCTCGCCTGCGAATCGCCGCTTCATCCCCGAAGGGACAAGCCTGCTCGACGTGCGGCGATATGACACTGAGCGCCTGCTCGGCCACCGCAAAGTCACCAACGCCTACTTGCTCGGTTTGGCGTGGGCCGTTGTGCGCGGCGCGACTTGGCATGATCTGGCTCTGCCCCGACGCTGACATGCGCGACGGCCGATGTCACTTGTGACGATTTGCGTCGGCTGCCGGATTGAGCAACCCGGGAATCTTTGGCGTCGAGTGACGCGTTGCGTCGGCACCGAGGCACAAAGTCACGCAGAACAACGGCGAATACTGTGGCATGGCGTCTGCAACTGAAGGAATGTCTTCACCCCCAAACCCTCAGGAGCTCCTCATGAAGCGTCAAGTACAAGCCGGTTTCACCCTCATCGAATTGATGATCGTCGTCGCGATCATCGGCATCTTGGCAGCGGTCGCGCTGCCGGCGTATCAGGACTACACCATTCGTGCGAAAGTCAGCGAAGGCCTCGTTTTGGCAGACGGTGTCAAGCCCTTGGTGTCGGACAACGCGGCAAATGGCAATGCTCTTTTTGCTGCCATGGAAACAAGCAGCACCGCTGGTACGAATACTCCTTGTTTGGCTACAGCAGCCACCTGCACGCTGGGTGGCCTCAACAATAACAAAAATGTAACAAGTGTCGTTGGCACTAATGCAAATGGATCAATTGTCATCACGTACACGGCTAAAGCGGGTGCAGGCACTCTTACCGTTTGGCCGTCGTCTCAGGGCGCGGTGCTAGCTTCAGGCACGCCCCCCGGCGGTCCGATTCAGTGGGAGTGTTTTGCCGCTGGCAAGGCGCTGGTGAATGGCGCTGGCGCGGCCGGTTCACTCCAGCCGAAATACGCTCCTGCAAACTGCCGCTAACCAGTTTCGCTTGCCCAATTGGGGCAAGCATCCAAACAAAAAAAGGGCCTGCTAGGCCCTTTTTGCCACTCTGCGGATGGTTTCCGACCATTCCTTAAGTGACGGAGATACCTCCATGTTCAATAGCCTAGACCTTCTTCGCCGTGCTCGCGCGGCTGGGTTGCATTTGTTGATCTCCGCCGGCGTTGCAATGTGCGCCGCCCTATTGGTTTTTGGCATGTGGTATCCGGGCTTCTACCGCTCGTTGGCAGGTGGGGACTCGCTTTACGTCTTGCTGACCAGCGTCGACGTCATTCTCGGCCCGTTGCTGACGTTCGCGGTATTTGACAGGCGGAAAGGCTGGCCGCATCTGCGCCGTGACCTAGCCATCATCGGTCTGATTCAACTGGCGGCGCTCACTTACGGTATGTCTGTCGTGATGGCTGCGCGACCCATCGCCATGGTCTTCGAATTCGATCGATTCAGGGTTCTCAACCGCGACCAGATTCGCGTCGATGAGTTGCCGAAGGCGCTGCCGGCGTACCGTGAACTACCTCTTACCGGGCCATGGCTGCTCGGTACGCGTAAAGCGCGCAACGCCGCCGAAAGTCAAGACGCGTTATTCACCGCACTCGACGGCGTCGACCTCGGCCAGCGCCCCGCGTTCTGGCAGCCCTACGCCGATTCGCGCTCGGCCGCGTTGGCCAAAGCTCGGCCTGTCTCGCTTCTCCTCGCGAAGTACCCAGCGCGAACCGCAGAGATTCGAGAGAGCCTGCAGTCTGCGGGTCTGCAGCCCGAATCGGCAACGTTTCTGCCCGTCATGGCCCGAGGCGATTGGGTTGCGGTGCTCGACAAAGCGGGCAATCCCGTGTCCTTCCTCCCGCTCGACGGCTTCATTTGATCGGCGCTGCACTGATGCAGAATGATCTCTTGTTTGACGCTTGAAGTCGCCATGAGAACCACGCTGACGATTGACGATGAGCTCTTTGCACGTGCCGTGGCGTTGGCCGATCCTGGCACCGAAAAATCGGAGTTGCTCAAGGAATGCGTCAGGGCGTTCATTCAACGGCAAGCCGCCCGGCGTCTCGCAGCGCTTGGCGGGCAGGTGCCTGACATCTCGCTGGTGCCTCGTCGACAAGAAGAAAACCCTGCGGCGTGAACGTACTCGTCGACACGTCGGTATGGGTCGCACATTTCAAGCAACGCGATGAACGACTGGTGAGCCTGCTGGAGGCTGGCCGGGTGGTGGGCCATCCGTATGTGGTGGTCGAGGTGGCTTGCGGCACACCGCCGCAGCGCAGCGCGGTCATCAAGTTGCTGGCCGAGCTTGATCGGCTTCCCATGGCCACTCCGCAGGAGTTGCTGGCACTGATCGAGGCGCGTGCCCTCGGTGGCCGGGGCTGCGGATTCGTTGACCTCAGTCTGCTGGCCTCGGTACTGCTCGGCGAGCACACTCAGCTTTGGACGCTCAACAAGCGTCTGGAGGCCGTGGCTTCCGAGTGGGGGCGGTGCCATCGTCCAGCCCTTCATTCTTGATGCTGACCGCTCTGTGACCAGACCATCGACCGATCGCGCTGTGCTGCCGAAGGCTGCCGCGCCAGCTGCACATTCCCCAGGCATGACCTGGACCTTGCTCGCCATTGCTGCGGTGGTCGTGCCGACGCTGCTGGCCTTCAACGTTCCGCCCTCCGCGACCTTCCTCAACCAAGCCGCGGCGCTGGTCGGCTGGGGTTTTTGGCTCGCCGTGCTGGCGATGGCGTTGCCTTCGAAGGCACCAGTCGGTTCGCCTGGCTTGAAGGCTTTGTTGGCGGTGCTCGCCGTGCTTTTCATCGCCGCCGCCGCTTCGCCGTTCTGGACGCATCTGCCGTCGTCGCTCGCCTTGTCGTCGCTCGCGCTGATCGGTGCGGCCGGCCTTGCGGTTGCAATCGGCGCGGCGTTGCAATCCGCAGGCCTCGGCGTGCCAGCCTTTCGCGCGTTCTGCATCGCACTCGTCATCGCTGGGGTGTGCAGCAGCGCGATTGGCATCGTGCAAGTTTTTGCGCCGAAGCTCGCCGATGGCACCTGGATCGCGCGCAGCGTGCTCGATGGCCGCGCGGTTGGGAACCTGCGCCAACCCAATCACTTGAGCAGCCTGTTGCTGTGGTCGTTGATTGCCGCGGTGTGGCTTGGCGAGGCGCGGGTCATCAGCCGCGTTGGCAGCACGGTGCTCTCGCTGCTGTTCATTTTCGTCACGGTGCTGAGTGCCTCGCGCACCGGTGCCGTTGGCGCGCTGATGCTCGGGGTTTGGGGCCTGGCCGATCGGCGGATGTCGCGCCACGGGCGCTGGCTGCTGGCGGCGATGCCGATCGCCTACATCGCGTTTTGGGGCGGCACGTCGCTCTGGGCGAATCTGACCCAGCATGTGTTCGGTGGCGAGACGCGCTTCAGCGGCGCGGGCGATGTGTCGAGCTCGCGCTTCGGCATTTGGGCCAACACGCTGGCGCTGATCGCTGCGCATCCGTGGCTTGGCGTCGGCTTTGGCGAGTTCAACTTGGCCTGGAGCTTGACGCCGTTTCCCGGCCGCCCCGGCGCTTTCTTTGACCACACGCACGATCTGCCGCTGCAATTCGCCGTCGAACTCGGTGTGCCGCTCGCGCTGCTGTTGACTGGCCTCTTGATGTGGGCGCTGGCGGCGGCGTTTCGCGCGGCCTTCACGCGGCCGCAGTTGCGGCAAGGTGAGGCGAGCGATTCGTCGAATTTGCGGGCGGCTTTCCTCATGGTGTTGATGATCAGCGTTCACAGCTTGCTCGAGTACCCGCTTTGGTATGCGTACTTTCTGCTGCCGGCTGCCTTCGCTTTTGGGCTTTGCCTTGGCGCCGCAAAGCCGGCGCCATCAACAGCTGCCGGGCTGCCGAGCCGCAGGCCGTTGATGTTGGCCGCATGGCTGCTCGCCTGTGGCGGGCTGTATTCGGTGGCCGACTACAGCCGCGTCGTCGTCATCTTCTCGCCGTCTGATACCGCGGCGCCCTTGCCGCAACGCATTGCCGATGGCCAGCAAAGCTGGTTCTTCGCGCACCACGCCAACTACGCAGCCGCGACCACCAGCGCCGATCCCGGCAAAGCCTTGGGCGCCTTCGCGAGCGCCTCGCACTTCCTGCTCGATGCGCGCTTGATGCAAGCCTGGGCCACCGCGCTCAACGACGCTGGCGACACCGACCGCGCGCGCTACGTGGCGCAGCGCTTGAAGGAGTTTCGCAACACCGCATCGGCCGATTTCTTCGAGCCTTGCGATGAAGCAGCTGAGCCCATTGAGCCAACCGAGCCGGCCAGTGCGCTGCCGTTCCAGTGCTTGCAGCCGCAGCGCGCGTTGACCTACAAAGATTTCAGGTGAGCATCAGGCCGCCGCAGCAGCCACCCAGTCGCCCGATTTGCCGCCGTGCTTCTCCAGCACTTTGATCTCGCTCATCACCATGCCGCGGTCGGCGGCTTTGCACATGTCGTAGATCGTCAGCAGGCCGATTTGGACGGCGGTCAATGCCTCCATTTCAACGCCGGTGCGGCCCCAGGTTTCGACCTGTGCGGTGCACTGAACGCGGTTGGCTGCAATGTCGATTTCGAACTCAACCACCACCCGCGTGATCGGCAACGGGTGGCAAAGCGGAATCAACTCCGACGTGCGCTTGGCTGCCTGGATCGCGGCGATGCGGGCCACGCCGATCACATCGCCCTTCTTCGCGGTGCCGCTCTGAATGAGTGCTAGGGTGTGCGGCTGCATCGTGATGATGCCGCTCGCGCGGGCCGTGCGGTGGGTCTCGGCCTTGGCCGAAACATCCACCATGTGGGCCTGGCCTTGGGCGTCAAAGTGGGTGAGCGAGGGGGCGGGATCGGGGGCGGGAAGGGTGGCCATGAGCGCTCGCAACATCGTGAACATTCGCGTAGATAACGGCGTGGCGCATCATAGCGACGAGGCTTTGAACTCCCCGCCCCGCGCCACACTCCAACGGCCCCCAGACGACTCCTGCCGGACACCGCGTTGACTCATCCAGCCGCTCCCGTTCCCGCTTTGCTTCATGCACCCACGCCCGCCACAAAGCGCTGGCGCCAACGCCTCACCGCGAGCCTGTGTTCAATCGCCCTGTTGCTGCCGGCCACGCTGCCGCCGGCATATGCACAGGTCAGGCTGCCCGCACTCGGTGATCCGGCCGGTGAAGACTTCGACCTTGGCACCGAGCAGAAGGTCGGCCAGCAAATCATGCGCGAGATTCGCGCCGATCCGGATTACCTTGATGACCCGGTCTTGCTCGAGTACGTGCAGTCGCTCTGGCAGCCGCTGCTCGCGCAGGCCCGCATTCGCGGCAACCTCACGCCCGACATCGACCAGCGCTTTCCGTGGGAGCCTTTCCTGATTCGCGACAAGGTCGTCAACGCCTTCGCGCTGCCGGGTGGCTACATCGGCGTCTACCTCGGCTTGATTGCGATCACCACCACCCGCGACGAGCTCGCCTCGGTCTTGGCGCACGAGATGTCGCACATCACGCAGCGGCACATCGCGCGCAACATCGCCAGCAGCAGGCACCAGTCATTGATCGGCTTGGCGGCGTTGTTGCTCGGCGTGCTCGCCGCCAGCAAAGGGGCGGGGCCCGATGCAACGCAAGCGGCAGTCATCGGCGGCCAAGCCGTGGCCGCGCAAGGCTCGCTCAACTTCTCACGCGACATGGAACGCGAGGCCGATCGCGTCGGCTTTGCGGTCATGACGGGCGCCGGCTTTTCGCCCGGTGGCATGGCCGCGATGTTTGAGCGGCTGGAGCAATCGTCACGCCTCAATGACAGTGGCGGCTTCCCCTATTTGCGCACGCACCCGCTGAACGCCGAGCGCATCGGCGAGGCCCGTGGCCGCATGGGCACAACGCCGCCTTCGCCGCCTATCAGCGTGCTGGAGCACACGCTGGCACAGGCGCGAGCGCGCGTGATGATGGACCCGCGCGTCGATGCGCTTCGCCGATGGCAGGCGCTCGACACCGATCGCATCAGCACCACCGTGGCTGACAAGCTCGCCCACGCTTATGAAAGCGCGCTCGCTTCAACGATGCTGCGCGACTTTGCCCGCGCCGATGCATCGCTCGCGACCGCGCTGGCGCTCGTTCGCAGCGCCGAACAAACCGCCACCGTGCCCGGCACGGCCAGGGCCGAGCGCGCGGTGGCGTTGCTCGTCGTGCAGTCGATGCTGGCGCGCGGTGATGTGGTCAATGCGATGACCGCGTTGCGGCCCTACCTCAACGAAGGCTCGCGGCCGGTGCTCATGCTCGCAACGCAAGCCGCGCTCGTGGCCGCGCCCGCGGCGGCTCCGAACGATGCGGCGTTGAAGCTGCGCGCCTCTGATCTGCAGACCTGGGTTGTTGAGCATCCGAACGATGCGTTGGCGTGGGCCATGCTCACGCAAGTCTGGGCTCGCCTCGGCCAGGCTTTGCGCGCAGTGCGGGCCGATGCCGAATCACACGTGGCTGTGGGTGACTTGGCCGGTGCGCTCGATCGCCTGCGCGGTGCGCAGCGGCCCGCAGCAGGCTCAAGTGATTTCATCGACGCATCGATCATCGACTCGCGCCTTCGCACCATCGAAGCCCAACGCCGCCAACAACTCGCCGACGAGCGCAACGAACGTTGAGGCGCTCGCCGCGCTGAGGGCGCGGCGAGACTCAGCTTCGCGCGAAGAGCCGCTCCATGGCCACATCGATCACCATGCCGCAAAGGCTGTAGATCAACGAGCCAATCAGCGCGGCCGCAAAGCCCGCAACATGAAAGCCTTCGAGCACCGAGGCCGCGAAGTAAAACATCAACGCGTTGATCACGAACAAGAAGAGGCCGAGCGTGATCAGCGTGACGGGCAATGTGAGCAGCACCAGCAGCGGCCGAAGCAGCGTGTTGAAGAGCCCAAGCACAAAGGCTGCGATCAATGCCGAGCCAAAGCTCTTGACCTCCACGCCCGGATAAAGATGCGCGACCAGCAGCAAGGCTGCAGCCAGTAAGAGCCAGCGAGTGATGATTTTCATCGCGCAAGAATAACGCGCTGAGAGTTGCTCTCGAAGAAGTTCGGCCTGCGTGCGCGGCATCAACGGCGGCGCGACTTGTTGGGACTCGCGGCCCAAGTTGAAAACGTCAAAGTGCCATTGCAAAGCGGCTTGTCGACGCCATGTTTTTTCACCAACCCAAAGGAAACTCGATGAAACACTCATTTGTCATTGCAGCGTCGTTGCTCGCCGCCATCGCCACACCCGCACTGGCCCAACATGCCGAGCGCTGCGAGCCGATCGCCAAAGAAGAATGGAAGCCAAAGGCCGAGCTCGAGCGCAAGGTCACTGACATGGGCTGGAAGGTCAGCCGGGTGAAGGTCACCAACGGCTGCTATGAGGTCTATGGTCGCGACGACAAGGGCCAAAAGGTCGAAGTCTTCTTCCATCCGAAGACGCTCGAGCGCGTCGTCGCAAAGAAGTGATCAGCAAGTGAGCAGCAAGTGATCCGCGTTTGGGACCCGCTGGTCCGCGTGCTTCACTGGACGCTCGTGTCGGCCGTTGCACTGGCCGCGTTGAGCGTGTGGGCGCTGTTTGAGGCGCATCAGCCCGCGGGCTATGTGGCACTCGGCGCGGTGTTGCTGCGCGCGCTGTGGGGCTTTGTTGGCTCGGGTCATGCGCGGTTCTCGGCCTTCGTGCGCGGGCCGCGTGAGACGGTCGGCTACGCGTGCGCGCTCGTTCGCGGCCGCGAGCCGCGCTACCTCGGTCACAACCCGCTCGGTGCCTGCATGGTGCTGGCGTTGATGCTGTGTGTGATCGGCTTGGCCGTCAGCGGCTGGCTCTACACAAGTGATGCGATGTGGGGCGACGAGCGCGTCGAACTCGTCCATCTGTCGCTGGCTTGGGCACTGCTCGGTCTCGTTTGTTTGCATGTGGCGGGCGTCATCTTCACCAGCCTTCGGCACCACGAGAACCTTGTGCGTGCCATGTTCGATGGATCCAAGCGCGAGCATTGATGTCTGGCCACGACAAAAGCATCGTCTACCTCGACACATTGCTGGTTTTACCCAGGTAAACGCCTTCTCAATGCCCGGTGCAGGCAGTACCATTCGCAGCGCGCGGTTTCCACGGAGAAATGAGAGCCCATGCGGCTCTCGCCCACACCGCGCACATCAACAACGTCATTGATGGAGAGAATCAACATGGCAACTGCGAAGAAGGCCGCCGCGAAAACCGCGGTAGCCGCAAAAAAAGACGCCGCCCCCAAAGCGGCCAAAACGGCGGCGGTGAAGACGGTGGCAGCTAAGAAGGCTGCACCGGTCAAGAAGGTTGCAGCGAAGAAGCGCACCCCCAACGCGTCGTTCATGAAGGCGATGACGCCGAGCGCGCACCTTGCCGCCGTCATCGGCGCCACGCCGGTGCCGCGCACCGAGGTCACGAAGAAGGTCTGGGAATACATCAAGAAGAACAATCTTCAAGATGCAACCAAGCGCACCATGATCAATGGCGATGCCAAGCTGACCGTGATCTTCAAGAAGCCTCAGGTGTCGATGTTCGAAATGACGAAGCTGATCAACGAGCACTTGAGCTAAGCGCCGTCGAACAGCCAGTCGAAAAGCCGGTGCGCGTCACCGGTTTTTTTTCGTCCGCCGTCAGCTCAATTGGCCTTCAGCTGCGCCTGCCGCGAGACAGAGTGCCAGCCAATGTGCGCATCAGTTGCGCCACATCGATGGGCTTGGTCCAGTAGTCGTCGAAGCCGGCGTTGCGTGCTGTCTCCATCTGTTCGTGCAGGGCATCGGCGGAGAGCGCGATGCAGTGCAACTCGGCCGTGCGCGTGTCGCCGCGCAGGCTTTGCACAACGGCCAAGCCGCTCATGTCGGGCAGGTTGATGTCGATCAACAGCAGGTCGGGCAGCAGCTCGCGCGCGAGCGCAATGCCCTCGGCGCCGTCGCTTGCCGTGTGCAATTGCCACTCGGTCTGCTGGCGGAACACCTCTTCCATCAGCACGCGGTTCAAGGCTTCGTCTTCGATGTAGAGCACCTGGCGCTTCGGTGCGTCGGGGCTGCTTGATTCGTCTACCAGGGCGGCGGGTTGCGTCGGCGTCTCGTCGTCGTTTGCGCCGTGGGGTGAGGCAACGGCCTGGATGTCGAGCGTGAAGCAGCAGCCGTTGCTGCCGTCGCTGTTCACGTCGAGCGTGCCTTGCATGGCCAGCGCCAATTGCCGCGCGATGACGAGGCCGAGGCCGTTGCCATCGATGCGCCTGCGCTCGGCGCCGAGCCGGTTGAAGGGCTGGAACAACTCGGTCTGCTGGGCCGTGCTGAGGCCCGGGCCTTCGTCGACCACGCTCACGCGCAGCCGGCGCGCGTGCGCATCAGGTTGATCGGCGACGATGCGCACGCGGCCGCGTTCACGGTTGAACTTGATCGCGTTGGAGAGCAGGTTCGCGAGCACTTGCTCAAGCGAGCGCTCATCGGCCAGTGCCCAGCACGAGGCTGGCACATGGACATCGATCCGCATGCCGCGCGCCGCAGCCAGCGGCCGCGCCGAAACGAGCGCGCGCGCAATGACATCGGCCACGTCAACCGCCTGCAGCCGAGGAGCGAAGTCGTCTCGTTCGATGCGGGCGATGTCGAGCACGTCGTTGACGAGCGCGAGCAAGTGCTGCCCCGATCGCTCCACGCCTTCGAGCCGGCGTTGCTGCACTTCGGGCAGCACATGTTGGCGGTCGAGCGCCATGAGCTGTGCAAAGCCGAGGATGCCGTTGAGCGGCGTGCGCAACTCATGGCTGACGCGCGAGAGGAACTCGGTCTTGGCGCGGCTCGCGCGTTCGGCGCTTTCTTTGTCGCGGCGGAGCGCATCGACCGCCATTTGCGCGGTCACATCACGGCAGGTGCCGATCATCGAGATCGCCCGGCCTTGCGAATCGTGCACCGCCTGCGCCACCACCTCCAGCCACGGCGTCGTGCCGTCAGCGCGGCAGAAGCGGTAGCGCGCTTCCATGCGGCCGCGTTGGCCAAGTGCTTCAGCGAGTGCGGCCTTCGCAGCGTCACGGTCTTCGGGATGAATGGACTCCATCCAATCGGCCAGCGAATGCCCGGGGTGCGGGTGCTGCAAGCCGTGGCTTGCGCAAGCGCGGGCATCGAACTGCAGCAGGCCGGTTGCGAGGTCGAGTTGCGCGATGCCGATGCCGGTCGCATTGGCGGCAATCTCCCAGCGCTGCTCTGATTCGCGAAGCGCCAGTTCGAATTGCTTGCGCTCGGTGATGTCAACGATGAAGCCGTGCGTCACCAGGCAACCATCGGGCATGCGCCGGCGCGAGGAGTGCGAGCTCACCCAGCGTTCGCGGCCGTCTTTGTGCACGACGCGGTACTCGAGGTCTGCGGGCTGCTGCAGCCGATCGGCCTCTTCGATGCGGTGCTCCAGCGCTGCAACATCATCTGCATGCACGAGCTTGTAGATGGCGCGCGGCTCGCCAAGAATGTCGGCCGGCGTCAGGCCCAGCACTCGGCCCACCTGTTGGTTGACGAACTCGAAGCGGCCTTGGCCATCCGGGTCACGCCGGAACCGGTAGATGAGCCCCGGCATGTTGGCCGAGACTTGTGCGAGCAACTCGTTTTGGCTGCGCTGAAGCTCGGCCTCACGGATCGGCCCGGTCACGTCGCGCGCAGTGCCGCGCCAGCCGGTGGTCCGGCCTCCAGCATCGGTGACGGGCACGGCGCTCAGCGAAACAACGAGCCGCCGATCCGCGCCGCTCTGTTCGATCAACGCGCGCGAAAACGGCTGGCCAGCACGCAGCAAATCGTGCAGCTGGCTGCCATCGCCCAGCGCTTGCCCCGCGCCATCGAGCAGCGGGCCATCGCACAGCGCCGTGCCGAGTTGCGCCGTTGAGGGCTCGCCAATCACCGCGTCGTAGGCGCCCGAGATCCAGGTGTAGCGAAGCTGCGCGTCGGTCTCCCACATCCAGTCGCCAGAGGCGCGGGCGAAGTCGAGCAAGCGGCGGCGTTCGGTGTCTGAATCAGCGCTGCGTTGGCGCATCTGCAAGATCTCGCACGCTGATTTGGCCAGCCACTGCAAGGCGCCGAGTTGCGCCTCTGAGAGATGGCGCGGCACGGTGTCGATCACACACAGCGAGCCGATGGCCACGCCGTCGAGCAACAAAGGCGCGCCCGCGCAGTAGCGCACGTGCGGTGCGCCGGTGACGAGCGGGTGGCCGGCAAAGCGCGCGTCGTTTGGGGCGTCGTGTACTTCGAGCACTTGGTTCGCGTCGACAACGTGGGCGCAGAACGCACCGTGCCGCGTCGTCTGTTGGAGCTCGATGCCCACGCGGGCTTTGACCCAGAGCCGATCGGCATCACAGAGGGTCATCAACGCGGCAGTGCAGCCGGTGAGTTGGGCTGCGCAATGCACGAGGGCATCGAAGCAAGCTTCGTTCGGGCTGTCGAGCAAACCCGTGCCGTGCAACACGGCAAGGCGCCGCACTTCGGTATGGGCTGCGGACAGTGGCTCCAGCTTCACAGGCATCCCTTGAGGCGCTGCTGGGCAATGCCGAATTCGTGCGGCGCAGTGGTTGCAGTGGCTGTCAAGCGGCGACGATTGGTGACGAGGCCCAAGGTGATCTCCACAAAGCCAGCGTGCAGTCTATACGGCACTCGGGCCGCGTCAGTTGCTTGCATTCGCCCGTGCATCCTGGCGATCGGGTGGCTCGCCGCCCATGCCTTTGGAGAGCGATTGGTAGAGCTCCGGGCCGAACTGCGCACTCACCGTTTTCGCGAGAAAGCTCGCCGCCATCAAGCTGATCACCATCTGGTGGCCGTTGACCATTTCCATCACGATGATGGCCGCGGTGATGGGCGACTGCGTGACCGCAGCGAGGAAGCCGGCCATGCACAAGGCCATCCAGGCGTGCGTGTCGATGCCCAGGCCTGGCCATGCCGCCAGGTCGGCGCCGAGTGCTGCACCCACCGCCAGCGCCGGCGCGAAGATGCCGCCCGGAATGCCGCTGAAGTAGGTCACGAGCGTGGCCACGAAACGCGTGAGCGGCGCGGTCCCATCGAGCACCAACTGACCCGCGATGGCTTCTGACGTGACGTGGTAGCCGCTGCCAAACGAGCTGCCGCCGCTGGCCACGCCGAGCGCCGCAACCACCAGCCCGCAACCGCCAGCAAACCACACCGCATGCCGCTTGCGCCAAGCCCAGAGCGGCCAATCCGGGCGGCGCAGCGGCCAAAGCAGCAGCCAGCTGAAGCCACCGCCAAGCACGCCGCAGAGCAGGCCGCAAAGGAGCGTCGGCAGCGCAACCTTGGCGCCCAGATCGCGCACCGTGAGTTGGCCGAAGTAGGTGTAGTTGCCTTCCAGCGCAATCGCCACCAAGCCCGCAATGACGATCGTGCTCACGAGCACGCCGCTGGTCCGTGCCTCCAAGCGCCGGCCAAGTTCTTCCACCGCGAACACGATGCCCGCAAGCGGCGTGTTGAACGCCGCAGCAATGCCTGCTGCGCCGCCCGCGATGATGAGGTCAGAGGCGCGCAGCGAACGGCCGCGCGGCAAGAAGCGCTTGGCATGCAACATGATTGCCGCAGCGATCTGCACCGAAGGCCCTTCGCGCCCCGCCGAGAAGCCGCCCGCCAGCGCCATCGAGCCCAGCACGATCTTGCCGAGCGCGATGCGCAATGAGAGCAGCGCCGAGACGGGCCGGTCGAGCGCGGCCAGGCGGGTGGCGGCCACCACCTGCGGAATGCCACTGCCCGCCGCGCCCGGCACGAACCGGCGCGTCGCCCAGACCACGGCCATGCCAATGGCCGGCGTGAGCAGCAACGGCGACCAAGGCCACCGCGCGTGCAGCCGCTCGAAGCTGGTCAGGGCGATGTCGGCCAAGCCCGCGAACGCCACCACCGCCATGCCGGCTGCCGCTGCCGCGAGCCAGAGCACGATGCGCACCTGCCAGCGCTGGCGCACGCGCGGATGCAACGCGATGCGCAAGAGGCGGTCGGTGCGGGAGCTCATCAGCGCCTCTGGACCTGCCGCATCGCGTGAGAGGCTCCGAGCGGGTCAAGCATCGTGCTGTGCACGGCGCTGTGTGACGCGGTCTCCACGCGCTTCAGTCCGCCAGCAAGGGCACCAAATACCGCCCGGTGAAGCTCGCCGGGTTGGCCGCTACGTCTTCCGGCGTGCCTTGTGCCACCACGGTGCCGCCGCCGGAGCCGCCTTCCGGGCCCATGTCGATCAGCCAATCGGCGGTCTTGATGACGTCGAGGTTGTGCTCGATCACGACGATGGTGTTGCCGGCGTCGCGCAGCTGGTGCAGCACCTTGAGCAGCAAGTCGATGTCGGCAAAGTGCAGGCCGGTGGTGGGCTCATCGAGGATGTAGAGCGTGCGGCCGGTGTCGCGCTTGCTGAGTTCGAGCGCGAGCTTGACGCGTTGCGCTTCGCCGCCCGAGAGCGTTGTCGCACTCTGGCCGAGGCGGATGTAGCCCAGGCCCACATCGAGCAGGGTCTGCAGCTTGCGAGCGATGTTGGGCACCGCGTTGAAGTAGGCGTGCGCATCTTCCACCGTGAGGTTGAGCACCTCGGTGATGTTCTTGCCCTTCCAGAGCACTTCGAGCGTCTCGCGGTTGTAGCGTTTGCCAAAGCACACATCGCACGGCACATAGACATCCGGCAAGAAGTGCATCTCGACCTTGAGCACGCCGTCGCCCTGGCAAGCCTCGCAGCGGCCACCTGCCACGTTGAAGCTGAAGCGCCCCGGCCCGTAGCCGCGTTCGCGCGCGGCAGGCACTTCAGCAAAGAGCTCGCGGATCGGCGTGAAGAGCCCGGTGTAAGTGGCCGGGTTGCTGCGCGGCGTGCGGCCAATGGGGGATTGGTCGACGTTGATGACCTTGTCGAACGCTTCGATGCCTTCGATGCTGTCATGGGCCTCGGGTTCGGCATGGCTGCCGTAGAGCTTTTTGGCCACAGCCGTGTAGAGCGTGTCATTGACCAGCGTGCTCTTGCCCGAGCCCGACACACCGGTCACACAGGTCAGCAGGCCGACCGGGATGGCCACGCTCACACCTTTGAGGTTATTGCCGCGGGCGTTGGTGATTTGCAGAGCGCTGCCTTCACCCCAACCCTCTCCCGCTTGCGGGGGAGGGAGCGGGTCGCCGCGTCTGGCCGCCTCTCCCGCGTGGGGGAGAGGGTTGGCGTGAGGGCGCACGCGCACCTTCGGCACCGCGATCTTCAAGGCGCGGGAGAGGTATTGGCCCGTCAACGAAGCCGGGTCGTCGGCCACCTCGCGGGCCGTGCCTTGCGACATCACGCGGCCACCGTGCACGCCGGCGCCGGGGCCCATGTCGATCACGTGGTCGGCCGCCCAGATGGCGTCTTCGTCGTGCTCGACCACGACCACGCTGTTGCCGATGTCGCGCAAGTGCCGCAGGGTTGCGATCAGGCGCTCGTTGTCGCGCTGGTGCAGGCCGATGCTGGGCTCGTCGAGCACGTACATCACGCCGGTCAGGCCGGAGCCGATCTGCGAGGCCAAGCGAATGCGTTGTGCTTCGCCGCCCGAGAGCGTGTCGGCGCTGCGGTCGAGGCTCAGGTAGTTGAGGCCCACGTCGTTCAAAAACTTGAGCCGCGAGCGAATCTCACGCACCACCTTGTCGGCGATCTCGGCCTTCGCGCCAGTCAGCTGCAGTGTTTCGAAGTAGGCGAGGCAGTCGCGCAGCGTGGTGTGCTCGACCTTGAAGATCGGCTCGCGGTGGCCATGCTCGGCATCGACGAGAAACACATGGCGCGCCTCGCGCCGCAGCCGCGCGCCATGGCATTCGGGGCACGGCTTGGCGCTTTGGTAGCGCATCAAATCTTCGCGCACGGCCGATGAATCGGTCTCGCGGAAGCGGCGCTGCAGGTTGGGCAAGATGCCTTCGAACGGGTGCATGCGCTTGACGCTGCGCGCCTTGCCGGTTTTGGTTTCGGCCTCGTAGGTGAACGAAATTTCTTCCGTGCCCGAGCCGTGCAGCAAAACCTGCCGCGCTGACTCCGGCAAGCTCTCGTAGGCGGCATCGATGTCGAACTGGTAGTGCTTGGCCACGCTCTCCAGCAACGAGAAGGTGTAGGCGTTGCGCCGGTCCCAGCCCTTCACCGCGCCGCTCGCCAAGCTCAATGACGGAAACGCGACCACGCGGTCGGCATCGAAGACGGTCGCGTGGCCCAGGCCGTCGCAACTCGGGCAGGCGCCCACCGGCGAGTTGAACGAGAAGAGGCGCGGCTCGAGCTCGCTGAGCGAATAGTTGCAGATCGGGCAGGCGAACTTGGCGGAGAACAAGTGCTCTTTGTTGGAGTCCATCTCCAAGGCCATCGCGCGGCCATCGGCGATGCGCAGCGCCGCTTCGAAGCTCTCCGCCAGGCGTTGCTGCAAATCAGGCTGGACTTTGATGCGGTCGATCACGACATCGATGTCGTGCTTCTCGGCCTTCTTGAGCTTGGGCACATTGGCCGCTTCATAGGCCGTGCCGTCCACGCGAAAGCGCACATAGCCTTGCGCCTGCATGTCGGCAAAGAGCTCGGTGAACTCGCCTTTGCGGTCGCGCACCACGGGCGCCAGCACCATCAGCCGCGTGCCTTCTGGCAAAGCGAGCACCGCATCGACCATCTGGCTCACGCTTTGAGCCTGCAAGGGCAGATCGTGATCGGGGCAGTAAGGCGTGCCGGCGCGGGCGTAGAGCAGGCGCAGGTAATCGTGAATCTCGGTCACGGTGCCCACGGTCGAGCGCGGGTTGTGCGAGGTCGCCTTCTGCTCGATCGAGATCGCGGGCGACAGGCCCTCAATCACATCGACATCGGGCTTGTCCATCAGCTGCAAAAACTGCCGCGCGTACGCCGAGAGGCTCTCCACGTAGCGGCGCTGGCCTTCGGCATACAGCGTGTCGAACGCGAGGCTTGATTTGCCTGAACCCGAAAGCCCCGTGATCACCACGAGCTGATTGCGCGGGATGTCGAGGTCGATGTTCTTGAGGTTGTGGGTGCGAGCACCGCGCACCCGGATCATCTGGGCCTCGTGCGGCGAGCGGAGTGGCGCGTCTGGGGATGAAGGCATCTGGGGGCGCAGCAAAACTCCCCATGATAGCGATGCAGGCCTCTGCGGCCGGGCTCGCTGGCAGGCCCGCTTGGATGAGCTGCAGCAACAGTCGCGGATGCGCGATGCAGACACCGGCGCCAAGCCTGGCGCGATGCCGGCAGCCCCCTTGAGTGCGATAAGCGAAGTGACGATGCTCCTCGGCGCCATTGGCGCGCCTGCGCCGGGGTCAGCCAACGCTCTGTAAGACGATCGGGCATCGGTCTGGCCTGTAGCAAGGCGGGGCGGGCGGCCGAGGCCGTTGAGGTGTTGCGTACCGCCCGGCGAACCTGGCTTGCGCTCGGTGAGGCGCACGCGGTGCACGCCGCCTCCACCCTGCTGGCTCTGGCCGATGCGCACCGGCGCTGCGGCTTCACCGCCCCGCTGAAAGACGCTCGGCGCAGGCGCAATGCGTGCGGCATGCTTTCGCCGTGCATGCCGCATGGCCGCTTTGGTGGGCGGATCTCGTTTCAATCAACGGAGCCATGCCGCCGCGTTGGTGGTTGTGGGTTCGCCGATCGATCCACTTCGACCACCAAGGAGCGACCTTTGTTGTCATCCCCAAAACTGGCGCTTGCCATCGCGCTGCTTCCCGCCGTCTTCACGAGCTTTGCCATCGACGCCTACAGCCGCAGCGCCGCCGCCACACTGCCCGCCTCGTTACCCGCAGCGCCGCCGACCGAGCCGGCCGCTGATCAGCGCGGGCAACAAATCACGCCCCGCTGGCCGCCGGCAGCGAGCGGAACACTCAGCGGCCAAGCACCCGCAGGATCTCCTGGCCATACGCCTCTAGCTTCTTTGCGCCCACGCCGCTGATCTCGCCGAGCGCGTCGAGCGAGTCGGGGTGGGCCTTGGCCATCTCGGCGAGCGTGGCGTCGTGAAAGACGATGTAGGCCGGCAGGTTGTGCTCGCGTGCGACCTCGCCGCGCCAGGCTTTGAGCGCGGCAAAGCGCTCGAGGCCCGCGTCGTCCAGCGGCAGCGGTGGCGGTTTGTCCTTCGCTGACGCAGGACCGCGCGTCGTCTTGCCGGTGCGGCCGCGCTTGGGTGCCTCGCTCGGCACGCGCAGCAGCATCTGCACCTCGCCGCGCAGCACGTCGCGCGCGCTCGGCGTGAGCTCCAGCGTGTTGTATTCGCCCTCGGTGCGCAGGTAGCCGAGCGCCACCAACTGCCGCAGCACGACGCGCCACTGCGCCTCGGCGATGTCGGCACCGATGCCGAAGGTGGAGAGGCTGTCGTGGCCGTATTGCGTGACCTTGTCGGTCAGCTTTCCGCGCAGCACATCAAGCAAATGCCCGCCGCCGAAACGCCTGCCTCGGTCTTGATGAAAACGGTAGACGCAGGAGAGCGCTTTGCGCGCGGCCTCGGTCGCGTCCCAGGTGGCGGGCGGGTTCTGGCAGTTGTCGCAGGCGTTTTGATACGACTGGCAACGCTCGCTCGGCTCGCCGAAGTAGGCGAGCAAGCGCACGCGGCGGCAGTCGTGCGCTTCGGCGAGCGTGAGCAGCGCGTCGAGCTTGCCGCGCTGGTTGCGCTTGAACTCTTCATTCGCCGGGCTTTCGTCGATCATCCGGCGCTGGTTGACGACATCGGCCAAGCCGTAGGCCATCCAGGCATCGGCGGCCTGGCCATCGCGGCCGGCGCGGCCCGTCTCTTGGTAGTAGCTCTCGATGTTTTTCGGCAAATCCATGTGGGCAACAAAGCGCACATCGGGCTTGTCGATGCCCATGCCGAAGGCGATGGTGGCCACCATCACCGTGCCCTCATCGCGCAAAAATTTGTCTTGGTGGCGCTTGCGCACGGCGGCGTCCAGCCCGGCGTGGTACGGGAGCGCGGCAATGCCTTCGTCATTCAGCCACGCGGCGGTCTCGTCGACTTTCTTGCGCGATTGGCAGTAGACGATGCCGGCGTCGCCCTCATGCTCATCGCGCAAGAAGCGCAGCAGCTGCTTGCGCGCTTCGTCTTTTTCGACGACGGCATAGCGGATGTTCGGCCGGTCGAAGCTGCTGATGAAGACGCGCGCGTCTTCGAGCTTCAAGCGCTGGATGATGTCGGCGCGAGTGAGGTCATCGGCCGTTGCGGTGAGCGCGATGCGCGGCACGGTTGGGAAGCGCTCGTGCAGCACGTCGAGCGCCAAATAGTCTTCGCGGAAGTCGTGGCCCCACTGGCTCACGCAGTGAGCCTCGTCGATCGCAAAGAGGCTCAGCAAGCCACGTTCGTTGAGCGAATCGAGCTGCGCCAGCATGCGCGGCGTGGCCAGCCGCTCGGGCGCCACGTAGAGCAGCACGAGGCGGCCGCTCATCATCTCGCGCTCGATGCGCTGGGTTTCGTCCAGCGTCAGCGTCGAGTTCAGGAACGAGGCATGCACGCCGGCTTCTTCGAGCGCGCCGACCTGGTCGTGCATCAACGCAATCAGCGGGCTCACGACCACCGCCACGCCGTAGCCGCTGCGGTGCCGCGCGATCGCCGGCACTTGGTAGCACAGGCTTTTGCCGCCGCCGGTGGGCATCAGCACCAGCGCATCGCCGCCGCCGATCACATGAGACACGATCTCGGCCTGCGCGCCGCGAAAGGCGTTGTAGCCGAACACGTCGTGCAGGATCACATCGGCGTTGGCCGAGAGGGCGGTTGCGGAGGAGGAGGCGAGGTTCACGGCAGGGGCGCAAAAAGAGGTATCCATGTTACGGGACGGCACCTGTTGGCCATTGGAGGTAAGCGCGTCGGCATGCTGCTGCGAAGGCCCTCGAAGCGCGGTTCGGCGCGGCTCGTCCTTCTGGGGGGTGGGTGCTCATCCCCCATTCGCCATTCCTTCGAGCGGGTCGTTGGCGGAGGTGCATCGGCAATAATTGAGGCCACATCAGCAGCTTTTTCAGGAGCCTTGCCATGGCCTCAGTCAACAAAGTCATCGTCCTCGGCAACCTCGGCAAGGACCCGGAAGTGCGCTACACACCGAGCGGCAGCGCCGTTTGCAACCTGCGCATCGCCACCACCCGCAACTGGAAGAACAAAGACTCCGGCGAGAAGATGGAAGAGACCGAATGGCATTCGGTCGTCCTCTATGACCGCCAGGCCGAGATCGCCGGCGAGTACCTCAAGAAAGGCCGCTCGGTCTACATCGAAGGCCGCCTGAAGACGCGCAAGTGGCAAGACAAAGAAGGTGTAGACCGCTACACGACCGAGATCGTCAGCGACTCCATGCAACTGCTCGGCGGCCGTGAAGGCATGGGCGGCGCCGGTGGCGGTGAAGAAGAAGGCGGCGGCTACAGCGAAGCCCCGCAACGCCGCGCACCCGCAGCGCGCCCGGCGCCTGCGCCCGCCTCGCGCCCGGCGCCTGCGCCCGCCTCGCGCCCAGCAGCCAAGCCCGCACCTGCGGCCACCGGCTTCGACAACATGGACGACGACATACCGTTCTAAACCAGTCGCCGGCCAGCCCGGCTGCTTGCTCCCCAAAATTCTCCCCAAAACGGCGCAGCTTCATCAGCTGCGCCTTTTTGCTTTTGGGTTGCCGACAGGCTGCGCCCTGCTTGCACGATCTCGCGCGCGCGGGCTCGGCATCTACGGCAAGCCCATCGCCGATGCGCTCATGTTGGCGATGGCGGTGGAGGAGCTAAAACGCGATCGTCGGCTTGCTCGGCAAACAGCGAAGCTCGCCACCTTCGTGGCCTCAGCCATCGTTGATAAAGCGGCGCTGTGGCTCACCGCCACCCCGCGCTACTGCCCTTCGCGGTAGCGGTTCACCTCAAAGCTTGAGACCGCCGCGGCGCGGTTGCCCCAGCTGCTGCGGATGAACGAGAGCAAATCGGCCAGCTCGTCGTTGTTCAACACCGGCCCGAACGGCGGCATGCCGTAGGGCCGTGGGTTGCCGGCGGTGGCGGGCGCGAAACCGCCTTCGAGCACGATGTGCACGAGGTTGGCGGGTGGGTTGAGCGTTACCGCGCGGTTGCCGGCGAGCGCGGGGTAGGCGCCGGGCGCGCCCTCGCCTTGGCTGCCGTGGCAGGCGGCGCAGTGGTCTCCGTAGAGCTGGGCGCCGCGTTGCAAAGCGGCGTCGGTTGCTGTGGCGGCCTTGGGCGGCAGCGGCGTGGCTTGCTGCGGCAGGGTCTTCAAGAAGACGGCCATCGCGGCCAGGTCGGCATCGCTCAAATACTGCGTGCTGTTGCTGACCACCTCGGCCATCGGCCCCTGCACCGCCGCCTGCAAGCCGCCGTGGGATGACACGCCGGCTTTGAGCAGCGCTGCAATCTCGCCCGCCGACCAATCGGCCACGCTCGCTTCGCTGGCCGAGGTGAGCGACGGCGCATACCAGTTTTGCACCGGGATCAACCCGCCGCCCAGGTCGAGCGTGCCGGTGGAGGCGCCGAGTGCATTGCGGCTCGAATGGCAGGCGTTGCAGTGGCCGAGGCCTTCGACCAAGTAGGCGCCGCGCTGCCACTCGGCCGAGCGGCGCGCCTCGGCCGCGCGTTGGCCGGGCCGGAAGTAAAGCGCCCGCCACACGGCGAGCGATGCTTGCTGGTCGAACGGGAAGCGCAACGCGTGCGGCCGGTTGGCCTGCGTGGATGCGGGCAGGCTGCGCAAATAGGCCCAGAGCGCATCAGAGTCGGCGCGGGTGATCTGGGTGTAGTTCGGGTAGGGAAACACGGGGTAGAGCAGGCGGCCGCCCCGCGAGCGGCCGTTGTGCATCGCGCGCCAGAACTCCGCGCTCGTCCACTGGCCTAGACCACTTGTGGGATCGGGCGTGAGGTTGGGCGCAAAGACGGTGCCGAAGGGCGTGGCCATGCCGCGGCCGCCCGCATACGGCGCGCCGCCGCGCACCGTGTGGCAGCCGGCGCAGTTGCCGGCGCGGGCGAGGTAGGCGCCTTGGGCGATCAGCTCGGGCGAGGTGCGGCTTGCGTCAGCTTGCCCGAGCGGGGCTTCATCGCGAACGTTGAGCCACCACACCGCACCGATGCCGATCAAGCCCAGCAGCACCAGCGCGAGCAAGAGCTTCAGCATGAAGGGTGGGCGCCACCGCCGCCACCACGTCATGGCTTGGCGCTCCCGCAATCAAGCGGCATCTTGCTCGGCAAGGCACTCGCGGCATGCGCATGCACGGGTACGGGCTGCGCGGCGAGCCACTGCGAGATCGCGCCGATGTCGTCGGGCGTGAGCGCCTTGGCGACTTGGGCCATGCAGTCCGGCGCATGGGCGCGGCGGTTACCGGTTTGCCAGGCGCCGAGCTGGCCGTTGAGGTAGTCGCGCGGCATGCCGATCAAGCTCGGAATGGCAGGCGCCACGCCCGTCAGCGCCTCGCCGTGGCAGGCCACGCAGGCCGGAATGCGGCGCGCAGCATCGCCTTGCATCACCAGCTTTTGCCCGCGCGTCAGCTCGGCTGCAGATGTGGTGGCGGCTTGCGGCGCGGGATAGGGCACCTCGAGCGAAGCGAAGTGCGTGGCGATCTCTTGCAGATAGTCATCGGTCAGCGGGGCGAGCAGCTTGGCCATGGGCGCGTAGTTGCGCCTCCCGTCGCGAAAACTCAGCAGCTGGTTGTAAAGGTAGGTGGCCGGCTTGCCGGCGATGCGCGGGTAGTAGCCATCGCGTGCCGCCCGGCCCTGAGCGCCGTGGCAGCCGGTGCAGGCGAGCACGCGTTGCGCGATGGTGTTTTCAACCTTCGGTGCGGCCTGCGCAGGCGCGCCGGCGCCCAACAGGATCGCCGCTGCAGCTGTCGTCAAGAGCCGGTTCGCCGTCATGGCATCAAATTTCAGCCGCAGCGCTGGCCTGCGCCGCTCGGCCTGCCGCCTCGTGCAGCTGCAGATCGGGCAAGCGGCGCACCAGCCACCACGACAGCAACGACACGGCTGCGGCGATCCACAACACGTGGCGAAACGCCGCGTCGGCCGAGCTCGAAAGTGGGTGCGGCCCGTGTGCCGCGTCGAGCAAGGCCTCCATGCCTTGGGCCGCGGCGCCATGCAAGTCGCCAGGCAACTCGCCAGGCAAATGCGTGCGCAGCAGCGCGAGCAACACCGAGCTCAGCACCGCGATGCCGATGGCGCCGCCCAGCAACCTGAAGAACACCGTGAACGACGTGACCGTGCCAATCAAGTGCCGAGCCACCGATTGCTGCACCGTGATCAAGGTGCTGGGCATCTGCAGGCCCATGCCAAAGCCCACCGCGATCAACAACGCGCCCGCAAGGCCGCCACTCGCCGGCGCGAAGCCCAGGCCAAACAAAGCCAGCGGCACCAGCAGCACGCCGGCGCGCTGCATCGGCAACACGCGGCCGGTGCGGCTGAGCCAGCGGCCGCTGAAGAAGGCGGCGGCGGGCACCGCCAGCGTCATTGGCAGCAGGTGCAGGCAAGAATTTCCGGGCGAAAAGCCCGCGGTGATCTGCAGGCGCAAGGGCACGAGCACCGAGAGCGCAATGAAGTTGAAGAAGCAAATGAACAGCACGCCGCAGCTCGCCACGATCACCGGGTTGCCGAACAAATGCATCGGCACGATGGCGTCCGGGTGGCGCTGCTCCTGCGCAATGAACGCCATCAACAGCATCAGCGCCGCGGCCGCACTGCCCAAGTTGACCGGCTCGACCCACGCCGCGCCTTGGCCCACCCGCGTGATCGGTATCAGCAGCGCCGAGACGCCGGCGAGCAGCAGCACGGCGCCGATCGCATCGATCTTGGGATTCGCATCGATCTTCGGATTCACGTCGACCTTCTGCGCCGAGCCGCGCTGGGGCAGCGCGCCGAGCGACTGCCGCACCAGCACCAGCGCGAGCAGGCCAACCGGCAGGTTGATCCAGAAGATCCACGGCCACGAGAGGTACTCGGTCAACACGCCGCCCACCACTGGCCCGGCCATGCTCGCCACCGCCCACACGATGCTCACATAGCCTTGGTAGCGGCCGCGGTCACGCAGCGGCACCACGTCGGCAATCACCGATTGCGCCAGCGCAATCAAGCCGCCGCCGGCTGCGCCTTGCAGCACCCGCGCGAGCACCAGCAGCGGCAGGCTCTGCGCCAGTGCACACGCCGCCGAGGTCAGCATGAACGCGACGATGGCCAAGCTCATCACGCGCTGGCGGCCATAGAGATCGCTGAACTTGCCGTAGAGCGGTGTGACGGCGGTGGAGGCAATCAAATAGCCCGAGATCACCCAGGCCATCCACTCGAAGTTGCCAAGCTGGCGCGCGATCGTCGGCACCGCCACGCTGACGATGGTTTGGTCCAGCGCTGAGAGCAGGATCGTCATCATCACGGCCGCAGTGGCAGCGCGAAATTGGCTGGGCGTGAGCAGCGGCGGAGCGTCAGGGGCGGCGTGGGAGGGCACGGGAGCGAGGTCCAAAAAGGCGCGGGCCGACGAGCATGCCGCAAACGGCAAGCCCGCGCCGCAGCGAGGTCAGCGGTGGCGAATCAACCCGCTCCGCGCTCAACCAGCGCCGCCACCGCAGCCGCTTGCGCATCGCCGTCGGCCGCGGCTTTCAAGCGCAGACCTTGCACCACGCCCTCGCGGCTGGCCGCGCTGTGGTTCTGGCTCAGCTTCCATTTGCCAACGAGCGAGGTCAGCGTGATCTCGATGCCAACAATGGCGCCCAGCATCTTCTCGATGTAGTCGGGTGGCGCATCGCTCACGCCCCAAGGCAGCTCGCGCGCTGCTTCGTGCCGATCGGTCAGCCGCGTGACGAGCGCATGCAGCCAGGCCGCATCGTCCATCGCGCGCAGCGTGCCGCGGGCCTGCACGACACAGTAGTTCCAGGTGGGCACCACCTTGCCGTGCTCGGCCTTGCCCGGATAGAACGACGGCGACACATAAGCCTGCGGCCCTTGAAATACCACCACCGCCTCAACCTCGGTGCGCGTCTCTCGCCAAACCGGGTTGGCGCGCGCCACATGGCCGCGCAAGGTGCCGAGGCCAGCGTCGGCGCCGGCATCCAGCATCAGTGGGATTGAATCAGCGCAAAGGCCATCGGCGTTGAGCGTGATCAGCAAGCCGAGCGGGTGGTTGCGGATCAGTGAGTGCAGCACCTCGGGGCGGCGCTCTTCGAAATGGGCGGGCAGGTACACGGCGGGCTCTTTCGGGAGGGCGGGAGTGCAACTGTCGCATGGGCGGGAGCTCGCTCGTGTCGCGGAGGAGTCGCGCAAGTGATTCGTCAGCGGCGCTCGGCTGGCGCGGCGGGGTCGAAGTTGGAAGGTCGCGCGTGACGAGATCAACACCAATCCGGATACGCCAGGGCATTTCCTCTTCGTCGGGACCGGATCGCATCGCGCTCGGGTTCGCGAACTGACGATCAAGGGCAGGCAGGCTTTCAACGGCGCGATGTCGGAAGACTTCCCCGTCCTCGAAAAGGACTTCGTCGAGTGGCTGCTGAGGGAGGCGGATCTGGACGAGCGTGCGCCGTCGGTTGACGTCGCGTTCGAGTGCTTCACTCGCCTTGGTCGGCGGCCGGAAGAGCTGACGAAAGCCTTGGTCGCGCTGCAGAACATGCCGGTCTTCGCGAACGCGGATCAGGACCTGCGGGCGATCACCGAAGGCGTCAGGCAGTCGGCCGCGGCAGTCGAATTGGCGCGAGTGGAAGATCTTGGTCTTCTTGCACAGGCCGTCTTCAACTACGTGTGCGACGAAGGGGGGCAGAGCGTCAAGAAGCTGTTCTCGGGCGCAACGCTTGAGGCCTACGGACGCGTCCTTGGCCGGCCGGTCGCCCCTGAAGAAGTGCAGAAGGTCGCAAGTCAACTTCTCGACGAGAACATCCTCGCCCGCGATGGCCACGGCATCTACGGTGTCAGCGATCCCTTTTTGATCGAGGCTTACCGTGGCCGGGCCAGCATCCGTGAGACGCTCGAAGGCTCAGACTGAGAGCCTAAATCCATGGAATGGATCTTGGATCGGCCTCCTGGCGATCAGCGCCGCGAACCATCTGCGCCCTGAGCAAAAGATTGGCTTTGTGGTGCCGCCTTGGCTTGTGGAACGTCGTCTGCGCATTCGGCCGCCCACCGCAGTGACTCGGTCTGACGCAACACACGCACGCATCGGCAGATCAACGCAGACCCGTGCCTCCCACCGCACTACGATTCTGCGATGCCCTCGCCGCGTGCTCGCTTCGCCCAGCTCATCGCCCACCCTTGGGCGTGGCTGGCGATGCTGCTCCTTTTGCATGTCAGCAGCGCCACCGCGCAGCCGGTCGAGTTGCGTGAGGCGCGGCGCGTCACCGCAGCTGGCGACTCCGCGCAAATCGCGCTTCCCGATTTCTACGAACCAGCCGATGCCGCGCAGCTCGGCACGCATGCCCGCTATGAACTCACGCTGACGCTTGCCAGCGTGCCGCGCCGCCCGGCGATTTACCTGCCGGCGTTGATCGCCAATGTGCGGCTCGTCGTCAATGGCCACGTGGTGATTGAAGCGCCCGATCACCCGCGCGAGTTGCCGCCGCGCGGTGTGGGGCGGATTCGGTTGATCGAGCTGCCCACGGAGTTTTTGCGCGTCGGCGCGAACCGCATCGTGTTCGAGGCCTCCGGCGCATCGTTCGTGAGCCTCTCGCGGGTGTGGTTTGGCGATCGGCAGGCGCTCGGCCCGCGTTATCAAGCGCGGGTGATGGCGCGCATCGTCGGGCCGGCGATCGTGGCGTTGCTGATGGGTGCGCTCGCGCTCGTCGTGCTGCTGCTTTGGGCGCGGCAGCGCGATGCGCTTTACGGCTACTTCGGCGCTGGTGCGCTGGCCTGGGCACTGCAAAACGCGTGGACTTTGGTGCCGATCGTGTTGCTGGAGGGCGTGCACTTCATCGTCTGGTGGACGTCGCTCTTCAGCTTCTTCGCGGCGATGTTGACGATCTTCAGCCTGCGTTTTGCCGGCCGCCTCTGGCCGCGCTTCGAGCGCGTGCTGTGGGGCTTGTCACTCTCAGCGCCGCTGCTGCTTTATGCGGCGCACGGCGTCAATTTGTTCGACGAGGTGCGCGAGGTCTGGCCCTTCATTTGGTACGGCGCCAACCTGGTGGCGATCGCGGCACTTGGGCAATACGCTTGGCGCAAGCGGGGTGCGTCGAGCGTGTTGCTGCTGCTTTGCGGGCTCACTTCGTTTGCTTTCGCGGTGCACGATTGGCTCGTCATTCATGACGACAGCGACAACGCGCCGGTCTACCTTCTGCCCTACGCCGGCTTGCTGTTCGTGGCGCTGATGACGTGGTTGCTGATTGACCGTTTCGTGCGCGCAAGCCGCAATCTCGCAGCACTCAACAGCGAGCTCGAGGCGCGCGTGGCCGCCAAGAGCGCCGAGCTGCACGGCGTGCTCGAGCAAATGCGCGAGGCGCGCGACATCGCCTTGGCCGCCAACCGCGCGAAGAGCAGCTTCCTTGCTGCGGCCAGCCACGATTTGCGCCAACCCATTCATGCGCTCGGCCTCTACATGAGCGCGCTGCAAGGCGATGCGCTCACGCGCAAACAGCGCGACATGCTGCGCAGCATGAGCGATTCGCACGAGGCGCTGAGCTCGATGTTCGATGCGCTGCTCGACATCTCGCGCATGGATGCCGGCGCCGTGATTCCGCACTGCGGCGTGT
>JAYWGR010000150.1:0-5143 GCA_043778145.1 Rhizobacter sp.
AGGGCTGGGCTTTGAGCTGCGCACGGATGCGTACGGCACGGTGCGCGGTGCCCAAGGCGTGCTGATCTCCAGCTACGGCATCCAGCCGAGCGAGCCGGCCGGCGACAACGCGGCGGGCATGGCGCTCGCATCCCAGTTCAAGACGCTGACACAAACCTTCAGCGACGCCGCCAAGACGCACCAGACGGTGCAGCTGGCGAGCGCCATTGGCAGTGTCAAAGCCAACCAGAGCGCGCTCAGCGACAAAGAGGCGCCGGCGCAGGCGATGCACACCGCGCTCAAAGGCATGGTCAGCGCACAAAGCCTGGAGCAAGCGATTGCCGATGCGGCTGCCAAGAGCACGGCCACGCAAGACAAGCTGCCGCACACCACCGACCCAGTCATCGCCATCAGCGCCAAAGCCGGGCTGGCGATCGTTGCCGGGCAAGACGTGGTGATGAGCGCCGGCGAGACGATCGCCATGGGTGCCGGCCAAGACGCCAACCTCGCCACAGGCGGCGCGATGCGCATCCACAGCGGCCAAGCCATCGGCGTGCTGGCAGGCGCCATCGGAGCGGGAACCGAAGCCTCAGGCAAAGGAATCACGCTCATCGCCGGCCAAGGCCCGATCGACGTGCAAGCGCAGGCCGGCACGCTGCAGGTGGCAGCCAAGGGCGATGTGAGCATCCAAAGCAAGTTCGCGCACATCGACTGGGCTGCGGCCAAGTCCATCAAGATGGTGGTCGGTGGCGGGGCGAGTCTCTTCATTGGCGGTGGCGGGATCAAGGCGGAATGCCCCGGCGTGATGACGTTCGCGGCATCGGTGAAGTCGTTTCAAGGGCCGGAGCAGGTGAGCTACTCGATGCCCGACTTGCCGCGCATTGCAATCGAAGACCAGCCGGTCAAATTCGATCTGCGCCTGGCCGACGTGCCCGGGCCAAATGGTGTTCCCATCCCGGACACCGAATGGCGCATCGTCTCGGCACGCAGTCTCTCCGAGGCGTTGAGTACCGAGGATGAGGTGCTCAGCGGCCAGAGCGACGACACGGGCAAGATCAATTTGTCGGACGACCAGACCAAGCAACTCCACGATGCCTACAACGCCCACCCCAATGGGCTGTGGGTCGTGTTCGACAGCCACGCCCGCGAACTCGTCTTGACGCCGGAACGGGAGGATTGGACGGAACAGCAGGTGCTCTACAACGCACTGGACGCGATGGGCTACGCCGACGACTACGACACGGTCGGTGACGCAAGCGTCGATGAATTCCACGCCAAACAAGCCCGCCTCGATTTGAAGACCAACTCGCCCACCGCGATTCTCAGCAAGCTCAAGGGAGGTGCCTGATGGCCATCAGTGCGACTCCACCGAAGATCACGGTCAACCAGATCGTCGCCAAAGACGGCACGCCTGCTGCCGCCACGCTCACCAGCAACCTTTGGGTGGGCAGCCCCAACGTTTTCTCGCGGCCAACCGAGGGCAATAAGATCGAGGCGTTCACAACCGGCAAGGCGTATTTCGCCAACCTCATTGCGGCGTTCGACACGGCAACGAGCGAGATCTGCATCGCCGGTTGGCAGGTCAGCTGGGACGCGCTGCTCGCGCCGGGCGTGCGCCTCTATGACGTGTTGCTACGCGCCGCAAAGCGAGGCGTCAGGATTTACGTGATGCCGTGGAACGACACGGAGCCGATTCAAACGTATGACGATGAGACAAAGGCCGTCCTCATCAGCATCAACGACCAGCCTGGCGTTCACGGCGAGCCGGTGCGTGTGGGGCTTTCCAAGTCAGTGGCAGCTGTTAACCCCACCTATTTCAGTCACCACCAAAAGCAGGTCGTGGTCGATCGAAAAATCGCCTATGTGGGCGGCATTGATCTCTCCTACGGCCGTTATGACGATGCGACCTACGACCTCCACGCCGACAAAGATGGCCGGCAAGTGCTTAACAGCTACAACGGGTGCGTGGCATGGGTCGGCACGCTTTCCGAGACCGACCCCAACGTCGTCATCGTCAACGCCGATGATTTGACGGGAGCGCTCGACAGCGCGAGCGTTCCCTACCTGATGAAGAGCAATGCCAGCAAAGTCGCAGGCACCGCAGCGCGCGGCGCCTGGCAAGTGCCTTATGCCAAGAACACGCTCATGGACACCATGGTCGGCAACCCGCGCTTTTCATCGAATACGCCAGACCTGCACACCCTTGACCCCAAGCGCCAGCCTCGAATGCCGTGGCAAGACGTGCACTCGCGCATCGAAGGCCCGGCCGTGTCCGACCTCTTGCGCAGTTTCGTGAACCGTTGGAACACGTTGGGCGACGAGCGGCTCGACCCCGCTCCCGCGACCACGACTTACGCCAAGCCGGGAAAAGCTTTCATCCAAGTGCTGCGAAGCGCCCCGGCCGCGCTCTGTGCGGCTGAATACAAAGCCCTGGCCGACAAGAAAGAAACCAAGGCACCGAGCGGCACACAAGACGACATCCACGCCGCGATGGTGCAACTGATTCAAAAGGCCAGCCACTTCATCTACATCGAGACTCAGTTTTTCGTGTCTGGCTTCGGCCACCTTGGCGGAGCCACCGGCACGCTTTCGCCGGCCGCACAGTTCGTCAAAGACGGGCCGAATGGCATCAGCGACAGTGCGCTCGATGGTGTGCGCTGGTATCACACGAGCACGACGAAAGGCGATGTTGACGAGCCGCCGCGAAACAAGGTGTGCGCCGCGCTCGTTGAGCGCATTCGCAAAGCCATCGAAGACCGCAAGCGACCGAATTTTCATGTCTACATCACCTTGCCAGTGCACCCCGAGGGTTTGCTCAACGACGCGACCGTGGTGGCGCAGGTGTACTGGACGATGCAAACCTTGGTATTTGGCAGTCGGAGCCTTCTCAACGGCATTCGCCGTGCGCTCAAAGCACGCGAGTTGCGCGATGCCAAGGACCCGGCATTCAACCGCGTCTACGATGAAGGCAACACCGAATACGAGAGCGTGGACGTCGAGAAGTGCTTTGCCTATGTGACGCTGCTGAACCTGCGCACTTGGGCCAAGCTGGGCAGTGGCAAAGACGAGCGCTACGTGACCGAGCAAATCTACGTGCACACCAAGATGATGATCGTGGACGATTTGTACGCATTGGTGGGCTCGGCCAACACGAACGACCGCAGCCTACTGGGTGAGCGCGACTCAGAGATTGCGGTGCTGGTGATGGATGGTGAAGCGAGCCGAGCCGACATCAAAGGCACGGGTAACCAGCGCCCGGTGCGCAAGTTTGCGCGAGCGCTGCGCATGAGCGTGTGGGAAAAGCTGTTCGGTATCACCGGCGGCGTGCGACCAGCCACGCACTTGCGAAGCGCGATCGCGGCGCCGGCGAGTCCGAACAGTTGGAGAAGCATTCAGCAGCAAGCGAAGAAGAACGCGCAGGCCTATGAGGCGGCGTTTAAGTTTGTGCCTAGAAACTCCGATCCGAATGATAAAAGTGGAAGCACCGCCGCGTCTGTACTGCCAATTTGGGATCGTTCGCCGTCCGTACAGCAAAGGGCAACCAAAGCTACCCCGGAAGCGAAAACTGGACTAATGCCGTTCGAGCCGGCGTTTTGGTCGTCGCCGCAGCATGTCGTGTCTGCTGTTGGTCGCCTAGGTCAAACTCAGGGTTTCTTGTCCGCCTTGCCTATTCGCTGGACTGAAGGCGAGAACAACCGAATTGCGTTCCCAACGGCCGTGATCGTTCAAAACGGCGAGCCTTCTACACAAACGCCGTTCGATGCGGAAAACAAACCCGCCTTCGCGCTGGTGGATGAACCGCCCGATGACGCGGACCAACCGTCGAAAACTACGCGAACATGAATTTCACAGCCTGCGCGATCCAATGCCGTGTCACGCTACTCGCAATAATCGCTGCGTTAGGAGTTGGCTGCCGAGCGCAGAACGTTCCGGAGGGCTGGAAAACCGATTGTGTTGGACGGATGCAGTTGAGCTTTCCTAGCGAGGTTGAAATTGCTGCGGCGCCTGCATCGTTCTTTGAGCGAAGCTTTTCGATGTCTAAGCTCTTGAATGTCAGTTCATATGTGTCGCCATTTCAGTTCAGCGGCCAGCAGTCAGCAGGATATTCCTACATTCGCGGTACGCCCGTGTCGGCGATCAGTCAGCCGTTGAGTCTCGCGACTATTTTAGATTTGCGCAAGCGATACATTAGTCACCAGGCCGACATTGCGGCGCGACTGGCTGAGCAGGGCGCTGCGGCTGGCAATAAAAAGACTGTTGTACCTTTGCCTACGGGGATGAGCAATGTTGAGGCTACTCGGATAGAAGGACAAGCAAGCGCGCTCGTTGTGCTCGACGATAGGATTGCACTGGTCGAGGTTAAAGCCCGACGGGATATACCGCAACTGCAACAAGCCTCGAACGTTCAAAGAGAAATCAAGGGTGCCATACAACGACTGCTTCCACGCAAGATTTATTCACTACCTAAAGAGGTAGGAGTTTGCCTTCCGTACGCATTGTTGAAAGATGATGGAATGGCGTATCGCGACATCGCTGCGACGTTTCTCCTAGGCGATCACCCTGACGTGACGATCATGCTCAAGGATGCCAACGCCGCCGGCTCCCAATCCGACAATCCACGTCGCGACATCTTCACTCCCGAATACCGAAGCAACGACTTCTGGAACCAATATCGCAGCCTCGGTGAAAAAATCAGTTCGGAGTGGTTAACTCCTTACAGAAGCACCACGCTTGCCGGTCAAAAGGGCTTGGGTTCGTTTACCAAAATCATTCGTGAAGATGACACGGAAGACTATGGGTACTTGGTTGTTGCGTCCGGTGACCCTGAAGCCAAGGAAGATACGCCCGACTTGATGCTCTACGTCATACGTGACGCGAAGAACGCCAAGGCCAAAGGCATTGAGCCAATCAGCAAAGACAAGTTGCTGGAGATGGCGCAGACCATTGCAGCCAGCGTCAAACGACGACCGGTGCAGTAGCGTCTGCACGTCAATGGATGACTTACTCGAAATGACTCCCGCCTCTCGCTTCACCTGTCTGTCCGACCTGCCCACCGCGGAATCTCCACCCTGAATCCGTGACCTCGACCCGAGTGGATGCGAGATTGGGGCTGAGTTTCATGACAAGTATTTCCGAGTGATGAATCGAACGATGTCGTGACTCG
>JAYWGR010000151.1:0-46991 GCA_043778145.1 Rhizobacter sp.
CATCGTACGTGTCCAGGATTTGCCCAACTGAGTCACTTCTGTCCTCGGCAAGCACCACATCGCCGATGCGTGCGGTGCCCAACCGTTCGATCGAGCGGACCCCCACCCGGCTTGACCCGCGTCACTTCTGTTGTCTATGTTCCGTTGCGCGGGCCAAGCCAGTGGCGACCCGCTCACGTCAAACGCTTAGCCAACCCGCTCAGCCGCGATCGGCCAACAGCAGCGTCTCCAGGCATTGATCGCGAATGCCGTAGAAGGCCTTGATGTCGCGCACTTGTTGCCAAGCGTCTTCGGCATCGCGCGCAGGGCGTTCGCGCTTGACCGCCAGGATCATCTTGTTCTTGTTCGTGTGTTCGAGCGCAATGAACTCGAACACTTGCGTCTCGTAGCCACACGCGTCGAGCAGCAAAGCGCGCAAGCCGTCGGTCAGCATCTCGGCTTGCTGGCCGAGGTGCACGCCGTGCTTCAGGATGGGCCGCAGCGGGTGCGGTGAGAGCAGCTGCGGGCGCAGCTCCTTGTGGCAGCACGGCGAGCACATGATGATGGCCGCACCAGCGCGCAGGCCTTGGTGAATCGCGTGGTCGGTCGCTGTGTCGCACGCATGCAGCGCGATCATGATGTCGATCGCCTCCGGCTCGACGCTGCCCACATCGCCTTGCTCGAAAGCCAGCCCTTCCAGCCCAAGCCGCTTGGCCGCGCCATTGCAAAGCGTCACCATGTCAGCCCGCAGCTCCACGCCCGTCACCTGCACCGGCAGCCCAAGCGTGTGCTGCAAGTGCTCGTGCAAGGCGAAGGTCAAATAGCCCTTGCCGCTGCCGAAGTCAGAGACGGCGATGCGTGGCGCGGCCTTCAGCGCAGTCGATGCAAGCGCATGGTCGAGCACCTCGACGAACTTGTTGATCTGCTTCCACTTGCGCGCCATGGCCGGGATCAGGCGCCCTTGCGCATCGGTGACGCCAAGGGCCGCGAGGAAGGGGCGGTCGAGGGCGATCCAGCGTTGCTTCTCGCGGTCATGCTTCTCGTGGCCGCTCAGCTCCGGCTTGGCTGGTGATGCGTCGGCCGGTACATCGCGTGCAACGGCACTGCGCCGCAGGGTCTGCTGGCCTTTGCGGCTGGTGAGCAGCTGCAGCTCTTCTTCCGCGGTGAAGAGGTGCGCATGGCCGAACGCAGGCAAGCCGCTGGCTCGCAACTGAACCATCGCCTCAGCCACCGGCAAATTCTTGGTGATGTCACGCGTCTTGTGCGTCGAGACGATGCTGATGAACGCCTCGCCCCGCAGGCGGATCGGCCGCATCGTGACGCGCAGCAAATCGGCCTCACCACCCGCGCGCGGCTTGCCGAGCACGAGCTTGACGAAAGCGCCACGCTCGACGCTGGCCGCGAGCTCCGCCAGAAAGCGCTGGCCCGCGTCGGAGGTGGAGGGCAGGGCATCAGACATCGGCGGAGATTGTAGGAAGCGGCATCTGCCTGCCCTCGGCCGGCGCCCGCCGCCACTGCCCGCGCCACGACAATCGCCACATGGCACCAACCGGCTCCGCGCCCGAACCTCTGCAGCGCATCGCGCAAATCCGCGAGCGCTTGGCGGCGCACGGCGCGAACGCAGCACACGCCTATCGCGTGCTGCGGCTGTGGTCACAAGCGCTGCCGCAAGACAGCGGCAAGCGCCGGCCGGCCGACTTTCTGCCGCGCGCTGTGCGCGACGAGTTGCCCGCGTTGATGGCCGCGCTCGATGGCCTGGCGCACATCCGATCCACGCACCCGGCCGATGACGGCTCGGCGCGCTTGTTGATTGCGCTGGCCGACGGGCAGACGGTCGAGAGCGTGCTGTTGCCGCGGGATGGCCTTTGCGTGTCCACACAGGTGGGCTGCGCGGTCGGCTGCGTCTTTTGCATGACGGGCCAGAGCGGCTTGCTGCGCCAAGTCGGCAGTGCCGAGATCGTGGCGCAAGTCGTGCTGGCGCGGGCGCTGCGGCCTGTGCGCAAGGTCGTCTTCATGGGCATGGGCGAGCCGGCGCACAACCTGGACAACGTGCTGGAGGCGATCGAGCTGCTCGGCACGGCCGGCAACATCGGCCACAAGAATTTGGTGTTCTCAACCGTTGGTGACCGCCGCGCCTTCGAGCGCTTGGGACTAGGCGCGGTGAAGCCGGCGCTCGCGCTCTCGCTGCACTCCACGCGGGCGGCCTTGCGCGCTGAGTTGATGCCGCGCGCGCCGAGCATCGCGCCCGATGAGCTGGTCGCGCTCGGCCTCGCCTATGCCAAGGCAAGCGGCTATCCGCTGCAAGTGCAATGGACCTTGCTGGCCGGCGTCAACGATGGCGACGACGAGCTCGACGGCATCGTCCGCCTGCTCGCAGGCCAAGGCGCGGTGCTCAACATGATCCCGTACAACGAGGTCGATGGTGCCGGCTTTGCACGGCCCACGCGTGAGCACGCGGCGGCGGTTGCGCGCCGCTTGCTGCAACGGGGCGTGCTGACCAAACTGCGCCAGTCGGCCGGGCAAGATGTGGACGGCGGCTGCGGCCAGTTGCGTGCGCGCACCGCTGCGGTGGGCGATGCAGTGCCTTCGCCAGCGCCGATTCGTTTCGTGCGCGCGGCCGCCAGCCTCGCCGCGCCTCAGGTCAGGGCGGCAGAAGCCGGCTGACCCAGCACGTCTGCCGAGGCCACGCGCCGGGCGCCGGCCTCGGTCATGCGGGCCCAGGCGGCGGCCAGCGAGCCATCGAGGTCGATCGCGCGGCAAGCGTCTTCGATCACAACGGCCTGCAAGCCCGCGCGGCGCGCATCAACGGCGCTGGCGGCCACGCAGAAGTCGGTCGCCAAGCCGCAGAGGTAGACCGTGTGGATGCCGCGCGCCGCCAAGTAGCCGGCCAGGCCGGTGGGGGTGATGCCGTCGGCCTCCATGAAGGCGGAGTAGCTGTCGGTGTGGGCGTGGTAGCCCTTGCGGATCAGCAGCTGCGCATGCGTGATGGCCAGATCGGCGTGCAAGGCCGCATCGAGCGTGCCCTGCACGGCATGGTCGGGCCACAGTACTTGCTCGCCGTAGGGCAAGCTGATGCGGTCATAGGGCCGCTTGCCGGCGTGAGATGACGCGAACGAGATGTGCCCGCGCGGGTGCCAGTCTTGCGTGATCACAACGTTCTCAAAGCGGCTTGCGAGCTGGTTGATCAAGGGCACCACCTGCTCGCCACCCGCCACGGCCAAATTGCCGCCGCTGCAAAAGCAGTTCTGCACGTCGATCACGATCAAAGCGGTGTGGGCATTCATGGCTCAGCGTCTCCGGGCATCGAGGTGAGCCAAGACGATAAGCCGTGCAGTGCGACGTAGCATTCAGCACTGCCACCACCTGCGGAGACTCACATGTTCGGCGTGATCGACTATGGCGCTTTTGTTGCCGCCGTCATCTTGTTCCTGATGATTCCGGGGCCGGGCAACCTCGCCTTGATCACCTCGACCGGCAAAGGCGGCGTGCGCGGCGGCCTGGCCTGCACCTTCGGCGTGATCGCGGGCGACCAGGTCTTGATGTGGCTCGCCGTCGCCGGCGTTGCGGCGCTGCTGACGGCGTATCCACCGGCCTTCCGCGCGGTTCAGTGGCTCGGCGCGGCCTACCTCGCCTGGTTGGGGTTCAAGATGGTGCTGGCCAAAGCAGGCGATGCGCCGGTGCTCACCATCTTGCCGCGCCACTACTTTCGCCAGGGCATGACGATCACCTTGCTCAACCCGAAGGCGATCGTGTTCTACATGGCCTTCTTTCCACTCTTCGTCGACCCGGCGCGTGCCAGCCTCGCCACCTTCGGCGTGATGGCCGCAACGATCGCTGCACTCACCTTTGCCTACGGCTTGATCGTCGTGCTGCTCACGCACCACTTGGCCGAGCGCCTGCGCGCCAACCCGGTCATCTCACGCGTGCTGCAAAAGCTCGCCGGGGTGTTTTTGATCGGCTTCGGGATTCGGCTTGCTTTGTCGAAGTGAGCGGCGTCGCAAGGCGTCAGGTCACGCGGCCTTCGATCTCCGTCACAGCGCAGCCGGCGATGCGCCACGATTTATCAGGCTGGCGCTGCAGCACATAGCTCGCGAGCCAAAGCGTGCCGCGGTCATCGGTCATGCGCACGCTCTGGATGATCTCGCCCGCAACCCACTGCGGCACCATGAACTCGGTGGAAGCCGGCCGGTAGACCACCGGGTAGCCGCTGCGCACCATGGAGATGAAGGTGTCGGCGTCGCCAAACTGCTCGCGGATCTTCGGTGCGGCAAGCGCGAAGGCGCGGTTGGCGTCGTCGGCCGCAAAGGCATCGAGCTGCGCCTGCACCACGGCGCGAATGGCCTGGGCGTCAGTCGCTGATACCGCGAGGGTTTCCGCACTCGGCGCCGCCGCGCCCGCTTCGGCCCAAGGCGCGGCGCCGCACAGCGCCAGCGTGATGAAAGCGATCTTCAAGCTGCGCTGCATGGCGGGCCTCCGAAGTTGAAACGCCGTTCGTTCAGCGGCACCTTAACGCGAATTTGCAAACTCAGGGCGTGGCCGCGCGAACGCCCTGAAATTCGATTTCAGTGCGGCGGTTCTTGGCCCGGCCGCTTGCTGATGTGTTCTTGGCAAGCGGTGCCGCAGCCGCCTTCGCTGCCGTGTTGATCATGGCCGGATCGAGCCCTTTGCCGACGAGGTAGGTCTTCACCGAGTCGGCACGCTCGGCTGAGAGCTTCTCGTTGTAGCTGGGCGCGCCGATGCTGTCGGTGTGGCCGGTGGCGGTCACGGTTTGCCAGGTCACGCCCTTCATCTTGCCCACCTCCTCCAGGATGCGGGCTTGGTCTTCAGGGCGGATGCTGGCGCGGTTGAAGTCGAAATGCGCCACCGACCTGACAACCACTTTTTCGACCGGCGCAGCTGCCACATCGGCCGCAGCAGCATGGCCGCTCGCCCACAGCGCGGCGGCAACTACGACGAGTGACGCCGCGGCATGCGCAGCGTGCTTGGGGGCGAATTGGCTTGTCTTCATCGAGAGTCTCCGTGGTGGTTGCGGGCGGTTGAAATCACGGGCTGCGCGAGCCACAGGCGCGCCAAGCCAGTTGTGCCGCGCGCGACGCCGGCCAGCCTGCATCGAGCTGCAAGCCGGGCTGAACTTCGCGCCAAATCGGGTCGCCGGCCTGCTGCAATGCGGGCAAACCGGCGCACAAGGCTTTGACGCCGGCCAGCGCGGCTGCGCCGTTCTGCGCATCGGCCGCGACCAAGAAGGACATCACCGCCAAGCTCGGCGTGCCGGCGGCCGGCCCGGCGCGCAAAGTGGTCGGCAAATAGGCCTGCAAGGCGCGTTGATCGGCCGGGGCTTTCGGATCGAGCTTGAGCAGCTTCACGGCATTGGCCGTCGCGGGTGGCAGGTTGGCGAACCAGGCCGACGGCTGCAGCCCGGCCATCACGACCACGTCAACCCCGCTGGCGCCGAGCAATTGGCCGATGGCCGCATCGGCGCCCGATGCCGCGGCGCGGCGGTCTGGCAGTGGCTTGTCGAACAAGCGCCGATAGATCGCCCCCGCGGTGAGCGTCTGGCTCGACCCAGCGGGGCCGGCGTTGATGGCCGCGCCTTCGATGTCGTGGATGAAGGTCATCGGCGAGTCGGCGCGGGCAACGACGTACACCGGCTCGACGAAGAGCGGCGCAAGCACCTGCAGTGGTTCGGCCACAGGCTGGCGGCGGGCAGCCTGGAGGGCGTCGTACCGGGCCACCGCGAAGGTCGGCGCACCGGGCACGGGTGTGAAGCCGGCCGGCCAATTGACCGTGGGCGGGGCGGCGGCGTTTGCGGGCGGCGAGGCCTGTGCGAGCACACGCGCAAGTTCGGTCAGCGGGCGGGGTGTGGCGTCGATGCTGGCATCAGCGCGTGCGGTGCTTGGCGAAGTGGGTGCGGGAGAGGTTGCCGCGAGAGGCGGCGCTGGGCTGCCGGCCCTGGCTGGTGCTGGTGCTGATGCTGGTGCTGGTGCTGGTGCTGGTGCTGGTGCCTTGGCTGGGGCTGCGACGGACGACACAGCCACATCCGATTCGGCGGAATCACCTCGGGGCGCCCATGCCACCCAGACACCGTAGCCCAGCAACACGCCCGCTGCGGTTGCCCACATGGCCAGTTTGAGCGTGCGAGGTGTTGCCTTCGACGAGCTTGCGGCGAGATGCGGTTCGAGTCTGGGCGAAGGCTCGTCATCAACGTCGTCCTCGGCTGCTTCCTGCTCAGGCGGGCCAGAGGGCGCCGGCTCTGCGGCGGCAGCAGCCACGGCGGATCGCGCGGCCTCGGCCACCTCGTCCGAGGTGAGCACTCGGCGCCAGTCGGAGGCCTCAGGCGCAGGTTGGGGCAATTCGCCGTTGGCCGCCTCCGGCCAGCTCGGTACGACGAATTCGGGCTGCGCGGTGATGTCGGCCGCGCTTGCGGCAAGGTGGTTCGGTGCAGCCGAATTAGCGCGATCGGTGAGGCCTTCGCCGCGGGCGGCCACCGCGGCACGCTGCACGATGGCGCCGATCGAGCGCTGCCACTCCGCTTCGGCATCCGCCGGCGTGCGCTCACGCGCTGCTTCAGCGGCAGCGGCAGCGGCAGCGGCAGCGGCAGCGGCGGAATCTTCATCCGGCGCAGCGGGTGGATCAGCGGCGTGGTCAACGGCATGTGCGGGCGCGTCTGGCGATATCACACACGCGCTCGGCAGCACGCGCCGCAGCGGCGAGCGCGCCTCGGGCGGGGCACCGAGTTGCAGCGTCTGGTCATCAAAGCCCGGCACGCGGGCGCGCAGGCCATCGAGCAGCGCCCGTGATTCTTCGCGTGACGAGATCAAGAAGTTGACCGGCAACAGCGGGCGATTGAGCGCTTGCACGAGCTGATCTATGAACTCGCGCACATCCTGCCGGTGCTCGGCCGCCGCAAGGCACGCTTCGAACTGGTCGAGGATGATCAAAAAGCGCGCGCCGAACTGCATGTTGAGCGCCGCCAGGCTCCCCGCAAGCGAGAGCCGGGCAGCCGCCATCGCCGGCGCGGCGATGCCGAGCGCGTCGTGCGCTTGGGTCAGCAAATGTGGCAACGGCGCGTGCGCCCAATCGTCATACAGCACTGCAACTTCTGCGCTGCGCGCGCCGCCGAACGAGCCTGAGCCGCGCCGCCGGTCGGCAAACGGAATCACGACCCGCGGCGCCAAGCCATGGGGCACGGCCATGTCGGTCGTGCGGCGGTGCAGCATCGGCAGCACCTCGTTCTTCAGCAGCGTCGTCTTGCCGCTGCCGGCTGCGCCGTAAAGCGTGGTGAGGCGGCTGGTGCGCAGTGACGCCGCGAGGCGCTGCCCGTCGCGGGCCTGCGCCAGCCCATGCGGGCTCGGCGGCATGGAAGTAATACGCAGGTTCATGACAGAACTCCCTCCTGACGAGACAGGCACGGCTGCTCCGTGATGGAATTCCTACGCGGCCTGCTTCCGATCGGATGCAGGCACCAGCCGGCAAGTTCCGCCGGCGGGCGTCTACGCCAAGGTGGCGCTGTGCTCCTGTTCGGTCAGCGAGCCGAGCAAGCGATCGAGGTCGAGCCCGGTGGTCAAGACAGCCGCCATTTTGGCGGTGCAGCGCTCGGCGACGCCATCGAAATCGACCCAGTCGTAACCGTCCATTTCCGGCAGGCGGCGGCCAGATGGGCGCTCCTGGAATTGACTGGCGCAGTGCAACTGAGCCAAATCAAAGCGAGGCAGGCGGATTGCAAAAAGATGCAGGTCTTTCTTGGATGTGTAGCGCAGGCGGCCGAGGTCGCGCAGGCGATCGGCTTCGGCGTCGAGCGAGAGGCCGGTCTCCTCGCGGGTTTCGCGCAGCGCGGCCTCCAGCGGCGTTTCGCCCGCGTCCATGCCGCCTTTGGGCAGATCCCAATGGCTTTGACCAGTCACGTGGCACAGCAGCACCTCGCGCGCCGGGTTCAAGATCACGATGCCGCAGCTGAGCCGGCGAGGGGCGGGAAGGTCCAAGGACATGGCAAGACGTGGGTTCAAAAGGCTGGGATCGCAACAGGTGTGATTGTCGAACGCGGTGGCGCGCGTTTCGGTTGTCCCGTGCCTTCAAGTTTCGCGCCGCGAGCGCCGGTAAATCACGGGAATATCGGCTGAAAACACCGGCACTTGGCGCGGGTGCCGGCGTCAAAGCCTGCGCCAGTGCACAGCGCAAAATGTGCAGCCGGGCAAGAGGCCCTGAACCAAGAAGGACGCTGCGATGCCAGCCACCGCCCCCATGAAGCACTTCATCGCCATCGCCAGCGACCGCCCCGGAACCCTGGCGCTGCGCACAGCCACGCGCGACGCTCACCGCGCCTATCTCAACGAGCCCAACGCCAATGGCGTGACGGTCGCGCTCGGCGGCCCAACCCTCGGCAACGATGACCTGATGGACGGCACGTTGCTCGTGCTCTGCGCGCCCGACCGCGCTGCAGCAGAGCGCTTCGTCGCCAACGACCCCTACACACAGGCCCAGCTGTTCGAGACGCTCGACATCCGCGCCTGGAACTGGACGATCGGCCGCCCCGCCTGATCAGTCCGGCGAGGTCGGTGTGAGCCCGGCAAAGCTAGCGAGCGCCGCGGCCATGCCTTGCGCCCACAAGGCGTGAACGCGCGCCGTCGGGTGAATCACATCGAAGTAGATGAACTGGTCGATGTTGGCCGCACCACTCGGCGTGACCGGGCCGCAACCGGGGCTCGTCGTCACCGGCGTGGTGAGCACATCGCTGGTGTAGCAAGGCTCGGTGGTGTTGGCAAAGCCGTAGGTCGCCGCGCTGGCCAGCAGGTTCGCATTGAAGGCCAACAAATCGAAGTAGGTGATCTTGACCAGCGGATTGGCGACCCGAAGGTTGGCGATGCCCGCCTGCAAGTTGCTGTTGTAGAGCAGGCTGTCAGCGCGCGCCGCGGCCGCTTCGTCGGCCGGGCCGGTGGTGAATTCCGGAATGACGCTCACATCGGGCACGCCGACCACGAGCAGGTTCTTCGCGCCGCGCGAGATCAGCAGCTGCAGCTGCGCGAGTTCGCTCGCGACGCCGCTGGTGATGAAGCTCGTGTTGAGCGCCTGCGCTGCGGTGCGCACATCGTTGCCGCCGATGATCACCGCATACAGCGCATCGGCCGGCACGCTGCCCGTGCCGGCCACGTGGGTGATGAAAGCGTTCACCTGTTCAGGCAGGTCGAGCTTCAAAAAGGCCACGCCGCGGTCGGTGGCGGTGGCACCACCGACCGCGTAGTTCGTGCCCGGCTTGAAGCCGCGGCCAAAGAGCCGGTGCTGATCGCGGAAGCGGTTGGCCCACAGTGAAGGGTCGGCCTTCAGGCCATACGTTTCAGCCAGCACCTCGGCCGCGACCTTGCCGTTGGTGAAACTGTCGTGGTAGCTCGGGGGATTCAGAAAATTCGTCTTGTAGACCTTCTCGGCGACGTTGCCGGTGTCAGAGAGGCTGTCACCGAACACATAGACCGCGCTCGGCCCGGCGGCCGCCGCAGCCAAGGCCGTGCAGCAAACAGCCAGGCCAGACAAACAGCGAAAGAGCTTGATCTTGAGCACGTGAACCCCCGAAAGTGGATGGCAACGCGCAAGGTTGCCGGGCAACGATCATCACAAAATTTCGGGCCGCGGGCGAGCTGACAAACGCGCGCTGCCAAGTGAACAAGCGGCTGCCGATATGCTCGCGCCTCACCTCGGCGGGGATTCGGTGGCGGCAAGATCAATGAGGCAGCAGAGCAGCAAGGTCGGCGCTATGCCCAACAAGACCCCGCGCCCTGCCGCCACTTTTTATGACGAGATCCGACCATGAAGACCTACTCGATCGAACTCCAGCGCATCACGTCGATGTCAAACAGCCACGGGATGATCCAGGCCCGCGTTGATGCCAGCGTGCTGGCGACCAAGCCGCACAGCGATGACGAAGCACCCGCCACGTCGCTCAGCCTCTCGGTTGAGAACGCGCGGGTGCTTTTGTTGATGCTCAAGGCCCAGTTGGCCGAGGTCGACGGGCGCAAAGCACGGAGCCAGCGCTGAGCGACTCGCGCGCTGCTCGGCCTTGCGCGTTCGCGGGCTAAGGCAACTTTTGAAAGCCGAACTCCGGCGGGTTCATGCCGCAGCTGACCGAGTCACTGCCGACCTTGCCGGTCGCGTTGACGATGAACTTTGATTTCGCCTTGCCCGCGATGACGAGCGGCGCACTCAAGTGCAGGCCATAGTCGCTGTTCTGAGCGGTCGGCTGAAGAAACACCTCGCCGCCGGTGCCGGCTGAGGCGTTCGTCGTCAGGTACATGTAGACCGGGTCAGAGTGGGGCGCGGCATCGGTGCCGGTGCAAGCGGTGCGTGCGCTCGAATCGGGTGCCTGAGTGGTGGCGTTGTTGTCAGTGCGGCAAACGTCCGCCACGTACTCGGTGCCCGCGGTGCACAGACCCGCCGTAGCGCTCGGCGTGAACTTGATGACGTCAGACATTTTGATGATGACGCACTCGTACGTTCCGTCTGGCGGATTGCCGCTGCCGAGCGTGGGCGCTGCCAGGAAATCAACTTCCGTCGGCGACGTGCTCGAGAACACGGTGTAGGGGTTCGAGCACATCGGGCTCGTCGACAACATCACCGAGTAGACCTGCAGCTTGAGCGAGCTCGCATCGAGCGCAGGCCCGGATGAGCCGCCTGACGTACCGGCGATTGCGCCTGACGACATCGCAAGCGCCATCGAAAACACAGCTGCGGCCGTCAGACCGAATTTGGAGGGTTTCATCGACATGACCTCGCCTCAGCTGCCGGCGCCGACGATCGTCAGCTTGTCGTCCGTGGCAGTGGTGGTGGTGGTGGCATCACCGCCACCACCGCAGGCGGTGATGGCGTAGGCGATCCCGAGGGCGCAGAGCGTGAAGGCGAGCAGGCGTTTCATGGGGGCTCCATGGCAAAGATCCCTCGTTATCGGACTGAGCGATTCGGGCTTGAGCTGAACACAACGCCGCCCACCCCGGGCACTGCTCCAAAATCGCGGACTCGCCCAGCACTGCCCGGGCCGCTACGCCAGCGCCGCCAAGCTGCGCGCAATCCATCAAATGCAAGGCATAACGCAATGAGCCAACCTACTGTGATGACCGTGGCCACGGCCAGCTTCGAGGCCGCGCGCAGCGTCGACATCCTGCCGCCAGGTCACCGGAGCCGGTCGCTCCATGGGCACAGCTTTCAGGCCACGGTTTTTGCGCAATTGCCCGCTGGGTGGAACAGCTTTCCGGGCGGCGAAGTTGACGCGTTGCGGCAAAGGCTCGAGGAATGCGTTGCGCGCTTGAACTACTCGCATCTGAACGCACTCGTCGATCCACCGACCGACGAAAACCTCGCCCGGTGGCTTCGCAGCCAACTCGGCGTGCCGGGTATCGACCGCGTCGCGATTCAAAGCACCCGCCACCAAGGCGTCGACCTCGACCGTGACGGCATGGCACACCTGTGGCGGCGGTTTCGCTTTCAAGCCGCGCATCAGCTGCCCAATGTGCCGCCTGGCCACAAATGCGGCCGCATGCATGGTCACGGGTTCGAGGCGATCGTTCATGCCAATCAAGACCTCCGGTCCATGCCCATCGGCATTGACTACGACCACCTCGATGAGCTCTGGGCGCCACTGCATGCCGAACTCAACTATCAATGTTTGAATCACATCGATTCACTCAGCAATCCAACGAGTGAGCTGCTCTCATCCTGGATATGGCAGAGACTGAAGTCCACACTCAAAGAGCTGTCGTGGGTCACGGTATTCGAGACTGCCTCTTGCGGAGCCAACTTTGACGGCAGCAACTACCGCATCTGGAAAGAGTTCACGCTCGACAGTGCCGTCAAACTCGTTCGCGCACCGAATGGCGACCCACGTCAATCGATTCACGGCCACACCTACACACTGCGGCTGCACCTCGATGCACCACTCGATTCCGTCATGGGCTGGACGATCGACTTCGGCGACGTGAAGCGAATCTTCGATCCGATATTCAAAGCCATTGATCACCGGCCGCTCTACGAGATTGCCGATCTGCAAGATGGCGATACAGCCAGCATTGCAGCGTGGGTGATGCGCCAAGCGCAAAGCAGTTTGCCGAGTCTGGCGCGCGTTGACCTCTATGAAACGCCGGGGTGCGGCTCCATCCTCGCAACCACCGCTGACTTTCCCGCCATGCCGGTTTGACGCCCATGACTTACTCGGTCAAAGAAATTTTCTACACCCTGCAAGGCGAAGGCATTCGAGCCGGGCGCCCTGCCGTTTTTTGCCGATTCGCCGGATGCAATCTGTGGAGCGGCCTGGAGCGAGACCGTGCCAGCGCCGTCTGCAAGTTTTGCGACACCGACTTCGTCGGCACCAACGGCACGCTGGGCGGAAAGTTCGCGAGTGCAAGCCAGCTCGCAGGCGTCATCGCGTCGCTCTGGCCGGAGTCAGCGGCTTATCGCTACGTCGTCTTGACGGGCGGCGAGCCACTGCTGCAGGTCGACAACGAACTGGTCGCCGCACTCCATGCGCAGGCATTTGAAATTGCAGTCGAGACCAACGGCACGCTGATTGCGCCACCCGGCATTGATTGGGTCTGCGTCAGCCCCAAAGCTGGCGCCACCTGGACTCAGCGATCGGGCCATGAGCTCAAGCTCGTCTACCCGCAAAGCGCGCTCATGCCCGAAGCGGTAGAAGCGAACGCTGATCTCGCGTTTGACAACTACCTGCTTCAGCCCATGGATGGGCCCGAACAATCACGCAACATCGCCCAAGCGATTGCCTACTGCCAGCGCAACCCTCGCTGGAAGCTCAGCCTGCAAACCCACAAACTCACTGGGATCCGGTGACTTGCAGCGTGGGCGGCCAAGCTTGTTTCTTCTGTTGGGTGACAGCAATTAGGAGAAGCAGCCCCTTGAGGGACAGCAGCATTCTCGGCTTCTGTGTCACACGAGCGGCTAATCCTGCCACAGAAGATGCAAGATGCCGACATGCCCGCCATGAAAAGTGGCATGCCCTGTACCCCTCCAAGCAGTGTCTACTCGACGTAGATCGAGTCTGACGGAATTGATAGACGCGAGACCCCTGAGGCGCTGGGCAGCTGGATGACAACCTTTTGCCCGACCGACCGCAGAAGCACGTTCACCTTCTTGAACTCTACGTACTCGGCGCCGAGAAAGCTCTGCGCCTTCGGCAGGGTCGATTGCCCGACACGCACGGACCATGGCGCTTTGACATGAACGGTTGCGCCATCCTTCCTCAACTGGGCAAGCTTGAACGCTGCATCAACCAAGAACAACTTCTCGGGGGCCAGCAACAACGGCGCGAGCACCAGCCAGACGAAGAAAACTCGCCGGGCGGTGACAGTGTCTCTCCGCTTGGTCATGATTGACCGGTCGCTATATTCCGGCAAGATCACGCCGGATTCGAGGTGCTGCTTTCTGCGCGTCACGACCAGCAGAAACACCATGCCAGCGCCTTGGGCAAGGGGCACGCCTAGAAACAAGGCCGCCTGGACTGGTTGGGAGCTGTAGAAGATAAAGACTCCATGACCGAGCAGTCCCACGATACCCAGCGCAACGACTGGCAGTTCCCACATGGCCGAGAAGTCGGTGTGCAGCAGCATTTGACCGACGCGCTTTCTGCCCAAGGTTTCTCGCCGCACCAGTATGCGGTGCAACGCCCGCGCGGGCCATGCGAGGAGCAAGCATCCGGTCGCCGTGCAAATCCCTGTGTAGAGGGAATACGCAATCAAGAAGCCTGCACAAACAAGGTAGAAGGCCAGCCCTTCGCCGATGCCCATTCCCTCGGGAAACTGTCCAATCTCATTGCTGTACATGAGCAGGCACAGCCCGCCGACCAGCAGCGTTCCGTACTTCGTGAACGTGCCGATCAAGCCGGCGAACTCGTTGGGCTCGGTGTTTTTGCTATTCGCGTCGCTCATTCGTTTCCCTGTCCGCGACCACCGTTCATCGCCCCTTGGGCCCAAAGATCTTCAGGAACATCGTGTGCTTTGCTTCTTGCCAAGTCTTCGGAATATCGCCGTTAGCCTCAAGCGCCTCGTAGATTTCTCTGATCAACGGCGGATCGACCACCTTGGCCGAACGAAGCTTGTCCAGGAGCTCATAGCCGTGCCAGACAAGGATGCCGAAGTCTTTCGCCAGGGCATGCATGCCTAGGTCATCCGTCACGACGATGGCAGGCTTGACCTGGCCGAGTGCCAGTAGCCAGCAATCGGTCGCGCCCGGCGGGGACCGGCCGCCAGAGGTGTAGGGCTCTGGGTCCGCGAGGACCCAGCCGTGCAGCACGCTTTGAGCCGCCTGGACGCTGGTCTTGTCCGCCTCACTCAGGCGGATCTGTTTGGCAAGTCGTTCGCTCGCAAACTCTTGGCCGTCAAACCAGGGATAGGTCGCGCGCAACCGCGGATTGCGGTGGACCTCGTCCTCAACCGATTTGTGGATCGTGAGTACGTATTCCTTCTGCCCGAACTTGATGCCCACCGCCGGCCTGACACGTTTTGCCAAGCGAAGGTAGGCATTCGTGTCGAGCAGGACCAGCGTCAACGGCTAAGTTCCCCATGAAGCGCCGCTGCGTCCTGCATCGGGATGTCCATGATCTGCTGGACGTATCCCGCGCCGGTTCCTTTGGTCTTCACCATGCGCTGCAGCGCTGGGAAGAAGCCACTACGAAACACGTTCTGAGCAGCAGCAACGTAAGCCGCGGGCTCCGGGGGCGCGGGCGCGAACAGACTGTCACTGACCAACCTGCCTCGCTGGCTGTTGCGAGTCGCATGGATGTCGGTCTCCTTGCTGCGCAACACAGGCAGGCCGTGGGCCTTGGCGTAGTTGTTGATCTCACGGAACACGCTGAACAGCGAAATGCTGTGCGCGTTGGCGTGCCGCTGCAGTTCTCGGATCTCACTGGCTGGCGTGCTCTGTCGAGCGGCCTGCGGATACGCGGCCTCGGCCAGCGACTTCGGGAACAGCAGCGCTCCAGCCATGGCGTCCGCGAAATCTTCGCCTTCATCTTTGCCGGCCAAGTCAGGCGTATAGACGTGCGCCAGCTCGTGAGCCATCCAAAACTTGAAGTCCTCCAGCCGGGTGTCCAAGTTCAGGAAAATGAAGGTCACCTTCTCCTGAGGCAGCAGGATGTGCAGCGCGTTCTTGTGGTTCTGCTTTTCGCCCCACATCACCGGCACGATGACCGCACCATTCGCTTCAAACTCGCCAATCAGGTGCTCATACAACAAGACTGCTTGGCCGCCCAAGCCGATGCGCGTGCGCACCTCTGACGACACGGCCTGAAGCGCTTCGTACTGTGTGGTCGGAGACTGGATCTGAACCCGCAACGAGCGCAGTTCCGATAGGAATGGCACCAGCGGCTTGAGCAACGCGCCCATGGCGATTGCCTTGAGGACGTGCGCATCCGTCGTTTTTGCGCCGCCCTTCTTGCGAAACGCAATGACGGGCTGGTCCTTCGTCGAGCTGACAACGAGGTCCGCAAAACTCAGCTGCAGGGTCGTGGCCAGCTTCAGCAGCTTGTCGGGACGGGGGAAATCGACGCCCTTCATCCAGTTGGTGACGGCTTGTCCTGTCACCTCCAGCGTGGTCGCCAGCTCCTTCTGTGTCCACCCGCGGGCCTGCAGAGCCTGCTTTAGCTTTTCGCTGTGGATAACTTTGTGCATAGCTGGAGGATTATGGGCCACCCGGCGTTGGAAATCAAGTTTAATCAAGCGACGGCGTGTGGTGGCCACCACTGCCTGCCGGGCTTTCGGTGCGAGGGTGTCCTACCCATTCCCGCCTCCCCACCTGACGCTTGATTGGACCGCCGTTCACAGCACGGATTCAAAACCAGCATATGTCGGACAAACCTGAAACTGAACTGCCCTGAGTCAAGCTGGAAGATGTGATCTTCAGCGCTGTCGCTTCACGGCACCCGATCGGCTGTACATCAGCGCTCTAAGGTCGGGACCAATCTGGACTTGACCGGGGCAGAGAGACCCTGTGCTGCGTCGCGGAAACGACATGGACTTCCCGGGCGCAGAACGAGAAAGACACCCGTAATGAACCCGGTGTCGCCTTCAGAACTGTTCACTATCTCTGTGAGTATTTTTTCGCTTACTTGGCAGAGATTTGACTAACTCTGTCACCCGACATCTTCAAACGTCGATGTTCGCCACCCGCAACGCATTGGTCTCGATGAAGTTGCGGCGCGGCTCGACTTCGTCGCCCATCAGCATCGTGAACACGCGGTCGGCTTCGATCGCGTCATCGATCTGCACGCGCAGCAGGCGGCGCACGGCGGGGTCCATCGTGGTTTCCCAGAGCTGGCTCGGGTTCATCTCGCCCAGGCCTTTGTAGCGCTGGCGTGCCACGGCCGCTTCGGCCTGCGTGATCAGCCAGGTCATCGCTTCGCGGAAGTCCGCCACGCGCGATTCCTTTTGGCGCTCGCCTTCGCCGCGCTTGACCACGGCTTCATCGCTCACCAAGCCTTTGAAGGTCTTGCCGGCAAGGCTCAACGCTTCGTAATCTGCGCCGTGAACAAAGTCGGCTGTGATCACGCTGCTCTTGACGTTGCCGTGGTGCATGCGGCTGATGCGAAGGATGTGCTTGTCCATGCGCGCATCGAACTCGGCCACCACATCAGCGTCGATCAGCGCCGCCTTGAGCGCACTGGCGGACGCTTCGGCGGCGCCCAAGGTGTCGAGTTGAATCTCCAGGCCATTGGCCATCGCACGCAACGCGTCAATGTCCATCCAGTTTGACAAGCGTTCGACGACATTCTTTGCCAGCACATATTGCCGCGCCAACGTTTCGAGCGTGTCGCCTTGCAGCACTGCAGCGCCGGGCACGCCGGTGTCGAGCTTGGCGTCTTTCAAAGCGACGCGCAGCAGGTAAGCATCGAGCTCACTGCCGTCTTTGAGGTATTGCTCATCCTTGCCGAACTTGACCTTGTAGAGCGGCGGCTGCGCAATGTAGATGTGGCCGCGCTCCACCAACTCGGGCATCTGCCGGAACAAGAAGGTCAAGAGCAACGTGCGGATGTGGGCGCCGTCAACGTCGGCGTCGGTCATGATGATGATGCGGTGGTAGCGCAGCTTGTCGGGGTTGAAGTCGTCGCCGCCCATGCCTTTGCCAATGCCGGTGCCGAGTGCGGTGATCAGCGTCAAGATTTCATTGCTGGTCAAGAGCTTCTCGTAACGGGCTTTTTCGACGTTCAAGATCTTGCCGCGCAACGGCAGGATTGCCTGGAACTTCCGGTCGCGGCCTTGCTTGGCACTGCCGCCTGCGGAGTCACCCTCGACGATGTAGATCTCGCATTGCGCCGGGTCTTTCTCCTGGCAATCGGCGAGCTTTCCAGGCAAGCCCATGCCGTCGAGCACGCCTTTGCGGCGCGTCATCTCGCGGGCCTTGCGAGCGGCTTCACGAGCGCGGGCAGCGTCAACGATCTTGCCGCAGATGATTTTTGCGTCGATCGGGTTTTCTTGCAGATAGTCGGCCAGTGCTTTGCTGACCACATCTTCAACCGGGCCGCGCACTTCGCTCGAGACGAGTTTGTCTTTCGTCTGGCTGCTGAACTTGGGTTCGGGTACCTTCACTGAAAGCACGCAGCAAAGCCCTTCGCGCATGTCATCGCCAGTGACTTCAACTTTCGCCTTCTTGGCGAACTCGTTGTCCTCGATGTACTTGTTGACCACACGCGTCATCGCGGCGCGCAGACCGGTCAAATGGGTGCCGCCGTCGCGTTGCGGAATGTTGTTGGTGAAGCACAGCACGCTTTCGCTGTAGCCGTCGTTCCACTGCATCGCCACATCGGTCGTGATCGTGGTGCCCTGGTCGCTGATCTTCTCGCCAGTGGCACCGAAGACGGTCGGGTGCAACACCTTCTTGCCGGTGTTGATGAACTCGACAAAGCCTTTGACACCGCCCGCAAACGCAAACGTGTCAGAACGGTTGTTGCGCTCGTCGACCAAGCGAATCTTCACGCCGTTGTTCAAGAAGCTCAGCTCGCGCAGCTTCTTGGCAATGATGTCGTAGTGAAAATCGATGTTCGAGAAGATCTCGAGGTCGGGCAAGAAATGCACTTCAGTGCCGCGCTGCTCAGTCTCACCGATTATCTTCATCGGAGACACCTCCACACCATTTCGCAACTCAACCACGCGGTCTTGCGGAATGCCTTGCTTGAACTCCATGAAATGCGTGACACCGTCGCGCCGCACCGTGAGCCGCAGCCACTTCGAGAGGCCGTTGACGCAACTCACCCCCACGCCATGCAAACCACCGGAGACTTTGTAGCTGTTCTGGTTGAACTTGCCGCCAGCATGCAACTCGGTCAATGCAATTTCCGCCGCCGAGCGCTTGGGCTCGTGCTTGTCGTCCATCTTCACACCGGTCGGGATGCCGCGGCCGTTGTCGGTCACGCTGATGGCGTTGTCGGTGTGGATGGTGACGACGATGTCATCGCAATAACCAGCGAGTGATTCATCGATCGAGTTGTCGACGACCTCAAACACCAGGTGGTGCAGGCCTGTGCCATCGGATGTATCGCCGATGTACATGCCAGGGCGCTTGCGCACCGCCTCCAGGCCTTCAAGGATCTGGATGCTGCCCTCGCCATAGGCAGCGCTGTCGGCAGCGTGCTCGGTGGCTTTGGCGGCTTTGTTGGCGGCTTGATCGGCCGCTTGGTTGGCATCGGCGCCAGGGGTGTTCGAGGTATCGGTCATCGGATCAATCAGTGTTTCAAATGCGCATTGGCATCACGACGTACTTGAACCCGACTTGCTCGGGCACGGTGAAGAGCGCACTGGAGTTGGTATCTTGGAGCTCCATCTTGATCATCTCTTGACTCATGTTGAGCAAGGCATCGATCAAGTAGGTCACATTGAAGCCGATCTCGATTTCGTCGCCGCTGTAGTCGATCTCGAGTTCTTCTTTGGCTTCTTCCTGCTCGGCATTGCTTGAAGCAATCCGCAGAACGCCAGGCTCGATGTTGACGCGAACACCCTTGAACTTCTCGCTCGTCAGAATGGCCGCGCGCTGCAGGCTCGAGAGAAACGCCACGCGACCGAGCGTCACATGGTTCTTGTGGTTCTTCGGAATGACGCGGTTGTAATCCGGGAACTTGCCTTCGACCAGCTTGGTCACGAACTCCATACCGGAGAAGCTGAACTTCGCTTGATTGCCGGCAAAGCGCATCTCAATCAAGCCTTCATCGCCGTCTTTCTCGTCTTTCAAGAGGCGCTGCAGTTCAAGCACTGTCTTGCGCGGCAGGATCACTTCTTGTTTCGGGATCTCGGTGGCCAACGTGGCTTGGGCGAGTGCCAAACGGTGGCCATCGGTCGCCACGAGGATCAGGCTTGTGCCCTCGGCCACAAACAAGATGCCGTTGAGGTAGTAGCGGATGTCGTGAACCGCCATCGCGAAGTGCACTTGGTTGATCAAGGCCTTCAGTGCCTTCTGCGGCACGCTGAAGACCGGGCCGAAGTCGGCCGCCTCTTGCACGAGCGGGAAGTCTTCTGCCGGCAGTGTTTGCAGCGTGAACCGGCTCTTGCCACCTTGCAGCGTCAGCTTGTTCTGATTGGTGCTCAGGCTCACGGTTTGATCGGCCGGCATCGAGCGCAGGATGTCGATCAACTTGCGTGCGCCAACAGTCGTCGAGAAGTCTTCACCATCACCACCCAATTCAGCCGTGGTGCGCACCTGAATCTCCAGGTCACTGGTCGTCAACTCAATGTGCTCTCCCGTTTTGCGGATCAGCACATTGGCCAGGATGGGCAACGTATGGCGGCGCTCAACGATGCCAGCCACCGATTGCAACGCACTCAGAATTTTTTCTTGGGCTGCTTTTAAAACAATCATGTCAACCTCTTAACTTAGTCGTAGTAGTAGAGCGCGGCACTTTCTGTGGACAACGATGATTTTGCCTTGTCCAACAAGCACTTAAGCCAAGGACAAGCATGGGGGCGATGCCCTGTTGCCGATGATTCGCGAATGACAACAACTTCGGCATAGAGGCTTGGCCTGTGGACATCCTCCAACTTGTTCGAGAGTTGTCCCCAGGGTTCGCACTTGACATGCAGGCCATCGATGGGTGCGCAGTGGTGGCTTGCATTCAGCCCTTGAGTGTCTGTTCGAGAACGTGCAACTGCTGATTCAGTTCGCTGTTCTTCTGGCGCTCGGCAGCGATCTTGCGCACAGCGTGCAGCACCGTGGTGTGGTCGCGGCCACCGAACAGCTCGCCGATCTCGGGCAGGCTCTTCTGCGTCATTTCCTTGGCCAGGTACATCGCAATCTGGCGCGGCCTGGCGATCGAGGCGGGCCGCTTCTTGCTGTACATGTCGGCCACCTTGATCTTGTAGAAGTCGGCGCAAGTCTTTTGAATGTTCTCGACGCCCACTTGCCGGTTCTGAATCGACAGCAAATCCTTCAACGCTTCACGCGCCAGGTTGATATTGATCTCCTTCTGGCTGAAGCGTGAGTAGGCGAGGATCTTGCGCAGCGCGCCTTCGAGTTCGCGAACGTTGGCGCGCACGTTCTTCGCCACGAAGAAGGCCACATCCTCCGGCATCGCCGTGGCCTCAAGTTCGGCCTTGCGCATCAGGATCGCCACACGCATCTCCAGCTCGGGCGGCTCGATCGCGACGGTGAGGCCTGCATCGAAGCGAGAGGTGAGCCGCTCATCGATGTCGACCAGGCCTTTCGGATAGGTGTCGCTCGTCATGATGATGTGCGCGCGTTTGGCAAGCAGCGCTTCGAACGCGTTGAAGAACTCTTCTTGCGTTCGCTCTTTGCCAGCGAAGAACTGCACATCGTCGATCAGCAGCAAATCGAGCGAGTGGTATTTGGATTTCAGTTCGTCGAACGTCTTGCGCTGGTAGTTCTTCACCACATCGGTGATGAATTGCTCCGCATGCAAATACAAGACACGTGCATCGGGCCGATCGGCCAGCAGCGCGTTGCCGACGGCGTGGATCAGGTGAGTCTTGCCGAGCCCCACACCACCGTAGATGAACAGCGGGTTGTACATGATGCCCGGTGCGCCGGCGACGTGCAGCGCCGCCGTCCGCGCCATTTGATTGGCACGGCCAGGCACGAGGTTGTCGAAGGTCAGCGCCGAATTGAGGCGGCCACGAGACGCCAGCGGCGAGAGACCCGCCGCACCGCCCGCGTCATTTCGCGCTCTGCCGCTGGCCGTGGGGGCGATTGGTGCTGCGCCCTGGGCAGGAGCACCGTTTGCTGTTCCGGAGGCGGAAGACATGGAGGCCGAGTGGCCGTTGAATACAGCATTGCCGCCATGCGGTGCCGCATCACGCGCCGCGAGGGTGATGTCGAGCCGGACGGGCTTGCCAGCCAACTCCGACAGCACGGCTTCGATCCGGCTCGCGTATTGATTGCGGATCCAATCGAGCTTGAACCGATTGGGCACACGAACCGTGACAACAGCCCCCGCGCTTCCCTGTTCAGTCACTTCGGCGGGCGGCAGCGGCCGTATCCAGGTGTTGAATTGTTGTTCGGGCAATTCAGCCGCGAGTCGCTCGCAGCCGCGTTGCCAAAGGTCAGCGCTCATGTGTGGAAAAGTTCTTCTCGGAGCGACTTTATTCTACGCGGGCCGGGGTCAAATCTGAAAGTTATCCACAGACTGAATTCTGGGGATCAACGCAGGCCGGGCGTCGATGTGAGGGGTACTGCGTTGACCTGCCGGCGGAAATTTGGTGTAATCGCCGGTTTCCCTGAAGCCGCAGCGCCCAGGTTAATCGTCCAAAGACCGCCCAAAAACGGTCGCAAAGTCCGTCTTCAAGGCGGTCGCCAAATCTCTTCGGGGAATCCAGATGAAACGCACCTACCAAGCTTCCAAAGTCCGCCGCGCACGCACCCATGGCTTCCTCGTCCGCATGAAAACCCGCGGTGGCCGCGCCGTCATCAACGCCCGCCGCGCCAAGGGTCGCAAGCGCTTGGCTGTCTGAGTTCTATCCAGCGCAGGGCTGAATCGGCCGAGCGCTTTTTCTGATGCCAGCCGCGATTCGCCACACCGTGACCGCGCGCCTGCGAAAACCGGTCGATTTCGAGCGGGTTCTGCGAAACCGCAGCCATGCCCAAACTGCGCACTTCGCAGTTCACTACGTGGCAGGCCAGCCAGCCGTGCGAACGAAAGTCTCGCCACCGGCCGAAGTTCACGAGTTATCAACAGGCGATGCACCAATGCTGAACGCGCCTGGGGATAAGTCGAGTTTGGCAGGCGCCGACGATCGCTTGCCGATCGAGCAATTGCCGCTCGCTGCAGGGTTTTGGCTCGGCATGGTGGTGCCCAAACGGCATGCGAAACGATCGGTGACACGCTCTTTGATGAAGCGCCAAATCCGAGCCGCTGTGGCGGCGAGCAGTGCCGCCATGCCGAGCGGCCTGTGGGTGGTTCGCCTGCGCGCACCGTTCGACCGCGCGTTGTTTCCAAGCGCTGCTTCCACGGCGTTGCTGGCTGTGGTGCGCGCCGAGCTTGACCAGTTGCTCCAACGCGTGGCGCAGCGCCGGCCAGCGGTTTGACGAGCCCAACCAGCCGCGCATGACGATCATCCGCGACGCAATCCAGCGCCTGCCGCAGCAGACGTTGATTGGCCTCGTGCGCGCCTACCGAATGCTGCTGAGCCCGTGGCTCGGCAGTGCCTGCCGTTTTGAGCCGACCTGCTCTGCTTACGCCTTCGAGGCGCTTGAGTCGCACGGCGCGCTCGCCGGCAGCTATCTCACGGTCCACCGCTTGTGTCGTTGCCACCCGCTTTGCCAAGGCGGGCTTGACCTCGTGCCCACCCAATCACCGACGCTGTTTCGCCGTCTGGCAGCAGCACCTCTTCACCCGATCGATAAGACCACCCCATGACTGACATTCGCCGCACCCTGCTCTGGGTGGTGTTCTCCATGTCCCTGTTCCTGATCTATGACGCCTGGAACAAGCACAACGGGCAGCCGTCGTTCTTCAGCCCGCCGCCGGCGAAAGTGGCCACCCCGTCCACCGCGCCGAAGACCGATTTGCCGAAGGCGGGTGCGGCGGTCGCCGCTGCTCCCAATGCGGCGGCCGGCACGGCCCCGGTTGTCGCCGAGCAAGTCACCATCACCACCGACGTCGTCAAAGCGACGCTCAGCGGCGCCGGCGGCACGCTGGTGCGTTTGGAGTTGCTGCACTACCCCGAGCAAGTGGCGAAGGAATGGTATGAGCCGCTGCTCAAACTCTTCGGCCGCGCCGACACGGCTGTGGCTGCACCGAAGGACGTCGTCCTGATGGATGAAGCACCCGATCGCCTTTACTTGGCCGAATCGGGTTTGATCCCGGCCAATGGCGGCTCGGGTCTGCCCAACCACCACACGGTGATGAGCTTGGTGCCGGGTGAGCGCACGCTCGCAGCCGGCCAATCCGCCCTGCAAGTCAAATTTGAATCGCCGGCAGTCGGCGGCATCCGCTTGGTCAAGACCTACACCTTCAAGCGCGGCGAATACGCCATCGGCGTGAAGAACGAGGTCGTCAATGAATCGGGCAGCGCCGTGTCGCCGCGCCTCTACCTGCAACTGGTGCGCGACGGCGTCCCGCCCCCCGGCGGTTCGAGCGTTTACTCGACCTACACCGGCCCGGCGATTGACGACGGCACCAAGTTCGAGAAGATCAAGTTCGAAGCGATCGACAAAGCCATCGCCAACGGCAAGCCCGACCACACGGTCAACGCCGACAGCGGCTGGGTCGCGATGGTCCAGCACTACTTCGTCTCGGCTTGGTTGATTGACAAGCCGGGCGACAACACGAGCGCCGACCCCGCAGCCGCCTCCAAATTGCCGCGCGAGTTCTTCACCAATGCCCGCACTGACGTGATCAACCCATCGACCGGCGGCACGCCGAAGGTCTATGTGGTGGGCATGTTCGTGCCGCTCGGCGAGATCGCCGCTGGCGCGACCAAGGCCTTTGACGCCACGCTCTTCGCTGGCCCGCAGGAAGAAGAAAAGCTCGCCAAGCTCGCGCCTCGCTTAGAGCTCGTCAAGGACTACGGCATCTTCAAGATCCTCGCCGAGCCGCTGTTCTGGCTACTGACGCAATTGCACAAGTTCCTTGGCAACTGGGGTTGGTCGATCGTCGGTCTGGTCGTGTTGCTGAAGATTGCCTTCTATTGGCTCAACGCCAAGGCTTACGGCTCGATGGCCAAGATGAAGGCCGTGAACCCCAAGATCACCGAGATGCGCGAGCGGCTCAAAGACAAGCCGCAAGAAATGCAGAAGGAGATGATGCGCATCTACCGCGAAGAGAAGATCAACCCGCTCGGTGGTTGCTTGCCGATCTTCGTGCAGATGCCGTTCTTCATCTCGCTCTACTGGGTGTTGCTCTCGACCGTCGAGATGCGCGGCGCGCCATGGATTGGCTGGATCACCGATCTCTCCGCCAAAGACCCGTACTTCATCCTGCCGATCCTGATGACGCTCACCAGCCTGCTGCAAACCTGGCTGAACCCGACGCCGGCCGATCCGGTGCAGGCCAAGATGATGTGGTTCATGCCGCTCATCTTCTCGGTGATGTTCTTCGTGTTCCCATCCGGCCTCGTGCTCTATTGGCTGACGAACAACATCTTGTCGATCGCGCAGCAATACCTGATCAACAAGCGCCTGGGCGTGCTCGGCAAGTAAGCCGCAATCGACGAGACCGGCGTGACAACACCCGCGCGCGCGCCGATCGCTGCGATCGCCACGGCCGCGGGGCGCGGCGCAGTCGGCATCGTCCGCGTGTCGGGCGGCGATGTCAGCGGGTTGATCCACGCCATTTGCGGCCGCCCGCTCACGCCGCGCGAGGCGACTTATCTGCCCTTTCGCGCAGCCGATGGTTCGGCCATCGACCGCGGCCTTGCGATCCACTTCCCGGCGCCGCATTCCTACACCGGTGAAGACGTGCTCGAGCTGCAAGCCCACGGCGGCCCGGTCGTCATGCAGCTGCTGCTCGCACGGTGCCTGGAGGCTGGCGCTGCGCTCGGCCTGCGGCTCGCCGCACCGGGCGAATTCACCGAACGCGCCTTCCTCAACGACAAGCTCGATCTGGCCCAGGCCGAGGCCGTCAGTGACCTGATCGAAGCGAGCACAGAGGCGGCAGCCCGCTCGGCCAGCCGCTCGCTCAGCGGCGCGTTCTCCAGCGAAGTCAACAGCTTGCGCGAGCAGCTCGTGGCGCTCCGCATGCTGGTCGAGGCCACGCTCGATTTCCCGGAAGAAGAGATTGATTTCCTCGAGAAGGCCAACGCCCGCGGCCGGCTCGATGCGATCGGCCGCGCCGTGGATGCCGTGCTCGCCCGTGCGCGCCAAGGCGCGTTGCTGCGCGAAGGCATGACGGTCGTGCTCGCTGGCCAGCCCAACGTGGGCAAGAGCTCCCTGCTCAACGCTTTGGCGGGCGCCGAACTGGCGATCGTCACCGCCGTGCCCGGCACCACGCGCGACAAAGTCAGCCAGGAGATTCAGATCGAAGGCTTGCCCGTTCACGTGATCGATACCGCCGGCCTGCGCGATTCGCAAGACGAAGTCGAGCAGATCGGCATTGGCCGCAGCTGGGCGGCGATCGAAGCGGCCGACGCCGTCATCTTCTTGCACGACCTCACGCGCTGGGGCGACGCCGCCTACGCCGAGGCCGAGGCCGAGATCGCCAGCCGCTTGCCGGCGCAGCGCTTGCTGCACGTCTTCAACAAAGCCGATGCGGCCACACAAGCCGCGCCCGATGCTGGCCTGCGCCTTTCCGCCAAAACCGGCGCCGGCCTTGACGCCTTGCGCGCCGAGCTGCTCGCCCGCGCCGGTTGGCAATCGCAGCCCGAAGGCGTGTTCATCGCCCGCACGCGCCACGTCGACGCCTTGGTTCGCACCCGCGCGCACCTGCAAACGGCCCAAGCCCACGCGGCCTCGGCCGATGCGGCGCTCGACCTCCTCGCCGAAGAGCTCCGCCTCGCGCACAACGCGCTCGGCGAGATCACCGGCGCGTTCACCTCCGACGATTTGCTGGGTGAAATTTTCAGCCGGTTCTGCATCGGCAAATAGCCGCTCCAGGCCGCCGCAGTCTGGGCGCAAGGGGCATCGCCCTTCGGCAGAATCAGCCTCACTTCGATGCCGCCCCACCCGGGCCACGCCTCGCCAATGAAGTCGCCCGTGCCGCCCGTGACGCCGCTGACGCACCACGAAATCCTGAGTTGGGTGGGGCCGTTCACGCGCGCCGGCTGGCAAGTGGACCTCGCGGCGAGTGACCGCATCGCGCGGCGCCTGCTGTTCAAGCCGGTCGACCATGAAGCCGCCGAGTTGGGCGGCATCTCGTGGCCCGCGCTGCGCGAAACCTTGCAGCTCGAAAGCCTGGCCGCTGACTTGTTTTGCTTGACCCGGCTGCTGCGCTTGCCCAACGGCTTGGTCGCCACGCTGCAGATCGACGGCCCACAGCCGGGCGAGTTGCTGGCGCGCATCGCCGCCGTTCCGATTCACCGCCAGCTCTGCAGCGGCCCAGGCTTTGTGATCGCGCAAAGTCACCGCTTGGTCGGCCAGGGCGCGGCCGGCAGCGCAGCGCCTTCACTGTTGTTGACCCGCGCCGTCGCTCAGATTGATACCCACATTGATGCCCACCTTGGCGCCCATCCCGGCGCAGAACCCGGCCCGCTCACATTGACCCTTGAGCAACCCAACGTGCGCGGCCTGCTGGCCGAGCTCACCTTGACCGCGCCGCCCGGCATCGCCATCGCCCTGCCCGATGATCTTCTTGCTGTGCTCGGCCGCGATTGGTCGCGCCTCGGCGAGGCGGCCGTGGGCTGGCGCAGCAGCTTGAGATTGCGCAGCGGTTTGCGGTGGCGCGCCAGCGAGTTCGCCCGCAGCCGCGATGCCGAAGCCAAGCTCGCGCAGGCTGCAGCCCACATCGCCAGCAGCTTGGCCGAGCCGCCCGCGCGCTTTCACGAGCGCCAGCGCGCTGCCCGTTGGCGCGTCTATGCGCGTCGCTCGGTGCCGTTGCTCGCTTGCATCGCGCTGGTGTTCGCCGCGGCCTCGGTGCCCAGGCTGAACCTCGCTGACAACTCGCCGTGGCGCATGCTGATCTTCAACGCGCCGCCGCTGTTGCTCATCCTCGTTTTCTGCTTGCGCGAGCTGCCGCGCATCGAGATCCCGCCGTGTCCGCGCCGCGCCACCGCCACGGCTTGGCACACTGCCGCAGCCCAAGGTGACGAACGATGATCGCCAACCCGATGAACATCCCGCCGATCTCGATCGCCGCAGCCAAAGCCGCGTTGATCGAGCAGCACGCTGACGCCACTTTGCGCCGCCGCGCCTCCATGCTCTGGGGCACGCGCGGCGTCGGCAAATCGTCGATCGTGCGGCAGGTGGCGGCGCATTTCGGCGTGCCGCTGGTTGACCTGCGGCTCACAACGATCGAGCCGGTCGACATTCGCGGCGCCATCTATGCCGACGATGTGCAGGGCAAGACCGTCTGGTTCCCGCCTGAATTTTTGCCGTCACCGCACCAGCCCGCCGGCATCCTCTTTCTCGACGAGCTCACCGCGGCCGATCAGCGGCTGCAGATCTCCGCCTATTCGCTGATCCTCGACCGCCGCGTCGGCCACTACGAGTTGCCCGACGGCTGGCAAATCATTGCCGCCGGCAACGCCAGTTTCCACGGCGCTGTCTGCCATGACATGGGCACCGCGCTCGCCGACCGCATGTTTCATTTCAACGTGCAGACCGTGATCGAGGCCTTTCTCGCGCATGCGTCGGCCATGGGCTTTGCGCCCGAGGTCATGGCCTACCTGAAGGTGCGGCCCGACAAGCTCGACGACACGCAGGCCCAGCTCGCCGGCGACCACCTCGTTGGCGCCAGCCCGCGCGGCTGGGAAGACATCTCCAACGTGTTGAAGTCCAAGCTGTCAGCGGCCGCCAAGCGCGTCTTCGTGCAGGGTCGCATCGGCGCGGCCAACGCGGCCGAGTTCTTCGGCGTGTTGCGCGAGCTGCAGGCCGCGGTCGATGTGATGAAGCTGCTGGCCGCCCGACCCGGCGCCGACACCGCCGCGCTGCTGCCCACCACGCTCGACGGCCTCTACGGCATGCTCTACGGGCTGCTCGCTGCGAGCAACAACGCGGCGGCGTTGGCCCGCGCGCTCGCCATCGTCGATCAATGGCCTGACATGCGCGGCGCCGTGCCGCTGCCGATCCGCGAGGCGCAAACGCTCGCGATGGAGCTGCTGATGCAGAAGGCGCTCGAAGCGGGTTTGGAAGCCACGATCCTCGATAGCACCGCCTACGCCCGCTACACCGAGCGGCGCGCCAAAGAAGGCCTCGGTGGGTGACGCCGACACGCTGCTTCATCACCACCACCGCGGTTCGCGTGCGATCCAGCGCATGGTGGAGTTCGCGCCATCGACCGGCGGGCTGGCTCTCTGGGTGAGCCACCAAGACCTGCATGAAGCGCCGGTTGCCGGCCTCGATGCGCCACCGCTCGCCACCGACGGCCACACCATCTTCTACGCCGCCGCGTTCGAACGCCTGCCGCTGCCCGAGCAAATCGGCCTGATCGCTCACGAGGTGCTGCACATCGCGCTGCGCCACCCGCAGCGCTTTGTCGACCTGCAACAGCAGCTCGGTGATGTCGACCTGCAGCTCTACACCCTGTGCGCTGACGCCATCGTCAACACCGCGCTCGGTCACTTGAGTTGGCTGCGCCTGCCCGCCGCGGCAATCACCCTCGAGCAGCTTCTGGCGAGCGCATTGCGGCTGACGCAGACCGCCGAGGCCGCCTTGCTCGCCTGGGATGTAGAAGGCCTCTACCGCGCCATCGACGACCGCCGGCCCGCTGACGATTCAGGCCGCCGCCAAGACGCCACGCATGGCGAACAAGGCCGCCAAGACGCGCAGCGCCCAAGCGCACGTGAAGACGGCCCGCGCGCCGCCTGCGTGCGCGCGCTCGGCCGCGATGCCCATGCCGACCTGATGCCTGGAACCCGCCCGCGCTCAGCGCGCGAATGGCAGGCCCAAGTACAAGCCCAATTGCAAGCCGGAGAGCAAGCCGGAGAGCAAGCCAAATTGCGGGCCGACGAGCAAGCCGAAGTCACTCGCAGCTGGCACGAGCGCCTCGTGCGCGCCCACGCTGGCGACGGCCCGCACTCGATGCTGCGCACGCTGATCGCCGATCTGCCGAAAGCACGAACACCTTGGGAGCAAGTGCTTCGGGTTCAACTCGCACGCGGCTTGTCGACTCGGCCAGAGCTCTCCTGGTCGCGCCCGGCGCGCTCCTATCTCGCCAACCAAGGGCGTGCGGGCCCGCAGCGGCGCATGCCTTGGGAGCCCGGTTTCAGTGGCGTCAAACGGGTGCCGCGCCTGGCCTTGATCGTCGATGTATCGGGCTCGATCGACGATGCCTTGCTGAAGCGATTTGCACGTGAAATCGAGGCCCTCACGCGGCGGCTGGAAGCGGCCTTGGTGCTCGTGATCGGCGATGACCGCGTGCGGCATGTCGCGCACTTCGCGCCCGGCCATGCGAGCCTGCGCGGCATCGAGTTCCTTGGCGGCGGCGGCACCGACTTCACGCCGATGCTGCAAGAGGCCGATCGCCACCGGCCAGACATCGGCGTCGTGCTGACCGATCTTGACGGCCCCACGCGCTTTCGCCCGCGCTGGCCGGTGATTTGGGCCGTGACCCCGTCCCACGCGTCGGCCATCGCGCCGTTCGGTCGCACGCTGCACTTGCGCTGAGCCGCGCTGCGACCAGGTTCTATCCACCTCTCAAGCGAACGACACCTCCCGCGTGGCCGCGGGTACGCCGCCGCTGCGGCTCTGCCGATGCGCTTCGATGCGTTCGGCCAGGTACAAGGCATCGCGCGCCACGCCCGAAAAGCGCCCCGAGCCCCAGGTGTGCAGCCATGGCAGGCCGAGGAAATAGAGCCCCGGCTGGTGTGTCACGCCGCGCAGGTGCGCGGGCTGGCCGCGGCCATTGAAGACGGGCGCATCGAGCCAAGTGAAGTCGGGTTGAAAGCCGATGCACCAGACCACCGCGCCAATGCGTGCATCGGCCAGATCGAGCGCGGTTCGCTCACTGCCCGGTGACCACACCGGCACATAGGCGCCACCCGGCGGCGCATCGATGCCGTTTTGCTCGATGTAGCGGTCGATCGAGGCGTTGATGCCGTTGTAGATCCCATCACCGTGGGCGAGGTTGGCGGAGAGATCGGACTTGAATCGCAGCACCCCGCCATCGAGCCCGGCGAGCGTGCCGTAGAGCTGCATGCCCTCCAGGGCGAAGCGCCGCAGGTCGACATCGCGGCCGCCATCGCGCCCGGTCACATAGTGGTTGGTGTTGTCGCGCACGCCTTCGCGCAGCGGATGTTCTTGGACCGACATGTCGTAGTAGTTCATGTCGGCCAGCCAATCGACCACATCTTTGCCGCGATAAAAACGCGCGCAGCGCGGCGCGCTGCCCACGGCCAGGATCACCTCACGGCCCGCGAGGTGCAGGTCCTCGGCGATCTGCGCGCCCGATTGCCCCGAGCCCACCACCAACACCCGGCCCGCCGGCAGCGCCTGGGCGTTGCGGTACTGCTCCGTATGCAGCTGCAGCACCGCCGGCGGCAGGCGCTCGGCCATGCGCGGCACGATGGGCAAGTGGTACCCACCCGACGCCACCACCACCTGATCGGCGGTGCACACGCCGTCTGACGACCGCACCTCGAAGCCGCCCTGCGCCCGCGGCGAGACGCGCTCGACCACCACGCCCTCACGCAGCGGCGCGTTGACCTTGGCTTTGAACGCGTCGAGGTAGCCGAGGATTTCGGCCTTCGTCATGAAGCCGTGCGGATCGGGGCCGGCGTAGTCATGGCCCGGCAGCTTGCATTGCCAGTTGGGCGTGACGAGGGTGAAGCTGTCCCAGCGGTTGTCGCGCCAGACGTGCATGGCGCTGTGCTTCTCGAACACCACGTGCCCGATGCCGCGTTCTTGCAAATAGTGCGAGAGCGACAGGCCTGCCTGGCCGCCGCCGACGACAACGACTTCATGGTGTGCTGTGTACGCAAGGGTCGACATGGCTGCTCCGGTCAAGAGGTGTCGTCACCGAAGTCAATGACTTCGACATGCGCATTCGGCTGATCCGCGAACGCCGCCGCGCGGGATTCGATGAGCATCAGTTGGTCCAGCGCACGCGAGCAGGCGAACCCGAACTTGGCGCGCACGCGCTCCGAGGCGATCTGTGTGGCCTCGCGAAGCTTGCGCATGAATTCGGGCAGGGGGTAGCCCGTGGCCGGGGCAAAGTAATCCTTGATCACCAGCGACGGCGAGTAGCAGGTCGTGATGGTCGCGTCAGGCCAACGCAGTCGGTAGGTCATCGCAGGCATGGGGCGGCTCGGGTGACGTTGAGTTGCTGGTGCTGTTGGTGCTGGTAGAGCCGATACAGCTGCGCGTGGCGGCGGGCACTCGCTGACCAGCTGAAGCGGCGGCACACGGCCGGCACATCGAAGGCAGCGCGGCGCGTGGCGCGGGCCAGCGCCGCAGCGATCGAGGCGGTGTCGAACGGGTCGGCCCAGCAGACATCGGCATCGGTCAGGTGTTCGGTGAAGGGCGCGATTTCTGCGGCAACGGCCGGTGTGCCGCAGGCGAGCGCTTCGAGCACCGCGAGGCCGAAGCCTTCGCTCAGAGACGGCATGGCCAGCACATCGGCCAAGCGGTAGAGCGCGGGCATCGCGGCATCGTCGACTGCGCCGGTGATGACCACGGCTTTGCCTTCGCCCTGCGTCGTCATCCCGTGTGCAGCCACGGCATCGTGAAAGGCGCGGGCATACGCGTCGTGGTTGAGCAGGCTCGCGCCGCCGGCAATCACCAGCTGCGCCGCTGGTTGCTGCTGGCGCAGCCGCGCAAAGGCCTGCAGCAGCCGCAAGGTGTTCTTGCGCTCTTCGATGCCGCCGACCGCCAGCACCAGCGGTGCGCCGGGCCGCAGGTCGTGGCGTTGCGCCACGGCCGCATCGGTGACTTGCGGCGTGGGCGAATAGCGCACCAGGTTCACGCCGTTGTGAACCAGGGCGGCATGGATGTTGTGGTCGCGGCGCAGCGCGTCGCACCACAGCTGGCTGACACAAAGCACTTGGTCAGCGTGCATGAAGCCGCGCAGTTGCCAAGCCGCGAGCCGCGGGTCGAGAAAATGGTCCAGGTGGTGCACGGTGCGCAGGTAGCCGCCAATCAGGCCGCGTTGGCGCAGCGTGGCCAGGGCGTTGCCGCTGAGGCTGTCTTGCGCATGAAAGACATCGAACTGCTCGCGCGCGAGCAAGGCTGAGAGGTGCGCCGCTGCTGCGGCAATGCGCGTCTCGGCCATGGTGACGACATCGGTCGGGAGCGATGCAACGCGTGCCAGCTCGGTCCGGCACGACACCGGCCGAAAGAACCGCTGGCCCTGTGCCGCCGGCGCGATCACCGTGACCTCGTGGCCAGCGGCTTGCAAGGCCTCGGCGAGTTCGAGCGTGTGCACCACGCCGCCGCGCGGGTTGACCGAGTGCGTCAACAAGGCGATGCGCAAAGGCGCGCTGAGGTCAGTGATCACGCAGCGCCTCGAATGAATGGTTGCTCGGCGATGTTCCACAGCAAGCAGCGCTCGTGGCCGCGGCGCAGGCTGAGCTCGGGCGATGCAATCACCTCGCCGATCACCGCGCAAGCAATGTCGCGCGCGTGGAAGCGCGAGATCACCTCGGCTGTCAACGCGGGGTTGACGCTGAGCACGAAGCCGAAGCTCGGAAAGGCCGTGAGCCAGCGCAGCAGCTCGGCATCGGTCTGCGTGCTCGGCGGGCGTGGCAGTGCATCGAGGTCGATCTCGGCGCCGGCGTTCGAAGCTTCGAGCAGCATCAGCGCGGTGCCAATCGCGCCGGCCATGCTGATGTCTTTGGCGGCGCGGCAGAGGCCGGCTTCGGCGAGTTGCGGCAGCAGCTCGAGGTCGCCACGCAGGCGCTCGCCAGGCGCGCTGCTCGACGCGTTCCAGTACGGATACGGCTCCTCGAACGCACCGCGCAAGTCGGCGGCCATCACCAGCTGATCACCGGGCTGCGCATCAAAGCTGGTCAGCAAGCGCGATGCTTTGCCGAGGATGGCGACCGCCAGCTGGCCGCGGTCGCTGCGGTTGTTGCTGTGGCCGCCGACGATGGGTACGCCGTACTTTTGGGCGGCTTCGCCCATGCCCGCCAGCAGCTCGCTGCCCGGCTGCATGCCGCAGCTCCAGAGCGCATCGACCACGGCAAGCGGCCGCCCGCCCATGGCATAGATGTCGCTCACGTTGACCATCACGGCGCAGTAGCCGGCGAAGCGCGGCATCGCTGCGATGAAGTCTTCGACCAAACCTTCGATCGCCAGCAGCAGGTAGCCGCCGTGGCCATCGGGGATGGCGGCGCAGTCATCGCCGATGGCCACCGCACCGGGGTGATCGCGTGCGCTGCTCGGCAGGCTGAGTGCAAGAGCCGAGACGACATCGCTGATGTCGCGCTTGTGCGCGAAGCCGCGGCTGCCGCGCAGGGCGTTGCAGAGCTCGGTGAGGGTCATGCTGACAGGCGTGCTGACAGCAGTGCTGACAGGCACGCTGACGGCTTGGCCTGCGCCACATAACCCGTGAACGGCGCGTGGCAAGGTGGGTAGTGCGCGAGGTCAGCCTGCATCAGCTGATGCGGCCGGCCGTGCAGCTGCACTGGGCACAGTGAGGCCCAGCCGAGGCGCTCGAACAGGGTCACGTTCTGGCTCTGCACGTGCGCGAAAAAGCGGCGGCAGCCGCGCGCATGGGCGCTCGCCACGGCCAGGCGAATCAGCGTCGCGCCGAGTCGGCTGTGCTGGCGAAAGGCGGCGTGCACCGCAAGCCGCGAGCCCCACCACACGCCGAGCCCGCTCTCGGGTTGCTCATGAATGCGCACCGTGCCGACCAGTTGATCGGCCATGCCGCCCACGCAAGACAGCGCCACGATGCACTGCGCCTGCTTGTCGATCTCATCGAGGTCGTCGCCCTGGAAAAGGCCTTGCTCGACGCAGAACACCGCGCGCCTGAGCTTCAGCGCTTGCGCATGCTCCCAGGCGCCCGCCGCCCATTTGACGCGGAACTCGCACGGCGTGAACGCCGTTGAAAGTTCGCAGTAAAGCGCACTTTCCACAGAGGAGCAAAGGCGCCCTGACGTTGCGTGCATGTTCATAAGCTCTCGTAGGTCGACAGCGATGAGCACGCCCCGCACTTGCCGCAGCCGGCCTTGATGTCGGCCGAGCGCAAGCCGGCCTCGGAGAGCATGGCGCCGAGTGGCGCCAAGAGCGCCTTCATGAACTCGGGCGCGGGCGCAGGGTGGTCTTCGAGCGGCGTGCCGCTGATCGGCACAAACGGCACGACGAAAGGGTAGACGCCGAGGGCGATCAAGGTCGCGCTCATCGAGAGAATGGCCTCGCGCGTGTCGCCCAGCCCGGCCAAGATGTAGGTGCTGACCTGCCCGCGGCCAAAGACCGCGACCGCCGCCTTGAACGCATCCAGATAACGCGCAATCGGCACGGAGGCTTTGCCCGGCATGATGCGTTCGCGCAAGGCCGGTGTGACCACCTCCAGGTGCATGCCCAGGGTGTCGATGCCGGCGGCCTTCATGCGGTCGAACCAGCGGTCATCGTCGGGTGGTTCGCACTGGCCTTGCACGGGCAAGTCGAGCTGATGCGGCAAGAGCGCGGCCTTGACCGCGAAGGCGCTCTCGCACAAGACCTTGGCGCCGCGATCGGTCGCGTTCGGCGTGCCCGTGGTCATCACCATGTGCTTGACGCCGTCGAGCAGCACCGCGGCGCGCGCCACCTCGGCCAGTTGCTCCGGTGTCTTGTGGGCAATCGTTCTGCCTGCCGCAAGGCTCTGGCCGATCGCGCAGAACTTGCACGACTTGCGGCGGCTCTCGTAACGGATGCAGGTTTGCAGCACGGTGGTGGCGAGCACATCGGCGCCGTGCAGCGTGGCGATGTGCGAGTAAGGCACGCCGTCGAAGGTCTGCAACGCGTAGAAGCGCGGCTGCTTCGGAAAGCTGATCCGCGCAATCGGCATGTTGCCGCGCTTGATGATGCTGACACCTGATGCATCGGGCGCCTCGGCCATGAATGGCGAGGCCCACGCCGCGCCGGTGTGCACCGGCACCATGATCGTGTGGCCGTCAACGGTCACGGCTTTGTGGTCAGACGGGCCGGCCCCGCCTCGGCGGCTGGCCGCACCCGCATTCGGAGAATTTGGGTCAGCCAGCCGCAAGCCGAACGACTGCAGCTCGGTCATCAGTTGCCGGTTGGAAGGCGTCGTCGCGGTGGTGTTCATCGGTGCGGCTTTCGGTGGCGTGAGAAGACGAGGAAGCGGCGTTCATCGCATGCACGGTCACGGCCGGCCGGTCGTTGATCGCCAGGCTCAGCAACTCGGGCCGCGCGTAGTGGCCAACCGAGTCCATCATGCGTTTGCGCTTGGTCACGAGCGTCATGTCGAGATCGGCCACGACCATGCCCACGCCTTCGGTCAAGGGCGGCGCCAGCAAGTTGCCCTCGGGCGAGACGATGGCGGTGTGGCAGCCGCCACGCAGTGCCTTCTGCAGGCCGGGGTCGGGCGTGATCGCCTCGATTTGCGCATCGGTCAACCAGCCGGTCGCGTTGACGACGAAGCAGCCGGCCTCCATCGCGTGGTGGCGGATGGTCACCGCCATCTGGTCGGCGAAGATCTGGCCGACCATCGAGCCGGGGAACTGCGCGCAGTGGATTTCTTCGTGCTGCGTCATCAGCGCGTAGCGGGCCAGCGGGTTGTAGTGCTCCCAACAGGCGAGCGCGCCGACACGGCCCACGGCGGTGTCGACCACCTTCAGGCCCGCGCCATCGCCCTGCCCCCAGATCATGCGTTCGTGGTAGGTGGGCGTGATCTTGCGGCGCTTCAGGGCCATGCAGCCATCGGCATCGAAGATCAGTTGCGTGTTGTAGAGGCTGCCGTGGTCACGCTCATTGACGCCGAGCACGACGACGATGCCGTGTGCTCGCGCGCGCTCGGCCACGGCCGCCGTCACCGGGCCGGGCACGACCACCGCGCGCTCATAGAGCCGCATGTGGTCAGGCCCCTGAAGCACCGGCGGTTTGACGAACGAGAAGTACGGGTAGTAGGGCAGCAAGGTCTCGGGAAAGACCATCAACGCCACGCCCTTGGTGGCGGCCTCATCGATCGCATCGCAAACCCGGTTCGTCGTGCCGTCGTCGGAGTCGAAGTCGGGCGAGAGCTGCACCGCAGCCGCTCTGATGATCCTGGGTTGGCTCATCGTGCCTCCGAACTCAGAGGCGCTCAGAGCGTCCAGGTATCGAGGATGAAGGCGCCGGCTTTGCGGTGCAGCAAGACGATGTCGAGCACATCGAGCGGGCTGATCGGGCGTATGCCTTCGATCAGCGCGCCTTCACCATGGCCATAGAGCGCTTGCAGCGCAAAGCGGCAGGCGTAGACCTTGCCGCCTTCGGCAATGAACTTCGCAATCTGGTTGTTGAAGTTCTGGTGGCCGGGAAAGGCGTCGTCGCCGAGCGTCGGGAAGCCGCGCTTCACACCGAGCGTCACGCCTGGGCCATAGAGCAGGATCGAGGTCTCAAAGCCCTTGCGCTGCAAGCGGGTGGCTTGCAGCAAGTTGACGAAGCCGATCGAGCCTTCGAAGGCCACGGTGTGGAAGGTCACGAGCGCTTTCTCGCCCGGGTCGGCTTTCACATCTTCGAACACCTTCTCTTCGTAGTCGACGAGAAACTCACCCTTGAGGTTGGCGGGCTTGGTGACTTTCGGCATGGCGTGGCTCCGGTGGTTGACGAGGGCGTCTCGGGGTTGGCAAGGCACTCGTCGAATTGCATGCGGTGTGCCACCGGCCGGCGCCATTCATGCGATCAATGCACGATCAATCAAGCGCGGTGAGCGCCACCGCAAGATGAAACTTTTTGCAGCCCAAGCAGGTGCTCGCCTGGGTGTTGCCAAGCCACGGCTGGCTGCACCGTCATAGCGCGAACGCGATGCGATCAATGCACCCGATCAATGGGCTTTTTGCACCGTGAGGCGGCGGTGCAGCGCAAGCTGATTGGCACGGCGCATGCGATCAGCGCACACCACACCCCGCGATCAGGCCGATGAACAAGACCACCCAGCACTGGCGCAAACGGCTGATCGCGAGCGATCGCCCCGCCTACCTGACGATCCCTGATCTGATCGCCGAAGACTTGCGCGACGGCCGCTTGACCGCGCGCGACCGCCTGCCCACGCTGCGCGAGTTGGCCGACGATCTCCATTTGAACTACACGACCGTCGCCCGCGCCTACGCCGAGGCGCGCAAGCGCGGGTTGATCGATTCGCGCGCCGGCACCGGCAGCTTCGTGCGCGGCCGTGGCCCGGCGCTCCCTCTGCGCGGCGGCACCGGTGCCGAGATGACGATGAACTTGCCGCCGGAGCCGAACGATGCCGGCTTGCTCGCGCGGTTGCACGAAAGCGCGAGCGAGGTCATGGCCCAGGCCGACCTCTACGCGATGCTTCGCTACCAAGATTTCGGCGGCACGCTGGCTGACCGTGACGCCGGCGCCAGCTGGCTGCGCCGCCGGCTGCCGCATGCGAGCGCCGGCCGCGTGCTGGTCTGCCCCGGCATCCACGCGGTGCTGCTTGCGCTGATCTCGCAGCTGGCGCGGCCGGGCGAGTTGATCTGCGTCGAGGCGCTGGCCTATCCCGGCTTGAAGGCCATCACCAGCCAGCTCGGTGTGCAAATGCATGCGCTCGCACTCGATGGCGACGGCATCGACGTGGGCGCCTTCGAGCGCGCCTGCAAAACCCTTTCGCCCAAAGCGCTCTGCATCAACCCGACGCTGCGCAACCCGACCACGGCGACGATGTCTCGCTCTGGCCGCGAAGCGCTGGCCGATGTCGCCTTGCGCTACAGCATTCCCATCATTGAAGACGACGCTTACGCAATGCTGCCGCGCCAGTCGCCCGCACCCATCGCCACGCTGGCGCCGGAGCTCACCTACTACATCACCGGCTTTTCGAAGACGCTGGGCGCCGGCCTGCGCTCGGCCTATGTGTGCGCGCCCAACGAGCGTCAGGCGCAGCGCCTGGCCGGCGCCTTGCGCGCGATGTGCGTGATGGCCTCGCCGGTGACGAATGCACTCGTCACGCGCTGGGTGAGTGATGGCACGGCCGAGGCCATGTTGCAGGCGATTCGCGCCGAGTCGATGGCGCGGCAAGCGCTCGCCTTCCGCCACCTGGCGCGGCACCACGTGCAGGCCCAGGCCGAAGGCTTTCATCTGTGGCTGCCGCTGGCGTCGTCATGGAGCGTGGTCGAGTTCGCGTCATACCTGCGCACGCAAGGCGTGGCCGTGGTGGCGAGCGCCGCATTCGCCACCGATGCCAACCCGCCCGATGCCGTGCGCGTCTGCCTCGGCGGTCCGGTGAGCCGCGACGAGTGCGAACACGCGCTCGAGCTCATCGCCGACACGCTCGATCACCCGCTCCACCCGCACGCCACCGTGATGTAGCGCGCGTCGCGACCGGCGGGCCCCGGTGGCCGACGAGCGGGGCAAGGCCCGGCGCCGCTCGGTGCTTGCCGCAGGGGCGGCCATCAATAATTGCTGTTCACCGGGGAACAGCATGGACATCGAAGAACTCGTCAGCGCAGTTGAATCACTCAATGCCGACGACGCTTACCGCTCGCGCTTGACCGGCGAGCAATGGCGCGTGCTGGCGCCTTACCTGATGCAACACGAGATTCGCACGGGCGATTTGCTGATCAAGCAGGGCGACTCCGACCGCACGATGTACTTTCTCGGCCAAGGCAGCCTGCAAGTCTTCGTGACGGGTGGCGCGCCAGGCAGCAGCCGCATTGCCATCCTGCGCGCCGGCTCGGTGGTGGGCGAGCCAGGGCTGTTCGACGACGGCCCGCGCATGGCCAACGTCGAAGCCATGACGACCTGCGTTCTCTGGGCGCTGCGCGGCCCGCGTCTCGAAGAGCTGGCGCAGCGCGCTCCAGCGCTGGCGCTCGAAGTGCTGCGTGCGGCCGGCAGCGTGCTCGCGCGGCGTTTGCGCGCGAACCTGGCCAAGCAGATCCCGTTCACCTGAGGCGCTGATCAGGCGCTCGCTCAGCCATCAAAGGCGAGCCCCGCCACCACCTCGGGCCGCTCACTTTGCCCAGCGCCCGGCGCCACCAGCCAAGCGCGGCCCATGTCGGTGTACTCGCCAATGAGCGCGGTGATCGTCACTTGGTGCATGACCCAGACTTCGAACTGACCCGCGCTGATTGCGGCCAGCCGCCGCCTGACCTCGCGCATCGCCTCTGGCGCCATCGCGCCGCGGCCGAAATGCGAATTGATCGCCGGCCACACGTTCGGCCGGCCGAAAGCAAGCGTCGCTGTGTCTTGGCAGCGGCACCACGCGCTGCTGCGCACCGCGGATGGCGCAAGTGCGCGCGCCGCGAACCAAGCGCCAATGCGTTGCGCTTCGGCCCGGCCGGCGGGGCTCAGGTTGCGTTGGGTGCTGCAGTCGCCGAGGCGAAAGCCGGGCGGATCGCCGATGCCCGGGTCGGTGCTGGCATGGCGCAGCAGCAGCGCGCAACCGCCCGCGCGCAAGCGTGTGAGTGCTGCATTGGCCGCATTCGCTGCATTCGCTGACGCGGGTTCAGCCGCGCGGCCGATGGAGGCTGCAGCCAAGGAGATCGGCAGTGCCAGAGAGAGCGGAACACCCAGTGCGTGGCGACGTTTCATGCCGCCAGTTTTATCCCCGACCGAGTAACTTGCCCTCCGCCAGGGCCAAGGTCTCGGGCAGGCCCGAGAGCACCAGTGTGTCGCCAGCGCCGAGCACCAGCGCGTCATCGGGCTGCGTCACGGCGCCCGAGGCGCGGCGCACTGACACCACCGTGACGCCAACGGCGTGGAGCGCTTGGTGGCCGAGCGTCTGGCCGAGATGGGCGCCGGCCGCGGGCAGGGTCACGCTGAGCAGGCGTGAGTTGTGCCGCTCGTCGGCGGTGTCGTCATCCGCGCCATGGAAGTAGCCGCGCAGCAAGCGGTAGCGTGCATCGCGCTGCTCTTGTGCGACGCGGATCACGCGCCGCATCGGCACGCCGACGAGCGCCAGCGCGTGGCTCGCCAGCATCAGCGAGCCTTCAATCGCCTCGGGCACCACCTCGGTGGCGCCGGCCGCTTGCAGGCGCTCGATGTCGCTGTCGTCGAGCGTGCGCACGACCACCGGCACGCTCGGCGCGTGGGTTTGCACGAGGTGGAGGATCTTCAGCGCCGAGGGCGTGTCGTGGTAGCTCACCACGACCGCGCTCGCGCGCGCCAAGCCCGCGGCCATCAGGCTTTGCAGGCGAGCGGCATCGCCGAACACAACGCTCTGGCCGGCGGCGGCGGCTTGGCGCACGCGGTCGGGGTCGAGGTCAAGCGCCATGTACGGAATGCCTTCGCCTTCGAGCAGCCGCGCGAGGTTTTGGCCGCTGCGGCCGTAACCGGCGATGATGATGTGCGCCTCGGTGTTGATCGCGCGCCGGGCGATGGAGGTCATCGCGACCGACTGCATCAGCCAGTCGTTCGCCGAGAGCCGCATCACGATGCGGTTGCTGTGCATGATCAAAAACGGCGTGGCGAGCATCGACAGCACCATGCTCGCGAGCACCGGGCTTTGCAGCTGGGTGGGGAGCAGCCGGTTCTCGGTCGCCAGTGCGATCAACACGAAGCCGAACTCGCCCGCCTGCGCGAGGTAAATGCCGGTGCGCAGCGCCACGCCGGTTGCCGCGCCAAACCACTTGGCGAGCGCCGTGACCAATGTGAACTTGAAGAGCACCGGCGCAATCATCATCGCCAGCACCAGCGGCAACTCACGCCACACGGCTTCGGCGTCGAGCTTCATGCCGATGGTGATGAAGAAGAGGCCGAGCAGCACGTCGTGAAACGGCCGGATGTCGGTCTCCACCTGATGCTTGTATTCGGTCTCGGCGATCAGCATGCCGGCAATGAACGCGCCGAGGGCGAGCGAGAGGCCGGCGTATTCGGTCAGCCACGCGAGGCCGAGTGTCACGAGCAGCAGGTTGAGGATGAAGAGCTCCTCGCTCTTGCGCCGCGCCATGATCGTCAGCCACCAGCGCATCACACGCTGGCCGCCCACGAGCAGAATCGTCAGCAGCACAACGGCCTTCACGCCAGCGATTGCCAGCGCGCTCAACAACACCTCGGGCGACGAGCCCAGCGCCGGGATCAGCACCAAGAGCGGCACCACGGCCAAATCCTGGAACAGCAGCACGCCCATCACGCGGCGGCCGTGTTCACTCTCCAGCTCCAGGCGCTCGGCCATCAGCTTGACGACGATCGCCGTGCTGCTCATCGCCAGCGCGCCACCGAGCGCCACCGCGCTCTGCCAGCTGAGGCCCCAATGCCGGCCCGCTGCGGCAAACGCGGCCGCAAGCGCGGCGTTGCCCACCACGGCCGCGAGCACGGTGCTCACGACCTGGCTCGAGCCGAGCCCGAAGACGAGCTTGCGCATGCTCTTCAACTTGGGCAAGTTGAACTCGAGGCCAATCACGAACATCAAGAAGACGACGCCGAACTCGGCGAGGTAGCGCACGCCGGCGGAGTCCTTTGCGATCGCCATCGCGTTCGGGCCGATCACCACACCGACCGCCAAGTAGCCCAGCATCGGCGGCAGGTGCGCCAGCCGGCACAGCACGACGCCCGCGACCGCGGCCACCAGGTAGAACAGAACCACGGTCAGGGTTGAGGCCATGCAGTGCGGAGGCGGTGTCCGGTGAGACTCCTAGAATCGTTTGATCCTAATTGACGACCTCGCAGCACCGTGCCCACCCAACCCGCATTCGATGCCGCACGCGCGCTGCGCCTCGCGCATGCCACCTTCGACATCGAAGCTCAGGCCTTGCTCGGCTTGAAGGCGCGACAAGGCGCGGGCTTCGGCAATGCGGTGGAGGCGATGCTCGGCTGCCGTGGCCGCGTGGTCGTGATGGGCATGGGCAAGAGCGGGCATGTGGGCCGCAAGGTGGCCGCCACGCTCGCCTCGACCGGCACGCCGGCGATGTTTGTTCACCCTGCTGAAGCCAGCCATGGCGATCTCGGCATGGTCACGCCAAGCGATGTGGTGCTTGCGATCTCCAACTCCGGCGAGAGCGATGAGCTCGCCGCGATCATTCCGGCCTTGAAGCGGCTCGGCGTCACGCTCGTTGCGATGACCGGCCGTGCTGACAGCAGCCTGGCCGAACATGCTGACATCGTGCTCTCATGTGAAGTCGACCAAGAAGCCTGCCCGCTGAACCTCGCGCCCACGGCCAGCACCACCGCACAGATGGCGCTCGGCGATGCGCTGGCCGTGGCGCTGCTCGATGCGCGCGGCTTTCGCGAAGAGGATTTCGCCATGTCGCACCCCGGCGGCAGCCTCGGCCGCAAACTGCTCATCCACGTGCGCGACCTCATGCGCAGCGGCAACGATGTGCCGCAAGTCGGCCCCCAAACGCCGTTCACCGACATGCTCCGCGAGATGACCGGCAAAGGCCTCGGCTTCACCGCCATCACCGCGCCCGGCGGCCAAGTGCTCGGCATCTTCACCGATGGCGATCTGCGCCGCCTCATCGAGCGCGGCGCTGACCTCCGCGCGCTTCGCGCCGACGACGTGATGCACGCCAGCCCCAAGCTCGTGCGCGCCGATGCACTCGCCGTCACGGCGGCTGAAGTCATGGAGCTGCACCGCATCACCAGCGTGCTCGTGATCGACGCTGAAGGCGTGCTTGCAGGCGCGCTCAACTCCAACGATTTGATGCGCGCCAAGGTGATCTGATGCCGGCTCTGCACATTGCGCCGCAACTGCTGTTGCAAGCCCAAGGCATGCGCGCCGCGATCTTCGATGTCGATGGGGTGCTGACCGATGGCCGCATCTACATCAGCGAACGCGGCGAGGAGTTCAAGGCCTTCTCGACGCTCGATGGCCATGGCCTGAAGTTGCTCGCTCAAGCCGGCATCGCCCCGATCGTCATCACCGGGCGCGACTCCGCTGCAGTGAGGCGGCGCGTGGCCGACCTCGGCATCCGCCACGCGGTGTTCGGCGCAGCCGACAAGCTCGCCGCCGCCGAGCCCTTGCTTGCGCAACTCGGCCTCGATTGGCCACAGGTGGCCGCCATGGGCGACGATTGGCCCGACCTCCCGCTGCTCGCACGCGCCGGCTTTGCTTGCGCGCCCGCGAATGCGCACATCGAGGTCAAAGCGCGGGTGCATCACGTCACTGCCGAGCGCGGCGGGCATGGGGCTGCCCGCGCCTGCTGCGACCTGCTCCTGACGGCCGCCGGCCGCTACGCCGAGCTGCTCGCAGGCCACCTCGTCACGCTCGACGCAGGCGCATGACGGGGCTTTGCGTCGGGCACGTGCAATGAGCCTGCCCGGCCGCCCGAAAGGCGAATACACCGCAATGCGGAGCATGGAGGTTGCCTTATGAGCCTGCCCGGCCGCCCGAAAGGCGAATACCGGAGTGCGCAGCACAAAGGTAGTCCATTGAGCCCGCCCGGGCGCCCGAAAGGCGAATACACCGCAATGCGAAGCATGGGGCTTGCCTTATGAGCTCGGCGCGGGTGCTGGCCTGGGTCGACCGAGCCATCGAGGCCGCGACCACCTATTTGCCGCTGTTGCTCATGGCAATGCTGGCGCTCGGCACCTGGTGGTTGGTCAAGAGCACGCCGCTCTTCGACACCGGCCGCCCGGAGGTGGCCCCTCGCCACGTGGCCGACTACACGATGAACCAGTTCACTGTGCAGCGATTCGCGCGCGACGGCGTGCTGCGCGCGCAAATCGAGGGCGATGTGCTGCGCCACTATCCCGACACCGACACGCTTGAGATCGACAACCCGCGCATCCGCGCGATCGGCCGCGATGGGCAAATCACGCGGGCGAGCGCCAAGCGGGCCTTGTCCAACAAGGACGGCAGCGAGCTTCAACTGCAAGGCGATGCGCATGTGATTCGCGAGCCGCTGGCGGGCCAGCCAGCGGTCGACTTTCGCGGCGAGTTTTTGCATGCCTTTCTTGACACCGAACAGGTTCGCTCGCATTTGCCGGTGGTCGTGACGCAAGGCGCCACAGTGCTGCACGCCGCTGGCTTGAACTACGACAACCTGGCCGGTGTGGTTGACCTCAAAGGCCCCGTTCGCGCGGTGTTCCAGGCCGCGGCCAGGCCGACGCGAAAGCTGCCGTGACCACCGCTTCCGACCTGCTTTCGGCGCAGGGGCCGCTTGCCTTCGTCACTGGCGCTTCCAGCGGCATCGGCCAAGCGTTGGCGGCGCGTTGCTCCGCGGCTGGCTATCGGCTGGCGTTGGTGGCGCGCCGCGCCGAGACGATGCGCGACTGGGCCGACGCAGCGGGCATGGCGCCCACGCGCTGCGCGGTGTACGCCGCCGACGTGCGCGACGTTCCCGCCATCACCGCCGCAGGCCGCAGCTGCATCGCTGCACAAGGCCTGCCTGACGTGGTCATCGCCGCTGCGGGCATCAGCATCGGCATGGACACCGCCGTCTATGACGACCTCGATGTGATGCGCGCCATCTACGAGACCAACAACCTCGGCACGGCTGCGACCTTTCAACCCTTCGTTGAGCCGATGCGCGCGCGTGGATCGGGCCGGCTGGTGGGTGTCGCCAGCGTCGGCGGCATTCGCGGGTTGCCTGGCCACGGCGGCTACTGCTCGAGCAAGGCCGCAGTCATTAGCTATTGCGAAAGCTTGCGCGGCGAACTGCGCGGCACGGGTGTGAAGGTCGTGACGTTGGTGCCCGGCTACATCGACACGCCGCTGACCCGCGCCAACCCTTACGGAATGCCATTTTTGATGCAGCCGGCAGAGTTTGCCGAACGAGCGTTCAAGGTCATCGAGGCCGGCGCGAGCTACCGGGTGATTCCGTGGCAGATGGGCGTTGTCGCGAAGGTCATGCGCTTGTTGCCCAACGCGATGCTTGACCGCCTGGCGGCTGGCCGCGGGCGCAAACCCCGGCGGAGCTGACAACGCCCGCAAACTGACCGCCCATGAAAAAAGGCGATGGGCATCAAAGCCGCATCGCCTCTTTTTGCACTCACCTGCCGAAGCAGGCGAGTCGATCGCTATCTGATCACTGTCGCGAATCAGTCGCCAGCAGCTCAGTAGCCGCCGCGGCCACCGCCGCCGCCGCCACCGGAGCGGCCACCGCCACCACCGCCGTAGCCGCCACCACCGCCGGAGCGGCCACCGCCACCACCGCCGAAGCCGCCGCCACCGCCCGAAGGACGACCACCACCGCCACCACCGCCGCCGAAGCCGCCCGGACGCTCTTCGCGTGGACGCGCTTCATTGACCACGAGAGCGCGGCCGTCAATGGCCTGGCCGTTCATGCCGTTGATGCCAGATTGCGCTTCCGCGTCCGAGCCCATTTCCACGAAGCCGAAGCCTTTGGAACGGCCGGTGTCACGGTCCATCATCACCTTGGCAGATGTGACGGTACCGAACTGTGCGAATGCCTGTTGGAGATCTTCGTCGCGTACGCTGTATGCGAGATTGCCGACGTAAAGTTTGTTGCCCATGTTGGAGCGCCTTTCTTCCTGCAGTGATTTCTGCTGAGTGTCTGAGATGACTCTGTGCGACTTCTACCCATCCTGACCGATTAAAGAAAAGGCGCGGTTTCCAAGCACAGAATTTCCATTATCAAACAAGAACTTCGACTGCGGCAAAAGGTTCGTTCGAAGTTGCGAAATAAAGTGTTGTTTTGTAGCCGCCGTGGGATTGACCTGCGCCGGCGTTTTCCCGTTGTTTAATCGCACGACTGAGTTAGCACCCGCTGGCTATGCTCCGCCACCCTTTGCCAGGCCTTCGCTGACCATGTCTGCTGAACCCACCTCAAACTGCCCTGCGCGCTCACAATTTGGTGCTTTCGGTGCGGCCCTGCGCAGCGTCGATGCGCTGCGCAACGGGAGGGCTTTGATGGTGCTGCTGGGCACGTTTGCCGGCGCCGGTTTGTTGCTGTCCATGGCCGAAGCGTCACTGGCCCGTGAGGCGGCCGCTTGGGGCAAAGTCCAAGCGGGCGGGGCGTTCTTCGTGGCGTTTTACGGCAGCAATGCGGCCGGTTTGTTGGTCATGGACGAGTCGCGCGGCCGCGTGGTGCGCGACATCTCCGATGCCTTGCGTGCCTCGCTGCTCACGGCGCACCGTTTGCTGTGTGTGCTGCTGATCGTCGCGGTCATCTACGTATTTTTTGGCGCTTTGTTGCTCGGCTTGATGTGGCTGAGCCGTTCCGCCGTCAGCGGGCCGGTGCTCGGGCCGGTGTTGTTTGGCTTGGCCGTGCCGGTTGGCGTGGTGGCCATTGCCGCGGCCTTGCTCGCGGGTGGCGCGGTGATCGTGCCTTTGGCCGCTCCGGCGGTTTGGTTTGGCCAAGGCGTGTGGGCCACGCTCAAACAACTGGCGCAGCTGGTGCGCGAGCGCTTGCTGGCTGCCGCGTTGCTGATCGCCGCGGTGAGCGTTCTCACTGCGGCTGTGGGCGCGTTGATCACCAGTTTGGTGATGGCCGGCGGGCGCGTGGTGGCCGAACTCGGTGTCTTGGTGGTGGGTGTGGACGTGCCCGCCAAGCAATTGATGGCCGGTCTGTTTGGCTACGGCTTGCGCACTTTGGGCGCGACCGGGGTGGTTGGTGCCGTGCCCGCCGGATCAAACGCGCATGTCGCAGCTGCCTTGGTCGGCGGTGGCGTGGTGTTTGCGCTGGCCTTGGTTTTGCCGGGCTTGGTTTACTTGCGCGGCACCACGGCGGTGTATCTCGCTTTGACCGCCACAGGCTCTGACCAAACCCAAACTGAGTGAGCACGACGCCAGCATGACCCTGCGCATTGCCAGCCTGGTGCCCAGCCTGACCGAGCTGTTGGTGGCGCTGGGCTTGCGCGAGCACATCGTGGCGCGCACCGGGTTTTGCACGCATCCCGCCGACGCCGTGGCCCACATTCCCAAAGTGGGTGGCACCAAAGACGTCAACCTCGACAAACTGCGGCGCTTGAGTCTCCGAGAGCAGGTCTTTCCTGAAACACAACGCAATAAACTCTTC
>JAYWGR010000152.1:0-16010 GCA_043778145.1 Rhizobacter sp.
TCGCTTCGCTCACATCCAATGAACGCATTTGGATGTGAGCGAAGCGAACGACGGGTTCGGGCCCCATGGGAGCCGTCGAGCAGCGCAGGGGAAGGCGGATCAAGAAGTTTGCATGTCTGAGCCGAAGGCGAGTTTGCAAACTTCCCGCCTTCCCCGAGCAGCGCAGAGTAGTCGGCCCTAGGCCGACCGGCTCCGCTGGGGTGCCCTTTTCTTTGGTGCCTTTCTTTTGGGCAAGCAAAAGAAAGACACTGCGCCGCCGGGCGCATTCCCGGCACCGGCGGCAAAGCCGCCGCATCGGCCCAAAGGGCCGAAGAAACACCCCCCAACTGCCACAATCCCCCCCATGTACGCCCTATACGAAGAAGCCGGCAAATTCCTAGCCGGCCGCGTGATGACCGAAGCCGACAGCTCCTTGCAAATCGAGCTCGAATCCGGCAAACGCGTGAAGGTCAAATCCGCCAACGTGCTGCTCAAGTTCGATAAACCAGCACCTGCCGAACTCATCACCCAAGCGCAGGCCATCTCGCATGAGATCGACCTCGAACTCGCCTGGGAATTCGCGCCCGACACCGACTTCGGCTTCAAAGACCTCGCCAACGACTACTTCGAAGCCAATGCCGGCATCGAGAAGCAAGCCGCTGCACTGTTCCGCCTCTACGACGCTCCGCACTACTTCCGCCGCTCTGGCAAAGGCCAGTTCAAGAAAGCACCGCTGGAGATCGTCAAGGCTGCGCTGCTCGGCATCGAACGCAAGAAGCAACTTGCCGCGCAAATCGAGGGCTGGGCTCATGAACTCGTTGCCGGCCAGTGCCCGCAGCCCGTGCGCGATCAGCTCTACAAACTGCTCTTCAAGCCCGATAAGAACGCGCCCGAATACAAGGCCGTCGTCGATGCTGCCAAGCAAGCGCAAAAGCCACCACTCGAACTGCTGAAGGCGGCTGGCGCGATCGACTCGCCCTATCAGTTTCACTGGCGCCGCTTCCTGTTCGAGAACTTCCCCGCGGGCACCGGCTTCCCGCCGCTGCAGGCACCAGCCATCAAAGAAACACTGCCGCTTGCGGCCGTACAAGCGTTCTCGATCGACGACTCGGCCACCACTGAAATCGACGATGCGCTCTCCGTGCAAGGCCTGGGCAGTGGCACCGTCGTCTTCGGCGTCCACATCGCCGCGCCGGGCTTGGCGTTCGCACCTGAGTCACCGATCGATGCCGTCGCGCGCGCGCGGCTCTCGACCGTCTACATGCCCGGCCACAAGCTGACCATGCTGCCCGACGAGGTGGTGCAGGCTTACACGCTGATGGCCGGGCGAGATTGCCCAGCCGTCTCGCTCTACGTGAGCTTCGATGAGGCTACGTTTGCGATCACCGCAACCGAAACCAAGCTCGAGCGCGTGCCGATCGCAGCCAACCTGCGCCACGATCAACTCGACGGCATCATCACCGAAGCCAGCCTCGCCGGCGAAGCGCCCGCTGACTACGAATTCGCCGCAGAACTCGCCTTCGCTTACCGCCTCGCACGCCACCTCAAGGCGCAGCGCGAGGTGGCGCGCGGTAAACCCGAACTCTTCAATCGGCCCGACTACAACTTCCGCCTCGAAGGCCTGGTCGGCGCCGAGCCGAGCGGCACCGAGCAAGTGATGATCACGACGCGGCCCCGTGGCTCGGCGCTCGATCTGGTGGTGGCCGAAGCGATGATCCTCGCCAACAGCACCTGGGGCGGCTGGTTGGCCGATTGCGGCGTGCCGGGCATCTACCGCAGTCAGGCCAGCATGGCGCCGGGCGTGAAGGTGCGCATGGGCACGAAGCCCGCGCCGCATGCCGGCATGGGCGTGGCGCAATACACCTGGGCGACCTCGCCGCTGCGGCGCTATGTCGACCTCGTCAACCAGTGGCAGCTGATCGCCTGCGCGCGGCATGGCCGCACAGCAGCGCTTGCTGCACCGTTCAAGCCGAAAGACACGCAGCTCTTCAGCATCATCTCGGCATTCGACACGGCCTACGCTGAATACAACGGCTTCCAGCAAGGCCTGGAGCGCTACTGGACGCTGGTTTATCTCGCGCAGCACGCGATCAACGAGCTCGACGCCGTCGTCATGAAAGACGGGCTGGTGCGCGCCGACAAGCTGCCACTGGTGTTTCGCGCATCGGGCGCTGAAGGGCTGCAGCGCGGCGCGCACGTGCGCGTGCGCATCGGCGCAACCGATCTCTTGACGCTCGATGTGCACGCCAACGTCATCGCCCGCCTCGACGAAGCCGCGCTTGCCCAGCCGGAGCCCGAGCCTGACTCGGAAGACGCTGACGCTGACTCCGGCACCTTGAAGCTGGCGATCGACGAGCCCGCCGCCGAGGGCGAGCCTGGCGATCAGCGCGTTCCCAGCAGCGCCCCGTCCACCTGAGAGCCGGTGCTTCCGCCGCCATGTTGCGCGAGCGCCTGATGACTTTGCGGCAGGGGCCTTGGCGCTTGTCGGCGCTGCAGTGGGCGCTGCTCGCGTCGTTCACCGTTCATGCCGCATTGCTGACGATGCGGCTGGTCGCCCCGGAGCGCTTCAACCGCATCTTCCAAGACACGCCGCTGGATGTGGTGCTGGTCAATTCGCGCTCGAAAGAAGCGCCCGACAAGGCGCTGGCGATCGCACAGGCCAACCTCACCGGCGGCGGCGAGGCCACCGTTGGCCGCGCCACCTCGCCGCTGCCGCCCACCCCGCGCACCGAAGCCGGTGACTCCACCGAAGACGCCCGCCGGCAGATCGAGAAGCTGCAAGAAACGCAGACTCAGTTGCTCGCGCAAGTTCGCCGCGAGCTCGCCATGCTGCCCCCGCCCGACCCGCGGCGCGATACCGGCACACCCGAAGACCGCGCACAGGAAGAGCGCCGCCAGCAGTTGCTGCAGCTGCTGGCGGAGATCGAAAAACGCGTGAATGAAGAGAGCGTTCGACCGAAGAAGCGCTACATCAGCCCGGCCACGCGCGAGGAGGTTTATGCGCGTTACTACGACCAGCTGCGCCACAAAATCGAAGAACGCGGCACGCGCAACTTTCCCGAAAATCAGGGCCAAAAACTCTACGGCGAGCTGACGATGAATGTGACTGTCGATGCCGAAGGCCGCGTCGTCGAAACCGAGGTGGTGCGCAGCTCGAACTCGAGGCTGCTCGACCGCCGCGCGGTCGCGATCGTCCGCGCCGCAGCACCCTTCGGGCCGTTTTCGGCCGCGATGCGGCAGCGGGCCGATCAGCTGGTGATCACGTCGCGCTTTCGCTTCACGCGGAACGACGGACTCGAGACGAACTTGACTTCGCCGCAATGACGAGCCCGTCGCCCTCCTCAAAGTCGCCCTTTTCAAAGTCGCCCGCTTTAACGTCGCCCGGTCTAACGTCGCCCGGTTAAACGTCACTCATTCCAAAGATGCCCATGGACCGATACGTCGTCGCCGGTCACCCGGTCGAACACAGCCAGTCGCCCTTCATCCACGCCGAGTTTGCCAAGCAGACCGGCGAGCCGATCGACTATGGCCGCGCGCTCATCCCGCTCGATGGCTTTGCCGAGGCGGTGCAAGCGCTTGCGGCGGGCGGCGCGAGGGGCTGCAACGTCACCACACCGTTCAAGTTCGACGCCTTCCGCGCCGCAGCAAACCCGACGCCCCGCGCCGCGCTTGCACAGGCCGCGAACACGCTGCGTTTTGACGCCGACGGCTGGTTCGCCGACAACACCGACGGCGTCGGGCTGGTGCGTGACATCGAGCACCACGCGGGTGTTTCGATCAGCGGCCTTCGCCTGCTGCTGATCGGTGCGGGTGGCGCAGCTGCCGGCGTGCTCGGGCCATTGCTCGCCGCGCAGCCCCACACCATCGTGGTGGCGAACCGCACCCTGGCGAAAGCGCAGGCGCTGGTCGAGCGCCACCGCGAGCTGGGGCGTCAAGCCAAACTGCAGGCCGCGACGCTCGCCGACTGCGGACGCGGCTTTGACATCGTCGTCAACGCCACCGCGAGCAGCCTGCATGGCGCCAGCATTCCGGTTACCGCTGACGTGCTTGCGCCGGGCGCGCTCGCGCTCGACATGATGTACGGCCCGGCCGCGCATGGCTTTCTCGACTGGGCCGCAAGCCACGGCGCCACCGGCCGCGACGGCCTGGGCATGTTGGTCGAGCAGGCGGCCGAGGCATTCTTCATCTGGCGCGGCGTGAAGCCCGACACCGTGCCGGTGCTCGCCGCTTTGCGCGCCCGGCTCGCCGCCCGCGTTTGACGCTGCCGCCATGCGCCAACTCGGCCGACTCGCAACGCTCCTGCTGATCTCGGCGCTCTCGCTGCAGCTCTACTTTCTCGGCCGGGTCGCACTCATGGCCGTGATCGACCCGCAATCGACGAGCTTTCAGCGCTCTGAGGCGTGGCGCTTGATCGCCGAGAAGCATCAGCTCCTCTGGAGCCAGCAATGGGTGGGCTATGACCGCATCGCCACGCCGCTCAAGCGCGCCGTGATCGCCTCCGAAGACGCCGGTTTTTCAGAGCACAGCGGCGTCGAATGGGATGCGCTGGAAAAAGCTTGGGAGCGCAACCAGAAGGCCGAGGCCCGCACCGAGAAGATCAACGCGCAAGTCGAACGCCGCGCGCAAAAGCTGGCTGCTGGCGCCAGCAAACCGCTCGCCAAAGCCGAGCCGAAGATCGTTGGCGGATCGACCATCACGCAGCAACTTGCCAAGAACCTGTTTCTGGGAAGCGAACGCAGTTTGGCGCGCAAGGGCCAGGAGTTCGTGGTCACGTTCATGCTCGAAGCGCTGCTCTCGAAGCAGCGCATCCTTGAGATCTACCTCAACAGCGTCGAATGGGGCGAAGGCGTGTTCGGCGCAGAGGCGGCGGCGCGGCATTACTTTCACGTGGCAGCGGCCCAGCTCGGGCCGACGCAAGCGGCGCAGCTGGCCGTGATGCTGCCGGCACCGAAGCGTTTCGAGAAGCGGCCCGGCTCGGCGTATGTGGTCGGCCGCGGCGCAACGGTGGCCGCGCGCATGGGTGCGGTCGAGCTGCCGTGAGGCTGCTGCACGCGTGCCTAGAATGATTTGATGGCATCGACCCACACCCAAGAAATTGCCGCCAGCGCAGCGCGCTGGGTCGTTGAAGAAGGCCTGGACTACGGCACTGCCAAGCGCCGCGCCGCGCGCGAACTCGGCTACAGCAGCTCGCGCAATGCCGAGTTGCCGAGCAACGACGAAGTCGAAGACGAAGTGCGCGACTACCTCGCCCTCTTCTGCGCCGACACCCAACCCGCCGAACTCCAGGCGCTGCGCGACGTGGCGGCGATCTGGATGGAGCGGCTCGCTGAATTTCGCCCCCACCTGACTGGCGCCGTCTGGCGCGGCACCGCAACGAGGCTCAACAACGTGCATCTGCAACTTTTCTGCGACGACTCCAAAGCCGCCGAACTCGCATTGATCGACCGCGGCATCGCCTTCGACGTCGGCAGCCTGCCCGGCCCGCGCGGCGGCGCCGACATCGACGTGCTCAGCGTCAGCAGCGCGAGCCCGCAACTTGGCGAACACGTCACGGTACTGCTGAGCGTGCTCGACCACGACGACCTCCGCGGCGCGCTCAAGCGCGACGCCAGTGGCCGCTCACAGCGCGGCGATCTCGCGGCGTTGCGCAAGCTGACTGCGAGCGCCGCATGACGCGCCGCGCTTGGTTGATCGGCGGCGTGGCCGCAGCGGCCGGTGCTGCCGGAATAGGCAGCGCGTGGTGGCGCGGCTTGGCCAACAGCGGCACGGCCGCCGCCGCGGAGGCGCTGCCGGCCGATCTGTGGTCAATGCGTTTCGAGCGGCCCGGTGGCGGCGAACTGGCCTTCGCGGCACTGCGCGGCAAACCCGTGCTGCTCAACTTTTGGGCCACCTGGTGCCCGCCGTGCGTGACCGAAATGCCTTTGCTCGATGCCTACCACCGCGAACATCCCGGATGGCATGTGGTGGGTCTCGCGGTCGACAAGCGCGAGCCGGTCAACGAGTTCCTGCAAAAGCGCGGCGTCGGCTTTCAGATCGGCTTGGCTGGGCTCGAGGGCGTGGATCTGTCGCGCAAACTGGGCAATGCGAGCGGCGCCTTGCCGTTCACCGTGGTCTTTGACAAAACTGGCGCCGCCCTTCATCGCAAGCTCGGCGCCATTTCGGCCGCCGATTTGCAAGATTGGGCGCGAACCTGACGCCAAACGCGCGAAAAGCCAGCACTGGAATTAATTTCTAGTCAACTGCCGTCAAGTTCCGTCAATGCGCTTAAAGTTCGGTTTTAGTCGATAACCATTTGTCACTTGACATGGCGCTGCCGGCTGATTGAGCGGCTCGCTTCACGCTCTGCGAAGCAGCCGAACGCAGCGCTGATCGGTGAAAAATAACGGTCGTTGTGCGCACTTGCTGAGCGTTGGTGGATTCCACGCCTGCGGCAACGCGCCTCGACGACATTGGAGGACGCATGGACCTGCGCAAGCTCAAAACTCTGATCGATCTCGTCTCTGACTCGAACATCTCCGAGCTGGAAATCACCGAAGCCGACGGCAAAGTTCGCATCGTCAAAGCCGATCCGGCCGCCGTGCACTACGCCGCGCCGCCGGCCGTGCAGGCGACACCGCTCGCCGCCATGGCCGCGCCCGCTGGGGCTGCACCTGCCGCAGCGCCTGCGGTCGCCGAGCCGGAACCTGGCCACGTGGTGAAGTCGCCGATGGTGGGCACCTTCTACCGCTCTGCCAATCCGGGCTCGAAGGCATTCGTCGAGGTTGGCAGCACCATCACCGAAGGCGCACCGATCTGCATCATTGAAGCGATGAAGATCATGAACGAGATCGAGGCCGACAAATCGGGCACGGTCACGCGCATCCTCTGCGAAAACGGCCAAGCGATCGAGTTCGGACAGCCCTTGTTCATCATCGAATAAGGCGCCCATGTTCAAAAGAATATTGATCGCCAATCGAGGCGACAACGCCGCAGGCGTTTCGGCGCAGCCAAATCGCTCTGCGGGCGCAGCCCGCAAGGGCGATTGAGCCGAGGCACCCATGTTCAAAAAAATACTTATCGCCAATCGAGGCGAAATCGCCGCAGGCGTTTCGGCGCAGCCAAATCGCTCTGCGGGCGCAGCCCGCAAGGGCGATTGAGCCGAGGCACCTATGTTCAAAAAAATACTTATCGCCAATCGAGGCGAAATCGCCCTCCGCATTCAGCGCGCCTGCCGCGAGCTCGGCATCAAATCAGTCGTTGTGTATTCCGAGGCTGACCGCGACGCGAAATACGTCAAGCTGGCCGATGAAGCGGTCTGCATCGGGCCGGCCGCATCAGCGCAGAGCTACCTGAACATGCCGGCGATCATCTCGACCGCCGAAGTGACAGACGCCGAAGCCATTCACCCCGGCTACGGCTTCCTCTCAGAGAACGCGGACTTCGCCGAGCGCGTCGAACGCAGCGGCTTCACCTTCATCGGGCCCACGCCCGAGTCGATCCGCGTCATGGGCGACAAGGTCTCGGCCAAGCAGGCGATGATCAAGTCGGGCGTGCCATGCGTGCCCGGCTCCGAGGGCGCGCTGCCGGACGAGCCGAAGGAAATCATTCGTCAGGCCCGTGCGATCGGCTACCCGGTGATCATCAAGGCCTCGGGCGGTGGCGGCGGGCGCGGCATGCGCGTGGTGCACACCGAGGCGGCCCTCGTCAACGCGGTGCAGACGACTCGGGCCGAGGCCGGTGCGGCCTTCGGCAATCCGGCCGTCTACATGGAGAAGTTCCTCGAGAACCCGCGCCACATCGAGATTCAGGTGCTGGCAGATGAGCACCGCAACGCCGTTTGGCTTGGCGAGCGCGATTGCTCGATGCAGCGCCGCCACCAGAAGATCATCGAAGAAGCGCCTGCGGTCGGAATTCCGCGCCGGGTGATCGAGCGCATTGGCGAGCGTTGTGCGGCCGCGTGCAAGAAGATCGGCTACCGCGGCGCCGGCACGTTCGAGTTCTTGTTCGAGAACGGCGAGTTCTTCTTCATCGAGATGAACACGCGCGTGCAGGTCGAGCACCCAGTGACTGAGATGGTGACTGGCATCGACATCGTGCAGATGCAGATCCGCATCGCCGCCAACGAGAAACTGCCGTTCACGCAGCGCCAAGTGCAAATGCGCGGCCACGCGATCGAGTGCCGGATCAACGCCGAAGACCCGTACAAGTACACGCCGTCGCCGGGCCGCATCACGACTTGGCATCCGCCCGGCGGCCCTGGCATTCGCGTTGACTCGCACGCCTACGCCAACTACTTCGTGCCGCCAAACTACGACTCCATGATCGGCAAAATCATTGCCCACGGCGACACGCGCGAGCAAGCGCTGGCGCGGATGCGGATTGCGCTCTCCGAGACGGTGGTGGAAGGCATCTTGACGAATATCCCGCTGCACCGCGAGCTGATGGTCGACGCCAAGTTCATCGAAGGCGGCACGAGCATTCACTACCTCGAAGGCTGGATGAGCCAGCACAAGCGCTGATGGAACCGAGCAGCTCCCAGAGCAGCTCGGGTGCGCCTTCGCCACGGAGCAACTCGAAGCGGCTTGCCCGGCGATCGGCGCCAATCGACAGGGGTCATTGAGATGGTCGAATTGCTCCTGGTTGTGCCGGAAGACGGCGTCGAGGCCATTTCCGATGCGCTGATGAACGAGCTCGATGCGCTCTCGGTCTCGGTCGAAGATGCCGATGCCGGCACGACCGCCGAGCACGCGCTCTTCGGTGAACCGGGCATGCCGCCACCGGCCGGTGGCTGGCAGCGCTCGGTGCTCAAAGCCTTGTTCACAGAAGAAGCGCTCGCCACGAGCGCGGCGACACTGCTTTTGGCACAAGACTGGGCCGCCGGCGTCTCGTTGCACGCGATCACGCCAGTGCCCGATGAAGACTGGGTTCGCCTCACGCAGTCGCAATTTGCGCCGGTCGCGATCACGCCCAACTTCTGGGTGGTGCCCAGTTGGCATGAGCCACCTGCAGACGCCACACGCGTGATCCGGCTCGACCCCGGCCTGGCCTTCGGCACCGGCACGCACCCGACGACGCGCATGTGCCTGCACTGGACCGCGCAACACGCGGCCGCGCTCGCGCCTGGCTGGGACCGCGTTCTCGACTACGGCTGCGGCTCCGGCATCCTCGCCATTGGCGCTGCACTGCACGGCGCTCAGGCGATTGACGCGGTTGACATCGACCCCGCCGCCGTGGAGTCCAGCCGTGCGAATGCACGCGACAACGGCGTCGTGCTGAACTGCGACTTGCCCGACGCCGCGCAAGGCGAGTACGCGCTCGTTTTCGCCAACATCCTTGCCGCACCGCTGAAGCTGCTCGCGCCGGTGCTCTGCGCCCATCTGCGCGCGGGTGCGCATTTGGTACTGGCCGGCATCCTCGAACGCCAAGCCGGCGAGTTGCAAGCCGCTTACGCACCGTGGATTTCACTGAGCGTGTCCGACATCGACGACGGCTGGATCCTCATGACCGGCCAACGGGCGCGCTGATGCTGCGTGGCATGATCCGCCGATGAGCCTGGCCACCCGATGCACCTCTTGCGGCACTGTCTTTCGGGTCGTCCAAGACCAACTGAAAGTTTCTGAAGGCTGGGTTCGCTGCGGCCGATGCAACGAGGTTTTCAACGCACTCGAAGGCCTGTTCGATCTCGAACGCGAAGCGCCGCCCCCTTGGCCGGCCACGGCCGCCGGCGCAGCGCCCTCGGGCGATGCACTCGAAGAAGCCTTCGCTGCGGACAGCTCCGACCCGGCGCTGGTCGACCGCATCGATGCCGCCGTGTTCGGCCCGCATGTCGCCGCCGCCGATCGAGCAAGCCAGAACGGCAGCGATGCGGAGGCCGAGCCTGATCGGCTCGCAGCGGCCAGCTGGGATTCGCGCTCCACAGCCGCCACAACGCCCATCGCCAACTGGGATGTAGAGCGCCCTGGCGCCCCCACTGCGGGCGACAACCATGAGCCCGCACCGCCGCCTGAATTCGTGCGCCATGCCGAGCGTGCTGCGCGTTGGCAAAGCCGTGGCGCGCGCACGGCGCTCGGTGCCACAGGCGCGGTCTTGGCGCTGGCACTTGCCACCCAAGCTGCGCTGCACTTTCGTGATGGGCTCGCCGCGCGCTGGCCGGCGGCTCGCCCGCTTTTGACGTTGCTGTGCCCGGCGCCGGCTTGCCGCATCGAGCCGCCGCGGCGCATCGAAGACGTCTCGGTCGAATCGACCGCGCTGACGAAAAGCGCCGGTGGCGCTGATGCATTCCGGTTGGCCGTCACGTTGCGCAACCGTGGCGCGCTGGCGGTCAGCGTGCCATCGGTCGATCTCAGCCTGACCGACTCCGCTGGCCAGCTTGTGGCCCGCCGCGCGCTCGCGCCGCGCGACTTCCAAGTGGCCTCACCCGTGATGCAGCCCGGCGCCGAGGCGGCGCTGCAGTTGCACCTGTCGGCAGGCACGCCGCGCGTCACCGGCTACACCGTCGAAATTTTCTATCCGTGATCGGCGCCACTGCGCTCGTCACACGTTCCCAACGAAGAATTCCCCAGGAGACTCTGACCCCATGGCAGCCTTGATTTGCGGCTCTCTCGCGTTTGACACCATCACCGTATTCGGCGGCAAGTTCGCCGACCAAATCCTGCCGGAGCAGGTGCACATCCTGAACGTCTCGTTCCTCGTGCCAACGCTGCGGCGTGAGTTCGGCGGGTGCGCCGGCAACATCGCCTACACGCTGGCCAAACTTGGCGGCGAGCCGCTGGTGATGGCGACACTCGGCACCGATGGCGCTGACTACCTGGCGCGGCTGCAATCCTGGGGTGCTGCGACCCATCTGGTGCGCGAAGTGCCTGACAGCTACACCGCGCAAGCCATCATCATCACTGACGCGGCCAACAACCAAATCACGGCGTTCCACCCGGGCGCCATGCAGTCGGCCCACCTCACTGCCGTCCCGGCGGACGCCAACATTCGCTTGGCCATCATCGCGCCCGATGGCCGCGATGCCATGCTCCAGCACGCCGCTCAATTGGCCGCGGCCGGTGTGCCATTCGTGTTCGATCCCGGCCAGGGCTTGCCGATGTTTGACGGCGCCGAGCTCAGCCAATTCGTTGCGCAGGCCACATGGGTCACCGTCAACAACTACGAAGCGCGCATGCTTTGCGATCGCACCGGCAAGAGCCTCGAAGCGCTGTCCACATCGCACCTGCGCGGCGTGATCGTCACGCTCGGCGCCGAGGGTTGCGATCTTTGGCGGCAAGGCGTGCGCACCCACATTCGAGGCGTGGCCGCCAGCGAAGTGGTCGACCCCACAGGTTGCGGCGACGCCTTCCGCGGCGCGCTGCTCTACGGTCTGGAGCGCGATTGGCCGCTCGAGCGCTGCATCGAACTCGGCAACCGCATCGGCGCGCTCAAGATCGCCAGCCGCGGCGGGCAAAACCACGCGGTCGACCGCACGGCGCTCGGCGTCTAGTTTTGCCGCCTCGACGCCGGCAGTGCGCTCAAGTTCTCACTGATTCCTGACGATCAAGAGTCACGATGGAAAACTACGCGTGGGTGTACTTCGGTCTTGGCGTGGCGGCTGTGGCCGCCGGGACTTGGGCCTTTTGCCGATGGTGGTTCGGTCGCCAACTGGCCGCCGCAGCAGTGCGGAACGACAAGCTCGACAAAGCCCACGAGTTCACCGGGCAGCAGTTGATGCAAGCCCGCAAGCAAATCGAATCGCTACAACAAGAGTTGGCTGCGTTCAAACGTGGCGTTGCACCGCACCGAACGCCACCTCAAGCCCGCCCGGTTCGAGCAGCCGACATGCCAGAGCCCACACGACCGCCCTCGGGCTTTGCCGACACTCAAATCATGGAGTGACAAGGGCGTTTGGCCAGCGCCAAGCCATGAAAGCCGTTGTCCAGGTCACCCGACCTGAACAACGGCTTTTGGCTTTCGGATTTCGGCTTTCAGTGAGGGCTGATGCACCGCAGCCATTCAGGCTGCGAACTCTGCCCTCTGCAAGCCAGTCGCTCAGACCTTGTCGATCGCGTGTTTGACCTTTTCCTTCGCGTCGCCGACCTTGGACTGAACCTTTCCAGCGGTCTTATCGACCTTGCCTTCGACTTCGAGGTCCTTGTTGCCAGTCACCTTGCCGGCGACTTCCTTGACCTTGCCCTTGGCTTGTTCCATTCGGCCGTCTACTTGGTCCTTGTTCATCTGCGTTCCTTCGTGGTGGCTATCGGGTTGAGAAGCTCGGCAGGCTGGCGGCGCGTATTCGGTACCGCATATCGCGCTGGGTGTCTGTCGATGACGTTACTTTCGGCGAGAGGGCGGCCGGTATCTGTCGGGCGGCCGCCGATCTGGATGTAGGACGAGGTCGCCCGCCTCCCGAAGCATTTGCAGCCGCCAAAGCGCATGACCAACAGTTGGCTGACGCATCAGCAATGCATCAACGACGCCAGTTCCCGCACAAGTTCAGGCTTGAACATTGCTTGCATACAAGAGTGAATTCCTCAGCTGCTGCCCTCGAGCTCGCCATGCCGACAGCCGACCGCCCACGCACCTTCGACGAGATCCGCGCTGCGCTCCTCGCAGGCACCACCACGGTGCGGAGCCTGCTGCAGCAAACCTTGGCCGACGCCGCCAGCTTTTCCCCCACGGCCTGGATCAGCCGCCACGCCGACGCTGCGCTGCTCGCGCAGGCTGATGCGTGTGATGCCCTGATCGAAGCCAAAGGCCGCGCCGCATTCGATGCCCAACCGCTGCTTGGCCTGACCTTCGCCGTCAAAGACAACATCGACGTGGCGGGCATGCCAACCACCGCCGCGTGCCCGAGCTTTGCGCGCGGGCCGGCAGCAACTCATGCCGCGGCGGTGCAGCGTTTGATCGATGCCGGCGCCATCGCCATCGGCAAGACCAACCTCGACCAATTCGCGACCGGCCTGGTCGGCACGCGATCGCCCTATGGCGCGGTGCCCAACCCGTTCGATCCAGCACGCGTCAGCGGCGGCTCGAGTTCCGGCTCGGCGTACGTGGTGTCGACCGGCCAAGTGCCCTTCTCGCTCGGCACTGACACGGCCGGCTCGGGCCGCGTGCCGGCGAGCTTTTGCAACGTCAGCGGCTTGAAGCCGACCAAGGGATGGGTTTCATCGCGCGGCGTGGTGCCGGCTTGCCGCAGCCTCGACTGCGTCTCGGTCTTTGCGCTGACGCCAGAAGACGCCTTTGAGGTCGCCTCGATCGCCGCCGGCCACGACGCCGAAGACCCCTACAGCCGCGCCGCCATGCCGCCACGCCTGCGAGCCGACCGAATCGCCGGCCTGCGCATCGGCGTGCCAGAGCCGCTCGAATTCTTCGGTGACGCAACGGCCGAGCGCGCATTCGATGCCGCACTCGCGCAGCTGCAAAGCCTCGGCTGCCAACGCGTGGCGGTGCCCTTTGCCCCGCTCGCTCGTGCTGCGAGCCTGCTTTACGGTGGCCCGTGGATTGCCGAGCGCTATGCCGCAGTCGGCGCATTCATCGCCACCAATCCGCCCGACCGGGATGCAACCGTCGCCGCCATCATCCTCGCCGGCGCCCGGCCGATGGCACACGAGCTGCTCACAGCGCAAGTCGAGCTGCAGGCCCTGCAACAGCTCGCCGCGCAGATGTGGAGCGGCATTGATGTGCTGGTCGTGCCTTCCACGCCCACGCACCCCACTCACGCCGAATTGCAGGCCGATGCGGTCGAGCCCAATCGGCGCCTGGGTCACTACACCAACTTCGTCAACTTGCTCGACATGGCCGCCCATGCGCTGCCCGGCCCGTTTCGTGATGACGGCTTGCCTGCCGGCATCACGCTGATCGGCCCGGCTTTCAGCGATTTCGCCTTGGCGCAACTCGCCAGCACGCTGGTGCGCCATCTGCAGCCAGCGCTTGGCGCCATGCGCCACCGCGTGGGCGCAGCGCCGCAGCTCGTGGCGCCTGCGGCTCTGCAGCCGGTGCGCATCGTGGTTGTTGGTGCGCACATGAGCGGCTTGGCGTTGAACTGGCAGCTCAGTGAGCGATCGGCGCGGCGGCTTTGCGCCACGCACACGGCGCCGTGCTACCGGCTGTTTTCGCTCACCGGCATGAGGCCAACGCGCCCCGCGCTCGTGCATGTGGGCGCAGGGGCTGGCGCAGCCATCGCCGTTGAAGTTTGGGAGATGTCGAGTGCGCACGTCGGCAGCTTTCTCGCACTGATTGGCGCGCCGCTTGCGCTCGGCAGCGTCGAGCTTGCCGATGGCAGCACCGAACGCGGCTTTGTTTGCGAACCCCGCGGCGTGGCACCCAGCAGCGGCGCGCTTGACATCACGGCCCATGGCGGCTGGCGCGGCTTTCTGGCGAGCCTCGAAGAGCCGGCCCGCACCCGCTGACGTCGCAAGCTCGCCCACGTTTTTCGCTTCGTCCTATCCTCCGATCCGGTTTCATCCAAGCCCCCAGACACGCCGCGCACGGCGCTCACCTCTGCATCCATCCAAACCATGGCCGAAATCATCGAACCGCCGCTCAGCCCCGCCGAATTGGCCGACTACGTTCGCGCCAGCGCGCGCTTGCAGGCCTTGCCGCTCGATGCCGCGCAGATCGAGCGCGTGGCCGGGCACCTGGCACGCACGCACGCTTTTGCCGCGCTCCTGCATGCGGCGGAGATCGCGCCGACAGATGAGCCGGCCGAAGTCTTTTGCCCGGCGCCCTTTCCATCCGCCACCGCTCCGCAAGGCGCATCTGAGGCCGCCGCATGAAGACCGGGATGGCCATCGTGCGCGCCGTTCAATCCGGCGAGCTGCGCGCGGCAGATGCGCTGGCCGAGTGCGTTGCCCGCATCGAAGAGACCGAGCCGCGCGTCAACGCCTTCACGGCTGCCACCTTCAAGCGCGCACAGCGCGAGGCTGACGCAGTCGATGCCAAACGCGCTCGGGGCGAAACACTGCCGCCGCTCGCCGGCTTGCCGTATGCGGTGAAGAACCTGTTCGACATCGACGGCCTGACCACCTTGGCCGGCAGCAAAGTGCTCGCAGGCGCGCCCGCAGCAAGCGCCGATGCCGTGCTGGTGCAACGCCTTCGCGATGCTGGCGCGGTGCTCGTTGGCGCGCTCAACATGGATGAATTCGCTTATGGCTTCACGACCGAAAACACCCACGCTGGCCCCTGCCACAACCCGCACGATTTGACCCGCACCGCCGGCGGCTCCTCGGGCGGCTGCGGCGCAGCGGTGGCAAGCGGCCAAGTGCCGTTGGCGCTCGGCTCCGACACCAATGGCTCGATCCGCGTGCCGAGCTCACTCTGCGGCGTGTTTGGCCTGAAACCCACCTTCGGCCGCCTGTCGCGGCGCGGCACCTTTCCCTTCGTGGCCAACCTCGATCACCTCGGGCCGTTCGCACGCTCGGTCGAAGATCTCGCGGCCAGCTACGACGCGATGCAGGGCGCTGACCCGCTCGACCCAGGCTGCCATGCGACACGCGTTCAGCCCACGCTGGGCGGCCTTGATGCCGGCATGGATGGCAGCAGTGGCATCCATGGCCTGCGCATCGGCGCACTCGGCGGCTACTTCGAAGCCCATGCCGGCCCGGCCGCGCGCAAGGCACTCGACATGGCGGCCACAAGCCTCAACGCCGAGCGCGGCGTGATCTGGCCCGATGCGGCCCTCGCGCGCGCCGCCGCCTTCATCACCAGCGCCAGCGAAGGCGGCGCGCTGCACCTGGCGCGCCTGCGCGAGCACGCGGCCGACTACGAGCCGCTCTCGGTCGATCGCTTCATTGCCGGCGCCTTGCAGCCTGCCGAGTGGTATGTGCGCGCGCAGCGTTTTCGCCGGCTCTACCGCGAGCGCATCGCCACGTTGTTCACGCAGTGGGATGTGCTTCTCGCGCCCGCCACGCCTGTGCAAGCCACGCTGCTGGGGGCTGAGGATTTCGAGCTCAACGGCCAGCGTGTGCCGGCCCGGCCGTCGCTCGGTTTGTTGACGCAGCCGATCTCCTACGCGGGCTGCCCGGTCGTGGCCGTGCCGCTGTGGCCCGAAGGGCGCGAGGCGCTGCCGATCGGCG
>JAYWGR010000153.1:0-15951 GCA_043778145.1 Rhizobacter sp.
GGCCTGCAACAGCAGCGTCAAATCGACATCAAGCCGCGCACGCCGTCGGCCTGCATGTCTTGGCCTCGGCCGCGCTGGATGATTTCACCGCGCTCCATCACGAGGTATTGATCGGCAAGCTCGGCCGCGAAATCGTAGAACTGCTCGACGAGGACGATTGCCATGCGCTGGCCGTTGAGCCCGGTGTCAGCCAACATGCGAATGACGCGGCCGATGTCTTTGATGATGCTCGGCTGGATGCCTTCGGTCGGCTCATCCAAGATCAGCAGCTTGGGGCCAGCGGCCAGCGCACGCGCGATCGCCAGCTGCTGCTGCTGACCGCCCGAGAGATCACCGCCACGGCGGTTGATCATCTGCTTGAGCACCGGGAAGAGCTCAAAGAGTTGCGACGGTATGGGCGTGGAGCCACTCTTGTAGGCCAGGCCCATGCGCAGGTTGTCTTGCACGGTGAGCCGCCCGAAGATCTCGCGGCCTTGCGGCACATAGCCCACGCCCTTGCGCACGCGTTCGTAGGGCGTGTCTTTGGTGATGTCGACGCCGTCCAACTTGATGCTGCCGGTCTTGACTGGCACCACGCCCATCAGGCTCTTGAGCAGCGTTGTCTTGCCAACGCCGTTGCGCCCGAGCACCACCGTGACTTCGCCGAGCTTGGCCTCGAAGCCGCAGTTGCGCAGGATGTGCGAGCCGCCGTAGTACTGGTTGATGCCTTCAGCTATGAGCACAGCGAACCTTCCTTAGCAAATGCGGACCGAGCGCCGGCCCGCCCCCCCCTCGGGGGATCGGCCGGCGTACCCGACGGACGAGGGGCCGTCATCACCCGGGCCGCCCCAAGCCGGCCCGCATCCCCCCGGGGGATCGGCCGGCGTACCCGACGGACAAGGGGCCGCCACCACCCGGGGCCGAACAGCGGGCCGAGCACCGGGCCGCCCCAAGCCGGCCCGCATCCCCCCGGGGGATCGGCCGGCGTACCCGACGGACGAGGGGCCCTCATCACCGGCCCAAATAGACTTCGACGACCTTGTCATTGGCCTGCACATCCGAGAGCAAACCCTCTGCCAACACGCTGCCTTCGTGCAGCACGGTGACCTTCTTGCCGTTCTTGCCGTTCTGGGTGAGCTCGCCGATGAACTTCATGTCGTGCTCGACGACCACCAGCGAATGGCTGCCTTCGAGCGACAGGAAAAGCTCGGCCGTGCGCTCGGTCTCTTCATCGGTCATGCCGGCCACCGGCTCATCGAGCAACAGCAGCTTCGGGTCTTGCATCAAGAGCATGCCAATCTCAAGCCATTGCTTTTGGCCGTGAGAGAGCAAGCCGGCAGTGCGCTGCGCGCTGTCTTTCAAGTGGATCAGCGTGAGCATGGCGCCGATGCGGTCGAGCTGCTCGCCGGTCAGGCGAAAGAGCATCGATGCGCGCACGCCGCGATCGGCCTTGAGTGCGAGCTCCAGGTTCTCGAACACGCTCAAGTACTCGAACACCGTGGGCTTTTGAAACTTGCGGCCAATGCCGATGGAGGCGATCTCGTTTTCGCGAAGGCGCAGCAAGTCGATCGTTGAGCCGAAGAAGGCCTTGCCCAGATCGGGCCGCGTTTTGCCGGTGATGACATCCATCATCGTCGTCTTGCCTGCGCCGTTCGGGCCGATGATGCAGCGCATCTCGCCGGCGCTGATCGACAGGCTCAGCGCATTGAGCGCTTTGAAACCGTCGAAGCTGACGGTGATGTCGTCGAGGTAGAGGATGGCGCCGTGCGCGGTATCGAGCTGGCCAGGATCGACCACGCGCGAGTAGCTGGTTTCGCGACCGCCGGAGGTCTCGGCGCGCGCGCGTTGCTCATGGGCGCGCCGGGCCAGCGCGCCGGCATGCATCAGATCGGGCGTCATGCAGCGCGCTCCTTGGCTCGGCGCAGGAGGCCGACGATGCCTTGCGGCAGGAAGATGGTCACGGCGATGAAAAGCGCGCCGAGAAAGTAGAGCCAATACTCCGGAAAGGCCTGTGTGAACCAACTCTTCGCACCGTTGACGAAGAACGCGCCAACGATCGGCCCGATCAGCGTGGCGCGCCCGCCCACCGCGGCCCAGATCGCGATCTCAATGCTCGATGCGGGCGACATCTCGCCCGGGTTGATGATGCCGACCTGCGGCACATAGAGCGCGCCGGCCACGCCGCACATGGCCGCTGAGATCACCCAGATCGCGAGCTTGTAGCGCAGCGGGTCGTAGCCGGTGAACATGACGCGGGTTTCAGCATCACGAATGGCTTGCAACACGCGGCCGAACTTGCTGGCCACCAACCAGCGCGCCATCAAGAAGAAACCGATCAAGGTGAGGCCGGTGATGACGAAGAGCGTCATGCGCATCGATGGCGTGGCGATCGGGATGTCGAGGATGCGCTTGAAATCGGTGAAGCCGTTGTTGCCGCCGAAGCCGGTTTCATTGCGGAAGAAGAGCAGCATGGCGGCGTACGTCATGGCCTGCGTGATGATCGAAAAGTACACACCCTTGATGCGCGATCTGAACGCGAAGTAGCCGAACACAAAGGCGAGCAGCGAGGGCACAAGCACGACGAGCAGCATCTGCGCGATGAATGAATCTGACAGCGCCCAGTGCCACGGAAAAGTCTTCCAGTTGAGGAAGACCATGAAGTCGGGCATGTCCATGCGGTATTGGCCGTCGCTGCCGATCTGGCGCATCAAATACATGCCCATGCAGTAGCCGCCGAGCGCGAAAAAGACGCCATGGCCGAGCGAGAGGATGCCGGTGTAGCCCCAGATCAAATCCATCGCCAGCGCGCAGATCGCGTAGCACATGATCTTGGCGATCAGCTGCAGCGCGTACTCGGACAAGTGGAATGCACTGCCCTCGGGCACCACGAGGTTGAGCAACGGCGCGAGCACCGCCACAACAAGGATCGCGATGAACACCGCCGTCCAGCTCTTGCCGCTGAGCAGGCCGCGGCGGGGCAATTCAGGCAAGGTCGGCGAAGTGGCACCGATGGCCGGGGTGGGCAAGACTGCACTCATGATGACAACCCCCAACGCGCTTTCAGCGCCTGCCCCCCAAGGGGGCGTTCGCCTGCCTTGAGGCGGCTCGGCGTCAGGCTCATGATGACAACCCCCAAGGCGCTTTCAGCGCCTGCCCCCCAAGGGGGCGTTCGCCTGCCTTGAGGCGGCTCGGCGTCAGGCTCATGCTTCAGCACTCCGACCCTTCATCGCGAAGATGCCTTGCGGCCGCTTCTGGATGAACACCACGATCAAGACCAGCACCATGATCTTCGCGAGCACCGCGCCTTGCCAGCCTTCGAGCAGCTTGTTGAGCACGCCGAGGCCGAGCGCCGCGTAGACCGTGCCGGCGAGCTGGCCCACGCCGCCGAGCACGACGACCATGAATGAATCAACGATGTAGCTCTGCCCCAGATCAGGGCCGACGTTGCCGACCTGTGAAAGCGCGCAACCCGCGAGACCCGCAATGCCCGAGCCGAGCGCGAAGGCATAGGTGTCGATGCGCGCAGTGTTGACGCCCATGCACGCCGCCATCTTGCGGTTTTGTGTGACGCCGCGAACGAAGAGGCCGAGCCGCGTGCGAGCGATCAAGGCCGACACGCCCAACAGCACCAGCACCGCGAAGGCGATGATCGCAATGCGGTTGAACGGCAAGGTGAGGTTGCTCATCAGGTCAACGCCACCCGAGAGCCACTTCGGGTTTTCGACCGGCACGTTTTGCGCACCGAAGATCGAGCGCACCGCTTGTTGCAGCATCAAGCTGATGCCCCAAGTGGCGAGCAAAGTTTCGAGCGGGCGGCCGTAGAGCCAGCGGATCACGCTGCGCTCGAGCACCGCGCCGACCAAAGCCGCCACGAGGAACGATGCAGGAATCGCGAGCAACACGTAGTAGTCGAACGCATCCGGCAGGTAAGCGCGAAAGAGGTTTTGCACCACATAGGTGGCGTAGGCGCCGATCATCATCAACTCGCCGTGGGCCATGTTGATCACGCCCATCAGCCCGTAGGTGATGGCCAGGCCCAAGGCCACCAGCAACAGGATCGAGCCGAGGCTCACGCCGGTGAAGATCACGCCGAGGCGCTCACCCCAGGCGAGGCGCCCTTCGATCTGGCCGAGCGCAGCGCTGATCGCGGCGCGCACATCGGCTTCGGTCTCGAGCTTCTGCCGGTCGAGCAGCAAGGTCTTGGTGGCCGGCGTGCCGCTCACGCCAAGCGCTTGCGCGGCAGCGAGGCGCTTGGCCTCGTCGTCGCTGCCGAGCAGCATGGCTGAGCGCAAGTCGCCCAGGGCCTTCTTGATCGCCGGCTCGGCCTCGGCGGCGTAGGCCTTCTCGATCAAGGGCAGCTTGTTCTCGTCAGGCTCGCCCTGCAGCGTTTTCACGGCATCGGCGCGCACCACGACATCGGTGGAAAAGAGCTTGATCGATGCCAGCGCTGCATCAAGCTCGACGCGCATCTGGTTGTTGTTGATCACATCCTCGGCCGCCTCGGGCACGGGCACTTCGGCGCCGGTGACTGGATCAAAACCTTTGCCGTCTTTGACGACGATGACGGCGGTGTCGGTGAACTTGACGGCGTCATCGGCGAGCGCCTGGATCAACGCAACAGTCTTCTCATCAGCGCCAGTGAGCACAGCGTTGAGCGCAGCGATGCGCGACTCGGCTTCGCCCACCACCATCGCGCGCGCTTGCGGCGGCGTGAGCGCATGTGCCGAACCGCAGCACAGCATGGCGGCGATCAACAAGGCAAAGCAGCGCAGCGGCAGTGAGACGAACATCGGTGTGGGCGCGCGGGCAGCGCGGTCAAGCCAGCATGAAGAGCGGGTGGAACACCGCCCAGCCGCGAGTGCGGCAGGGCGGATCAGTGATGCGGATCAGTCATGCAGATCTGTCATGCAGATCTGTCATTCAGATCAACGAAGCGATTACTTCTTCGCGACCAGATCGGGCTCGTCCTTCTTGCCCTTGTTCTCAGGGATGTACTGGCTCCACGGATTGGCCTTGACCGGGCCGGGCGTCTTCCAGACCACGTTGAACTGGCCGTCAGCCTTGATCTCGCCGATGAACACCGACTTGTGCAGGTGGTGGTTCTTCGGGTCCATCATCGACGTGATGCCGCTCGGTGCGGGGAAGGTTTGGCCGGCCATGGCGGCAACGACCTTGTCGGTGTCGGTGCTGCCGGCTTTCTTGACGGCCTGCGCCCACATATTGATGCCGATGTAGGTGGCTTCCATCGGATCATTGGTCAGCGGCTTGTCCTTGTCGCCAGGGATGTTCTTGGCCTTGGCGTAGTCAGCCCACTTCTTGATGAACGCGGTGTTGGCCGGGCTCTTGATCGACATGAAGTAGTTCCACGCTGCCAAGTGGCCAACCAGCGGCTTGGCATCGACGCCGCGCAGCTCTTGCTCGCCGACCGAGAAGGCAACCACTGGAACGTCTTTTGCCTTCAGGCCAGCGTTGCCGAGCTCTTTGTAGAACGGCACGTTGGAGTCGCCGTTGATGGTGGAGACGACTGCGGTCTTGCCACCGGCCGAGAACTTCTTGATGTCAGCGACGATGGTTTGATAGTCGCTGTGGCCAAACGGGGTGTAGGACTCCATGATGTCTTCGTCCTTCACGCCCTTGGCATGCAGGAAGGAGCGCAGGATCTTGTTGGTCGTGCGCGGGTACACATAGTCGGTGCCGAGCAGCACCCAACGTTTGGCGCCACCACCGGCCTTGCTCATCAGGTACTCGACCGCCGGAATGGCTTGCTGGTTCGGCGCCGCACCCGTGTAGAACACGTTCTTGCTGAGCTCTTCACCTTCGTATTGAACGGGGTAGAACAGCAGCGCGTTCTTCTCTTCATAGACCGGCAGCACCGACTTGCGCGACACCGATGTCCAGCAACCGAAGGTCACGGCCACCTTGTCTTGATCGATCAGCTGCTTGGCCTTCTCGGCGAAGAGCGGCCAGTTGGATGCTGGGTCAACGACGACGGGCTCGAGCTTCTTGCCAAGCAAGCCGCCCTTGGCGTTGATCTCGTCGATCGCCATCAGCACAGTGTCTTTGAGCACCGACTCAGAGATCGCCATCGTGCCCGAGAGCGAGTGCAGCACGCCGACCTTGATGGTGTCAGCAGCGGTGGCGAACGAACTGAAGCCGAGTGCGGCGAGGCCAAGGGCAACGGCCGTCAGGGTCTGGCCGGCTTGGCGGCGGGATGGGTTCATGGATCACACTCCTCTGGGTTGCTGGGTCATCGAGCAAGCGCCTTGCCAATCGGCATCAGCGCGTTGCGTCAGCCGCAGGTTAGTGAGGGTGTGGGTTGCGCGAAATACGCCTGATGGCGTATGCGGCCGGCGGAGCCGTGAAGCGAGGTTCAGCCGACCACGACAACGCCGGCTTCGGGGTCGGCAAGTGCAGCGTCGATGTCGTCGGCGGCGGCGAGTAGCGCCGCAAGCACTCGGTCCTTGCTCACGTTGCCAAGCGCAACATGAACCAGCTTCGGTCGGTATTGGCGAGACGACACGAGCCGATGAAAGTCATCGTCTTTGGAGCAGATCGTGTAGCCGTGTTGGGCTGCGAACTCGCACAACTCGGCATCGCTGAATCGCTCCAAGCCAAGCAAAGCGACTTGGCTCAAACCTGGCCAACGCGCCTGGATCGCCGGGACGATTCGGCGGGAGAAGTTTTCGCCCACCAAGAGTTTCAAGCTGCAGGCTTGAGACGCACCTCATGGGCCTCGCGCTCGGCCGCATAGCGCAAGCAGGCCAGCACGTCGTCCACGGTCAACTCGGGGTAGTCAGCGAGGATTTGCTCCGTGGTCTGGCCAGCGGCCAACCAACCCAAGACATCGCCCACGCTGATTCGCAAGTCGCGCACGCAAGGCCTGCCGCCACGGCGGAGCGGATCCATCACGATGGATGGTTGGAATGTGCTCATGCACAAACGGTCGCACAGCGGCCGCCCTTGAGCAACGCAGCGAAGCTGAAGTCACGCCTCATCCGCTCACTCGCCGATCACGACATTGAGCTGCCTCAACCGCGATGCGGCCAAGCCCGCCGCTGCCGTGCGCGTCTCGACGCCCAGCTTCACGTAGACGCGCTCCAGGTGCTTCTTCACGGTGGCGGCGCTGCTGCCCAGGATGTCGCCGATGTCGCGGTTGGTCTTGCCTTTGGCAAGCCAGTAGAGCACCTCGGCTTCGCGCAGCGTGAGCTTGAAGGCTTGCACCATGGCGTCAACCACTGCAGCGTCCGAGACTTCGCGCATCACGATGAGCAAATCGTCGTCGCCGGTGCGTTGCTGCAGCGCGAAGACGAGTTGGCGCGTCTCGTGGCCGGCGAGGCGAGACACCTGCAGCGTGCGCGGCTCGCGCCCCTGCCCTGCCGCAACCGACTCGGTGCGCAGCCATTGCAGCACCGGCTCAGGGATCTGCCCCGGCGCGGCAGCGAAGTACTCGTGCATCAAGCGGCGCGCAAGCGGCGTCTGCCAGACCGAGCGCATTGGGCTTTCCTCGGCGTGGGGTTCGACGTGAATCGCCATCGTCGCGTGGCCAAAGGCATCGAGCGCGTTGCGCGCTTGCGAAGCTTGCCGCGCTTGCCGCGCGCCGCGCACATGCACGGCCATGCGCGCGAGCACTTCTTGCGCGCGGATCGGCTTGGTGACGTAGTCAACCCCGCCCGCCTCGAAGGCGGCGACCACGTGCTCGGTCTCGGTCAAACCGGTCATGAAGATGATGGGAATCGGCGCGGTGTCTGCCGCGGCCTTGAGCCGCCGCGCGACCTCGAAGCCGTCCATGCCGGGCATCACGGCATCGAGCAAGATCACGTCGGGCAAGGCCTGGCGCGCACGCTGCAGCGCGCTCTCGCCGTTGGTGGCCACGAGCACGGTGTAGCCGGCTTCGTCGAGCGCGTCGTGCAGCACCGAGAGGTTGTCGGGCACGTCATCGACGATCAAGACGAGGTCGGCGCGGCTGCGGTCGGGTAAGGCCTCGCCCAGGGTCATGCTGCCCTCCGCTCGGCCAAGGCTTGCCGGAGGATGCGCGTCATCGCGTCAAGCTGGAACTGCTGCGCCAGCGCGCGCAGGTGGGCAACGAAGCCGGCGTGCGCAGCATCTTCAGCGTCGATCTCGTCGAGCTTGCGCACGATGCCGCGAAAGTACCCGAGGCTCACCAGTTCATCGAGCGCGCGCAAGTGCGCCGTGCCCGGCAAGACCCAATCCAGCGCGCGCTCGGCGGGTACCGATTCCAACGCGGGCGCCGCCGCCTCGAGCCACTGCAGGCCGAGCCGCGCGCCCAGCCAATCGAGCAACTCATGCGGGCGCACAGGCTTGAGGATGAAGTCTTCGGCGCCAATGCGCACATCGTTGTCGAGCCCTTTGTCGAAGGCATTGCCGGAGACGATGGCAATCGGCGCTTGGCTCAAGGCTTCGTCGCGAATGGCGCGCACGGTGGCCCAGCCGTCGATGCCGGGCATGGCGAGGTCCATCAGGATGGCATCGGGCGCGTTGCCGGCGCTGGCTTGCCGCAGAAGCGCCAGGCACTCGCGGCCGGATGCAGCCGTCTGCAAGCTGAAGCCCAAAGGCGCGAGCAAGTTGACGAGCAAGCCGCGGTCGACCTCTTCGTTGTCAACCACGAGCACGCGCTGCCGGGTGCCGAGGTAGCCGGTGCGGGCCTTGCGCGGCAACTCGCGCTCGACCCGCGCGCCACTCAAGCCCGGCAAGAAGAGGCGAATGCGGAAGAGCGTGCCCGAGCCAGAAGGCGCGGGGCTTGCCACGGTCATCTCGCCGCCCATGAGGTCGGTCAGCATCTTGCCGATGGTCAGGCCGAGGCCGGTGCCGCCGTTGGCGGATTCACCGCCGCGGGTGGATTCACCGCGGGCGAAAGGCTCGAAGACGTGCTCGATCTCGCTCGCCGCAATGCCGGGGCCGGTGTCTTCGATCTCGAACACCGCCATGTCGCGAACATGCATCAGGCGGAATTCCACTCGGCCCGCATGCGTGAACTTGACGGCGTTGCCAAGCACATTGATGAGGATCTGCCGCAGCCGCTTTTCGTCGGCGCGCACCGCCTCGGGCAGCGGCGCAGTCAGCACGCGCCGAAACTCGATGCCCTTGGCCGCGGCCTGCAGCTCGAACATGCGCACGATGTCTTCCACGCAATCGACAAATCGCATCGGCTTGTTCTCAAGCCGCAGCCGCCCAGCCTCGATGCGCGCAATGTCGAGCGTGCCTTCAATGAGCGAGAGCAGGTGTTCGCCGCCGCGGCGAATCACTTTCACGGCTTGTTGGCGATGGGCGGGCAGCGAGGCATCTTCCTCCAGCAACTGCGCATAGCCGAGGATGCTGTTGAGCGGTGTTCGCAGCTCGTGGCTCACGGTGGTGATGTAGCGGCTCTTGGCCTGGTTGGCGAGATCGGCTTGGCGCCGCGCGGCCTCCGCCTCTTGGGTGGCGCGCTGCAGTTGCTCATCAGTGCGGCGGTGGGAATCGATCTCTCGCTGCAGCACGTTCGTCTGCTCGTTGAGCGCCTGCGTTTGCCGGTTTGATTCTTCCTGCGCGACTTGCCGGCTCTTGTGCGTGAGCACCAGCCACCAGGCCACGATGCCGCTGACCAGCAAGAGCGCCGCAAACGCCTTGACGAAGCCGAGGCGCAGCGCCGTCGGCCCGGCGGCCGCCGACTCGGCCAACAGTGGCAGCTCTTGCGTGTAGAGCGTGGCGAAGAGGCCGCCCAGCAAAGGCACGATCACCGCCATCAGCAGCAGGTAGTGGCCTAGACCAGTTTCGATGTATCCCCAAGCGGCTCGCGGCAGCAGCGCGCGCAGCAGGTGGTTCCATTGCACCGAGAGCCGCGCGTGGGGCTTGCAGAGGTCATTGCAGCGCGCATCGAGCGTGCAGCAGAGCGAGCAGATTGAGCCCTGGTAGGCAGGGCAATGGGCCAGGTCGTCGCGCTCGTAGTCGCGCTCGCAGATCACGCAGCGGGTCAAGCGCTTGTAGACGCCCGAATCGACACTTTCACGCAACTCGGGGAACGCGGGCAACACGGGCAATTCGGGCGGACGAGCGAGGTAGTAGCGGCCCTTCGTGCGCCAAGCGATCAGCGGAGAAACCACGAACGCCGTGACGAGCGCAATCAACGCCGAGAACGCCTGCGCCAGCGGCCCGAGCACGCCGAGGTAAGCCACGATCGACAAGACCGATGCCACGCCCATCGCACCCACGCCGACCGGGTTCACGTCATACAAATGCGCGCGTTTGAACTCGATGCCTTTGGGCGACCAACCCATCGGCTTGTTGACCACCAGATCGGCAACGACCGCCATCATCCAAGAGATCGCGATGTTGGAGTAAAGACCCAGCACCTTACCGAGCGCCTGGAACACATCGAGCTCCATCAGCATCAGCGCAATCGCCGTGTTGAACACCATCCAGACCACGCGGCCGGGGTGGCTGTGGGTGAGCCGCGCGAAGAAGTTCGACCACGCAAGCGACCCAGCGTAGGCGTTGGTCACGTTGATCTTGAGCTGCGAGACGAACACGAACAAGGCCGTGGCCGCGACGGCGAGCCCGTAGTGCGAGAACACCGCGTTGTAGGCAACGAGGTACATCTGCGTTGGGTCCACGGCGCGGTCTGGCGGCACCGAGTAGCCGATGGCGAGGTAGGCGAGGAATGCGCCGCTGAGCATCTTCAGCACGCCCGGGATCACCCAACCAGGGCCGCCGATGATCACACCGGCCCACCAACTTGCTTTGCGACCCGGTTGCGGCTCGGGCATGAAGCGCAGGTAGTCGGCCTGCTCGCCCATCTGCGTGATGAGCGCGATGCCAACCGTCATGGCGGCGCCGAAGCGCATCAGATCAAAGCCCGCCGGGAGCGGCCCATCGGCGTTCTGGCCGCCATAGCGCCAGAGCTCGGCCACGATGCCCGGATGCTCATGCAGCACATAAGCCAGCGGCACGATCAGCATCGCGAGCCAGATCGGCTGGGTCCAGACTTGCAAGCGGCTGATCGTCGTCACGCCGTGCGTGACCAGTGGAATCACGACCAGCGAACACAGCAAGTAGCCCCAAGCGGGCGGAATGTCGAATGCGAGCTCGATCGCGTAAGCCATGATGGCCGCCTCTAACGCGAAGAAGATGAAGGTGAAGCTTGCGTAGATCAGCGAGGTGATGGTCGAGCCGATGTAGCCGAAGCCGGCGCCGCGGGTGAGTAGGTCCATGTCGACGCCGTGCCGCGCCGCATAGACGCTGATCGGCCAGCCGGCAAGGAAGATGATGAGACCGGTGGCCAAGATGGCCCACAGCGCGTTGACGAACCCATAGTCGACCATCAACGTGCCGCCCACGGCCTCAAGCACCAAGAACGATGCAGCACCGAACGCGGTGTTGGCCACGCGCAGCGGCGACCACTTGCGAAACGAGCGCGGCGTGAATCGCAGCGCATAGTCTTCCATCGTCTCGCGGGCGACCCAGTTGTTGTAGTCGCGCCGCACCTTGACGACGCGCTGCACCGCTTCGGCGCCTTCCGGGGCGCGCAGCGCGGGGCCGACGGGCAGGTCGTCAGCAGGCGATTCGAGAACGCGGCTCATCGCTCGGCTGCGCGCAAGCGACATGCCAAACGACGTGCTGATCGAGCTGCTGATCGAGCTGCCGATCGAGCTGCCGAGCTGCCTGCCGAACAGGCACAAAACCGAAAAGGGCGTGCCCTAAGATGTGGCATACCTCATGCTACCCGGCACCTGCATGGAACTGACTCCGCGCGAAAAAGACAAGCTGTTGATCTTCACTGCCGCGCTGCTCGCCGAGCGCCGCAAGGCCCGCGGGTTGAAGCTCAACTACCCTGAAGCCGTGGCCCTTATCAGTGCCGCCATCATGGAAGGCGCACGCGACGGCAAGACCGTTGCCGCGCTGATGAGCGACGGCAAGACCGTGCTCACACGGGCTGACGTGATGGACGGCGTGGCCGAGCTGATCCCCGAGATCCAGATGGAAGCCACCTTCCCCGACGGCACGAAACTGGTGACGGTGCACCAGCCCATCACTTGACTCGGAGTGGCCCATGATCCCTGGCGAATTGTTTGTTGATGGCCCCGACCACGTCTTGAACCCCGGGCGGCGCACGTTGACGGTCGTCGTTGAAAACTCGGGCGACCGGCCGATTCAGGTTGGCTCGCACTACCACTTCGCAGAGACGAATGCCGCGCTGAACTTCGACCGCGGCGCGGCACGCGGGATGCGGCTCAACATCGCATCAGGCACGGCCGTGCGCTTCGAGCCCGGGCAGCAGCGAACGGTGGAGTTGGTGGACTACGCCGGTGACCGCACCGTCTACGGATTTCGTGGCTTGGTGCAGGGTGCCCTTTGACGATGTTGGCTTCGGCGCGGCAGAGGCGGCGGGGCGTCTGCCATGGCGGGCAGAAGTCTGGGCACGGCCTGGACGGCCGCGCCTCCGGCTTCTCAACGCCCGCCATGGCAGGCGCCCCACCGCCACTGTCGAGCTGTTGGCGCGGTCACGCAAGCTACACGTCATTGAAGGGTCGAGGGTTGGCCGGTTGCGGCGGGCATAAAGAAGTCGGAGGGCGATCCGTTCAGGAGCGCCCGAGACTTCGCCCGCCGCAGCCGGCCTGCCCGCGGCCCTGACGCGCCAACCTCCCGACCACCTCCTCACGAGAACTCGACATGCCAAGCATTCAACGCCGCGCATACGCAGAAATGTTCGGCCCCACCACTGGCGACCGCCTTCGGCTGGCCGACACCGGCCTGATCGTCGAAGTCGAAAAGGACTACACGCTGCAAGCCGGCGGCTACGGCGAAGAAGTCAAATTCGGCGGCGGCAAAACGATCCGCGACGGCATGGGCCAGAGCCAGCGGCTCGCGGCAGATGTGGCCGATACCGTCATCACCAACGCGCTGATCATCGACCACTGGGGCATCGTCAAGGCCGACATCGGGCTCAAAGGCGGCTTGATCTCGGCCATCGGCAAAGCTGGCAACCCAGATGTGCAACCCGGCGTTGACATCGTCATCGGCCCCGGCACCGAGATCATCGCGGGCGAGGGCAACATCGTCACCGCCGGCGGCATCGACACGCACATTCACTTCATCTGCCCGCAGCAGATCGAAGAGGCCTTGATGAGCGGCGTGACCACGATGATGGGCGGCGGCACCGGCCCGGCCACCGGCACCTTTGCCACCACCTGCACGCCCGGGCCGTGGCACATCCACTCGATGCTGCGCGCAGCCGAATCGTTCCCGATGAACTTGGGCTTCCAGGGCAAGGGCAATGCATCACTGCCGCGCGCGCTCGAAGAGCAAATCGAGGCCGGCGCCTACGGCCTGAAGCTGCATGAAGACTGGGGCACAACGCCCGCGGCCATCGATAACTGCTTGACGGTTGCCGACGCGCACGACGTGCAGGTGACGATCCACACCGACACGCTGAACGAATCCGGCTTTGTGGAAGACACCTTCGCCGCGTTCAAGGGCCGCACCATCGCGACCTTTCACACCGAAGGCGCGGGCGGCGGCCACGCGCCCGACATCATTCGCGCTGCAAGCTTGCCGAACGTGCTGCCGTCGTCGACCAACCCGACGATGCCCTACACCGTCAACACGATCGACGAGCACCTCGACATGCTGATGGTGTGCCACCACCTCGATGCGTCGATTGCCGAAGACCTGGCCTTTGCCGAGAGCCGCATTCGACGCGAGACGATCGCTGCCGAAGACATCCTCCATGACCTCGGCGTGTTCTCGATGATGAGCTCCGACAGCCAGGCGATGGGCCGCGTTGGCGAGGTGATCATTCGCACTTGGCAGGCCGCGCACAAGATGAAGGCGCAGCGCGGGTGGCTGGCGCCGAACGCTGCGCTGACTCCAACCCTCACCCCGACCCGCTCTCAAGGGGAGAGGGAGCAAGCGGGCGTCTGCGAAGCAAACTCCAGGAATGACAACTTCCGCGTCAAGCGCTACATCGCCAAGTACACGATCAACCCGGCCATCACGCAGGGCATTGCGCACATCGTGGGCTCGGTCGAAGTGGGCAAGCTCGCCGATCTGGTGCTGTGGAAGCCGGCGTTTTTTGGCGTGAAACCGAGCTTGATTCTCAAAGGCGGCATGATTGCCGCGGCCGCGATGGGCGACCCGAACGCATCCATCCCGACGCCGCAGCCCGTGCACTACCGGCCGATGTTTGGCGCCTTCGGCAGCGCGATGAACAGCACTTGCATCGCCTTCATGTCGAAGGCGTCGATCGCAGCCGGCGTGCCCGATCAGCTTGGCCTGAAGCGCCGCACCGAGGCCGTGAAGAACACGCGCGCGATCGGCAAGGCCGACATGATTCACAACAGCGGCCTGCCGGCGATCGAGGTCGATCCACAGACCTACGAAGTGCGGGCCGATGGCGTGCTGCTGACTTGCGAGCCGGCCACAGAGTTGCCCATGGCGCAGCGCTATTTCTTGTTTTGAGATGGCCCCGCACCCAGAAAAAAAAAGGCCCCGCGGGGCCTTTGGTGTTGCTGCGAGAGGAAATGCTCAGTCCTTCCGACGGCGAGCGAACGCGACCGCGCCCAGGCCGACCATCAGCAACGCCCAGCTCTCGGGCTCAGGAACAACCGCGACGTTCGACAGCTGCGCATAGTCGAAGCCATAGAAATCGACCGAGGCGTTGCGATCGATCAGGATCGTGAGTTGCTGGGTGGCGTTGATCGAATCGACCACGTCTTGCCCGAGATTGAAGAAGCGAACCTTCGTGGTCGGGAAGCCATCGTTGAAGGCCCAGTCTTGCAGGATGCCGTTGAAGGTGACTTTCACGGCGCCGAAGGTCGAGGCCTGGAAGTCGGCCATGTCGAAGTACATCGCGCCTTCGGCCCAACCAGTGCCGAGTCCCGAGAAGATGAAGGTGGCCACGGTGCCGGCTTGCGGGCCGTAGCCAGACTGCGTGGTGCTGTAGGTGTCGGTGAATTGCGCGCCGTCGGTGGCGGCAACCTCGGCTGCGCTGCGGCCGTCGTAGTTGGCGGTGAAGCCGTTGAACGGGTGGTTGGCGTTGTCGGGAATGCCGATGCCGTAACCGTCGTTGTCTCCAATCATCCATGTCGTTGCTGAAGCGGAGCCCGCTGCCAGCGCAAGAACCGTTGCCCCGAGTAGTTTTTTGATGGTCATGGTGTGTGCCTTGAAAAGGTTGAGAGTCGGTTTACAGCGTGAAGATTGTTGAAGGCAAGCGCGCCCGCAAGCCATCCTGAGAACTTGGGGGAGCGCGCCGCAGAACCGGCCCGCCACGGAATCAGCCGCGTGGGCTGGCACACTTGCCGCTTACTCGCACGTTGCCGAGCCCCATCTCGCAAGACCATGCCCATGCTGACCGCCAACAAGCTCATTCCTCAAGCCCGCGGCTTGGCACCGGTGCTGCTCAAGCGAGCAAGCACCGTCGCCCTCGACTGGGACGTGCGCCAGAAAAGCCGCTTCGAGGCGACGGACTCCGAAGGCCGCGCGCTCGGTGTCTTTCTGCCGCGCGGCCAGGTGGTGCGCGGTGGCGATGTGCTCGTGGCTGAAGATGGCACGTTGATCCGCGTCACGGCCCTGCCCCAGCCGGTGCTTGTGGTCACTCATTGCACCGAGCACGGCTCGCCGTTCGACTTGTTGCGCGCGGCCTACCACTTGGGCAACCGGCATGTGCCGCTCGAATTGAAGGCTGACCATCTCCAGCTCGAGCCCGATCACGTGCTGGCCGACCTGCTGCGCAGCATGCACCTCATCGTGCGCGAGGCCGAGGCCGCCTTCGAGCCGGAAGCTGGCGCCTACGGGAGCGGCGGGCACGAGCACGGCCCCGCTTCGACCCCGGTGGCTGACACTGCGCTCAAGCGCATCGCGATTGCGGTCAAGGGCGCAGCACCTCACGTGCACGGCCCAGACTGCAATCACGGCCATGACCACGGCACCACACATCACCATCCACACGATTGAAGCCGACCCGCCACCGAGCCACCCGCG
>JAYWGR010000154.1:0-46854 GCA_043778145.1 Rhizobacter sp.
TGCTCAGGGGTCGGGCGCCGAGCGCAGCCGGGCCTCGGCCCGGCTGCGCTCAAAGATCAAACTGGGGAATATTCAACCGGCGGAAATGGGGAGTATTCGGGCGGCGGCGACAGACGCTGATGTAGTCGCCGAACACGGCTCGGGTGTCGCGGTCCTCGCCCGACACAGGGGTACCCGTGAAGGCCACGAACGTGGCGTGGGGCAGCGCGTCGCGCAGGTGCTGGGCGTAGCCAACCTGGTAGCGGTCCACCGTCGGTGCATATTCGGCTCTGTGCGCCGCAGGCTGGCCGGTACCGGTCGTCAGCACCGTCGCGGCTGCGGAAACTGCAGGCCGCTGCTTCACCGTCTTCAACTTGGCCTCGAAGCCGTACTGCGTGCGGTGCGCTTCGTCGGCGATCACCACGATGTTGTTGCGGTCCGACAAGAGCGGGAAGGCATCCTCGTCCTCGCCCGGCATGAACTTCTGGATCGTCGCGAACACGATGCCGCCGGAAGGCCTGTTCCCGAGCAAGGCCCGCAGCTCTTGCCGTGTGCCAGCCTGCACCGGCTGTTCGCGCAGCAGGTCTTGCGCCAGCGAGAACACGCCGAACAACTGACCGTCCAGGTCGTTTCGGTCGGTGATGACCACGATGGTCGGGTTCTCCATCAGCGGCTCTTGCATCACGCGCGCCGCGAAGCAGGTCATCGTGATGCTCTTGCCGCTGCCCTGCGTGTGCCAGACCACGCCGCCCTTGCCGCGAACGCTGGGCAGGCCATCAGAGCGGGACGCAGCAATCACCTGGGCTATGGCCGCGCGCACGGCATGGAACTGGTGGTAGCCGGCGATCTTCTTGACCAAGCCGCCGTCATCCTCAAACAGCACGAAGAAGCGCAGGTAGTCCAGCAGGTAGGCCGGCGCCAGCACGCCGCGCACCAGCGTCTGCAATTCGTTGAAGGGGCCGAGCGGATCAAGCGCGACGCCGTCGATCGTGCGCCAGGCCATGAACCGCTCACTGTCGGCCGACAGCGAGCCCAGCAGCGCATCGGTGCCGTCCGATATCGCCAGCACTTCGTTGTACTGGAAGGCGTCGGCGATCTGGTCCTTGTAGGTCTGTATCTGATGGAAGGCCTTCCACACGTCGGCGTTCTGGTCGGCCGGGTTCTTCAGCTCGATCAGCACCAGCGGCAGGCCATTGACGAACAGGATGATGTCGGGCCGGCGCGTGTGGTGCGCCCCGGTGATGGAGAACTGGTTGACGGCCAGCCACTCGTTGTGCGCCGGATCGGTCCAGTCGACCAGGCGAACAAAGTCGCCCCGCGTTTCGCCGTCGCGCTGGTACTGCACCGGAACGCCAGTCACCAGCAGTCGATGGAACTGCCGGTTGGCGGCAAGCAGCACCGGTGTGCCCAGGTCCACCACCTGCTTGACGGCATCGTCACGCGCCGCCTGCGGCACCGTCGGGTTCAGTGCGGCAACGGATTGGTGCAGCCGCTCGACCAGCAGCACCTGGCGGTAGTCGCGGCGCTCGGGTGCTGGCCCATCGGGGGCCAGGTCCGGCCCGTAGCGGTGCTGGTAGCCCACGTCTGCAAGCCAGCCCAAGGCCTCCTGTTCGAGCTGATCTTCAGTCATGCTGCTGGGGCCTCCGGCGCTTAGCAGGTGCTTAACAAGCTAAGCCGCAAGTCATTGATTTTGTGCGGCATTTTCTCAAAGCCTGCCTTGTTTCGGCGAATGCTAAGCCCAAGCTGTGCCTTCCGCCGCCGATTTGGACCCCCTCAGGCAGGCTGCCAGCCCATCTCAAGCGCCAGACGCCGCACCCCCGCCACGAACACCTGAAAGCTGCGAGACCGGCTTTCGTCAGCGCCGCGCAGGGCAATGCCCATCCGCCGCGCGCCCTGGCCCTTTTGGAATTGAGGCAAGACACGCCGCACCTCCATTGAAGGCTTTTGCCAGGCGTCTGGATCGACAAAGCGCTTGCGCATCGCCGGGCCACACAGCTTGGGCTCGTCGTACGCGGCGGCCAACGCCTCCAGGTCGCCGAGGTACCAGGCTTCCAGCTCCTGACACGCCAAGCGCACCAGCGTGTCCGGCCTTCCGCTGTTGGCGCATAGCTTGACCAGGCGCGCTTTGACTTCCTCGCAGGCCGCGGCGTCGTTGTCGCGCAGCACGACGAAGCGATCACCCGGCACCTGCCAGGCCGCCAGCTTGCGCGGCACGCTGCGGTCCAGGTCGCTCTTCCCTTCGTGCGGCACACACAGGAAGTGCTCGCCTTCCACCCAGCCCGGCATCAGCCGGGGCAACAGGCCTGCCAGCAGGTGCTTCATCGACGGCTCTTCCAGCAGGAAGACCAGCCGCCCTTGCATCAGTTCACGCCCTCGAACAGGCCCTGCTTCCACAGGTAGCCCGGCAGATCGCCCGCCTTGAACAAGGCCTGCAGATTGGCCGAGTCTGCCGCGCAGCGGATGGTCGTGAAGCCTGCCTCTTTGCGCAGACAGAAGATCTCCTCCAGCGTCAGCGCATTCAGGAAGTCGGGCGAGTGGCTGGAAATGAACACCTGCCCGCCCCTCCGCGCATAGTCGCGGAACTCCTCAGCCAACTCGGGCAGCAGCTCGGGGTAGAGCTGGTTCTCGGGCTCTTCCACGGCCAGCAGCGGGTGGGGCTTGGGGTCGTTCAGCAGCACCAGGTAGGCGAACATCTTGATGGTGCCGTCTGACACATGGCGCGCAATGAACGGGTCCTTGAAGCTGCCGTCCTGAAAACGCAGCACCAGGCGCCCGTCCTCGGTCTGCCGCGGCTCCACCACCGACACCCCCGGCACCCGCTGCTGCATGGCCTTCAGGATGCGGTCAAAGGCCGGCCGGTGGTGTTCGAACAGGTAGTTGGCCACCAGCGGCAGGTTCTCGCCGCGGGTTGACAGGTGCTCGGCAAAACCTTCCTCCTGGCTGGGTCGCGCGTCGGAAACATGGAAGTCCGACACGTGCCAGTTCTCGATCATCATGCGGAAGGCGCTCGCCGCCTTGAAGCGGTCGAACTGACCCAGGCCCTTGATGGCTAGGATGTCGGGCGCGTCCAGCGCCTGCTCTTCGCGCTTCAACTCCTCGTCCACCTTGGAGAAGTCTTCCTCATTGGTGATGGCGTAGCCCTTGCCGTTGGCAAAGTCCAGGAAGTGGAAGGGCTTGCCGTTGGCCCCGCGTTTGTAGCGCAGCACCTCACGCGCCACGACGGCGCGGCCGGTGGCGTCGGGTTCGATCTTCAGGATGTAGGTCACCAGGCGCTCGTAGCCGGTGATCTCCAGCCGGAACTGCAGGGTGAACTCGATGGGCTGGTCGGCAAAGCCCCGGCTGGCCAGTTCCTTGTAGCCGCCGCGCTTGGACACCGCCTTGCCGACGTTCATGGCCAGCGCGTCTTTCAGGAACGAGAACACGTCGAACAGCGTCGACTTGCCGGTGCCGTTGGCGCCCACCAGCACACACAGGCGGGGAATGTTCTGCAACTTCGTGTCGCGGAACAGGCGGTAGTTCTTGATCTCGATCGATTCAATCTGCATGGGTGGCCTCGGCAATGGCTTCTTGGGCTGGCGCCAAGCGTATCTGACCGGAGATCAGGCGGGGGAGCAGGATGTCGCGCAGGGTAGCGAGGGTATGAACTCGTGCTGTGCTCTCCGCGATGCGCTCAAAGAGCGGCCGTCCGATCTCTTCGAACCGAGCCAAGATGATCGGCGGCGGCTGAATGACGATAGACCGGGCGAACGTACTTGTCGTGATCGTGTCGAACACGGAGCCGTGAGCGGCATTGACCAGCGCGTCGATCTCGCGTCGCAGCAAGCAGTAGAGCGCAACCGGCGCGCCCAGCTTCGAGGTCAGGCCATAGCACGTCTGGTTCATTGCCATCTCGCGCCCGAACATGACCATCCGCCCGGTCGTCGCGCCACGCGCGACGACGACAGTGGCCAGGCGCGGAATCAGCCGTGTGGCGCTCCGTTCGAGACCCGCAGACGTAATGGTGCGTTCGGTGGACACCAGAATCGAGCCGCTTGCCTGTGAAACATCTCTCGCGCTCGCCCAAGCGATGTCACCGCCCCAATACTCGGACCGATCCGTCTTTGGCGTGCCGCCACTCAGCAGGTTCGCGACTTCAAGGATCGAACCTGCCCGCCAGCCACGCGGCACGCTTCCCAGCGTCGAGTCCTCGAAGCCGTCAGGAAACAAGGCCGCCGTGGCTTCGTCCATGCCGGCCGATGCGAGGCCCTGCAGCTTGGCGCGCACGGGATCGAAGTCGACGAACCACGACTTGAACAGCGCCTGCGCGATGGCTTCGAGGGTGGAGTTGGTTTCGCGGACAAGGGCGATGCGGTCGTCGAGTGAATTCAGCACTGCAGCGATCGCCCGCTGATCGGTCAATGGCGGAACCGTCAGCTCGAAGTTCGGAATGTCACGGCACCGCAGGCTGTCGAAGACCGCGCCAACGTTGATGAACTTTGCAACCTGATCCCACCAGTCAGGGCCTCGCAAAAGCCAACGGAGAAAGGTCGGTTCAATGGCTGTGCCGTTCGACCGCAGCACGACTAGGTTCTGTCCAATCGCACAATCAAGCCCCACCGGAACGAGTGCGCTGTCGCCTGAGTTGCAGCGGCGAACAACGATCACGTCGTGGGCGCGAGGCTTGAGCTTCTTCGTCCACTCGAAGTAGTCGGCGGGCGCGATGCGGCGGACGCCGTTGAGATCGACATGTCCGTCCTTGAGCTGCGGAATGGCGATGTACGGCAATCCTTCCGCGGCAGCTGGCGGCGTCCGGTGGTCGCAGTCAATCAGACTGACGCCCGCTTGCTGCAACGTCAGGCGCGTCCAGTTCACTTCGGAACTCATAAGCCAGCCCCACTGTCGTCCACCCCCAACTCCCCCAACGCCCGCCGCAAGAACGCCTCCATCTCGCTGGCCGCCGGCAAAGCAAGCTGATACCGCGACACGAACAACTTGTTCGTCATGCCGGCCAGCGCGTACTGCACCATCTCGTGGTTCTTCTGCGTGCACAGGAGGATGCCGACCGGCGGCTGGTCGCCCTTGGTCATTTCGTGCTGCTGGTAGTAGCCCACGTATGCGTTGAGCTGGCCCAGGTGCTCGTGGCGGAAGGCGTCGTTCTTCAACTCCACCAGCACATGGCACTTCAGCACGCGGTGGTAGAAGACCAGGTCGATGAAACCGTGTTCGCCGCCGATCAAAACGCGCTTTTGCCGCGCCTCAAAGCAGAAGCCGTGACCCAGTTCGATCAAGAACTGCTGCAGGCGGTCGAGCAAGGCGTCTTCCAGCTTGCGTTCGGTCATCACCTCCAGCGGGCGCAGGCCGAGGAATTCGAAGACATAGGGGTCGCGGATGACGTGTTGCGGGCTTTGCGGCTCAGCCTTCTGGTGCGCCAGCTGCGCCAGCGCATCCTTGTCGGTCGACAGGCCGCTGCGCTCGAAATACTGGGTAGCGATTTGGCGCTTGAGTTCACGTACCGACCAGTTTCCGCGCAGGCTTTCCACCTCGTAGAACAGGCGCTTGAGCGGCTCGTCGATCTCGACCAGCAGCTCGAAATGGCTGTAGGACAGGCTGCTGAGCAAACGCTCGGGCTCCAGCGTCGCGGGCATGCCGGTTTGTGCGGACGCCGTCCGCACAATCGATGAAGGCAGCCCCGGGGCCAGCAGTCCTGGCAATAGTGCGGACGCTGTCCGCACGATCTGCGGGTAGCTGCGGTAAAAGCGCAGGTAGCCGTACAGCTGGCGCCGGCCCGTATTGCTGACTTGCCGGCTGCGCAATGCCCGCGACAGCGCATCGAGCAGCCCGTCGCCATAACCGGCCCGGTCTGCGCCGTGCAATTCGAACTCGGCGATGTGGTGGCCGATGAACCAGTTGCGCAGCGTCAGGCTGATGTTGACGGCCTTGCTGGCCTGGCTGGCGAAGGAGGAATGGGTTTGCTGGATGACCTGCACCAGGCCATCGAAATTGATGGCCTCAGAACTCATACCCCAACCCTCCGAGCCTGGCCCGGATCACCGCATCCAGCTCCGCTCCCTTGGCCATCTGCTCACCCAGCTTCTCGGTCAGCGCCTGCATCTTGGTGGCGAAGTCGTCGTCGTTGTCTTCGACCGCCTCGGCGCCCACGTAGCGGCCCGGCGTCAGCACATGGCCGTGCTCGGCGATCTCGGCCAGACCCACGCTGCGGCAGTAGCCCGCCACGTCGGCATACCCGTCCGCCGCCGCATCACCGCGCCACGCGGCCACCGTGCCGGCGATGCGCTCGATCACCTCGCCGGTCAGCTCACACTGCACGCGGCTGATCATCACCGCCAGCTTGCGCGCATCGATGAACAGCACCTCGCCGCGCCGCACGCGCTTGTCCTTGGCCAGGAACCACAGGCAGGCCGGAATCTGCGTGTTGAAGAACAGCTGACCCGGCAGCGCGATCATCACTTCCACCACGTCGGCATCGACCATCGCGGCGCGGATCTGGCCTTCGTTGTTCTGGCTCGAACTCATGCTGCCATTGGCCAGCACGATGCCGGCACGGCCACCGGGCCTCAGGTGGTGCAGCATGTGCTGCAGCCAGGCGTAGTTGGCATTGCCGGCGGGCGGGTCGCCGTAGTGCCAGCGTGCGTCACCCGTCAGGCTGGCGTGCCACCAGTCGCTGATGTTGAACGGCGGGTTGGCCAGGATGAAGTCGGCGCGCAGGTCGGGGAACTGGTCGCGCGTGAAGGTATCGGCGGGTTCGCGGCCCAGGTTGAAGTCGATGCCGCGGATGGCCAGGTTCATCGCCGCCAAGCGCCAAGTGGTCGGGTTGGCCTCCTGGCCGAAGATGGCCACGTCGCCCAGCTTGCCGCCGTGCGACAGGATGAACTCTTCGCTCTGCACGAACATGCCGCCGCTGCCGCAGCACGGGTCGTACACCTTGCCATGGTGCGGCGCCAGCACGGCCACGAGCGTCTTGACGATGCTGCGCGGCGTGTAGAACTGGCCGCCGCGCTTGCCTTCGGCGCTGGCGAACATGCCCAGGAAGTACTCGTAGACCTGGCCCAGCACGTCGCGCGCCTCGGCCGCCGACGAACCGAAGCCGATGGTGGACACCAGGTCCACCAGCTCGCCCAGCTTGCCGTCGGGCAGCTGGGCGCGCGCGAAGCGCTTGTCCAGGATGCCCTTGAGCTTGGGGTTCTCGGCCTCGATCAAGGACAGCGCGTCGTCGATGCGCCTGCCGATGTCGGGCTGCTTGGCTGCGGCGCGCAACGCCTCCCAGCGGGCGGCCTCGGGCACCCAGAAGACGTTGACCTCGCGGTAGTAGTCGCGATCCTCCAGCTCGGCCGCCAACCCTTCGGGCGCGCTATCGGGCAGGAAGTACTCGTCGGCCTCGTCGGCGAAGCGGGCGGTCAGCTCGGTTCGCTTGGCCTGAAAGGTGTCGGAGATGTACTTGACGAAGATGAGGCCGAGCACGAGGTGCTTGTACTCGGCGGCGTCCATGTTGGCGCGCAGCTTGTCGGCGGTAGCCCAGAGCGTCTTCTTGATGTCGTCGAGCATGCGGCTGTTGTCTTCGTCTTCTTGGTTGCGATCACCATCGATGCCGTCGACTGTCAGACGGGCTGGACGGATTGTGCAGCGGACACGAACCGTCCGCGGTGCCCGCAAGGGGCCTTCGAGGGGCCAAATCAAGGGTCCACGACCTCGGCCCGAAGGTGCAACGGCGCTGCCGCGGCGCCCCACCAGGTCCACGTCGCCGGACAGCCGGCAGGCGAGCCCATGGCCTGCGGGTTCGAATCGAAACTGGAGGTATGAAAAAGGGCTTGCAACCCCTGGCGCATGCTCATTCGGCAGCTTCGTTCCACGTGTTCCGCTGCTAGTACCAGCAGTTTGTAAGTCAAGGCCCGGAAGGTGTTGACACGGGCCCGAATGCGGGAATCAAATCGCGCTTGAGCCATGCGAGCCTCAGCATGATCTTCTGATCTCAACGAGGCCGGACGTTGCTTCCGTTGGCTGTCAAGCCAGAGCGCAACCGTTAGCGGTCGTGACCCGCACCTGCACAGGCGCCCATCCGTCCATCGGACCCGGCCCTGCCGCGCACGACGCGGTGATGCCTCTCCCTTCGATCCGTTTCGCCGACTCACCGTCGGCCATGTGGCTGCACGCCCCGAGCGCAGCAGCCGCCAACTGCCTGGCCAAGACCACGCAGTGATGAACCCGCGCCATCGTCGATTGCCTTCAAGGCAGATGCGTTGTTGAACGCCCTCATCGGGTGCAACACGCGGTCTCAGACGAGGCCCCGCACCTCCTGGTAGCAGGGAGGACTTCCAGCGGCGAAAGGCGGGCTACCCATGACACCCAGAACCCAGGACTGCCCCTGCTGGCTGCCAGTGCCCTTGAGGCGCTGACGCCACGCACCGGTGAGTGCGATCGGCTGCGCGATGCGGAAACGCGTCGCGCTGACCTGGGAAGTATTTTTTACGAACGCTGGGCGGCCTATGCGCCGCCACCGGAAGCGTGCGTCGGCATTGGAGGCCGGCCGCCCGCATGGTGATCCTTGGCCTCCATCAGTCACGCCCGATACGGGACGCCGGCGTGTGACTGACCCCCCGTCGCGTCCCGATGTCGATGTCGTCGCCCTGGCTCAAGCGGCGTGTGCCACTGGAGAACTGCACATGCCTTCGAAACGAAATCAGCCCCGCCCCACGGCGCGTCCGAAAGTGCCTTTGGCCTATCGGGTGCACATGGCCTACAACCCGTCCTCACCGCCTGAAGCGGTCCTCAAGTCCCTGCCCATGGGAACGCACGACTTCTTGCGCGTGTTGGGCGCGCTGCTGGCGCTGAACAACCACCAGCACAGCACCAAGAACAAGAGCGTGTCGATCAAGACGATGCAAGACCGCAGTCGCTTCTACTTCGGGTTCTTCCGAGAGCTGCGCCACAAGACGAGATATTCGAACCTCGACCCCCGCCAGCTGGCGAACCGACACATCCAGGCGATGGTCGACCGCTGGCTGGAACGGGGCCTGTCGACGGCGACGATCCACAACTACCTCAGCTTCCTGCGCACCTTCGCTGAGTGGATCGGCAAGCCGGGAATGGTCCAGGCGCCCATCCACTACGTGGGCGCTGAATCGACGCACGCACATCGCAAGCAGGTGGCCACCCATGACCACAGCTGGACGGCATACGGTGTCGACGTCGAGGCGTTGATCGCCGAGGTGGCCCTCGTCGACGAGTGGTGCGCGCTGCAGCTGGAGCTTTGCTATCGCTTTGCTATGAGGCCGAAAGAAGCGCGGCATCTGCGGCCCCACATGGCCATCTTGCCGCGCGAGGCGGCGAACCCACGTGACGCCGCCGCGTTCCCGGAGTGCGAGACCTTCTTGCGCATCAGCTTTGGCACCAAGGGCGGCCGGCCGCGTGACGTGCCGATCGTCGATGACGCGCAACGCGAGTTGCTCGACCGGGTGATGGCGACTGTTGCGCCGGGCGCGTTTGTCGGCCGGCCGGGCTTCACAGCCGACCAGAACCGCACGAGGTTCTATTACGTGATGGGCTGCTGCGGCATCGTCAAGTCCAAGCGCGGCATCGTGCCGCACGGTCTGCGCCATCAGCGCGCCAACGACGTCTACGAGGCAGAGTGTGGTGTGCCGTCGCCGGTTCGCGGCGGGCACGCCGAGGCCGCCGACGACGTGAGCGCGCGGCACCGTGTATCGCACATGCTCGGGCACTCGCGCAGCAAGCCGGCTTCGTCTTACATCGGCCCGAAGCCACGCCGCCGTGGCAAAGGCGGCGGTGCGGGCCCCGAGGATCCTCCATCCCCTGAAGGGTGCCCGGCGTGATCGCGCCCAGGCTGATCCGTCACCGCGACGCGCCAGCCTACCTCGGCGTCGACCGCAACCGCTTCGACGCCGAGATTCGCCCGTCGCTCACCGAAATCCCCTTCGGCGGCCGGTGCATCGCCTTCGATCGCCAGGAGCTCGACGCCTGGGCCGACGCGTATATTCGTGAGCGAGGGCGCCCGAGTCGCAAGTCGACGAAAGGAGCAGTTCCATGCGAACTCGGACACCAGGCATCCTCTGCGATCGGTCCGGCGAACGGACGGTCAACAAGCAATACAAGGGCGAACGCGTCTTCGCCAGGCTCGGCAAGGTCAGCCAAGACTGCGCCGAAGTCTGGCTCAGGGCGCGGCAGGCCGAGGTCGATGCCAGGCGCGAACACGAACTTCGAGAAGGCGCTGAGCAGCTGTTCGCAGCTGCTGCACAAAAGTACCTGATCGAGTGCAAGCAGCGAGGGGTCCGCACCTTGGACGTCATCTCGTACCACGTGACCATCCTGCTGCCGTACATCGGCAGCCTGCCTCTGCGGGACGTCTGCAACGACGCCCTGGAGGGCTTCAAGGATGAACGCGCGGCCGAAGGCGCCAAGAACGCGACGATCAATCGCAGCCTTGAGGTCGTGCGCACGGTACTCAACCGTGCAACCCGCGTCTGGCGCACCCACGGCAAGCCATGGCTCTTGTCATCGCCGTTGATCGAGATGCTCGACGAGCGGCAGCAGAGGCGACCGCCCTACCCGATCACCTGGTCGGAGCAGGCGGAGTTGATGAAGCACCTGCCGGCGCACCTGCAGCGCATGGTGCTCTTCGCGCTCAACTGCGGCGCACGCGACGACAACGTGTGCCGGCTGCAGTGGGCCTGGGAGCGCAAGGTGCCGGAGTTGGAGCGCAGCGTCTTCGTGATCCCCGCTGCGGAGTTCAAGGGCCAGCGACCCCACGTGCTGATCCTGAACGACGTGGCGACCAAGATCGTCGAAGAATGCCGCGGGGACCACGACGAGTTCGTGTTCGTCTGGCGTCGGGAACGCGTGAAGAACATCGAGGACGAGCCGGTGATGCCGTACCGGCCGGTCCACACGATGAACAACACCGCGTTCCAGAACGCCAGGCGGGCTGCCAAGCTCGAACGGGTCCGCGTGCACGACCTGCGCCACACCTTCGGCCAAAGGCTGCGGGAGGCCGGTGTGACGGAAGAAGACCGCGCCTTGTTGCTGGGACATGCCCTGACCGGCATGCCGCAGCACTACGCCACCGCCACGATCGCGCGTCTGGTGGAGGCGGCCAACAAGGTGCACGAGACGCGCGACCGAACCACGCTGCTGCGGGTGGTCAACGGATGAGGTCAGGAAAAGTCGCGCAGAAAGTCGCGCACAAAGAAAAACGGGCCAGACGCCGAAGCATCTAACCCGTTGTTCTAGAACGATGTGTTCTGGTGCGGCTGGCAGGAATCGAACCCACGACCCCTTGGTTCGTAGCCAAGTACTCTATCCAGCTGAGCTACAGCCGCGCAGCCTCAGATTATGCCACAGCTTTTTCCCCGCGCGCCAGTGCTCACGGCAATCGCGCCGCAGCTTCGTAGCAAGGCGCTGCGCGATCGGGTTCGTCTTCTCGCTTTGCAAGCTCGGCCAGCAGCAGCCAGGCCTTGCGGCGGGCGGGGGTTTCGAGTGTGGCATCTCCAGCGGCTTGCTGGAGCAGCACGCGCGCTTTGCCCCACAACTGGCGTTCGGCGAGTGCCGAGCCCACGGCCAACGCGATCGCGCTTTCGCGGGGGAAGGCGGACGATGCAGCTTCCAAACGCGGCAACCATTCGGGCCCGATGCCAGGGATTGCATCAACCAGCGCGAGCGCGACCACGGCGCGGTCTTCGGCGGTGAGCTCTGTTGGGCGATCCCAGAACGGGCGCAGCCAGCCGCGCGCTTCTTCGGCGGCACCCAGACCTGCAGCACGGCTTGCGGCACGGGCAGCGACGAACGGGTCGCGGCGATCGAGCACGTCGAGCAGCAACCAAATGCGGCGCAGTTGATCAGCGTCGCGTGCGGTCTCGAGTGATTCGAACGCGAGTGAGCGCAGCAGGCCTTGGGCTGCGATCTTGGAGAAACCTTGATGCTTGGCAAGCAAGCGCGCGGTTTTCAGCGCGTCTTGCGGTTGGCGGCCGAGGCGCGTGGCCTGCAGCTTGAGGCGCAGCGCATGCGTGCGGCGCGCCACGCCGAGCGGCAATTCGGCGAGCAATTCGAGCGCCCGCGGCGCGTCGCGGTCGTCAATCGCCCACTCAGCCGCGAGCAGGCGCGCGCCCTCTTCGGCCGATCGCGCTGCGGAGCTGCGGCGCGATAACTCCAGCGCTTGGCCGAGCTGCTCATCGCGGCTCGCACGGTCTTGCAGGCGGTGGGCGCTGCCTGCGGCAAGCAAGTGGCTGAGCACGGTGAACTCGTTGTCTTGCGCGAGCTCAGGCGTTTCTTTCTGGATTGCCAGCGCGCGCTCTGCGGCACGCTGCGCACGGCTGTAGCGGCCGCCGAAGTACTGAACAAGCGCATCGCGCAGCGAGGCCTGAGCGGTGCGGTCGCGCCGGGCGACACGCCACTCGCGCGCGCGCTGCGGCAAGCCGACGAGCGAGTTCACCGCACGAATCGCCGTGACGAGCACGAAGCACGTGCCGATCAAGAGCAGCAAGAAGAGGTTGAGCGAGACATCGAGCCGCGTACCGGCCCAATAGAAGCTGACCAAACCGTCGTTGGTGCCGAGCGTGGTGGCGGCCACCACGGCGATCACGAACAGCAGGACGAACCAGATGATGGCGCGCATCGGATCGATCGCCAGCCTCAGCGGCCGGCAGACGCGGCGGCGAGCGCGGCCAAGGTGTCGTCAGGGCGCGGCACGGCAACCTGGTGCGCCTGCGCGCCGACTTGCTTCACCAGATCAACGGCGACGATCGTGCGGCGCGCGTTGCGATCGAAGTAGCGATCGAGCGACTTTTGCGCAAGTTGCAAATCGGATTGCGCCGTGTCGAACTGCCGGCTGAGCAACGCAAGGCGTGCATTGAGCAGCCGCAGCTTGAGGTTTTCTCTGAGGAAGAAGGCCTGCTCGGGCGCCAGCAACATCGCCTCGGGATGCTCGATGCGGGTCACGCGAACGAGCGATTTGGCCTCGCCCCACAACCGCTCGGTGTTGCGCGACCAGGCCTCGCCAATCTCGGATGGCCAAAAGCTGCTCCACCCGCCCCACGCGCTCTGGCTGGCAGCGCTTGCCGCGCCGCTCGGCACGGGCTGGGCCGATGTGGGCACAGTGGCCGCGCTCGGGTTGTCGCGCCGCACTTCGGCGGTCGAGAGCAACGGCAGCTCGTCGACCAGGCGCACCGCCTCGTCGAGCTTGATGCCGAGCGAGGCCATGTCGGTCACGCTCACACTCTTGACGCGATCGAGATCGCGAGCGATGGCCCGGCGCACGGCCTCGAGCCGGGGTTGGTCGTAGCGCGCAAGGCGCTCGTCGCTTTGTTGCAGTGTGTAGACGAGTGGCTCGGCGCTGCCAGTGATGACCGCCTGCTGCAACGCCACGCGCACTGCCGCTTCGACATCGACCAACAGGTTTTCATCGCGCGACCTGGAGAGCGACTGAATCAGCTCTTCGAGCTGGCCGCGCTGCACGGCGACCTCGGCCACGCGGGCATCGAGCAGCGCCACTTTGGCGGCGTTGTCGCGCGCGCTTTCCTCGGCCTGTTTGGCGAGCATTCGGGCTTCGGAGGATTGATCGGCGCTTTCTTGTTGACGGCGCACGAGCTCTTGTTCGAGCAGCGACATGCGCTGATCGGCGCGCCACGCAATCACACCACCCACGATGAGCAGCAGGCCGAGCAAGGCCGCGGCAATTGGCCAAGCGCGGGCCGAACTGAGCGCGCTGGCGAACATGGGCAAATGTGGCAAAGCCGCAGCCGATGTCGGCGCGTTAGCCTGCGGCGCATGACCCGCCGCCGCAGCCGCGCTCGCGGGCGCGGTGGCGGCTTCTGGGGGCTGTTGGGTTGGGAGTTCGCTCACGGTCGGGGGCGATTGTAGGCAGGCGCTGGCAGCCTCACGGCGAGCTTCATCGATCACGCCACGGGCCGCCGCGAGCACCGCATCAGCGGCGGGGCGCGCCTCGGTGACATGCGTGAAACCGCGCTCGCGAGCCCTGGCCGCAATGCGCGGATGGCTGGCCAAAGCATGGGCGCCGACGGGCAGAGGTGCGCCAAGTGCATCGGCCAAATGATCGATCGCCTCGGAGCTGCTGAAGAGCCAGAGGTGCTGTGCGGGCCGCGCGGCGGCGTCGCGCAGGAGCGCGAGTTGTGCGGCATCAAACTGCGGCGGCACGCGCCGGTATGCGGTGAGGTAGGTGACCTGCGCACCGTGCGCTCGCAAGGTATCGGCCAGCCAATCGCGCCCAGCCTCGCCGCGCACGATGAGCACGGCAGCGCCTTGCCAATCGACGGCCGAGAGCGCGAGCCACAAGCTCTCTGAATCGAACTGCGGCGCATCGGCCGCCGGCTCGATGATCGCGCCGGCCGGAACGCCCAAGCCGCGCAGCACATCGCTCGTGCCGGGGCCTGGTGACGCGGCCCGCGTGCCACTCGGCCAAAGCATCTCAGGCGGGCGCAGCGCGAAGAACTGCTCCGCCGCATTCGGGCTGACGAAGATCACCAAGCGCTGCTGCGCGAGCGTGGCCCAAGCTGCGGCGATCGCTGCAGCATCGTCAGCCGGGGCAATGCCGATCAGCGGCAATGACGCAGCTTCAATGCCTTGGCCCATGAACCGAGCAACCCACTCGGCCGCCTGCCCTGCCGGCCGGGTCACGATGACGCGCATCAGCGGATCGTCAGGCAGGCGCAGCCAGGTAGGCGGCAGCGCCTTGGTCGATCAACGCGCGCGCCGCACGCTCGCCCAACGCGCGCGCATCGGCAGTGGTCAGCGGCTCGGCAAGCGCTTCGACGCGAAGCAGCGGCGAGAGCGGCTGGAGCGCATGACCAAGCACCGCGCTCAACACGAGGTGATCGCCTTGCCACACCGCATGCGCTGCGAGCGGCACGCTGCAACTGCCGCCAAGCGAGCGCGACACCGCACGTTCGGCCTCAACGGCCAGCCAAGTCGGCGTGTGGATCAGCGTGGCGAGCCGCTCACGCAGCACGGTCGATTCGGCCCGCACCTCAATGCCGAGCGCGCCCTGGCCGGCGCAAGGCAGCATCTCGTCGGGCGAGAACGCGGCGCGAATGCGGCTTGCGAGGCCAAGCCGTTTGAGGCCGGCAGCGGCGAGCACGATGGCGTCGTACTCGCCGTCATCGAGCTTGCGCAGCCGGGTGTCGAGGTTGCCGCGCAGGGGCTCGATCTGCAGATCGGGCCGCAAGGCGCCGAGCTGCACCACGCGGCGCAGGCTCGAGGTGCCGACCTTCGCGCCCTGCGGCAGCTCGGCGAGCGTGGCGTATTGGTTCGAGACGAAGGCGTCGCGCGGGTCTTCGCGTTCGAGCACCGCCGCGAGCGAGAAGCCCTCGGGCAGATCCATCGGCACGTCTTTGAGCGAATGCACGGCGAGATGCGCGCGGCCGTCTTCGAGCGCGGCTTCGAGTTCTTTGACGAAGAGGCCCTTGCCGCCAACTTTGGAGAGGCTGCGGTCGAGGATCTGGTCGCCGCGGGTGGTCATGCCGAGCAGCTCGGCAGTGCTCGCCAGCCGATCACGGAGCAGGTCGCGCACATGCTCGGCTTGCCACAGGGCGAGCCGGCTCTCGCGGGTCGCGATGATGATGGTGTCGCTCATTGAGTTGGCTGCGCGCTGCGCTCCGTGATTCGCACATAAAACGGCCCTGCGGCCTCTGCCGATGATCCTAGCAGGCGCATCTTTTGCATGACGCCCCGGCTTGCCTGCCGCTTACGATGCGGCGCGCTCATCCCATCATTAGAACGAGGTCAACATGCCGCCAGCCGCCGCCAAACGCACGCCAACTGTCAAAAAGGCGGCCGCGAAAGTCATCGACAAGAACAGCCCGCTGGTCGACGACATCCGTTTGCTCGGCCGCATTCTTGGCGACGTGATCCACGAGCAAGAAGGCAAGCCGGCGTTCGAACTCGTCGAGCGTGTGCGGCAACTCTCGGTCGCCTTCCGCCTGAAGAGCGATGCGCAGGCCGGCCGCGCACTCGACCGCTTGTTGAAGAACCTCTCCGGCGACCAGACCGTGAGCGTGATTCGCGCATTCAGCTATTTCTCGCACCTGGCCAACATCGCCGAAGACCGCCACAACGTGCGCCGCCGTGATCACAACGAGCGCAGCGGCCAGCTCGAAGAAGGCTCGCTCGCGATGACGCTCGACCGCCTCGCGCGGGCTGACGTGCGCGCCGAAGACATCGCCAAAACGCTCGCCCACGCCTACATCTCGCCGGTGCTCACCGCGCACCCGACCGAAGTGCAGCGCAAGAGCATCTTGGATGCCGAGCGCGCCATTGCCGAACTCGTCGAACAACGCGACCGCCTTCACACCGACGCCGATCGCGCCGAGAACGAAGCGCTGATTCGCGCGCGCGTCACGCAGCTCTGGCAGACGCGCATGCTGCGCACCGCCAAGCTCACCGTGGCCGATGAAATCGAGAACGCGCTCAGCTACTACCGCTCGACCTTTCTGAGGCAAATACCGCGCATGTACCGCGACTTGGAACGTGCGCTGCCGGGGCACCCGATCGCCTCGTTCTTCCGCATGGGCAACTGGATCGGCGGCGATCGCGACGGCAACCCTTTCGTCACCGCCGAGACGCTGCAAATGGCGCTCGCGCGGCAAGCCGAGACCGTGCTGCGCTTCTATCTCACCGAGGTGCACACACTCGGCGCGGAGCTCTCGATCTCGGCGACGCTCGCGCCGGTCACGCCCGCGATGCAAGCGCTTGCCAAAGCCTCGCCCGACCTCAGCCAACATCGCGAAGATGAGCCGTATCGCCGCGCCTTGATCGGCATGTACGCGCGGCTCGCCGCCACGCTTGAGGCCTTCACGGGCACCGAGGCGCTGCGCCATGCGGTAGCACCTCAAAACGCGTACCTGGCTGCGACGGAGTTTCTCGCTGACCTGCAAATCATCGAGGCATCACTCGCCGCACATCACGCGCAGGCGTTGGCGGCGCCCAGGCTGCTGCCGTTGATGCGTGCGGTGCAAGTCTTCGGCTTTCACCTGGCCACGGTCGATTTGCGGCAAAGCTCTGACAAGCACGAAGCCGTGGTCGCTGAGCTGCTGCGTGTGGCGCGCATCGAGCCCAACTACAGCGCACTCGCCGAGCCCGCCAGGCGCGAGCTGCTGATGCAACGCCTGAACGACGCGCGACCACTCCGCGTGCGCGCCGCCAACTACAGCGAGCACACGTTGGCCGAGATCGCGATCTTCGAAGCCGCCGTCGTCATGCTGCAGCGCTATGGCCGCGACGCCCTGCGCCACTACATCATCTCCCACACCGAAGACGTGAGCGACCTGCTCGAAGTGATGGTGCTGTTGAAAGAAGTCGGCCTGCTGCGCGGCACGCTCGATGAATCTGACGATGACGACGCAGCCAGCGTTGCGGTCAGCGACCTCATCGTCTCGCCCCTCTTCGAGACGATCGGCGACCTGCGCAATGCCGCGCCGATCATGCGCGCCTTCTATGCCTTGCCTGGCATCACCTCGATGATGAAGCGCAGCGGCGCCGAGCAAGACATCATGCTCGGCTACAGCGACAGCAACAAAGACGGCGGCAGCTTCACCAGCAACTGGGAGCTCTACCGCGCCGAGACCGACTTGGTCGATCTCTTCGCCGATCTGGGCCGCGAGCACGGCATCACCTTGCGCCTCTTCCACGGCCGCGGCGGCACGGTCGGGCGAGGCGGTGGCCCGAGCTACCAGGCGATCCTTGCGCAGCCGCCCGGCACGGTGAACGGGCAGATACGGCTGACCGAACAGGGCGAAGTGATTGCATCGAAATACGCCCACCCCGAGATCGGCCGGCGCAACCTGGAAACACTGGTGGCGGCCACGCTCGAAGCCACCTTGCTGCACCCCACCAAGACCGCGCCGAAGAGCTTTCTGCAAGCCGCAGCCGCCATCAGCGATGCGAGCTTCAAGGCCTACCGCAAGCTCGTCTACGAGACGCCGGGCTTCACCGAATACTTCTTCAGCGCCACGCCGATCCGAGAGATCGCCGAGCTCAACATTGGCTCGCGCCCTGCTTCACGCAAAGCCACCCGCGCCATCGAAGACTTGCGCGCCATTCCCTGGAGCTTCAGCTGGGGCCAATGCCGCGTCGCCCTGCCCGGCTGGTGCGGCTTTGGCACGGCGATCGAGAGCTTTCTTGGCAAGGAGCCCAACGTCAGAGGCGAGCGGCTGGCGTTGTTGCAGCGCATGCACAAGCAGTGGCCGTTCTTCGGCACGCTGATGTCCAACCTCGACATGGTGATTGCCAAGAGCGATCTGGCGATTGCCGCGCGCTATGTCGAACTCGTCGAAGACAAAAAGCTCGGCCGCCGCATCTTCGGGCTGATCGAAGCCGAATGGCAGCGCACGAGCGACGCACTCACCTTGATCACCGGCGACAAAGCGCGGCTCGCCTCCAACCCCGCGTTGGCACGCTCGATCGAGTACCGGTTCCCTTACCTCGACCCGCTGAACCATTTGCAGGTCGAGCTGATGCGGCGCTACCGCCTCCGCAAAGACGGCGACCCCGGCATGGCGCGGGTTCAGCGCGGCATTCACATCTCGATCAACGGGGTGGCGGCGGGGTTGCGCAACACGGGCTGAAGAGTTGAAGCGCTGAAGAAGCGCCGATCTTCACAAAGCCCTACAACGTTTCCGGGTGTGAATCCGCCGGCGGTTGCACCGCGTAGCCGCCTGGGCCGAGGGGCATGGTGCCTGTCGGCCACGGTTTCACACAAGGAGATTTCAATGATCAGAATCAACAAGCCGAAGTGGGGTGCCGCCAGCGCGATCGCCATGGCCACCGCCGCCATGGCCGGTCTCGCGTCGACCACAACAGCTCACGCCGAAACCATCATCGGCCTGACGACCACCAATGCGCTGGTGAGCTTCGACAGCCTCGCACCGACGCTGTCGACCACAGCCTTCAACATCACCGGCTTGGCCGGCGCCGACGAGCGCATTCTGGGCATCGACTTGCGCCCAGCCACCGGCTTGCTCTACGGCTTGGGCAGCGCCGGCAACCTCTACACACTGAACGCGAACACGGGTGGTGCCACGTTCATCGCCGCATTGAAGGCCGACCCCGCCGACGCGACGAGCCCGTTCGCCGGACTCATGGGCAGCTCTTTCGGCATTGACTTCAACCCCACCGTCGACCGCATCCGCATCACCAGCAATGCCGGCCAGAACCTGCGCATCAACCCGATGACTGGCTTGGTAACCACCGACACCAGCCTCAACGGCGCCACCACCAGCATTGCGGCCTCGGCTTACACCAACAACGACAAAAACCCCGCCACCGGCACGGCGCTCTACGGCATCGATGGCGCGACCGACATGCTCTACACGCAAGCACCGCCCAACGACGGCGTGCAAACCGCGGTGGGCGCGCTTGGTGTGAACACCAGCAACGTGGCCGGGTTTGACATCAGCGGCGCAACCGGCATTGCCTACGCCTCGCTGACCGATGGCGACACCAGCAAGAGCGGCCTCTACACCGTCAACCTGGCCACGGGTGCGGCCTCCCTCGTCGGCGCCTTCGGCTTTGGTGGCTCAACCGCCTCTGCGCCGCCGCTGCTCGACATCACCGTGGCCGCCATCCCTGAGCCGAGCAGCATGGCGATGCTTGCCGCCGGCCTCATTGGCATCGGATTCGCATCGCGCCGGCGCGTGAGCCGCTGAGCCGCTGAGCCAGATCTGGCCGCTCACCCGCGTGGTGAGCGGTCGAGCGGCGCGCGTGCGCTCAATGTGCAACGAGGCCGAGGGCGCGCGAGAAGTTGGCTACGTCGAGCGTGCCCACGCCAGTTGCCTGGTCATAGCCCGGCTCGCCCCGATAGAACCAGTTGTCGCCGGTCGCAATGTCATGAAACGGGGCGTGCGCGCCGGTGTATGACACGGGCAATCGCGCCAGCGCATAGAGCGGGTAGTTCAGCAAGCCCACGCGCCCGCCGATCGCCTGGCCGAGCAGCGCCGTGATGCCGTTCAACTGCGGCGCCACGAAGCTCGTGCCGCCGTAATAGTTGATCACGCCGAAGCCGGTTTGGTCAGAGGTGTAGGTGAGCGCGTAGCCGGTTTCGGGATCAGCGTTGAGCGACACATCGGGCACGTTGCGGCCGGCATAGTGGGCCGGCAGATCAACCACATCGGTGGGCGGTGTGGTGGTGAAGTCGATCAGGCTTTGCCCGGCCTCGGTGCGGCGAATGCCGGGCACGCCCTGCTGATAGAGCGGAATGCGGTTGTAGGCGCTGACGCCCCCTCCGCCGCCCACCGGAAAGGTGCCGCAAGCCACCGGATCAAAGCCGAGCGCTGCGCACAGGCCGGTGAGGTAGCTCCAGCTCCACGCTTGCTCGGTCGCCAGCGTGACCGGGAACGGCTGGCCGTCCGGGCCTTTGAAGACCTGGGTTCCGGGCAGCGTGGTGCCGCCGGCTGCGGTGATCCACGGTGATGAGCTTGGCGCATCAACGCTCAAGGTCGCGGTGTAATCGGGCACCGGGTTGCCGCGGTTGACGTCGTAGGCGCCGGCGTCGCCCGCTGCGGCAAACATCGACTGCCCTTGCGCCGCGGCTTGAATGAAGAGGCTGTTGTAGACCTTGAGCGCCTCCAGGCTGCGGCCGCGTGCGGTGGTGACGTTGCTCTGGGTATCGAACCACTCCCACAAGCCCCAGCTGACTGAAAGCGTCTCGGCGATGTTGTCGTCGATCGCTTTGGCAAAGTTGTCGATGAAGCCTTGGTCGGTGTTCGGCGATTGGTAGACGATGAGCTTTGCGGCTGGCGCCAAGCCGCCCGATTGCTCGACATCGAGCGTGGTTTCGCTCGAGCCTGAATCGTCGCTCGGCGCGCCCGGGCCACCGTCGACATTGATCACCGTCAAGCGATTCGGGTCCACTGGCAAGCCGACGCTGCTCCAGTACGCAAACGCGTCGCTCGGCGTGAACGACGCGAGCGTGACGATGCCCACGGTGCGGCCCTCGCCGTGCAGGCCACGGTCATAAAGCGGCTTGACGTTGTAGTAGCTCGCCAGGTCGCTGACAGTCCATTGGCCGGGTTCGTTCAAAGCGTTGGAGCCGGCCTTGGGCGCAGCGTTGGCAGCACGCTGCAGCGTGGGCGCGGCGCGGTTGGCCTGCGTCGAGCGCGGCGCAAAACGCGGCCGGTTGTCGAGGCCTGCGATGCCGTCAACATTCGCGGCCACCGCCTCCGCGGCAATGCGCGGCGCGGCATCGGGCGCGCGGAAGCGGTATGCGGGCGCGGTCAAACGGCTCGCGACTTCGTACTGGCGCAGCTTCACACTGAAGGCCGCTTCTATTGCGGCCGGGTTGCCGGTGACCTGCAACAAGCGGCCAGCATCCACACGAACGGCGAGGCCGGCGTGGGTGAAATAGGCGCTTGCATCGGCGATGGTTTGTGCGCTGGGCGCAAAGCGTTCGTGGAACTGCGCGGAGGTCAAGAACTGGTGAAAGTTTGAGCTGCCGGGCGTGTAGAGCGAAGAAATCAGCCTATCAAGTTCAGCCGCGTTGCGCAGCTTCAGCGCGACCGTGACGGTGATCTGCGCAGTGGCAGCACTGGCGGCAAATGCGCCGATGTCTTGCGCGGCAGGCGTTCGCTTCGTCGGGTAAGGCACGCCGGCATGGGCCAGCGTGGCGCCGCATACCAAGGTGACAGCCAAGGCTGTGATCGACAGCGCTTGACGCGCACTTTGGGAGCACCTGGAGGGCGCGACTCGTGGCAATTTCATCGGTGAAAACCTTTGTGATGAATGGGTTGCAGATCGAGGTCTGCAATTCATTTTGGTTTCCAGCCGAAGAATCGGTCAACGCAGTGCGGCGTGTTTCAAAGCTACTTTACCCAGCATTACTCGGCGCTCAAGCGCTCGAACTGGCGCGCAGCAAACGCCCAAACCATGCGTGATGCGTCGGGCCCCGCGGCATCGCTGAAGCGCTGGCTGGCCGCGCCGCCGCTCCATGCGTGGCCGAGGCCATCGACCAGGCAGAGCGTAGCCACCGTTTGCCCGCGGCGCTTGAAATCGGTGACTGTCATCGCGCGGCGCATGCCTCGTTGCACGACGCGGCTTGCGCCTGCGCGCGCACCCGCCGCCGCCGACCACACCTGCGCAGCAGCCGCGCCATTGCTCGCCGCGACGACGCGGTCCGCCGTGCCGTGAATCACCAGCAGCGGTGGCCAAACCATGGGTGCGGCGAGCAGGCTTGCCGATGTCGATGCCGCATGCGGCCCTTCGGCCGCAGTCGCCGGAGCGCGGCCGAGCATCGCGCGCAACGCCGTTGCAGTGGAGTGCGCGGCGCCGGGCGGCACGCCGGAGTGCATCACCACGGCGGCAAACCGTGCGGGGTGTTGGCTGGCGAGCAAGGCCGCCATGCTGGCGCCTGCCGAGAGGCCAGCCACGGCCACGCGGGTGGCGTCAAGCGGGTGCAAGCGCACGACTTGGTCGATCGCGGCGAGCAGCGTGGCCGCTTCGCGGTAAGCACGGCGGCTGTCGGTGTCATACCAATTCCAGCAGCCTTGCAAATTGGCGTGCCGATCTTGCTCGGGATAGAGCACGCCAAAGCCCGCCTGGATCGCCAGCCGGTTGATGCGTGTGCTGAGCGAGAACGCTTCCGCGCTCTGGCCGCAGCCGTGGAGCATGACCACCAAGGGCAGCCGCGCCGAGGCGGCCACGCCAGTCGGCATGAACAAGCGGTAGCGCCGCGCACCGCCTGGGCCGAGTGCCACGCCATCTGACCAACTGCCGGTGCCACGCGGCACGCTCGCCTTGCGCGGCTTCGGCGCCGTGCCCACCTTCGACGCCGCAGATGTGCTCGCGCGCAGCGCACGCCGCACCGCCTTGGCGGCAGCGCGCGACTGCGTTCGCTGCAGCTTGGTCACCGCGCGCAGCGCGGCCGAGAGCGGCTTGCGCCAGCTGGAAGAGAGTCGTCGTTTGGCCATGTTGCGCCGCACGATACGGCGCGATCCACCGCATTTGAGGGCGCCGCGCTCACACGGGCTGATGGCTTCGCCCGCGCCCGATGCCCGCTGGCGGCGCGATGGCCGTTCCTCCTACAGCCACGCCCGCGCAAACGGCGCAAGCTGATGGCCCCAGACTGCAGGAGCCTTGCCATGATGATGAACAGCATCGGTCACTTGGATGGCGCGAAGGTCCACACCATCGACGGTGAACTCGGCCACGTCAAAGAAGCGTATTTCGACGATCAAGCCTGGGCGATCCGCTACCTCGTCGTCGACACCGGCACCTGGCTCGAAGGCCGCGAGGTGCTCATCTCGCCCTATGCCGTGAAGCAAGCCAGAGCCGATGCCAAACACATCGACGTGACCTTGACGCGCGACCAGGTTCGCCGCAGCCCCGCTGTCGACACGCACCAGCCGGTCTCACGCCAACACGAGACCGACATGCTGCGCTACTACGCCTACCCCGAGTACTGGACCGGCGGCGATCTCTGGGCGATGGGCCCCTTGCCGATGTTGCCGGCGGCATTGCCAACCGCCGTTGAAAGTGCCGAGCAGGCGGCGCTGCGCGAATCCAATGTGCTGGCGGAAGACGTTCACCTGCGCAGCAGTGCCGATGTGACCGACTATGACATCCAGGCCGTTGACGGCAGCATTGGCCACGTGGCTGACTTCGTGTTCGACGCCGATTCCTGGGCCATTCGGCAGCTCGTCGTCGACACGCGCAATTGGTGGCCAGGCGGCAAGAAGGTGCTCGTGGAGGTGTGCCACATCGAGCGCATCGATTGGGCGGACCGCACCGTCTTCACCGGGCTGACGAGAAAGCAGATCAAAAGCAGCCCGGAGTACGTGCCCGCGGCGTTGGTGGAGACGGCCGAGGCCTTCCGAATCAGCGGTTGAGCAGCGCCTCGCGCACGGCGGCGACTTGCCGGCGCGAGACGGCCAACCACTCGCCGATCGGCTCCATGCAGACGGCCCAGACTTCGCCGCTGTCTTCATCGGTCGAAGCAGCATCGGCGGGCGGCGTCAGCACACGGCGTTCGAGTGCGCGGACGGCGTCGCGGGCGACGAGGGCATTGCGGTGAACGCGGAGGAAGCGGTCGCCGAGGCGCGCTTCAAGCTCGGAGAGTGATTCATCGAGCACATGCGTGTGCAGAGCGGTACGCAGGGTGACGTACTTCAGCTCGGCCTTGAGGTAGAGCACTTCGGCCAGCGGCAGCCGCAGCACGCGGCCACGATCACTGATGACGATGACCGGCACCTCGGTCGCTGGCTCGGCCGGCAAGGCTGGCGCATGTTGCAACGAGAGGCGTTGGGCAACGCGCTGCAGCGCGGCGTGCAGGCGCTCGCGTTTGACTGGCTTGGTGAGGTAGTCGATCGCCTCGAGGTCGAATGCCTGGACGGCGTGGTGGGCATGGGCGGTGACGAAGACGATGGCCGGCGGGTTGGGGCCGCGGCGCAACTCGGCGGCGAGCTGCAGGCCATCGCGGCCGGGCATTTGGACGTCGAGCAGGACGAGGTCGCAGGTGTGGTCGGCGAGCCAGGCGAGGGCCTGGGTTGCGTTGGCGGCTTCGGCGATGACTTCGGCTTTGGGGTCCAGGCAGTCGTGTACCAGGCCGCGCAGGCGCAGGCGGGCCAGGTCTTCGTCGTCGGTGATTAGGACTTTGAGCATGGGGTGGGGTTGGTGTGTTTTTTGGGGGGTTTTTTTCGGCCCCTTGGGCCGAAGCGGCGGCTTTGCCGCCGGTGCCGGGAATGCGCCCGGCGGCGCAGTGTCTTTCTTTTGCTTGCCCAAAAGAAAGGCACCAAAGAAAAAGGCACCCCAGCGGAGCCGGTCGGCCTAGGGCCGACTTCTCTGCGCTGCTCGGGGAAGGCGGGAAGTTTGCAAACTCGCCTTCGGCTCAAACATGCAAACTTCTTTTCCCGCCTTCTCCTGCGCTGCTCGACGGCTCCCATGGGGCCCGAACACCTCGTTCGCTGCGCTCACATCCAAATGCATTTGCCGGATGTGAGCGAAGCGAACGGCTCCTGAACGGGCCCCATGGGAGCCGTCGAGCAGCGCAGGGCGGGCCGGAAAAAGAAGCCCACATGTTTGAGGCCTGCAGGGCCGAGTTTGTGGGCTTCCCGGCCCGACCGAGCAGCGCAGAGAAGTTCGCCCTAGGCGAACCGGCTCCGCTGGGGTGCCCTTTTCTTTGGTGCCTTTCTTTTGGGCAAGCAAAAGAAAGACACTGCGCCGCCGGGCGCACATCCCGGCACCGGCGGCAAAGCCGCCGCTTCGGCCCAAAGGGCCGAAAGAACACACCCAACAAAACCGAAGAGGTCACAACGGCACCCCAATCTCCACCCTAAAAACCCCCTCCTTCAACGACACCTCAAACTGCCCCCCCACATCGTGCATCAACCTCAACCTCTCCCGCACATTCCTCAACGCCATCCCATGCCCCGGCACTGACCCCACTTCCGGCACGCTGTTCGTCACGCTCACCACCGCCCGCCCCAACCGAACCCGCGTCTGCACCCGAATCAGGCCGCCAGCATCTGCCGGCTCCACCCCGTGCCGCACCGCGTTCTCGACCAACGGCTGCAGCAGCAGCGGCGGCACCTTGGCCGAGCCCGCATCCGGATCGAGCTCCCAGCTCACCCGCAGGCGCGCGCCGAAGCGAATTTGCTCGATCGCCAAATAGCGCTGCGCCAACGCCACCTCCTCGGCCAGCGTCACCGCCTCGCTGCTTTCGGTGATGGCCACGCGAAACAGCTCGGCCAAGTCTTCCAGCACAGCCTCGGCCCGCGCCGGATCGAGCCGCACCAATGCCAAAGCAGTGTTCAACGTGTTGAACAAAAAGTGCGGCCGGATGCGCGATTGCAGCTCGGCCAGCCGCGCCGTCGTGTCAGCCGGCAACAGCGCTTTGGCGCGCAGGTTGAGCCACTCGAAAAGCACCAGCGCGAGGCCGGCGCCGGCGCACACCGGCGCAAGCCAGGCGATCGGCGTGGCGCCCGCATCGCCGCTCAGCAGCCAGGCCAAGGCCGAGCCAAAGAGCGCGCTCAGTGCACCCATCGCGGCCACCACCGCCCATTGCCACGGCCGCGGCAAGCGGCCAAGCGAGCGCTTGCAGGCGCAGGCCGCAAGCAACCAAAGCAATACGCCCGGCAACGCAACGCTCGCGCCGTTGGCGGCCAAGCTCAGCCATGCAGCAAGGTTGCCGGCGGCGAACAGAAGACCGGTGAAGACGGCGGCATGCACGAACACCAAGGCACGCAAGACGACACCAACATGGCAGACGTCGAACACCGAAGCGGGCGCCGCGCGAGCAGCCGGATCATCACCCAGCACATCGAACACGGTGCTGCCGAAGCCGCTTGAAGTTGAGGTCGACGGCAAGGCAGTGATCGGCGCGCGCGCTGGGGCGGATTTGGGCATGGGCGTCTGCGGTGGAGCTCGTTGAAGCTTGCGCGTGAAGAAGGTCGCCGACGAGGGGTGAATAGAATTCGCCCCTCCCGGTTGACGGGCGCCGCTTGATTGTCCACCGCATGTCAGACAACCCACTCGACAACAAATCGCAAGCGTGGTCCGCGCTTTTCTCAGAGCCGATGAGCGCGCTGGTGCAGCGCTACACCGCCAGCGTGAACTTCGATCAGCGCCTCTGGCGCGCTGACATCGCAGGCAGCTTGGCGCATGCCGAGATGCTCGCCGCGCAGGCCATCATCTCGGCCGAAGACCATGCCGACATCCAGCGCGGCTTAGCGCAAATCACGCAAGAAATCGAGTCGGGCGCGTTCGCCTGGAAGCTCGAGCTCGAAGACGTGCACTTGAACATCGAAGCGCGCTTGACGCAGCTCGTCGGCATCGCCGGCAAGCGCTTGCACACGGGCCGCTCGCGCAACGATCAGGTCGCAACCGACGTGCGGCTCTGGCTGCGCGACGAGATCACCACCATCGCCGGCTTGCTCACGGCGCTGCAACGCGCTTTGGTCGAGCGGGCCGATGCCTTCGTGGATGTCGTGCTGCCAGGCTTCACACATTTGCAGGTGGCTCAGCCCGTGAGCTTCGGCCACCACTTGCTCGCCTACGTGGAGATGTTCGCGCGTGACGCTGAACGCATGAGCGATGTGTTTCGCCGCACGAATCGCCTGCCGCTGGGCGCAGCGGCATTGGCCGGAACGAGTTATCCGCTGGACCGCGAGCGTGTTGCGCGCACGCTCGGCATGGTCGATGCAAAAGGCCGCGCTTGCGTCTGCCAGAACAGCATCGACGCGGTGAGCGACCGTGACTTTGCGATCGAGTTCACCTCGGCCGCAGCGCTCTGCATGGTGCACATCTCGCGCCTCAGCGAAGAGCTCGTGCTGTGGATGAGCCAGAACTTCAGCTTCATCACCTTGCCCGATCGCTTCTGCACGGGCTCGTCGATCATGCCGCAGAAGAAAAACCCCGATGTGCCCGAGCTCGCACGCGGCAAAACCGGCCGCGTGGTTGGCCACCTGATGGGGCTCATCACGCTGATGAAGGGCCAGCCACTGGCCTACAACAAAGACAACCAAGAAGACAAAGAGCCACTGTTTGACACGGTAGATACTTTGAAAGACACCTTGCGCATCTTCGCCGAAATGATTGGCGGACAATTGAATACCGCTACTGGTAAAAAAGAAGGTGGCATTACCGTCAACCCCAAAGCGATGGAGCAAGCCGCACTCAAAGGCTACGCCACCGCTACTGACCTGGCCGACTACTTGGTCAAAAAAGGCCTGCCGTTTCGCGATGCCCACGAGACGGTAGCGCATGCCGTGAAGGCCGCGGTATCACATAACGTAGATTTATCTGAGCTGCCTTTGACTGTGCTGCAAGACTTTAACACCAGCATTGAGAAAGACGTGTATGAGGTGCTAAGCCTGCGCGGATCGCTCAATGCGCGTAACACGCTAGGCGGTACGGCACCCGCACAGGTAAGGGCGCAGGTGGCGCGGCACCAATCAAGATTAGGCTGATTTTTGCACCGCACGTGCATCGTAAGATTTCCATCACGACTACGCGCATCACTGCATCACTGGTTGGCGTGTATTGTTGGTCATCGTGTCGCATCAGCTTAGTCTCTGGGTGGTGAGATAGCGTATGCCAACCGCCTTCATACTGGGCATACCAGAAATCAGGCGGTCGGCATACGCTATCTCACTTGCGACGATGGTTGTGCGCGACCGGTAGTCACCGACAACTCTGTGAAGAAACTACGGGTAGTCACCAAATAATCTTCACCGCAGCACGGGCTAACAAAACCAAGCAAAGAACAATGTGACGAGTCGGGTCCGTCTCGATGAAAAATACTACGACAGGCGCGCGTTACAAAATTTAGCCTAACAACTATCAACGTTCGCGCGTGTTTTCGTAGTATTTTTGCAGCGAGATGCCCGGCTCGAGTCCAGCTCTCCGGTGCGCACGCTGAGCCGAGTAGCCAACTCTCCGGCGCGCACGCTAACCGAGCAATCAGCTATCCGGCGAGAAAAAAGACTCAAGCGAATCCTCAAACAAGCTCAGGACGAACGAAGGAAAACCATTTTAAGAATAGCCATGAAAAAACCCGCTAACCACCACATGTATGCGGCGAGTTAACAGGTTGTTTGTCTGATGCTGCAGTCAGAGATACTGACCTGCAATCAAAAAATCAAATCACCAATTACTTGGGCATGATCACTTTATCAATAGCGTGAATCACACCGTTATCAGCAGCTACGTCAGCAGCGACTACTTTGGCACCGTTGACTTTAACGCCGCCTTTGGTGGATAAGGTGACCATGCCGCCTTGCACGGTTTTCACTTTAACGGCTTTGACATCAGCAGCCATCACTTTGCCTGGCACAACGTGGTAGGTGAGAATTTTGGTCAAAGCGGCTTTGTCTTTGAGCAAAGCATCCAGCTTGGCTTTAGGGATTTTGGCAAACGCTTCATCGGTAGGCGCAAACACGGTGAACGGGCCGGGACCTTTGAGGGTGTCTACCAAACCAGCGGCTTGCACTGCAGCAACCAAAGTCTTAAAGTTACCTGCGGCAACAGCGGTGTCCACAATATCAGCGGCCAATGCAGAGAAGGTGGCGCCCATAGTGAGTGCCAGTGCAACGAGAGATTTTTTCATCTTGAATTCCTAAAATTAGTCGAGTTAATTACACGTTGCTTTTTCCAACGTAGTTGAAATATAAACTAATTAGTAATTAATTAAACTTTGTGGTTATTGATTGAACTGATAATTACAAATATTTACCCGACTGCAAATAAACCTAGAATTTGCTGCGCGAGCTGCCCGTAAACACGCGTCAATGCAGGCCCGTCCATGGCAGTATATTTATAGTGTTTTAAGGTTTCTAGGCTGTAGATACTGCTCAAGAAGCTATCTAATTTATAGCAAAGGCTGTTCTAGCCCACACTGTGTTGCCCTAGCGCTAGGTACGTACAAACATCGTCACCAGCGGCTGGTCGCCTACTTGCCGGCTGCAGTGGCCGTGCAGCTTGGCGTCAAACGTAGCGCCCACGGGCAAGGTGTCATTAGAGTAAAAACGCTGGCCTGGGGTGAACATGCGCACCGTGCCGTCTTGCAGGCCAATCTGCATCGCGCCGCTAAGTACCACTAACCATTGCGGCGTGGTGGTGCAGTGGAAAGCGCTGCTAAAGCCCACCGGGCTTTGCCTGAACTGAAACCCGCCTGACGCTGCCAGCGGCGACAAGCGGGCTGCCTCGGTACCTTCAGGCAAAGCTAGTGGCTCGTCTTTAAACCGCGCCATGCCTTGGGCGTCGGTGTACAAAATGGCATGAACTAGGGTGTTGGGTGTGGATGGCATGCGGGTGATTTTGCCTCAAGCCACATTGCAGTTGCGCGCCAGCAGGGCTAGTGCGTCTTTCAGCGCGTAGTCAAACTCGCTTTGCAACGTGGGCTGGGCATCGGCTACAAAATCAGCCCATAGGCGCAAATAATCATTTTGGTCCTGCCCAGGCGCGTGGGTTTGGATAAATTGCACCGCCAGCTGCGGCTGCCAGCCAGATTTGCGCACCTTGCGTACCAGCGTGGCTGCCGCCTTGGATGTGATCAGGGTTTTAGCGCTTTGCTGCGCTGCGATGCACAGCAGCATAGTCAGCAGTGAGCTGTCATCCGTGTGGCCGCTGGTGGCTTTACTCCATTCGCTGGAGATGGTGCGTTCGTAATGCTCTACCTCGGCCAGCGCGTCTTCTATCCAAAAGTAACGACCCATGAAAGCGGGTGTTTGGTCAAATAATTTTCTGGTGGTCAGGGTAGCTTCACAAATTTTAGGCAAATCGACGATGACCGATAAGCGCAGCTGGTCAACAACTTCTTTAAACTGCGCTGGCAGCTTAGAAGGTAGCGCAATAGCGATAGACGCCGCATCTTTTTTACGCAGCGCCACAATCATTTTGTCAAATGCCGCCCAGTCGGGCATTTTGCTGCGCTTGCACGCCAGCGACAGCAATGCCGTGCGGATGACAGCCTCGGCGTCTTTGCCAGCATCTTCCAGCACTTCAGGGTCCATGCCAAAGGTATCAGCTAGCCACAGTGCTGCGTCAATCACCAGGCCCACCTTGCCGCGCTTGGCCAGCTCGGCTTGGTAGTCGGCCAAGTTGCGCAGCGCCCATTTGGCCAGCAGCGGAATATCTTTGTCGGTAAAACCTGCATGCTCGCCCATACCAAAGTGCGTGCTGGTGGGCATGCCAATCAGCGCTTTAAGCATGTCTGAACCGCCTTTGGAGCGCGACAAAAACGAGTGGTCTTGTAGCTGCTGCGCGGCTTGCCGCAAGTCGCCACTGCAGCTGCTCTGCAAATAAATGCTGACTAAATTGACCATGCGGTCTTTGGCTTTTTCTAGCTCAGGGCGTAGATTTTCATTGCCAAAATAGCGGGCAATTTGCACCATGCCTTTGGGAGCGTCGGCGGCTATAGCTTCTAGCTTAGCGGTGTCAATAATGTTGTTTTGCACACCGTAGACCAGTGCTTTTTCAAAGAAAGGCCGCGCATCGTACAGCGATACTGCGGCGGTGGCTTCGAGCGCTTGGTGCACATCAGGCACAGAGGCCGCAACATCTTGCATCGTCATAAAAATTGGGGTCGCCTGCAACGCTATTAAATAGCCGACTCTTCGTCCGACTCGCGCACCGCAGGCGTAGCTTTGCCGCGGTCGGTGTCGCTGGTCTCGACCTTGCCATCGTCTTCCTCAGCCTCGTCGCCCTCACCCAGCCCTAGGTCAAACGCACGGGCTTTGGCGCGCAGCACCAGCAGCATTTCAATAAACAAATCGGGGCACTGGTGGCGCAGCAGCCAAGCCAGCTCCATCCAGTCTTGGTCGGCAATCTCGTCATGCTCCACGCGCGGGCGCACATACGCAGACGCGAGCAAGGCTTGCTCTGACAGCATCTCGCCATCATCTTCTATGGCATCAAATAGCCCAATGCGTGCAAAGGCTTCGATGCGGCTCCACTTTTCAGAAAAGTAATCGGCCAAAGCATCTGCGCCGCCTTCTAAATCGCCAATGGCGTTTAAAAACTCAACCGGGTTAGCGTCTGCCCTGAAAATGATGGAGTTGACCATGCCGCGCAGGTGCGTGCGGCTGAGGTCTTTGTACTGCTTCTCAATCACGATAGCGCGGGCAAACTGCGCGGGTGTTACCAGCAGGTTGATGACAGATTCTTTGGAGTTGTCGTATTCGCGTATTACCGCCAATATATCTTTAGCAGGCAACTGCTCTAGCACCACCATCAGGGCTTGGTCGCCCTCGGCATCGGCCAGCGCTACCAGCGCGTGCTCAGCACCTACGATGTCGCCTGCGGCAATTAGGCTTTGGGTTTGGGTAATCAGGGCCAGGTGGTTCATAAGCGTTACTCTTTACGGTCAAAGCCTTGTTCTTCCATCCAGTCAGCGGCAGTTTCTTGCTGCGTGCGGGTGTCGCTCATGTCGCCAGCATCGTCCGCGTCTAGCTGGATAACCCGGCCACTGTTGTTCTCGGTATCGCCATCGTCTTCGTAATCTGCGTCTTCTTCATCATCATCGTATTGCGCATACGGTTTGCCGCCATTGGCAAGGCTATCTTTGCTCAGCATGTATTCCAGCCCCGCAGCTACGGTCAAAAACCATTCGCCCATCGGGTCTTTTAAAATTTGCGGCGCCAAAGCTTGCGCCCATGGCTGCAGGTGCACGGCGTCGGCCAAACTAGACCATTCTGGAAACTCGTCTGATTCCAAAGTCAACAAATGCTCCATCACGGCAGGCAGCTTAAATTCAAACCCTTTGTGAAAGACCACCGCCACCATCTCGGGGCTAAGCGTCATCATTTGCACTAAAAAGCCCATCTGCTTGCGCTTTTTGGCCAAGCGTTGCGACAGCACGTTAAGCCCTTCAGAATCTAAAGACAGGTCGTCGATTTCTGATTGGTAGGCAGAGTGCAAGGGCTGAAAAAAAGAAGAAATGGTCATGCGGCGGGAGTTTCGTAAAGCTTAAATGGTGCTTAGACCAAGGTTTTAAAGTACTGGTTCCAAATATCTCGGGCAGTGTCAATCGGGCTGTCTAGCAGGTTACGTCGACGGTTGTCGTCATAAGCTTGGCGTTTGTCAGCGTCTGACAGCACGTCGTAGGCTTCTTGCACCGCCCTAAAACGCTCTGGCGCGTCGTGCGCCGTGTTTTTATCTGGGTGCAGAGCTGACGCTTTTTGGCGAAAGGCCTTTTTAATATCGGCCAGCGTGGCTGTGCTGCTAAGCCCTAGGGCTGCGTAAAGATCGTTCATGCAGTCTGTGAAGTTAGCAGTAGTAGATGGCAAAACTGATGCACATCAAAATGTAACGGGTAGTTTCGTCGGGCAAAGCCTATTATTTTAACGTTTATAGCCTTGTCGTGCCAGACACTGCAAACCAAGCCATCACTGTCAAGTTACAAATACAAGAGCAGCCCCATAGCCGACACAAAAAGAGGGGCCATTTTTGATGTGCCCTCTTTCAAATCTGGCGCAGCAAGCCGCACTTACTGCGCTAATTAGGCCCGCTAAACCGGGCGCAATCCGTTACCCGCCGCGTGATTTCTTCAAAGCATCAACCACTACATTAATGGCGTCCGCGCCGATAGTGGCTGCATTTTTCTCATACACCGGCTTGACTTTTTCAAACATGCGTTTTTGCTCAGCAGGGGTAATTTCGTTGACTTGCATGCCTTTGGTTTTCAAATCAGCCAAAGCTCTGCCGTCTTGCGCGCGGATAGTAGCGCGTTGAACTTTTTGGCCTTCGATAGCGGCTTCGCGCATTACGGCCTGCTCTTGTGGGCTCAAGGTGTCAAACATTTTCTTGCTGTAGAGCACTAAAAACGGCGTGTAGGCGTGGCGGGTGATGCTGAGGTACTTTTGTACTTCAAAAAACTTAGAAGTGTTGATGGTGACGAAAGGGTTTTCTTGACCATCAATAGTTTTAGTTTCTAGCGCGGTAAACACTTCACCAAAAGCCATGGGTACGGCATTGGTACCCAAGGTTTTAAAAGTGTCGAGAAAAATATTGTTTTGCATCACGCGCACTTTGACACCGTCGAAATCTTCAACTTTGTTGACCGCACGTTTGCTGTTGGTCAAGTTACGAAAACCGTTTTCCCAGTAGGCAAGGTTGACCAAACCAGCGTCTTCGAGCTTCTTGTTAAAGAAAGCGCCTGCTGGTCCGTCCAGCACAGCATCGGCTTCTTTTTCATTAGCAAACAAGAAGGGTAAATCAAACGCGCCCAGCTCTTTGACGATACCTACTAGCGGCGAGCTAGAAGTCACCACCATCTCTTGCGTGCCTGCGCGCAAGGCTTGCGTGGCTTGCAAGTCGTTGCCTGCAGAGCCACCCCAAAAAGCAGTCATCTTCATCTTGCCGCCTGACTTGGCGGTCAGCACTTCTTGCATCTTCTTGACGCCAGCACCTACGGGGTGGTCTTCGTTGACACCGTTGGTGATTTTGATATTACGTTCGCTAAACTGCGCCATAGCGGTAGATGCTGCAAACAAAGTGCCTAAAGCGATGAGTGCCGCTTGGGCGATGACGTTACGACGTTTCATGGGAGGTCTCCTCAGGTGGGTTGGTAAAAAAATATAACTGTGGCTTACGGTATATCAGCGCATCCACCACTTCAAGGGTGTTGTCACTAATTCGGGGATAAACACTAACAGGAATAGCACTATCAGCTGGGCGATCAAAAATGGCATGACGCCTTTAAATGCAGAGTTCATGTCGATCTTGGCGACACCGCACACCACGTTAAGCACTGTGCCAACGGGCGGGGTGATTAAACCAATGGCGTTGTTCATAATAAACAGCACACCAAAATATACGGGATCAATGCCTGCTTTAAGTACCACTGGCATCAGCACGGGTGTGAGAATCAGTACCGTGGGCGCGAAGTCCAGTGCAGTACCCACGACAACAATCAAAACCATCATCACAAACATCAGCAGCGTTTTATTGTCCATAAACGGCGACAACAAATTAGCGACTTCATTTGGAATATTGGCCACTGTAATAAGCCACGCACTAACCATGGCGGCCGACACCAAAAACATTACTACCGCCGTAGTTTTGCCTGCAGCTAAAAACAAACCATAAATTTGATTCCACTTCATCTCGCGGTAGATAAACATACCCACGATAAACGAGTACACGGCTGCGGCTACAGCTGCTTCGGTAGGGGTGAATACACCAGCCTTCATACCGCCAATAATGATGACCGGTAGAAAAATAGCAAAAGTGCTGTTCAGGGTGATTTGAAAACGCTCTGATAACGGCAGCTTGGGGCTAGGCAGCACGTTTTCTTTTTTAGCGCACCACCACCAAGCTATGCCTATCGCCACACCCATCATCACGCCGGGGACAATACCCGCTAGAAACAGCTTGGTAATAGACACATTGCCCGCCACTCCAAAAATGATGAAGCCAATCGACGGTGGAATCACTGGCGCAATAATGCCGCCAGCAGCCACCAAACCTGCACTGCGCGGCACGTTGTAACCCGCAGCCTTCATCATGGGAATCAAAATAGCGGCTAATGCAGCCGTGTCGGCCACGGCCGAGCCTGACAGCGACGCCATAATGATGGCAGCAATCACCGCCACATAGCCCAAGCCGCCACGGTAGTGCCCTACCCACGCGACACCTAAATTGACGATGCGTTTAGACAAACCGCCCGCGTTCATAAATTCACCTGCTAGTAGAAAGAACGGTACTGCCAGCAGCGGGAAGTTGTCCGCCCCATCAACGAAGCGTTGCGCCAAGATTTGGCTGTCAAACGCAGGTAACACCCCAGTAGCGGCCAAAAAACCCATCAAACATACGCCGCACACCAGCAGTGCGTAAGCTATAGGCATACCCAGCGCCATAGCGCCAATCAGCGAAAAGACAAAAATTGCAACGGTCATGGCATCAGGCTTTCTGGCTGGTGGTTTGGTTAATGCCTAGCTGTGCCTCGGCTTCTTTAAGGCCTTCTGCCTCAACAATTTGCACCATCTTGTCTTCGCTCAATTGACCCGTGAGCAGCAGGTACAGCTTGTGTACGTTAAAAGCTCCCATGAAGATGGCCACTGGATAGCCGATGCCGTAAATCCAAATCATGGATATACCTACTACGGGTGAAATATTGGTCACCTGCAGTTCGTGCATTTTGTAAGTGCCCATTAAAAACAGCACATTGCAAAACAGCATCAAGCATTCGCTTAAAAAGACGCATATCTTTTTGCCCCCTAGAGGCAGCGCTTTAATCAGACTGTCTACCCCTAGGTGCCCTCCTTCGCGCATAGCCACCATGGCACCGATGTAGGTCAGCCAGATAAAGCAGTAGCGCGACATCTCTTCGCTAACCTGAATACCTGAGTTAAACCCGTAACGCATCACGACATTGCCAAACACCATGATGACCATGGCCAATAAGCAAGTCACCACTAAAAACTCTAGCAATTGGAAAAACCTGTCGATGATTTTTTGCACAGTATTCCCTTCAACTTTCGAAGTATGTTTTAGGCTGCACGCAACAGCGATGCAGGCAAATTGAGCTTGGGCAAATGCTTGCGGGTAGCCAGCACTTGTTCAATATCATCGTGTGCGCCGTCTATCAGCACCAAAATGGCGCGCTCAGCCTGTGCGGGCTGCTTTGCAATCACAGCGTCTAGTACAGCGCGGTGCAGCGGCAGTGACGAACGCGGGCCATCTTTACGGCTAGTAGATATTTCAAAGCTGGTGCGCAGCAGCGCGCTGAGTGCTTTGCTCATTTGCACCAGCATGCGGTTTTTGCAGGCCTTGAGTAAGCCTTGGTGAAATCGCAAGTCGTATTTAACGTAATCGCCGCCTTCTTCTACGGCTTGGCGCATGCCCTCGTAGGCCGCTTCAATCTCTGCAATGTCTTGGTTTGTAGCGCGCTGTGCCGCCAAGCGCACAGCGGCAGGCTCCACCACGCGGCGCAAGTCTTGCAGGTCACGCAAAAAATCGGGGGTCAAGCCCACCTTGCTCTGCCAAATAATGACATCAGGGTCAAACCAATTCCATGCATCGGACGGCTGCACCCGCGTGCCCACCTTGGGACCAGTGGTGACCAAACCCTTAGCAATCAAGGATTTAACCGCTTCGCGCACCACCGTGCGGCTGATGCCCAGCTCTGCGCACAGCAGCGGCTCTGGCGGTATGCTGCTACCTACAGGATAGTGCCCTGCTACGATTGCTCCGCCCAAGTGATCTACTGTATTGCCGTGAACGTTTTTAATCATGGTTTGTACTGATTCATATGTCTTAATGGTATGACGATAATACCTTATACAAATTGGGGCTAACCCTGATTTCTGAAATTTTTTCTGAAAGCAATGCAATGACTGTCAAAAAGAAACCCGAGGAACTGCGTAGCCAGCAATGGTTTGGCCGCGATGGTAAAGACGGCTTTATGTACCGCAGCTGGACCAAAGGCAAAGGCGTGCCACATGACCAGTTTGATGGTCGCCCGGTGATTGGCATTTGCAACACCTTCAGCGAACTTACCCCCTGCAACAGCCACTTTCGCACCTTGGCCGAGCAAGTAAAAATTGGCGTGTATGAGGCAGGCGGATTTCCGCTGGAGTTTCCGGTGATGAGCTTGGGTGAAACCATGATGCGCCCCACCGCTATGCTGTACCGCAACTTGGCCAGTATGGACGTGGAAGAAAGCATTCGCGCGAACCCTATCGACGGCGTGGTGCTGCTAATGGGCTGCGACAAAACCACCCCTGCGCTGATGATGGGTGCGGCCAGCGTAGACCTGCCCACCATCGGCGTGTCGGGTGGCCCGATGCTCAGCGGCAAATGGCGTGGCAAAGAACTAGGATCGGGCACCGGCCTGTGGCAAATGAGCGAGCAGGTGCGCGCGGGCACGCTGAGTATTGAACACTTTAATGAGGCCGAGAGCTGCATGCACCGCAGCCACGGCCACTGCATGACCATGGGCACCGCCAGCACCATGGCCAGCATGATTGAGTCGCTGGGCGTAGGCCTGCCCGGTAACGCCGCCTATCCCGCCGTGGATGGCCGCCGCAACGTGATAGCCCGCATGGCAGGGCGTCGCGCCGTAGCTATGGTGCACGAGGATTTAAAGCTCTCCAAAATCGTCACCCGCCAAGCGATGGAAAATGCCATCAAAATCAACGCTGCGATTGGCGGGTCGACCAACTTTGTAGTGCACATGCTGGCCATTGCAGGGCGGCTGGGCATTAACCTTACGCTAGAAGACTTTGACCGCTTGGCCTCCGACCTGCCCTGCATTTTGAACCTGCAGCCCTCAGGCAAATACCTCATGGAAGATTTTTGCTACGCAGGAGGCCTGCCAGCAGTGATGAAGGAAATGGCCAACCATTTGCACAAAGACTTGATGACCACCACTGGCAAAACCGTGTGGCAAAACATTGAAGATGCAGAGAACTTCAATACCGACGTGATCATGAGCCAAGAAAACCCTTTCATGGACAAAGCAGGCATTTGCGTGCTGCGCGGCAACTTAGCGCCCAAAGGCGCAGTCATTAAACCCAGCGCGGCCACTGCTGCACTGCTAGTGCATACAGGCCGGGCTGTGGTGTTTGAGAATATCGAAGATTTCCGTGCCCGCATTGACGATGAGGCGCTAGACATTGATGAGACTTGCGTGATGGTGCTAAAAAACTGCGGCCCCAAAGGCTACCCCGGTATGGCCGAGGTGGGCAATATGCCACTTCCGCCCAAGCTGCTGCGCAAAGGCATTACCGACATGGTGCGCATCAGCGATGGGCGCATGAGTGGTACGGCCTATGGCACCGTGGTGCTGCATACCGCGCCCGAGGCGGCGGCCGGTGGGCCGTTAGCGATAGTGCAAAACGGCGATATGGTCGAATTGAATGTGCCTGAACGAAAAATTCATTTACATATCAGCGATGCTGAGCTGGCCCACCGTTTAGCGGCATGGACGGCACCGAAACCGCAGCTTACATCAGGCTATTGGAAGCTGTACATTGACAACGTGAACCAAGCCGATGAAGGGGCAGATATGGAGTTTCTTAAAGGCCAACGCGGCAGCTTTGTGCCGCGTGATAACCACTGATTACCATGGCCAAGCTATTCGATATCGTCTCCATGGGCGAGGGCATGGTGGAATTCAACCAAACCACGCCGGGTCAGCCGCATTATCTGCAAGGCTTTGGCGGCGACACCAGCAACGCAGTGATTGCTGCAGCGCGCGCTGGTGCGCGCTGCAGTTACGTTACAGCCGTAGGAAATGATGATTTCGGTCAAAAATTATTAGCTCTTTGGGCATTTGAGTCGGTAGACACTGCTCAAACAGCTATTGATAATATAGCGCCTACAGGTATTTACTTTGTCACGCACGGCGTGCAAGGGCACGATTTTAGTTATCGCCGTGCTGGGTCTGCAGCTGCGGTGATGACATTAAATGACGGGCAGTGCAAGGCCATTGCCAACGCCCGGGTGTTGCACCTGTCTGGTATTTCATTGGCCATCTCGCAGCATGCGCACGCACAGTGCTTGCGCGCGATCGGCATTGCCAAGGCAGCGGGCACGCAGATCAGCTTTGACTCTAACCTGCGCCTCAAACTCTGGAGCTTGGAAGACGCACGCGCCGCTATGCTGCCCGTGATAGCGCAAACCGATATTTTCTTGCCCAGCTTGGATGACGTGACTGCATTAAGTGGTCTTGCCGACCCCGATGCGATTGTGCAGTGGAGCCACGACTTAGGCGCTAAAACGGTGGTCTTGAAGATGGGCTCTCAAGGAGTGGTGTTCAGCGACGGGCAACAACGCCGGCACTTGGCTGCCTTGCCCGTTAAAGCCCTGGACGCCACAGGCGCAGGCGACTGTTTTGGTGGCAACCTGATAGCACGCGTGGCCTTGGGCGATACCTTGCCCCAAGCTGTGCGCTATGCCAACGCCGCCGCCGCGTTGGCAGTACAAGGCTATGGCGCTGTGGCGCCTTTACCCAGACCCGAGGCGGTTTATCGGCTGCTGGGGTGATAATGCGGCCATGAGCAGCGCAGCAAGCCATCCTTTTATTGCCGTCGATTGGGGTACGTCCAATTTTCGTGCAGCCTTGATTGCGCCCGATGGCGAGATATTGGACGAGTTGGCCGATGCGCGCGGCATCTTGTCGTTTAAAAAAGGTGAGTTTGCCAGTTATTTAATTAGCACCTGCGCGCGGTTTACCAAGGCGGGTGGGCAGTTTTATTTACTCTCGGGCATGGTGGGCAGCAAAGACGGCTTGGCCGAAGTGCCGTACTGCCCCTGCCCCGCCACAGCGGGCCATTTGGCGCTGATGGTGGGCTGGGCTGTCAAAGACCGCGTGGCTATTGTGCCCGGCGTGCGCAGCGAATATTTTGACGTGATGCGCGGCGAAGAAACCCAAGTGTTTGGCGCGGCTGCCGTGCTAGGCGTGCAAGACGCGCTGATGGTGCTGCCCGGCACACACAGTAAATGGGTCAACCTGGAAGACGGTGCTATCACCGGGTTTAACACCTTTATGACGGGTGAGATGTACAACTTGCTGTCGCAGCATTCCATCTTAGCCAAAAGCTTGCCACCGGCGGATCAACCCGCACCACCGCTGGACAAAGAAGCATTTGTACAGGGCATTGAGCACGCCACCACCAGCGAGAGTTTGCTGAACACCGCCTTTAGCGTGCGGGTAAAGTCGCTGTTTAACCAACTCAACCCGGCGCAGGCTGCCAGCTACTTGTCGGGCTTGGTGATTGGCGAAGAGCTTATCTCCATGCAGCTAGACCCCGGCTACGAGGTAATCGTTATAGGCTCGCAGGCGCTGTGCGAGCGCTACACACTGGCGCTAGAACACTTGCAGGTGCCCGCGCGCCTGCTAGGCACGCAGGCCGCGTGGGCGGGGCTGCACAGTATTTATGCGCAAATGAATTTCAAGCGTGTGTAACCAGGTATGGCCGTGCACCTGCTTGATGACCCTAATGCGGTGCTACGCCAACACTTAGCGCAATGCCCTCTGGTGGCTATTTTGCGCGGCATCTCGCCTGCGCAAGCGGTGCCGGTTGGGCAGGTGCTATGGGACGCTGGTTTTCGCGTTATCGAGGTATCGCTTAATTCACCCTTGCCGTTGCGCAGTGTTGCGCTGCTGCGGCAGGCTTTGCCTGATGCGCTTATAGGCGCAGGCACGGTGCTTGCCGTAGCAGATGTGCACGCCGTGAAAGCGGCAGGCGGTCAGCTGGTAGTAGCGCCTAACTGCAATTTGCAAGTTATCAAAGCAGCAGTTGTTGCAGGTATGGTGTGCTTGCCAGGGGTAGCCACGCCTACTGAGGCGTTTGCGGCGCTAGAGGCCGGGGCGCATGGTCTTAAGATTTTTCCCGCCGAGATGGTGCCGCCTTCGGCCATCAAAGCAATGCGCGCGGTGCTACCTGCTGACTGCGTCATCTTGCCGGTAGGCGGCATTGGCCCGCACAATATGGCGGCTTATCGGCAGGCAGGCGCTAACGGTTTTGGCCTAGGCTCAGCGCTGTACCGCAGCGACATGGCTTTGCACGACATCAAAATAAACGCTACTAATTTAATAGCTGCTTGAGCAGTATTTACGGCTTGAAAGACCACGATGACATCACATTCTGTACAGTTTGGACTAAAAAATAAGGTCACCATCATCACCGGTGGTGCGCAAGGCATTGGCGCGGCCTGTGCACAGCGGTTTAGCGCTGAGGGTGCACACGTAGTGCTGGTCGACGTAGACAACGCGCGCGGCAGCGTGCTGGCCCAGTCGCTGGGGGCGCTGTATGTGCACTGCGATGTGGGCGACAAATTAGATGTAGATGCCTTGGTACAACACACTATGGGCAAACACGGCCGCATCGATGTACTAGTCAACAACGCAGGCATTGTTAAAGCCGCGCCTTTTTTAGACGTGACCGAGGACGACTTTGACGCGGTAATTCGCGTGAACTTAAAAGGCGCTTTTTTAGTAGCCCAAGCGGTAGCGCGCGAGATGGTGAAAACCGGGGGCGGCTCAGTCATTAACATGAGCTCAGTCAACGCAGTGATGGCTATACCCAGCATTGCCAGCTACAACATGAGCAAGGGCGCTATTAACCAACTTACCCGCGTGATGGCACTGGCGCTGGCAGACCATGGCATACGCGTTAATGCCGTAGCCCCTGGCACGATAGCTACCGAACTTGCCGCTAAGGCCGTACTGACCAGTGAAGACGCCAAAGCCCGTATCCTCAGCCGCACACCGATGAAGCGCCTAGGCACGCCCGAAGAAATTGCCGATGTGGTGGCCTATTTGGCCAGCGATGCGTCCAGCTACCTCACGGGGGAGATTATTACGGCTGACGGTGGGCGCATGGCCCTTAACTACACGGTGTAGCGCGCCGCACGCAGCTCTTAAGGCGCGCGCGGCTTAGGCTGCGCTGATGACAGATTTAATGCGGGCTCAAGCTACTGTAGTCGGTAAAGTCACTGTCACCGCTGCGGCTGTTGTACCCACTATAGCCACTGTTGGCACTCACCCGGTCTTGCTCGCGCTCGCGGATCACTTGGACCTTGCGATTGACCATACCTGCGCCCAGCGTCCACTTCACGCGCTGGGTAAAACTGTGGCGCAGCGCCTCGTGATTTTCATTGGCATAAAAATGCGCTGGATCGTGAGTAAAACCCCAGTCGATTATTGGCAAACTTTCTGGGTCTGCTGGTGTGCTTTGGCAGTGGGCGTTAGCCTTACCGGTCCAATCCTTGTTGCCCATCGCGTGCAGGCCATAGCCCAGAATGCGGCCCTCGACCCGCAGCAGCGCCCGTGCTGCTGCCTCGTAGGGAGTGTCCACCACATAGGCATCCGTTTGCTGCCAAGTGTCGCCCACAAACACCTCGCCAATAGCATGCACCATAGTCTGCGTGCCGGTGTCTATCAGTCCGTCTAAAAACCGCGTGGGCAAAGTGACAAAGCGCAGCCGTGCCGGAATTTTGGCAGCGCGCAGCAGGGCCACAAACAGCAACCCTTTGGTGTGGCAGTCTCCATAGCCTAGCTTGATAATGTCTGTGGCTTTGCTGCGGATAAAGTCGGCCACACAGCCAAACGGCAGTGATTTAACATATTTGTGGATTGCCAGCGCTTTACCCAAATCGTCATGGTTCAGCTGCGTGATTTGGGTCGTCAAAATGCGTACTTTGCTGGCAGTGTAGTTCAGCTGCTCAGTTTCGCGCAGCCACATTAGCCGGGCTTCGGGACTGTTGGACTCTAGTCCGTCCGCGTTGATAAAGCCCATGGAATTGCGTTGCATCTGCCAAATTTAATCTGCTTACAGATTATTGGCAAGTTGGCTTTTCCCAATATGTTGAAAATTGCACATTTTGTTGCATCCTTTGATGCACTTTTGCCAGCTACTTTACGGTAGTTTTAAGACTGTTTAGTTTCGGCATTAGAACCCGGCCTAGGCCCGCCCAAAGCTCAACACGCTTTAAACAGACAATTGACTAGCTGCTAAAGCTAGGGCCGTAATGCGCGACCAGTCGCCGCTGGCCATGGCATCCGCAGGCGTCAACCACGAGCCGCCCACACACACTACATTAGGCAGCGCCAAGAACTCTTTGGCATTGGCCTCGCTCACGCCGCCCGTGGGGCAAAACTGCACGTCAAAGAACGGCCCGCTCCACGCTTTCAGCATGGCCGGGCCACCAGCCTGCATGGCGGGAAAGAATTTGAGCTGGGTGTAGCCCGCCTCTTGCGCCATCATGATCTCGCTGCCCGTGGCCACGCCGGGCAACAGTGCCAGGCCTGCGTCGCGGCAGGCCTGGCCTACGGTATTGGTAAAGCCGGGGCTGACGGCAAACTTGGCACCTGCCTTGGCTGCCGCTTGCGCGTCAAGCGCGCTGCGCACGGTGCCTGCACCCACTACAGCGCCTGGCACTTCTTGGGCGATGCGTTCAATGCACTGCAGCGCTACGGGTGTACGCAAGGTTACCTCCAGCATGCGAATACCGCCCGCTACCAAAGCGCGGGCCAGCGGTACGGCATGGGCGATATCATTCAGCACAATCACCGGGATGACGGGTGCGTCGCGCATTACATCCAGCGCGGTCAACACAGCGGGGAGGTTTTTTAAAGCCATGTACATGCTCCTTCTTCAGCAGTCAGCGCGTTGCGGCGCATTGCGGCAAATAGCTCGCGACCCAAGCCCAGGCCATTAGATTCAGCCTGGTGAGCGGTCATCGTGGCCAAGGGCCGCGCCGCCCAATCCACCTCGCTAACCAGTGCTTGCAGTATGCCAGCGTCGGCGTCGACACGCACTACGTCGCCACTGTGCAGCTTGGCCAGCGGGCCGCCGGCCAGCGCCTCGGGGCTCACATGGATGGCAGCGGGCACCTTGCCCGACGCACCGCTCATGCGGCCGTCGGTGACCAAGGCCACTCTAAAGCCTTTGCCTTGCAGCACGGCCAGCGGCGGGGTGAGCTTGTGCAGCTCGGGCATACCGTTGGCTTGTGGGCCTTGCCAGCGCACCACTACCACTAAGCCATTGGCACCGTTGGTCATGCAAGCGTTTTCTACATACCCTGCCTTGAAGGCCGCGAGCATGGCGTCTTGGCTGTCAAACACCATGGCGGGCGCTTCAATCACATGCCTGTCGTCGGGCACGGACGATACCTTGATCACGCTGCGGCCTAAGTTGCCTTGCAATAATTTCAACCCACCGGTACTGCTGAACGGCGCGCTGACTGGGCGCACGACAGACTCGTCTTGGCTGTCACCAATGTCTGCCCACTGCAGGCCTTGCGCAGCGGCAAATGGCTTCTTGGTGTAGTCGCGTATATGGCCAGACACCGTCAGCACATCAGCGTGCATAAACCCTGCGTCCAATAGCTCGCGAACGATGTAGCCTGGCCCGCCTGCGGCTTGAAACTGGTTGACATCGGCGCTGCCATTGGGGTACACATGCGACAGCAGCGGCACGGCCTCTGACAAGGCAGAAAAATCGTCCCAGTCAATCATAATGCCCGCACTGCGGGCTACAGCTACCCAGTGGATTAAATGGTTGGTGCTGCCACCCGTAGCCAGCAGGGCCACCATGGCGTTGACGATGCAGCGCTCGTCGACTATTTTGCCAATAGCGGCTTTATTTTTTGTGGCCTCTAGTACCACTTTGACGGCTTCGCGCGTTAGCAGCTCGCGCACGTTAGCGCCAGTGGCTTCGTCAGGGTTGATAAATGCCGTGCCAGGCACGTGCAGGCCCATGGCCTCTAGCAGCATTTGGTTGCTGTTGGCGGTGCCGTAGAAAGTGCAGGTGCCTTGGCCGTGGTAGGCCTTGGATTCGGCGTCAAGTAGCTCGGCCCGGCCCACTAGGCCTTGGGCTGCAAGTTCGCGCACCTTGGCTTTGTCGTTATTAGACAAGCCACTGGTCATCGGCCCGGCGGGCACAAACACCACTGGCAAATGGCCAAAATGCAGTGCACCGATCAGCAAACCAGGCACTATTTTGTCGCACACGCCCAGCAGCAGCGCAGCGTCAAACATGTCGTGCGACAGACTGACTGCCGTGGCCATGGCAATGGTGTCGCGGCTGAACAAAGACAGCTCCATCGCGGGCGTGCCTTGGGTGACGCCATCGCACATCGCAGGTACGCCGCCAGCCACTTGGGCAGTAGCGCCCAGCTTGCGCGCTTCGTCTTTGACCAGCGCGGGGTAGTGCTGCAAGGGTGCGTGGGCCGACAGCATGTCGTTGTAGGCATTGACGATGCCGATATGCGGTGCTTTGGCTGCCACTATTTTGAGCTTATCGTTCTTGGGCATGGCACGGGCTTTGTCGTCTGGCGGCATGGCCGCAAAGGCGTGCGCCACATTAGCACAACCCATGCGGTCTGCGCCAGGGTCACGCTGGGCTGCAGCGTCAATCTGTCGCAAATAAGCGCTGCGTGTGGTGGCGCTGCGCTGCACGATGCGCTGGGTGACTTGCGCCACCACGGGATGGATGTTCATAGGGTCAGGTTTTCAAAAGGTTAAAGTTAAATCAATCGAGCTAGGCCAGCAATGTAATTTAATTACTGCTTTAATCATACGACGATTACACCTTTCAGGTTGGGCACGCGGTTACCAAACGGGTACAAACCGCCAGTGCCTGCACTTTGCGGACGTAAAAAAACCGCCTGCACAAGACACAAGGCGGTTTTTAGTGGGTAGCGCTGCGGCTAAAGCACAGCCCCACGTATCTTGTGCAAGTCAAACCTATTGCAGCGTCACCTCAACGCGACGTGCTTGCGCGCCGGTACCTGCGTTGATGTCGTCAGGCTTTTTCAGCTCGATTTTGTCGGCTGGCACGCCCGATGCGGTTAACAAATCACGCACCGCAAAAGCACGCAGTTTGCCCAGTTCTTTGTTTTGCGCAGTGTTGCCTGTGCTGTCCACATAGCCGCTGACCATAGCTTTTTTACCCACTTTAGCGCCTGCAATAACATCAGCAAGTGCTTGGGGGCCGCCCTCGGGCAGTTCTGATTTGCCAGAGGCGAAGAAAAATTTAACCACGCCACCTTCTACCATGACTGCAGCCGAACCCGCTGCCACACGGGCAGCTGCTTCCATTGCAGAAGCGCTTTGGGCTGGGGCAGTGCCCGCAGGCGCCGTAGCACCTGCTGCGCCTGTGTTGGCGACAGAACCAGCTGCAGCAACAGGCGCAGTTTGCGCCCGGGCTGTTTTATTTTTTTGGTAAATAGTGACGCCAATCACTAAACTTAACACCAAGGCGATCACTCCAAAAACCACACCCATCACCAAACCCGTGCTGTCATCATCTTGCGAACCCATGAAAAACTCCTAAATAATAGTACGCTGATTGTAAACAGCCTCAGATGACAAATACCGCACTTACCGTAAGAGATCCCGCCCCGATGCTAGAAAGCACGCTGGCAAGCTGGCGCGCACATGCCAGCGCGGGGCCTAGTGGGAAGGGCGACGACCAAGGCATGTGGGTATTCGGCTACGCCTCGCTCATCTGGCGGCCAGAATTTGCCTTTACAGAGAAACGCCCAGCCCGCGTAAGCGGCTGGCACCGCGCCCTGCACATGTGGAGCCGCATTAACCGTGGCACACCGGATTGCCCAGGCTTGGTATTCGCGCTGCTATCAGGGGGTAGCTGCCAAGGCGTAGTGTTCCACATACCGCACGATGCAGTACCCAGCGTAATGGCGCAGCTGTGGCACCGCGAAATGCCCAGCGGCGTGTATGACCCACGCTGGCTGCGCTGCACCACGCCACAGGGCGAAGTACAGGCGGTGGCTTTTACTTTATCTCGCAACAGCCCCCACTATTGCGGTGCATTAACCGATGCGCAGTACGCACAGATATTCAAAGACGCCTGTGGCCGCTATGGCACTACGCTAGACTACGTGCAGCAGACCTACGATGGGTTGTTGCGTGAGGGGATTCATGACGTTAAGTTAAAAATGTTGTTGGATAGAGTTCGT
>JAYWGR010000155.1:0-15807 GCA_043778145.1 Rhizobacter sp.
GACCTTCGCGCCGAGCTCGAAGCACGAGACGCCCGGGACCAAACCCGAAGCGCATCGCCCTTGAAGCCGGCTGAAGACGCGCTGCTGCTGGACAACTCATCGCTTTCCATCGAAGCCTCGGTGGCTGCGGTGCTCACAGCCTGGCAACAGCGTCGACCTTTCCCTTAAAAAGGCAGGTCAAAGAAGCCCGCCGCTCCTCCTCAGTGCCAAACCCTCCAGGGCACGCCCGAGCGTCGGTTGTCAAACCCAACCCCGCGGTTCTCCTGCCGCACTGGAAACACCTCAATGTCACAAACCCAAGTTGCCGCCGACGCCGGCATGGAATCGTTCGCCGCCATGTTCGAGGAATCGCTGACGCGATCCGAAATGCGCAGCGGCGAGGTCATCACCGCTGAAGTGGTGCGCGTCGAACACAGCTTTGTCGTGGTCAACGCTGGCCTCAAATCCGAAGCCTACGTGCCGATCGAAGAGTTCAAGAACGACCAGGGCGAACTCGAAGTTCAGCCCGGCGATTTCGTCTCGGTCGCGATCGACGCCGTCGAAAACGGCTATGGCGACACCATCCTTTCACGCGACAAGGCCAAGCGCCTCGCGTCGTGGCTGTCGCTCGAGAACTCGCTGGAATCTGGCGAATTCGTGACCGGCACCGTCAACGGCAAGGTCAAGGGTGGCCTGACCGTCCTCGTGAACGGCATCCGTGCCTTCCTGCCTGGCTCCCTGCTCGATACGCGCCCTGTCAAAGACATGTCGCCGTTCGAAGGCAAGACGATGGAGTTCAAGGTCATCAAGCTCGACCGCAAGCGCAACAACGTCGTGTTGTCGCGCCGTGCTGTGGTCGAAGCCTCGATGGGCGAAGAACGTGGCAAGCTGCTCTCCACGCTGCACGAAGGTGCGATCGTCAACGGCGTCGTCAAGAACATCACCGAGTACGGCGCGTTTGTCGACTTGGGCGGTATCGACGGCCTCTTGCACATCACCGACATGGCCTGGCGTCGTGTGCGTCATCCGAGCGAAGTGGTTCAGGTCGGTCAAGAGCTGCAGGCCAAGGTTCTGAAGTTCGACGCCGAGAAGAACCGCGTTTCGCTCGGTATCAAGCAGTTGGGCGACGATCCGTGGCACGGTGTTTCGCGCCGCTACCCGAACAGCACGCGCCTGTTCGGCAAGATCACGAACATCGCTGACTACGGCGCGTTCGTCGAGATCGAGCCGGGCATCGAAGGCCTGGTGCACGTCTCCGAGATGGACTGGACCAACAAGAACGTTGCGCCAAGCAAGATCGTCTCACTCGGCGAAGAAGTCGAAGTCATGGTCCTCGAGATCGACGAAGACAAGCGCCGCATCAGCCTCGGCATGAAGCAGTGCAAGGCCAATCCGTGGGAAGAGTTCTCGACCACCGTCCAGCGCGGCGACCGCGTCAAGGGCCCGGTCAAGTCGATCACCGACTTCGGCGTCTTCGTTGGCTTGGCTGCCGGCATCGACGGCCTGGTGCACCTGTCGGACCTCTCCTGGCACGAGCCGGGCGAAGCCGCAGTGCGCAACTACAAGAAGGGCCAGGAAGTCGAAGCCATCGTTTTGGCAGTCGACGTGGACCGCGAGCGCATCTCGCTCGGCATCAAACAGCTCGACTCCGATCCGTTCACCAGCTACAGCTCGGTCAATGACCGCGGCCAAATCGTGACCGGCAAGGTCAAGACGGTCGATGCACGTGGCGCTGAGATTCAGCTGAATGACGACGTGACGGGCTACCTGCGCGCGTCTGAAATCAGCCGTGATCGCGTGGAAGATGCCCGCAACCTGCTGAAGGAAGGCGACGAAGTCTCGGCGCTGATCATCAGTGTCGACCGCAAAACGCGTTCGATCCAACTGTCGATCAAGGCCAAAGACAACGCCGACAACCAGGAAGCGATGCAGCGCCTGTCGCAGACCAGCGAGCGTGAGAACGCTGGCACGACGAGCCTGGGCGCATTGCTGCGCGCCAAGCTCGACACGCAAGGCGGCGGCAACAGCTAAAGCCTGGCAATGACCCGCTCGGATCTCGTCGCTCAGCTGGCTGAACGGTTCAGCCAGCTGACGCATCGCGACACCGAGTTCGCGGTCAAAACGATCCTCGATGCGATGTCGGTGGCCTTGTCAAAAGGTCACCGCATCGAGATTCGTGGTTTTGGAAGCTTCTCGATCAACCGCCGGCCGCCCCGCGTGGGCCGCAACCCGCGCAGCGGCGAGCAGGTGGTGATTCCTGAGAAGCTCGTCCCGCATTTCAAGCCCGGCAAAGCGCTGCGCGAAGCAGTCGATGCACGCATCCCCGTGGCGGACGAGATCAATTCCGACGCTGATCTAGATTCCTGATTTTTGATTCCTGAAAGCGCTCAGCTTCGATGCGCATCCTCACCTGGCTCATTCGCGCCGCAGTCTTCTTCACCTTGTTCGCGTTTGCGCTGAACAACCAGCAAGAGGCCGGCATTCGCTGGTTCTTCGGCCAAGAATGGCGCGCACCGATGGTGTTCATCGTGCTTGCCGCATTCGCGCTCGGCTGCGCTTTCGGCGTGTTCGCCATGGTGCCGAGTTGGTGGCGCCACAGGCGAGTTGCGCGTCGGCACGCGGTCGTTGCATCGTTGCCCACCGAGACATTCATGTCGCAAGCGCCCGCTGACACCGTCACACCCAGCCATCCGCCGCGCGATGGACTTTGACCTCCAATGGCTCCTGCTTGCGCTCCCCATCGCCTTCGCTTTCGGATGGCTCGCATCGCGCTTTGACGTGCGCCAGTGGCGCCGCGAACAGCGCGACGCACCTCGGGCCTACTACAAAGGCCTGAACCTGCTGCTGAGCGATCAGCACGACAAAGCGATTGACGCCTTCATCGAAGCCGTCCAGAGCGACCCCGACACATCTGACCTGCACTTCGCGCTCGGCAACCTGTTCCGCCGACGCGGGGAATACGAGCGCGCCGTACGCGTTCACGAGCACCTGTTGCAGCGCGCCGACCTTGCTGCCACCGAGCGCGACCGCGCCCAGCACGCGCTCGCGCAAGACTTTTTGAAGGCGGGCCTATTCGACCGTGCTGAAGCCGCCTGTCGCGCACTTGAAGGCACGGCCTTCGACACCGAATCCAGGCTCGATCTGCTGACCCTCCTCGAACGCTCGCGCGACTGGCGCAGTGCGGTCGACGTGGCGCAAAAACTTGAGCAACGCGGGACCGGCTCCTTCGCATCACGCATCTCGCACTACTGGTGCGAGCTCGCGCTGGAGGCTGCGGCCAAGCACCAGCCCGATGAAGCCGACGCCGCATTGCGCCAAGCCCGCGATGCCGCGCCGCAGGCCGCCCGACCCATCGTGTTGGCTGGGCAGGCCGCCGCCAAGCGCGGTGACCACGCCGAGGCGCTTGCGCTTTGGGGCGGGTTGATGGTCACGCAGCCCGCCGCTTTCAACTTGGTCGCGGCGGAGTACGCCACCAGCGCCCTCACCTGCGGGCAAGGTCCAGCAGCGCTGGCGCAATTGCAAGAACTGGCCTTGCGCGCGCCGACGATGGACCTGCTCCAAGCCGTCGCGATGCTCGATGCCGACCCGACTCGCCAACGCGATCGCCTCGTGGCGCATCTGCACCAGCATCCCACGCTCTCAACCGCGCTGGCGGTGCTCGAACGGGGCGACGTGACCTCGCTCGCCCCGGCCGACTCGAAAGCGCTGCGCGATGCCATCGGCCGCGCTGCGCGGCCCTTGCACCGCTACCGTTGCGCAGCTTGCGGCTTTGAAGCACAACGCTATTTTTGGCAATGCCCGGGCTGCCTCAGCTGGGACAGCTACCCGCCGCAGCGCCTGGAGGACCTTGGATGACCCCATCACGCGACCAGCTCGCAGCCGCCCGTGTCCTCGTCGTGGGCGACGCGATGCTCGACCGCTACTGGTTCGGCGCTGTCGACCGCATCTCGCCGGAAGCGCCGGTGCCGGTGGTTCGCGTCACGCGCGAAGAAGAGCGCCTCGGTGGCGCTGCCAACGTGGCCCTCAACGTCAAGACATTGGGCGCGCAAGCCACCTTGCTCACCGTCGTCGGCAACGACGAGCCTGCGGCCACGCTGCGCCGCCTCCTCGAAGAACAAGGTGTGACTGCATTGCTCGGCAGCGATGCCAAGCTCTACACCATCGTCAAGCTGCGGGTGATTGGCCGGGCTCAGCAGCTGATCCGCATCGACTTCGAGAACCAACCCGACCATGAAGTGCTGGCGGCCATGTTCAGCGACTACGAGCGCGTGTTGCCCGAACATGCCGCGGTGCTGTTCTCCGACTACGGCAAAGGTGGGCTCGAGCACATTCCGGAAATGATCCGCCAAGCGCGTGCGGCCGGCCGGCCAGTGCTGATCGACCCCAAAGGCAGCGACTACAGCCGCTATGCCGGCGCGACCGTGATCACGCCCAACCGTGCCGAATTGGCGCAGGTGATCGGGCCGTGGTCCAGTGAGGCGCAATTGCACGAGCGCGCTCAAGCGCTGCGCGTGGCGCACGGGCTCGATGGGCTCTTGCTCACCCGCTCGGAAGACGGCATGTCGCTCTTCGATGCCGATGGCCACCTGAACGTGCCGGCGCAGGCCCGCGAGGTGTTCGACGTCACCGGCGCCGGCGACACCGTGATTGCCACGATGGCCGCCATGCTCGCCTGCGGTGCGAGCCTGCGCGAGGCGATGCCGGTTGCCAACCGCGCCGGCGGCATCGTCGTCGGCAAGTTCGGCACGGCCACGGTCAGCTACGAGGAACTTTTTGCATGAGAGCGAACAGATGAAAGTCGTCGTCACCGGAGCCGCCGGCATGATCGGCAGCAACCTCGTTCACGGGCTGAACGCGATCGGCATCGATGACGTGATCGCAGTCGATGACCTCACCGATGGCCCGAAGTACCGCAACCTGCTCGGCGCCCAGCTCAGCGACTACTTCGACAAGCGCGAGTTCTACGAACGCCACGCGCGCGGCGATTTCGGCCGCGTTGACGCCGTGCTGCACCAAGGCGCCTGCTCCGACACCATGGAGCACGACGGCCGTTTCATGATGGACACCAACTACCGTTGCTCCAAAGGCTTGCTCGACGCATGCCAAGCGCAAGGCACGCGGCTGCTTTATGCGTCTTCGGCCGCCACTTACGGCGGCAGTAGTTCGTTTCGCGAAACGCCGGAGTTCGAGCAGCCGCTGAACGTCTATGGCTACTCCAAGCTCTTGTTCGACAACGTGGTGCGGCGCATGCTGCCCACGGCCAGCGCGCAGGTCGCGGGCTTTCGGTACTTCAACGTTTATGGCCCGCGCGAGCAGCACAAAGGGCGAATGGCCTCGGTCGCGTTCCACCACGTCAACCAGTTCCGAGAGACGGGCAAGGTGCGGCTATTCGGCGAATACGGTGGCTATGGCCCGGGCGAGCAAAGCCGGGATTTCGTCTTCGTCAATGACGTGGTCGCGGTCAACCTGTGGTTCCTGATGCACCCGGAGCAGAGCGGCATCTTCAACCTCGGCACCGGCCGGGCGCAGCCGTTCAATGATGTTGCGGTGGCGGTGGTCAACACGGCGCGGGGCCTTCAAGGCGAGGCGCCGTTGCCGCTGGCCGAGTTGGTGAAGCGTGGATTCATCGAATACGTCGAGTTTCCTGCGGCGCTCGTCGGCAAGTACCAATCATTCACGCAGGCCGATCTCACTCAGCTGCGCGCAACCGGCTGCAACCACGCATTCGCGGATGTGGCGGCCGGAGTGGCCTCTTACGCACAGCAGTTGCTCGACACCCCAACTTGATGCCCCTTTCGGAGGGCCGCAGACGGAGTGGCCCGAGGTGGTGATTTCCAGACTTGGCGACGGCCAGAAGAATCTGGTGCCAGAGCTTGCAATACCGCAGCTCGATCTTCTGGAGAAACCACGATGAACCTGCTCAAGACCCTGATCGCCGCCGCGGCACTACTGCTTTCCGCCACCGCATTTGCCGCAGTCGACGCCAACAAGGCCAGCCAAGCCGAACTCGAATCGATCAAGGGCATCGGCCCGGCCGCGTCGACGCGCATTCTCGATGAGCGCAAAAAGACATCGTTCAAGGATTGGGCAGATTTGGTTGACCGTGTCAAAGGCATCGGCACCGGCAACGCCGCCAAGTTCTCGACTGCGGGCCTCACGGTCAATGGCGCGGCTTACGACGCGACCGGCGCCGCCGCCCCGGCCAAGCCCTCGGCTGCTCAAACGAAGCCCGCAAAAGCCGCTGCCAAGCCGATGAAGTGATGCCCCGCGCTCACGCGCGCGGCAAACCGAAAAAATCGCACACGGCCGCGCGCTGCGCCATGGCATCGGCCACGCCGAGCGCCATCAACTCGCGCGTGTACGGCGCCTCAAACAACAGATAGCTGGCGAGCGCCGCCCCACGCGCGCCCTCGCCACTGCCTGACACACCCACCCCGCGCAACATCGCGCGAATCGGCACCGGCAGGCTGCTCAAGTGCTTCGCCGCGATGTCGTCGAGCCGCTGGCTTGGCGCAATCACCAACACCTCCACTGGCTTGAGCCCGCTCGCCGCGCGCGCTTGCGGGCTCAAATGCTCCAGCGTGCGGTTGATGCGCTGCAAGCGCTCGATGTCGACCGCAAGCGCATCGAGAAAGATGTTCGACAGCGCATGCCCGGCGATTTGCGCCAGGTTCGGATACTCGTTGCTCGTCACGCGCTCGCCACGGGGCTCGTGCATGCGGCCAGCGCCGATCACGAGCACGCGTTCGGCGCCGAGGTGCAGGGCCGGCGAGATGGGCGCGGCTTGCCGCATCGAGCCGTCGCCGCAATGCTCGGTGCGGCCATCGATCTCCAGCGCAACCGCCGGGAACACGAACGGAATGGCCGACGACGCCATCAAATGCGCCACGCCAATCGGCGAACGCACGGCGATGCGCTGCGAGCGCGTCCACGGGTCGATTTCTTGCAGCGCGTCGTAGAACGTCACGTGCAGGCCCGAGCCGTAGCTGGAGGCGCTCACCGCGAGGCCGAGCAAATGCCCATCGCGCAGCATGCGCGCCAGGCGCTCGGTGTCGACGAGCCGGTGCAGCAAATCATCGAGCGGGCGGTTGTCGAGCAATGACCGCGGCCGCGCGCGCCGCCAGCGCGCGATCACCCAGCCGATCGACATCATCGTGAGCCAACGCGCGCCGGTGCGGATCACGCCGATCGAATCAGCGCGGTAAACCTGCTCGGCCGTGAAGGTCGACCACACCTCGCCGAGCTCCGCCACCGCGCCATGAAAGTTATCGGCCCGAGCCGCCAAGGCAGCCGCATTGATCGCGCCGGCCGAGGTGCCAGTGATCACCGGAAACGGGTTGCCGGCCGTCACGCCGCCTTCGCGAAGAATGCTTGACACCGCTTGCAGCACACCGACCTGATAGGCCGCGCGGGCGCCGCCGCCAGTCAACACCAGGCCGGTTGTTTTGGCGGCCGCGGGCAGCGCGGGCTGAGAGGCCGTCACCCGCGATTACTCGTAGACGATCATGGCGCGACCACCCGCCGCGCTAAGGCGCCAGCGGTCGAGGGCGGCATCGGTCGGGTAGAAGCGCGCCTCTTCGCCGAGGTCGAGCTCGGCGCTGGCGCGCTCGCGGTGCAAGCGCAGGCGGACGCCCAAGCCTTGCGACAAGTCGCCCTGCTCGGTGGCCACGCGGCGCGAGGGGAAGTCACGCAACACATCGGCCACAGGCGGCACGCTGCCGTTGACATCGACGCTCAGGTACTTGCCGAAGCGGCAGCGCGCGGTGGTCAGGTCCCAAATCTCGGTGACAGTCAGGCGCACGCCGCCTGAGAAGCGGTCGGGCTGAACCTTGCCTTGCACGATCACCAACTCATCTTCTTTCAACTGATCGCGGCAGGCGTTGAGCAGCTCTTCATTCGCCACGGCTTCGATCGGCTCGGTGTTGTCATCGAGCTTCCAGATGGCCACCTTGCCGCGCTGGCCGTTGACGACGCGCAGGTCGGTCACGATGCCGGCGAGCAATTGCGGATCGCGGCTGTCGATCAAATCGACGATGCGGCGCTTGGCGAAGCGCCGCACTTCATCAATGCTTTCGTCGAACAGGTGACCCGAAAGGTAGAAGCCGAGCGCGGCCTTCTCGAAGGTCAGGCGCTCCTTGATGCCCCACGGCGCTGCGGCAACCAACGCGGGCTCTTGCGTGCTGGCGCCGTGAGCGTCGCCAAAGTCGAACAAGCCGCCTTGGTCGGCATGCGCGGCCTGCGTGGCCGCCCAATCCAGCGCGAGGCCTGAGCTCGCCAGCATGCTGGAGCGCTGGGGGTGCAAGGCGTCAAAGGCGCCGGCCTTGATCAAGGCCTCGACCACGCGCTTGTTGATGCGCTGGCGGTCCACACGGGCGCAGAAGTCGAACATGCTGGTGAACGCACCGCCTGATTCGCGCGCTGCGACGATTGCTTCGATCGCGCCCTGCCCTGTGCCTTTGATGGCGCCGAGGCCGAACTGCACGGCTTTGTCAGAGATCGGCATGAAGCGGTAGACGCCGCAGTTCACATCGGGCCGCTGCAGCTCGATGCCGAAGCCACGCGCGTCGTTGAAGAGCACGCGGAGCTTGTCGGTGTCGTCCATCTCCACGGTCATGTTGGCCGCGAAGAACTCGGCCGTGCAATGCACCTTGATCCAGGCCGTGTGATACGCGAGCAGCGAGTACGCGGCAGCGTGCGACTTGTTGAAGCCGTAGCCCGCGAACTTCTCCATCAGGTCGAAGACTTCATCGGCAATGGCGCCCGAGATGCCTTTGGCGGCTGCGCCATCGCGGAAGATCGCGCGGTGCGTGGCCATTTCCTCGGCCTTCTTCTTGCCCATCGCGCGGCGCAGCAAGTCGGCACCGCCGAGCGAGTAGCCACCGAGCACCTGCGCGGCCTGCATCACCTGCTCTTGGTAGACCATGATCCCGTAGGTCTCGCCCAGCACGGTCTCCAGCAGCGGGTGGGGATAACTCACGTCTTCCTTGCCGTGCTTGCGCGCGCAAAAACTCGGGATGTTCTCCATCGGCCCCGGCCGGAACATGGCGTTGAGCGCAATCAGGTCTTCAATGCGGCTCGGCTTGGCATCGCGCAGCATGCGCTGCATGCCCGGGCTTTCGAACTGGAACACCGACTCGGTGCGGCCTTCGGCGAAGAGGCGATAGACCCGGGCGTCATCGAGCGGCAAGCGGTCGTAGTCGAACGCAGCATGCTGCGGCCGGCGGGCGACGATGAACTCCTTGGCGATCTCCAGAATCGTGAGCGTGGCGAGGCCCAAGAAGTCGAACTTGACGAGGCCGATTGCCTCCACATCGTCTTTGTCGAACTGGCTCACTGCGCTGTCGCTGCCGGGCTGCATGTAGAGCGGGCAAAAGTCGGTGATCTTGCCGGGCGCAATCAACACGCCACCGGCGTGCATGCCGACGTTTCTGGTGATGCCTTCGACCCGCGCCGCCAGCGAGAGCAGCTCCGCCACCTCTTCCTCCGCCGCCTCGCGCTGCTCCAACTCAGGCGCTTCCTTGCGCGCGTAGATCAGCCCCGGATCAGGCCGCTCGGGCACTTTGGCGAGCGTCACCTGCTTGCCCGGCGGCGCCGGGATCAGCTTGGCAATCGAGTCAACATGGCCGTAGCCCATGCCAAGCACGCGGCCCACGTCGCGCAGCGCCGCTTTGGCCGCCATCGTGCCGAAGGTGGCGATCTGGCTCACCGCATCTCGGCCGTACTTCTGCTTCACGTAGTCGATCACGCGCTCGCGATTGGCTTGGCAGAAGTCGATGTCGAAGTCGGGCATCGACACCCGCTCCGGGTTCAGGAAGCGCTCGAACAGCAGCTTGTAATGCAGCGGGTCCAGGCCGGTGATGTTGAGCGCATAAGCGACCAGCGAACCCGCGCCCGACCCCCGCCCCGGGCCGACAGGGCAGCCGTGGCTTTGCGCCCAGTTGATGAAGTCGGCCACGATCAGAAAGTAGCCCGGGAAGCCCATCTTCAGGATCGTCTCGATCTCGAAGTCGAGGCGCGTGACGTACCTTGCACGCTGCGCCTCGCGATCAGCCTCCTTCGGGTAGAGATGGGCCAAGCGCGCCTCCAATCCCTTGTGTGAGGCGACCCGAAAGTACTCCGCCATCGGCATCGGCTGGCCGTCCACCAGGGGCGTTGGAAAGTCCGGCAACTGCGGCTTGCCCAGCACCAGGCTCAGGTTGCAGCGCTTCGCAATTTCCACCGTGTTGGCCACGGCGCTCGGCAGATCAGCGAACAGCGCGCTCATCTGCGCTTGCGTCTTGAAATACTGCTCGCGGCTGAAGCGCTTGATGCGCTTTGGATTGGTCAGCGTCTCGCCCTCTGACACGCAAACCCGCGCCTCGTGCGCCTCGAAGTCATCTGGCTCAAGAAACTGCACCGGATGCGTGGCCACCACCGGCAGCCCGCAGGCCGCGGCCAGCTTCGCGGCGAGCCGCACATGCGTTTCGTTGCCGGGCAAGCCGGCGCGCTGCAGCTCGATGTAGAAGCGCTGCGGAAAGAGCGCGGCCATGCGCTCGGCAAGCCCAGTGGCGCGCGCGTTGTCGCCAGCAATGAGCGCCATGCCGATGGCGCCTTGCTCGGCGCCCGAGAGCGCAATCAACCCATTGCCGAGGCTCGCCAGCCAATCCCACTTGATCCAGGCCTGCGTGCGCTGCGCGTTCTCGAGCCAAGCGCGCGACAAGAGCTCGCACAAATTGAGGTAGCCCTGCCGGCTTTGAGCGAGCACCAGCAAGCGGCTCGGCGCTTTGTCGCTGCCCTCGGGCTCGATCCAGAGGTCTGCGCCGATCAACGGCTTGACGCCCGCCTTGCGCGCGGCGCTGTAGAACTTGATCGCCCCAAAGAGGTTCGAGAGATCGGTGATCGCGAGTGCCGCTTGACCGTCAGAGGCCGCAGCCGCGGCCACATCGCTGATCCGCAAGGTGCCGTCGACGACGGAGAATTCGGTGTGATTGCGCAGGTGAACAAATGCCATCGCAGGATTGTAGGGAGCCGCTTTTTTGAGAACCGATCGATGACCCAACCCACGCTCAACGCCGCCACCTACCGCTTCGTCGAACTGCCTGACGCTGCCGAGTTGCGCGAGCGCTTGTTCGCCCGAGCGCAAGCGCTCAGCCTCTACGGCACGGTGCTGCTCGCTGCCGAGGGCATCAACCTCAACATTGCCGGCGCGCCAGGCAGCGTCAACACCTGGCTCACCGAACTGCAGGCCGACGCCCGGTTTGCAGCGCTCGACATCAAAACCAGCATCAGCGAAGCTGTGCCGTTCAAGCGCCTCGTCGTGAAGGTCAAACACGAGATCATCCGCATGAACCAGCCGCAGATTCGCCCGCAAGCGGGGCGCGCGCCGGCAGTTGACGCGAAAACGCTCGCGCGCTGGCTCGACCAGGGCGCAGACGACGCCGGCCGCCCGGTGCTGATGCTCGACACGCGCAACGGATTCGAAGTCGACGCGGGCAGCTTTGAGGGCGCGATCGACTGGCGCATCGCGCGCTTCAGCGACTTTCCCGCCGCGCTCGAGGCGCATCGCAGCGAGCTTGAGGGCCACACCGTCGTCACCTATTGCACTGGCGGCATCCGCTGCGAGAAGGCGGCGCTCGCCATGGCCGAGGCTGGAATTGACAACGTGCTCCAACTCGACGGCGGCATCCTGCGCTACTTCGAGCAAGCGGGCGCGAAGCACTTCAAGGGTGATTGTTTCGTCTTCGATGCGCGTGAGACGTTAAATGACACACTGGCATCCACCCGCGAGGCGTAAGTTCCCGAGCTTGCGTTCCTGCCCAACCCACGGACCGCACCCACGGACAAAGGCCCGCCATGACTTCGCTTTCACGCTCACTCCCGGCGGCGGCTCCCAGCCCCGAGCTGGCCGCCAGCTTCGCCGCAGTTCGGCAACGCTCGCTGGACTTGGCCGCCAAGCTGACGGCTGAAGACTGCCAGCTGCAATCGATGCCCGATGCCAGCCCCACGAAATGGCACCTCGCGCACGTCACTTGGTTCTTCGAGACCTTCATCTTGGAGCGCTACGAGCCGAACTTCAGGCCGTTCGATGACGCCTTTCGCGTGCTCTTCAACAGCTATTACCAAGGCGTGGGCGAGCAGTTCCCGCGCGCGCAGCGAGGGCTGATGAGCCACCCGTCGCTGGAGATGGTCAGGCGCTATCGGGCGCAGGTGGATGAGCGCGTGCAAGCCGCGCTGCGCGCGCACGCAGATGACGCCACGCTTGCGGCGCTGGTCGAGCTTGGCCTGCAGCACGAGCAGCAGCACCAAGAGCTTCTGCTGACCGACATCAAACACGCGCTCAGTTTCAGCCCCGGCCACGCGCCCTACGCCAAGCGCTGGCCGATGACGGCGGTGCAAGATCAGGCGCTGCACTGGTTCTCGTTCGAAGGCGGCTTGATCGAGCATGGCCACGACCCATGGCTTGATGGCGCGTTTTGCTTCGACAACGAAACACCGCGCCACGGCGCCTACACCGCGCCATTCGAGCTCGCCTCGCGGCCGGTGAGCTATGGCGACTACCTGGCCTTCATCGAAGACGGCGGCTACCAGCGCCCCGAACTCTGGCTCTCGATGGGCTGGGAGTGGGTTCGCAGTGGGCAGCGCCAGGCGCCGCTCTACTGGCGATCGCAGGATGGCGTTTGGCTCAACCACACGCTGCAAGGCGCAGTCGAAATCGATTCGCGCACGCCGGTGTGCCACTTGAGCTTCTTCGAGGCCGAGGCATTTGCGCGTTGGGCCGGTGCGCGACTGCCGACCGAAGTGGAGTGGGAACATGCCGCTCGGCAGCAGCCCGGCGCCGCTGCCCCGCGCGGTAACTTTGCCGATCGTGGCGCCTTCCATCCGATGCCGCACACCGAGCCGATTGGCGAGGCGCCGGTGCAGATGTTTGGCGACGTCTGGGAATGGACGCAGTCGAACTACAACCCCTACCCCGGCTACCGGCCGCTGCCGGGCGCAGTGGGCGAATACAACGGCAAATTCATGTGCAACCAGTTCGTGCTGCGCGGCGGCTCTTGCGCCACGCCAGCCGGGCATGCGCGGGCCAGTTATCGCAACTTCTTTCCGCCTGAAGCGCAGTGGCAATTCAGCGGCTTGCGCCTCGCCCGAGACGCGGGCTAAAGCACTACGAGGTCAGCACATCCAGCACTTCTGAGCGGAACTCGCGCTGGTAGAGCACGTAGATCACGCCGGCAGTGGCGATGGCAAAGATGAGCGGCGAGAAGAACCAGCCGACTGCGGCGAAAGAAAAGTAGTAGCCGCGCAGCCCGTCGTTGAAGGTCTCGGCAGCCAAGCCGACGACGCGGCCGGCTTTGTCGGCAAAAGCCTCTCGCGACAGGCCTTCTTCCAGGAACTTGGACGCCTCAGGCGCGGCTGCGATCAGCAGCGCGCCGAAGGTGTATTGCCGCATCGACCAAGTGAAGCGGAAGAACGTGTGCACATAGATCGCGAGTAGCAACAAGATCTTCATCTCGAAGACCAAAGTGGTTGTGCGCGCAGCGAAGGGCAAGTCGCGCACGAGCTCGGTGGCTTTCTCGTTGGTGCCCAGCACGGCCAGCAAGCCGCCGATGATGAGGATGGTGGTCGACGCGAAGAACGATGGGCTGGTCGATAGGTTCTGGATCACGATGCCATCGATCACGCGAACTTCGCGGAAGGTGGTCTGCAGCATCCACTGCCGCCGCACTCGGTTGGTGGCGCCGAGCACCGATCGCCCGCGCCCGCGGCCCCGGGCAAAGTGGGAGTAACCGGCCCAGCCGCCGAGGAAAAACGCCAGCCCCGCCCAATCGGTCCAGGGCAAGAGCGAGAGCAGTTTGAGTGCGGTTTCCATGGCCGCACTGTAGCCGCCGAGGCTTGCGGCGCTGGTGCTAACCAGCTTTCAACGCGCGGCTGGTGCGCAGCAACGAATCAACCACGCGCTTGACCGATTCGCCGTGGCGCGTGTCGTTCAAGCCGCCTTTGGCATCGAAGGCGGTGCCTGCCGATCCCAACGCAAATTGATCAGGCACGACCAACATGCCGAGGCCCACGCCGAGAAAGTGCCGCAAGTTCATCAAGCCGCGCAGGCCGCCAAGCGCGCCGGGCGACGCGCTGACAAGCCCCGCCACCAAGCTCTTGATCGCCGCGGTGCCGGCGGGCAGAGCGTCGACCGCGGGCACGCGCGAGGCCCAGTCGAGCGCATTGATCAAAAGCGGCGTGGGAAAGCCGTTGTACTCGGGCGCGGCGATGAGCAAGGCGTCGTGCTGTGCCAATTGGAGGCGCAGCTCGATTGCGCCGGCGGGCATGCCCGCGGCTTCGATGTCTGCGAGGTAGACAGGCAGGTCGAGCGCGCCGAGATCCAGCTCAGTGACATCCGCACCGGCCCCACGTGCAGCGCCCGCTGCGACCGCTGCAAGCCGGCGATTGAACGACCCCGCACGCGCACTGCCGGCGATGACGAGCAAGCGCTCACCGGGCATGTTGCTCACTTGCTGAACTTGCCGGCGACCTCGGCAATTCGCGCGCCGAAGAGCTTGGCCGTTTCCAGGTCACCTGGCAGCATTTCATCGGGGCTGGAATCCGATGGGCTTTGCGCCATCGCGCCCGAGAACGAGCCGACGTAGTTGATGTCGTTGCGGCCTGCGGCCTTGGCGTTGCTGGGCATCAGGCCGGTGCCGACCCAGATCATGCTGTGCTGCTGCGAGAGCGTGAACAGGTAGTGCAGGGTCGAGAGCTTGTCGCCATTCATCGTGGCGGAGTTGGTGAAGCCGGCGGCGATTTTGTTCTTCCAGGCCTGGGTGAACCAGGGCTTGCTGGAGGCATCGGCGAACTTCTTGAACTGCCATGAGACGCTGCCCATGTAGGTCGGCGAGCCGAAGATGATGGCGTCGGCCGCGCCAAGCGTGGCCCAGTCGGCATCGGTGATGTTGCCTTCAGCGTCGACGGTGATGAGCTCGCCTTGCGCGCCGGCCGCAACGGCCTCGGCCATGCGTTTGGTGTGGCCGTAGCCGCTGTGGAAAACGATTGCTACTTTGGTCATGACTGGGTCTCTTTCAGTGGAGGGAGGTGGGTCGAGAGATGGTGACGAGCTTTCAGGCCAGATCGAACTTCAAGCCAGATCAAAAAGAAGCACCTCAGCCTGGCTCGCGTGTTCCAGCCGAACATTCGGCTCGCGTTCGATCTTCAAGGCATCGCCGGCCGAAAGCGGCACGCCGTTGACCTCGACGCTACCGCGAACGCAGTGCACATAGGCGCGCCGTGCTGGATCGAGCTCGAACTTCAGAGCATCGCTGGCGCTCAGCAAGCCGCTGTAGAGCTGCGCATCGGCATGAATGGTCACCGAGCCATCGCGGCCATCTGGCGATGCAATCAGGCGCAGTTGGCCTTGCTTGGAGGCCGCATCGAAATGCTTCTGTTCGTAGCTCGCATCGATGCCGCGCTCGCTGGGCTCGATCCAGATCTGCAAGAAGTGGGTCGTGTCCTTCGGCGCATGGTTGAACTCGCTGTGCCGCACGCCGCGGCCAGCGCTCATGCGTTGCACGTCGCCAGGGCGGATCACGCCGGTCTCGGCCGCACCAGGCGTGCCGTTGCCCATGCTGTCTTGGTGGGCGAGTTCGCCACTCAGCACGTAGCTGATGATTTCCATGTCGCGGTGGCCATGGGTGCCAAAGCCGGTACCCGGCGCAATGCGGTCTTCGTTGATCACCTTCAAGTTGCCCCAGCCCATGTGTTTGGGGTCGTAGTAACCGGCGAACGAGAAACTGTGAAACGATTTAAGCCAGCCATGGTCGGCATAGCCTCGGTCGGATGATTTGCGTAGGGACAACATAGTGG
>JAYWGR010000156.1:0-5078 GCA_043778145.1 Rhizobacter sp.
CCAAGAACTCAGCGCCAGCCAAAGCGGCAGCGGCGGCCACAACCAACTCGTCTTCGACGACAGCGCCGGCGCCGGCCGCATCGAGCTCGCCAGCACCAGTGCGCAAACCAGACTCCAACTCGGCCACCTGCTGCAGCAAGCCGACAACCAGCGCCTCGCCCCCCGCGGCCACGGCCTCGACCTCAGCACCGCCGCCTGGGGCGCACTCCGCGCAGGCGCTGGCCTGCTGCTCAGCGCCCACGGCAAGCCCAGCAGCCAAAGTGCCAGCCCAAGCCTCGACAGCCGCGAGCCCTGCGCGCAGATCGACCAAAGCCAGCAGCTCCTCCACGTCCTCGCCGAGAGCGCCCAGCAGCACCAGGCCCAAGGCCCAGACGAGCCCAACGTGATCGGCGCCACGCCGCAAGACAAGGCCAAGCAGCTCGTCAACGAGCAAGCGATGCACGCCGCCGCCGACAACCTCCAAGCCACCGACACCCGCAGCGCGAGCGAGGCAGGCGAGGGCGGCACCGGCGGCGGTGCAGGCAGCCACGTCACCGCCTGGATGCGGCCCGACCTCGTCCTCGCCGCCCCCGGCGGCATCGGCGCCTTCACGCCCGCCACTGCCATCGTCGCCGCCGGCCACACCCTGACCTGGGTCGCAGGCCAAGACCTGCAGCAAGCGGTGCAAGGAAACTACGCGCTGGCCATCAAAAACAGCCTCAGCTTCTACACCTACGGCCAAGCCAGCATCCCCGCCAAGCCCAACCAGGAAACCGGCATCCGCTTCCACGCCGCCAGCGGCAACGTCCGCGTCGAAGCGCAGACGGATGCCGTCAAGCTCACCGCCGACAAAGCCATCAGCGTGGCGAGCACCAACGGCATGGTGCTGATCACCGCGCCGAACCACATCCTGCTCACCGCCGCCGGGGCGGCACTCGACATCCAATCCGGCAGCATCACGCTCAAAGCGCCGGGGATGATTGAGTTCCGGGCGGGGATGAAGAATCTCACCGGGCCAGGGAGCGCGAGTCAGTCGCTGGAACTGAAGGCGGCAGAAGTCAAGGGCTGTGTGCCAAGCGCGCAGCAGGCTGCAGCGACACAGTCCGCCACGGTTGATCTGGGCTGATGGGCGCCGAGTTCGCATCGCCCGCCTTGACTGGGGATGTGCAAAGCGATTTGCTGCACCGTGCGCTCGCGGCGTCTGGCGACTCGCGTTGCTGGCTGCTCATCGATCAAAGCATTCGCCCCCTCGATGATGGTGAGCCCCTCGCTCAGGCTTTGGCCGAAGCTGGTGGCGAGATCGTCCGCGTTGCAAGCCCGCACGCAAGCATTGACGGCAGCGTCATGCCGATGCTCGCGCGGCTCGACAGCGAACAAGCCGCTGGCAGCGCTGCGCTGCGGTTGAGCATCGATGAGGCGCTGGCCGAATGCGAGCCTGATGCGCTGATGCACGGCGCCGGTCGGCGCATTGGCGGCTGGTTGCAGAGTGAGGCTTCAGGTGCCGCGCTCGCGAGTCACATGTCGCGTCAGATGCTGCAGCGGCGCCGAGACGGGCGGCCAACATTGCTTCGCTGGACTGACCCGGCCGTGCTTTGGGCGATGTGGCCAATCATGTCTTCAATGCAGCAGAGAACGTTATTGGGCGCTGCTTCGGCATGTCATGTTCTCGATCCGCAAGGCAATCGCTACGCCCTCAGCGCACTTGGCTCGCCTGCGCCGACTGCCGCAGCCGCGCCCGCCACGCCGAGCAACCGCGGGCTGGCGCTCACCGATCGCCAGTGGCAGCAACTCGACGCCATCGGCCCACTGAATCAAGCTCTTCTGCAACTCGGGCTGACTAAGCCCAGCCGCGCGTCGCTGGAGGCTGCGCGCCATGCCGGCATGGCGGCCGTCCTGCGCGCAAGCACGCTGGGATTCGCCGAGGCGCACGATTTGGCAGCGTTTGCTTGGCGTGCCATCGCCATAAATCCCCGCTTCGATGCCCATCCGCTCGTGTCTGAGCGGATTGCGAAGCGTCAAGCCGATGACCTGTTCACCGGCCTCGTCGACTCACTCGACGAGCGCGATTGGGCGCGCATCGCACTTCATGTTCATGAGTCCGGGTCAGATTGACTCGGTCATCAGCCTGCTCACCCACCAACCTCAACAACGGAACCATCCCGATGGCATCGACCACCGCCCTGTGCGACCAATGCAACGCCAGTGGCCTGCCCATCATGCCGGTGCGCTACACCGCCGTGCCGAAAAACGTGAAGCCCGCTCTGCCTTCTTGGGCGGGCGGGGACCGAGTCACGAGCGTGGCTCTCGGCAGCGAGTTCAACTACGCACTTCGCACATTGCGAGAGGGCTATGTCTACATCTTCTATGACAAGAACAGGCGCGGCTCCAATCAGTGGGAGTGCTACGCCGTTGGCCACGATGGCTGCATGAAGTTGCAGTGGACACCGCAGGCGGCCGCTCCTCAAGGCACTCCAAATTTCCAGTGCTCCCGCACCGGGCACAGCAATGCGAACGTCCAATACATCGTCATCGAGCAACCCAAAAAATGCGGCACGGCCTGGATTGCATTCAGCCACCACAAATGGAGCGACGCCACCCTCGCCGCCTACGGAAGCGATGCTTCACTGCGCAACAAGCGCATGCAGACGATCAACCCTGCGGCACTGGCGGGAGGCGCCAAACACGGCCACGGCGCCATTGCCACACGGGGTGTGCTCGAAGGCGTGCTTGAATATGCCCCTGGTTTCCAAGCGGCCGTTCTGCCGCACGGAGGTCGTGTGCCCGAACTCAGCAAGGAAGACGGCACCTTGCCAGACCCCACGCTGCCCGCGCGCATGATCACGCGCTACCCGTGGCACCTGCGCGGTGGCGAGGCCCAAGCCATTGTCGACCACATGACCCAGCGCGGCCAGCCGCCCAATGCCTCAGCCGACATCCCACCCAACTGCCCCCACGTCCTGGCCCTCTGGGACGCCGTCGGCATCGCCCACGAACTCAACGGCTACCGCAACGACGCTGCAGGTTGGATCAAAAAATACGGCGACGAACGCGAGCTGCAAATCAGCGCCCTCAACGACTACGACGGGCTCAAAGCCGCGATGTCCACCCGCGCCGGCCTGCAGCAAAAGCAAATGCAAGACGAGCAACTTGCCCACACCGCCAACCAGTACGACGCGAAAGAGATGGCCCTACGCCGCGCCGACGCCACCAAGCTGCCCGAGCCCCAGCGCAGCCAGCAACTCCAGCTCTGCGACATCGTCCAAAGCTGGGCCCAACGCGGCCTGCGGCAAATCGGCTTCGAAGGCCGACTCCACGCCGCCAACAGCTACCCCGAGCCCCGGCGTACTCAAGAAATCAAAGTCGTCCAAGCCGACGCAGAACGATTCCTTCAAAAGCGCAGCGACGCCGCCCAAGACAACATTGACCGCGTCGAAGCTGGTGCGTGGCCGCCGTACCAAGCCCGCATCGCCAAAACGGCCGACAAGTTTCGCGAAAACCACTACGCCTTCAACAAACGAGCCGGCGAGCTGATCGATCAGCGCACCCCGGCGCTCATCCAGTGGTTAGAGGCCAAGCTCTTTCTCGACACGCTCGGCGACTTTGACGGCCAGACCATCGACGACGGCATCTTGTTCGACGAAGTCGTCGGCGAAGCCCTCTTCGGCCTCGGCTCCTGCAAGGCCGGCACCGCCAAGATCGACGCCTGGGTGAACGAATGCAAGGCCACCATCGAGAGCAACCTGCTGTGGCGCGTGATCGCACTCAACCAGCAAGATGCGCGCAAAGAGCTCGACCAAGTGCTCGCCGAGGCCCGAGCCCACCGCGACCAACAAACCTTGGCCGCGACGTTGACCTGGGCGGGCTACACCGCGAAAAGCGCCAAGGCGCTGGCCGACACCTACAAGAAAGCGCAAGGCGTCTTCGACGGCAATGCCAAAGCCAGCGACGGCGCCAAAGCGTTCGGTGTGCCCCTGAGAACTGCACGCACCTTCGGCGCCGACCAGCTCGCCATCACCGCAGGCGACCGCATCTTCAAAGCCTTCCGCATCGACAAGCTCGGCGACTACGCGAGCGAGAAGATCATCCAACACATCTTCAGCCTGCGCGCCTTCGTGAGCGCCAAGGACTCCGAAGACCTGATCTTGAAGCAAGCCGCAGTCGACGGCATCGAGCGCGAGCAACTGCTGCGCCGGCTGCAAGCCAGCAAAGCATTCATGACACTGCCGGCCAGCACGACCGCGAAAGCCCAACAGGTCGAAGAGCTCAAAACGGCGTGGAAGAACTTCCGAGCCGAGGATGCAGGCGGCGCCGGCATGCGCGCCGCCAAGGACGCCCGACTGGCCGTGGTGGTGATGCTGATCGAGAGCGTGAACTTCGCCAAGCTCGCGGCCGAGTGCCACACGAAGGGCGATAAAAAGAGCTACTTCAGCCTGCTCGCCTCGGGCATGTCGATCGCGAGTGCGCTGCTCGACGTGGCCGCGGTCACGGCGAAGAACCTGCCCAGCCTCGGAGCCGAGAGCTGGACGTATCAGGGCCTCAAGGGCTGGGGCGGGGTGCTCAGTGGCGGGGCTTCGTTGATGGGGGCTTGGCTTGATTTGGTGGATGCGGGGAAGGCGAAAGAGCTGGGGTATACGGTCTTGCAGAACCTCCTTTTGCTCAAAGCGCTGGCTGGCATCTCAACAGGTGCTCTCACGCTTGCAGTCTCGTATAGCTATGCGGCCGGCGCTATCGGGCGATTGACCGGCAGGGCAGTTGTTGCAGTAACGGAGAAAACAGTTGCAACTACGGTAGGGGCGCGCGCAGCCGCCTTCATCGGTTTTCGAATTCTTGGCATGGCCGCAGGCAGTTGGATCACAGTCGGGACTTTCGGTATTCAGATCATCGTATGGATCGTGACGCCCGATGCATTGGAAAAATGGATTGATCATTCCGCCTTCGGAAACAACCGAAGCACCGGAGGTTTTAAGACGGCGAAAGAACAAGAAGAAAAGTTGACGAATGCCCTAGGGAAGCTCTGCACAACGCGATCTGCGGCGCAACTTGAATCTGTCCAAAGAAGATGGAGCGTTGAAGCGCTCAATCGAACTGGTTTGCCGTTG
>JAYWGR010000157.1:0-15457 GCA_043778145.1 Rhizobacter sp.
AACCGTGGCGCACCGGGGGTGGACGGGGTGACGTTTGGGCAGATCGAAGCGCAGGGTGTGGAGGGCTGGTTGAGTGGCCTGCAAGAAGAGGTGAAGACCAAGCGATACCGACCCCAAGCGGTGCGCAGGGTGATGATCCCCAAGCCCGGTGGCGGGCAGCGACCCTTGGGGCTGCCGACGATCAAAGACCGGGTTGTCCAGACCGCTGCAAAGCTGGTGCTGGAGCCGGTGTTTGAGGCTGACATGGAAGACTGCGCCTACGGCTACCGGCCCAAACGCAGCGCCATAGATGCCGTGAAGGCGGTGCACGGGGCGCTGATCGAGGGATATACGCAAGTGGTTGATGCGGACTTGTCGAAGTTCTTCGACAGAATCCCGCACGTTGACCTGATGCGTTCCATCGCACTGCGCATTGTGGACAGGGCGGTGCTGAGCTTGCTCAAAAGCTGGCTGCAAGCGCCGGTGCAAAGCGACGGGCCGCACGGGCCGAGCATGAGTGGGGGCAAGGCGAACCCGATGGGCACGCCGCAAGGCGGGGTCATTAGCCCGCTGCTTGCCAATCGCTACATGAATCGGTATCTGCGGCACTGGAAGCAAAGCGCGGGTGGGCAGAGGTTTGCGGCGCGACTCGTGAACTATGCGGATGACTTTGTCATCCTGAGCCGAGGCAAGGCCAACGAAGCGCTGGCGTGGACAAAGCAAGTGATGACGAAGCTGAGGCTGGAAATCAACGAGACCAAGACTTGCGTGAGAAACGCGAGAGAGGAGCGATTTGACTTCCTGGGCTACAGCTTTGGACTGCACTACGTCCAACGCGGCGGCAAGCCCTACCTTGGCGCGAGTGCGTCAAGCAAAAGCGTCAAGCGGCTCAAAGCCAAGGTCAGCGAATCACTGCGACCCCAGTCGGGGCCATGGGGAGAAGTGCGCGACAAACTCAATCGCATGTTGAAGGGGTGGGAGGGCTACTTCCACTACGGCAGCAAGCGCAAGAGCTATCGAGCCGTGAATGCCCATGTGCGAACGACAGTCAGGAACTTCTTGCAAAGGCGTCACAAAGTGTCCTCGCGGGGCACCCGTCCGTTCAGCCACACGAAGATCTTTACTGATCTGGGGGTGTATGAAATGGGCGGAGCAAGATGAGGCGCACCACCGACAGCGTTGCAATGAATCAAGTCGGAGAGCCGGATGCGGGAAATCCGCACGTCCGGTTCGATGAGCGGGGGCTGGAAACGGGGGATGTATCTCTACCGCGCCAGCTCTCGACTCTACTAACGGCAGGCTGCGCGAGCTGCAGGTTAAGGCCGCGCACCTCGCGCCGCACGCGCTGCGTCACGCGTGCGCATCAAAGGTGCTTGCCGATGGCTGCGGGGAGGGGGCCGGCATCGCTACCGCGATCGTCAACCTCAGTGACATCAAGGCAATGTGATCGTCACGTTGGCCGGCTGGGGCGCGAGTTTGACAAGTTGAGAGTAGGCGCCGAGGTCGGCCTGGGTTTGGCGCGAAAGCGTCCAGCGCAGGCCGGTGAAGGCGAGCAGTGCCAAAAGTCCGAATACCGAACCAATGACCCACAGAGGCACTTCGCGCTTGAGTGCGTGCGCAATGCGGTCGGGCGCAGCCCAATGCGGAGCGAATCCAGCGCGCCTGCCACGAAGTTGGGCAATTTCGTCGCCAAGGCGGCTTGTCAGGTAGTTCAACTTCTCGCTGCCTTCGAGCACGTAACGTCCCTGAAAGCCCAGCAGTAGGCACATGTGGAAGACCTCGAGCACCTGGAGTTTTGCGGCGCCCTTTTGACGCAGGGCTTCAAGGTGCTCAAAGAACCGCTCGCCAGCGAGCTGCTCGCCGAATAGTTCGAGCTGCATCGGCCTGCGCTCCCAAACATCGCGAAGCCGCAACTTGCTCATCAAGACAACTTCGTCGATCAAGGCGCAATACGCGAACTTGGCGAGGTGGACGTCTTCCGCGCTGGATTGGAGACGGCGGCTGCCGCGTTCGAAGTTGGCAAGGAAATGCTTGATGCGATCTCGGAAGGCATCCGCGTCGCTGGGTGCATAGCGATTGCGCAACAAGAAGACCATGTAGAAGCCGTCATAAAGCAAATCCAGCAAGCCGCGCGCCTCATGTGGCGCAACGACTGAGCCGCCAGATGGATTCGCGCCACTGTTCGTTGCGCGTGATGGCGGTACCGAATTGGCAAATAGAGAAGGTGCTTGGGAGTCGGCCATGTTCAGGTCAGGACAGATTCTGCGGATTTCGCAGTCAAGGATTCAGTGCAAACAGCTCGAACTCAAGATCGGTGATGCCCGAGGGGGTGTAGATCGTCACGGTCTTGGCAGCGAGCATGCGTTCGTAAAGCGGCCCACGCGGCTCAACCGCGAAATAGTACGCGCCAGGACGCACGGGTATCGCCGCTGGAACTTGTGGTGCATGGCTTAGGCGAACGCCGCTCATGGCTGACAAAACGAGTTTTTCAACGTCGTCTGGTGCGCCAACTTTGAACCGCAACGGCACGATCTCGACGATTTCGCTTGGTGGCAACGCCGCCTTCACGCCAACATAGAACGTGGTCGACGCGGTGATGAGTTCTGAGTCGAGTCGGCCGTGATGGAACGATGGCTTGACCTCCTCCATCGCGATCGAGAAGTACTTGGTCGAGATCACAGTCTCAAGCAATTCGCGAATGATTTGGTCGAGTCGGCCGAAGCACTGCCCGGGCGCCATGTGTTCATACGGTGGCAGATCTGAGAGCTGCACAGAACGCGAAAACGTCATCAGTGCGCCGGCGAGCTCGAGCAGCCTTTCATACAGACGCTCTGGATGGAGGGCAGGGTGGCGCAAGTAGTGGGACAGACCTGCAAACGCTGAGCTCGCCGTGTGCAGCAACCAGAATGAGGCGATATCGCCAGAGCGGAACTCGATCACATGACGCGAAGGCTCGCGGTGCACTCCGTAGAGCGCATCGACCTTGGCGTGAAGGATGTCGAGAACGTTGCGCAACATGCCTTGGAGAGCCGGTGCAGCAGCAATCGAAGTGCTGGGTGGGATAAATCGAGTGTCCAACTCGAATGCCCCAGTCGCTGATCGGCGCAAGCGACACACCGGTACGCTCACCAAGTGATCGCGTGGCTCCGTATGTGCGAGTACGCGTACCGACCGGCGCAACACCGCAAGCTCGCTCTGCGCTGCCCCGGTGAACCAATCCGGTGCGGGAACGTTCTGCTGCGCGAAGCGCATCGACGAGTCGGTTTCCGCTGCGTTGCTCGTGAAGTTGCTGCCATTGGCGCGCATCGGCGCTATGGTGGCGTGGAACACGATCTCCGACGTGCCTGCAGATATTTGCGCCAGCGAGACGGGTGCTGGGAGGTCGTCTTCTTGCGGTGCAGCGTACAACTCGCCGTCGGGAAAGATCAGCTTAAGTTCGCCAAAGCGCAAAACGCCAGTCGCGAGCGCATCAACATCCACCTTGCAATGGCGTACGCCCCAGGCATAGGGATGCAGAGTGGCCGACACCTCTGTCAACCGCCACTCGTGGTAGGCGTCCTGACGCTGGAAGTGTTGAGGCCTGAGAAACAGGCCCTCGCCCCACAGGGGCTTTGACGATTGAATCAAGCGGCGCCTCTGTTTGCTGCTGCGAAGGTTGGAAAGGTCGGCGCGGAGCTTACCGCTCAGGCGCGTCAGACTTCAGCACCTGCGATCCCGAATATGTGATCAGTTCGACCCGAAGCCCGTGATTGTGCGGGATCAACCGCACTGCACTCCGCCGACACGGAGCGCCTCTGGTGCAACTCCGACCGGATCGCCCACCGCCACGCTCAGTGCGCAGCCGTGCGCGCCCAAAGTGATGCCCGTTTTAGCCGCACCGCGCGTGTCGAAGACGAAGCGCCATCGTTGAGTGTCCGGTGATCGGAAGAGTGCGACGACTGCGAGGTGAGTCGCGTCTCGAGGCATGCTCTCAATGACTTCGTAGCGCTGCCCCGGCACAAGCACGATCTCTTTCGACGAGATCACTTCCTCGCTCTGGATGGGCTTTTCCGCGGTACTGGCCGCAAGCATGGGGTACGTCGTCTGGCTGAACTGCGTACTGCCTCGAAGCTTGTAGATGCGCACGACCAGAGCCAAAGAGCGACCGCCTGGCTCAGTGTTCAACACCTGACCCGCATGGATACGCAATCCAATCTGGCGCTGAGACGCCAGTGATGGCATTTGACCGTTGAGCGTGGTCAAGTCGCCTGAAACACCGTCCGCCGATTCTGGGGCGATTGCCGGCAGGTCGGGCTTTTTCAGGCCAACCAACTCCAAGCTTTTATCAACGAAGCCACTCGACGCGCAGGCAGTCAGCGCCATCAACAAGATGCAACTGAGGAGAGCGAGAAGAACTTCTCTAGACTGCTTCATGCGTTGGAACTGTTCACTGTGGATTGATCGATCTTCCCAGGTGAGGCATAGGCCACATTTGGGCTCTTGTTGACCGAGGGCGCCTGTCATTCGGTCGGATTGCACACCCATAATGGGGGCTCATTCCACGGCGATCGTGATCGAATGGTCGATTATAGTTTCGCCGACTCTTCCAGCCTCACCTATCTCCCAGATGCATCACTTTCAAATTAGAACTCAGCAACCGGTTAAGAGCGGTTGGTGTCTCAATGCGTTGATTGCCGTTGTTGTTTGTGTTTCGGGGTGTGCAGTCACTCCTCCACCTGCAGCGTCCAAAGCCGCGCCTGCGGTTCAACCACTTGAACAGTACATGTTAGAGGCCAAGCAGGCGAACGCTAGTGGCGGCAAAGAGCGCTCGCGTGAAATTTACCGCACTGCCGCAAAGACCTACCCGACTAGCAAGGAACCGTGGCTCAAGCTCGCCGAAGACTACTTCGATGCGAACAACTACGGCCAAGCAATTCTCGCGTCGCAAGAAGTGCTGCAGCGTGACCCGGGCGACAGCGTGGCAACCAGCGTTCTGGCTGTGAGCGGTCTGCGCGTATCTGCTGTGGCCCTTTCGATGTTGCGTCAGCAACAAAGCACGCTCAACGGTGGCGCACGTTCGGAAGCCGAGGATCTGGCGAAAGTGTTACGTGATGTTCTCGGCGAACCAGTGCTGGTGCCAGGCGCAGCAACAGGCGCGAAACCCACTACGGGGTCAGGCCGACGGTCCCCGACTGCGCGCCCGGTCGCTGCTGCAACGGCCGCCGCCGCTGCTGCCTCGTCGCCCACACCGGCACCGCCCAAATCGGCCCCGGCAAAGAGCAGCCGACCCCCCAGCGGAGAAACACCGCCTGCAAATCCTTTCGAAACATTGAAAAAATAGTTCAAACAGAACTGCAGCAAGACCTGCTCTACCACGATACGGGGAACATCCATGGCTAAGAAAGATAGCGTACAAAAACGGCTCGAAAAAGTGAGGCCGCCGCGAGTGCAGCTGACGTACGACGTTGAGATTGGCGACTCGGTCGAACAAAAAGAGATTCCCTTTGTAACGGGGGTTTTGGCTGACTTCACGGGCGATCGCGATTCCGACAAGCCGTTGCCTAAACTTAAAGACCGTAAGTTTGTCAGCGTCGATTTGGACAACTTCGACGAAGTCATGAAGGGCATGGCACCGAAGGCCAACTATCGTGTTAAGAACGAATTGAATGCGGATGGCGGTGAATTTGCCGTCAACTTGGCTTTCAACAAGTTTGAAGACTTCCGTCCGGAATCCGTGGTCCAACAAGTTGAGCCACTGCGCAAGCTGCTGGACGCGCGGACCAAACTCGCTGATCTCCGCAACAAAATGGCTGGCAACGAAAAGCTCGAAGACATTCTCGGTGACGTGTTGTCCAATACCGAGAAGCTCAAGACGCTCGGTGCCGAATCGCGGAAAGACGAGGAATAACCTGTCATGGCACAAGAATCAAACCTGCAGCAGCCGCACGCGGCGGTTGCTGCAGAAATTTCGTTGTTAGACAGCATCGTTGCAAACAGCAAGGTGGCACGCTCCGATGCGGAGCATCTGAGAGCAAAGGACATCATTTCGGAATTGGTCCGCGAGGTGCTTTCTGGTACGGTCGTCGTGTCGGATAACCTCAGCGCAACACTCGACGCTCGGATCGCCGAGATTGACGAAATGATCTCGCGCCAGCTGAGCGCGGTCATGCACCACCCGAACTTTCAGAGTGTTGAGTCGACCTGGACCGGCCTTCAGTACCTTTGCAAGCAGACATCTACCGGCTCGATGATGAAGATTCAAATCTTCAACGCGACCAAACAGGAATTGATCAAAGACTTCAAGACCGCTATTGACTTTGACCAAAGCGCGCTATTTAAGAAGGTTTACGAGGAGGAGTTCGGGACATTCGGCGGGGCCCCATTTGGCACGCTGATTGGCGACTTCCAAATTTCGCGTCAGCCCGAAGACATGTACTTCGTGGAGCAGATGGCCCACGTGGCTGCTGCCGCGCACGCGCCGTTCATTTCAGCTGCGTCGCCCGAGATGTTCGGTCTCGACGGCTTTACGGAGCTCGGTAAGCCGCGAGACATGTCGAAGGTTTTTGACACCGTCGAGTATGCGAAGTGGAAGTCGTTCCGCGAATCCGAGGATTCACGGTATGTGGGATTGACCGTACCTCGCTTTCTCGGGCGGCTCCCCTTTAATCCGAAAGATGGCTCGACTGTCGAAGGGTTTAGTTACGTCGAGGATGTTGACGGCAGTGACCATTCCAAATACCTTTGGATCAATGCGGCTTATGCATTCGCGACGCGCTTGACCACGGCGTTCGAAAATTACGGCTGGTGTGCCGCAATTCGCGGTGTCGAAGGTGGTGGACTCGTCGAAGACCTGCCAACGCACACCTTCAAGACCGACGAAGGCGAAATCGCGTTGAAATGTCCGACTGAAATTGCGATCACCGACAGGCGCGAGAAGGAACTGAGTGATCTGGGCTTTATCCCCTTGGTTCACTGCAAGAACACTGACTACGCTGCTTTCTTTGGCGCACAGTCGACGCAGAAGGTGAAGAAGTACGACACCGAAGCAGCAAACGCCAACGCTTCTTTGTCTGCGCAACTGCAGTACATGTTCGCGGTGTGTCGAATTGCGCACTATTTAAAGTCAATGATGCGCGACAAGATCGGCAGCTTTTCATCGCCGGGAAGCGTTGAGATGTATTTGAACGATTGGATTTACCAATACGTTACCACCGACGATAACGCCACGCAGGAGATAAAGGCGAAGTATCCCCTGCGTGAAGCGCGCGTTGACGTTTCAGAGGTGCCTGGTCGACCAGGCCATTTCAGAGCGACTGCCTTCGTTCGTCCGCATTTTCAGCTCGACGAACTGACGGTCTCACTTCGTTTGGTTGCGGAACTCCCGCAATCAGCGAAGTCTTAAGCGCGGTGCGTTTTACTTAGCAGCGTGTAACTAAACTAGTGGAGAAAAACAAATGAAAGATATCTACGTAGATTTTAAGAGCGGCGAAATCAAGGGCGACAGCCGTGATTCCAAGCACGGCGGCACTGTGGAGGTGACAACCTTCAGCCACATGATCAACCAGCCCAAGTCGGCTACTGCGTCGAGCGCGGGCGGGCACACTTCTGAGCGCGTCGAGTTTGGTGACCTCGTGTTCACCAAGGACATCGACTATGCAACGCCCGCATTGATGATCGCTTGTTCGACCGGCACGCTGGTCAAGGACGTCGAGATTCATTTCTATCGCGCTTACGGCGGTAACAACGCGAACGGTAGTCAGTCGCGCCACGAGTACTACACGCTCAAGCTGAAGAACGTGATTGTCTCGTCGGTTACCACAACGCTTGGTGCGGATGGCTTGCCTGCCGAGACCTTCACGTTGAAGCCTGCCGCCATGAGCTGGCTGTACGAAGAGCACAAGATGGACGGCTCTAAGGGCAAGAAGATGGAAAAGATGTGGAGCTTGACCACCAACAAACCGGAACTCGCATAACGCGTTTCGACCAAGCCCTAGGCTAGGTGTTTTCGAGCGGGGCGGCACATGGTGGCCGCCCCATTTCATTTCTAACGCCCGGACCGCCCGCATGCAGCGTTTCGTCCCTTCATTGCTTGATCGCCTCATCGATGCGGCGCCGAAGTCGCGCACTGAGCCAATTCGGCCGGCGTTCTCGCTGGATGAATTAAAAGATTCAGTGGCGCGTGACGTGGAGTCGCTGCTGAATGCGCGCCACGGTTCTTCGCGCGACGCGCTTGATCGATTCCCCAATGTGCGTGGCTCGATCGTTGCCTTTGGTCTCGATGACTTTGCGGCGATGTCTATGTCGAGTCCGACGGATCGCGCGAGTATCTGTGTGTCGATTGCGCGAGCCATCACAGATCACGAGCCGCGATTGCGCAATGTCGTTGTCGACCTTGATCGGCGTGATGTTGCCACCCAAAAATTGCGGTTCTCCATCCAGGCTGTACTGGTGGCGCACCCATTGCAGGAGCCGGTCAATTTTGATGCGGTATTACAAACAACGACGCAAAACTATGCCGTGCAAATTGGCCGGCGAGTAACGTAGGCCGCATGGACGAACTGCTGCCACATTACGAGCGCGAACTCGCATTCCTTCGAACTCACGCGGGTGATTTCGCTAAGCGATACCCAAAAATTGCGGGGCGATTGCAGCTCAGCGGCGATGTCGGCGAAGACCCGCATGTTGAGCGTCTGATCGAATCCTTTGCCTTGCTTGCATCGCGCGTGCATAAGCGCTTGGACGACGACTTCCCGCTGTTCACCGAGACCTTTCTCGACGTTCTCTATCCGCATTACCTTCGCCCATTTCCATCGTGCGCGATTGCCCGGTTCGACGTCGGCGCGACTGTCGCCCAAATGTCGGGGCCGGCAACGATTGAGCGTGGCACGATGCTCAGCTCGCGGCCGGTACAAGGTGTGGCTTGCCGATTCCGGACTGCGTATGACGTCGCTTTGCTCCCAGTGCGACTGGTGACTGCCGGGTTTCGCGGGTCGATCGCCGCGCCGGATGGCAGTCCTGTGCCGCGTGGCGCTACGTCGGTTCTCTCGCTCCGCTTCGAGCTCGTTTCGACGCAAGCAACTTGGTCGTCTGTCGGCGCGCGGGCGTTGCGCCTGTATATCGACGGTGAGGGCTCGCAGGTTGGCGCCTTGCGGGAGGCCTTGTGCGGCCGCGTTGTCGGCATGCTGGCGCAGACTACTCCCGTTGGCCCTTGGCAAGCTTGCGGCGACGCGGTTCCCGCGCCCGTAGGTTTTGCACAGGATGAGGCGCTCATCGATTTCGATGCGCGCTCCCACCATGCTTATCGGCTCCTCACCGAGTACTTCGCTTTTCCCGAAAAGTTCAACTTTGTCGATGTGCCGTTGCCGGCCGCGGTGCGTGACACTGCCGCCCGCACCGTGACTTTGCACTTGATGATGCAAGGCATTCGGTCTGATTCCGATGAAGCCCGCCTGCTTGAGACAGTCACTGAGCGCAACCTGTTGCTTGGCTGCACGCCTGTCTCCAATCAATTTCTGCAGAAAGCGGACCCGATTCGCGTCACGCACATTGGTGAGCGTTATCCCGTGTTGCCGGACAGTCGCCGCGCATTCGCCTACGAGGTCGTCGCAGTTGATCGCGTCTACCGAGTGCAGCAGACTTCGCAGGGCGAATCAATTGTCGAATTCAAGCCGTTCTATTCGCTACAGCACGAGGAGTTGATCAGTTCGGATGCGCCCGGTGGTCGCTACTGGTATTCGCATCGTGATGATTCGCTTGCCGAAACAAGCCCAGGTTACGAGACTGAAATCGGCATTGTCGACATTCATTTCGACCCCGCTGCAGCACAAACCGACACGCTGTCGATCGACGTGCGTGCGACCAATCGTGATTTGCCCAGCTTGCTGTCGATTGGCAACGTCGGCGGTGATCTGTTTCTCGAGGGCGGAAGCGTCGCACGCGAGATCAGGCTGGTCCGCAAGCCCACGCTTGCGCATCGCTTCGAGCGAGGGCGCGGTGCGCTGTGGCGTTTGATCTCGCACCTTTCGCTGAATCACCTGTCGCTTTCTGCGGGCGGCATCGATGCGCTGCGTGAGTTGCTGCGGCTCTACAACCTGCCTCGCAGCGCGACCAACCGTCGCCAGATCGAAGGCGTCAATGCCATCAATTTCGCGCCCGCGCACGCTTGGCTGCCGGGCAACCCCTTTCCAACCTTCGTGCGCGGCACTGAGGTGAGGCTGACGGTCGACGAGGCCGGATTCGTGGGATCGGGCCTGCGCCTGTTTGCGCAGGTCATGGATCACTTTTTTGGCCTCTACGTTCACGCCAACAGCTTCACTCAACTCAAGCTCATCTCCGCGCGCACCCAGGAAGTGCTCATCGAATGTCCACGCCGAAGCGGCGACAGCCCGTTGGTGTAATTGCTCGGCTTCTCGCCGAGCCCCACCGTTTTGGTTTCTTCCAGGCCGTGCGCCTGCTGAACCGCTGGTTCGCGAAGCGCGATGGTCGTGTCGGCTCGCCTGTGTTGACGCCGCGCCTGCGCTTTCGCAACACGCTCTCGCTGAGTTTTCCAGCAAGCGAGATTGCAGAGTTCAAGGTGTTGGGCGCATCCGCCTCTGCCTTGGCTGACGCGTCCAGGTCAGATGCTTCGCACGCCGCTGCCGAGTTCGTTGGCCCGCAGCCGAATCGCCGGCGCGCGGCCGCTGGGCCGGGCGATCGATCGCCCATCAACGCCATCGAAATGACTCCGGCGTTCATGAGCTTGCTCGGCGCCAATGGCGCATTGCCGATCTACTACACAGAGATGCTCGCCGAGCGTGAGATCTACCACCGCGACAACGCCGCGCGAGCTTTTCTCGACATCTTCCAGCATCGCGCCGTCAGCCTGTTCTTCGAGGCGTGGCGTAAGCACCGCCTGCCGATTCAATACGAGAGCAACCAACGGACCCACTTTTTGCCGCAAATGCTGGCCGTGGCTGGCGTTGGTCAAGCCGCGTTGCGTGACCGCCTGCGCGGCGGTGAAGGCGGCGTGGCCGATGACACCATCGCCCATTTCGCGGGCTTGCTTCAACAGCGTCCGATCTCGGCCAAAGTGATCGAGCAAGTGGTGTCGGCCTACTTCGCCGTGCCCGCACACATTGAGCAATTCGTCGGCCGCTGGTTCAACTTGCCGCCTGAGTGCGGCACGTCACTCGGCGCTGCCAATGCCACCCTTGGGGCCGATGCCGTCATGGGGGAGCGCGTCTGGCAGCGCGATCTGCGGATGCGGCTCACGCTGGGGCCGATGCCACGTGCCAAACTGCGCCGCTTTCTGCCCGGAGGCCCCGCGGCGCCGGCGCTGCGCGATTTGCTTTCGATGATGACGGGCGTTTCGCTCGAATACGAGCTGCGCCTGGCGCTTCAAGCTGACGATATTCAAGGCACGACGCTCGAAGCGGGCTCTGCCGGCGCGTGCTTGGGGTGGGACAGCTATCTCGTGACCCAACCCGTTGCCCGCGATCGCGCCGATGCCGGATACGACATTCACGCCCTTCATTGATTGACCTCGCGCGTCACAACACTCTTCCAACGAACACATTGCCCCACTCCCTGATGAGCACAAACCTCAAGACCCTGATCGGCAAGCTCAACGACACCACCCGCCTCGCTGCCGAACGAGCCGCCAGCTTGACGATGGCACGCGGCAACTATGAAGTTGAGATCGAACATCTGTTCCTCGCGCTGCTGGAGCAACCGCAGAGCGACTTTGCTTTGCTCTGCCGCCGTTTCGATGTGCCCGCCAGCGCACTGCAAGCTGACCTCGAACGCGAGATTGGGCGCTTGAAGTCCGGCAATACGCGCACGCCGGTGTTCAGTGCGCATTTGCCGACCTTGCTCGAGCATGCGTGGCTGATCGCGTCGCTCGAATCGCACCAGTCGCGCATCCGCAGCGGGCATTTGCTCCTGTCGCTCCTCACCGAGCCGGGCCTGTCGCAGCTGGCATTTCGCGGCAGCAAGCTCTTTGTCAAGTTCAAGCTTGACGAGCTCAAGCACAAGCTGCCCGACCTCACCCAAGGTTCGCAGGAGGCCGAAGACAACCCACGCGCTGCCGGTGCACCAACCAGCGAGGCCGATGCAGCCGAGCAGCAAGCCGCGCCAGGCGCTCCCGGCAAAACGCCCGCGCTCGACCAGTTCACCACGCACCTCACCGCGCGCGCCAAAGCAGGGCAACTTGATCCCGTGATCGGCCGCGACACCGAGATCCGCCAAGTCATCGACATCCTGATGCGCCGCCGCCAGAACAACCCGATCCTCACGGGCGAAGCCGGTGTCGGCAAGACCGCAGTCGTCGAGGGCCTCGCATTGCGCATTGCCGCGGGCGACGTGCCGCCGCCGCTGCAAGGCGTCGAGCTTCATGTGCTCGACATGGGCTTGCTGCAGGCCGGCGCGAGCGTCAAAGGCGAGTTCGAGAACCGCCTGAAAAACGTGATCGACGAGGTCAAGAAGAGCCCGCACCCGATCATTTTGTTCATCGACGAAGCCCACACCATGATTGGCGCCGGCGGCCAAGCCGGCCAGAGCGACGCTGCCAATTTGCTCAAGCCGGCGCTTGCCCGCGGCGAGCTGCGCACCATCGCCGCCACCACCTGGAGCGAGTACAAAAAGTACTTCGAGAAAGATGCTGCGCTCGCGCGGCGCTTCCAGGTCGTCAAGGTCGAAGAGCCGAGCGAGCCGATCGCCGCAGCCATGCTGCGCGGCATGGCGCCCCTGATGGAAAAGCACTTCAACGTGCGCCTGCTCGATGAGGCCATCACCGAAGCCGTGCGGCTGTCCGCGCGCTACATCACCGGCCGGCAACTGCCCGACAAAGCCGTGGGCGTGCTCGACACCGCTTGCGCCAAGGTCGCGCTCGGCCAGAGCGCCACGCCCGCTGCGATGGAAGACATCATCAAACTGCAGGGGCGTTTGGCTGCAGAGACTGCCGCGCTCGAGCGCGAGGCCGCCAGCGGCGCGCCGCATCAAACACGCTTGGCTGAGCTCAGCGAGCTGCGCGACAAAGCACAACGCGACCTTGCCGCTCTGCAGCAAAGGTTTGATGCCGAGAAATTACTGGTCGATGAGATTCATCGCCTGCGCGCCGAGCTCGAAGCGCAGCCGGCCGACGCGCAATCCGCAGCGGCCACTGAAGCGCCCACGGCCGCCCCCGCCAAGCCAGCGGCTAAGAAAGCCGCGAAGGGGTCAAAGGCCAATGCGTCAGCCCCTGCACCTGTGCTCACGCCTGCGCAAGCCGCGCTCCGCGCCAAGCTCGATGAGCTCGCGGCGCTGCAGGGCGAATCGCCGCTGATTCCGATTCAGGTCGATGGCCTCGTGGTTGCCGAAATCGTCTCCGCCTGGACGGGCATACCGCTCGGCAAGATGGTCAAAGACGAAATCAAAACCGTGCTCAACCTCAAGCCGCTGCTCAACGAACGCGTGCTCGGCCAAACGCATGCGCTCGAAGCCGTGGCGCAAAGCGTGCGCACCGCGCGCGCCAACCTCGAAGACCCGAACAAGCCGAAGGCCGTGTTCATGTTCGTCGGCCCGAGCGGCGTCGGCAAAACCGAGACCGCGCTCGCATTGGCCGATGCGCTCTACGGCGGCGAGCGCAAGATGGTCACGATCAACATGAGCGAATACCAAGAGGCCCACAGCGTCAGCGGCCTCAAAGGCTCACCGCCCGGCTACGTGGGTTACGGCGAAGGCGGCGTGCTCACCGAGGCCGTGCGCCGCAACCCTTACAGCGTGGTGCTGCTCGACGAAGTCGAAAAAGCCCACCCCGACGTGCTCGAACTCTTCTTCCAGGTCTTTGACAAAGGCACCATGGACGACGCCGAGGGCCGCGAGATCGACTTTCGCAACACCATCATCATCCTCACCAGCAACATCGGCTCGCAGCAAATCATGCAGGTCTGCATCAACAAAGCGCCGGCCGATATTCCCGCCGCCGATGTGCTCGCGGAAATGCTGCGCCCTGTGCTCTACAAGACCTTCAAGCCCGCCTTCCTCGGCCGCATGAAAGTCGTGCCCTACTACGCCATCAACGACACCGTGCTCGAGCAAATCATCCGCTTGAAGCTCGACCGCATCGCCGCCCGCGTCGCCGTCAACCACAAAGCCCAGTTCGACTACGACGACAAACTCGTCGAGGCCGTGCTCGCACGCTGCACCGAAGTCGACACCGGCGCCCGCAACGTCGATCACATCCTCAACGGCACGCTCTTGCCCGAGATCGCCGAGAACGTGCTCTCGCGCATGGCCGAAGGCAGCGCCATCGAGCGCATCAAAGTGTCGGCCGCCAAAAACGGCGACTTCAAATACGCCGTCAGCTGACGCAGCAGGAGCCACCCCATGCCATGGCATTCCACCGCGCTCCAAGCGCGTTTCGAACAGTTGACGGCGGCACTGCACGCCGGCGCAAGCGCATCGCCCACCGCACTCGACGGCGTGAGCCGGCCCGCGCGGCTCGCACTGCGCGCATTCAACGCGTTCGCGCACGGCATTCAATCCGCAGCGACCTCCGAGCCGCACGAGCATGCCGTGCCGGCCGCCTCACCGCACGCGTCGGCGCCCTCGTTGCCGCCTTCGGTCGTGCTGCCCCGCGAGATCGAACGCCTCGCCTGCAGCGCCTCGGGCCTTGCCCGTGCGCTCGCGCGCACCCAAGCCGCAAAGGGCAGGGCCGTGGACGGCATCGCGCTCGCCCACCACGTGCGCGCGCTCAGCATCGAGATGAACCACCCGCTCGACCCGATCACCATCGCCACCACCCTGCGCCGTGTGTTGGCCGGCACGTCGCAGTGGGAGGCCAGCGGTGCGACTGGCCGCTCCACGATCACCACCACCACCATCGCCACCACCAGCACTCTTGCGACGCTCTTCACCCACATCGCGCTCGTCCTCGCGCTGGCACAGCACCCCGTGCCGTGACGCCCCAACTCATTGATGCCCTTTGAAGACGCGAATCCCCGCGCGGCGAGCGATCCGCGGGCCGCGCGCCCGCAAAATCCGACCCGCTCGCGCCACCGCCATGCGCTGCCCGCCCCCTGACATGCCTTTCGATATCTCCATCGCCCCATGAGCACCAGTCAGCTGATCCTTGCCGCCCTCTCGGGCGGCCCCACGCAGAACGAGCGCCTCCTGGTGCTCCACACCCCCCTCGGGCCTGACGTGCTCGTGGCCGAACGCGCCACCATCGATGAGACCATCGGCCCCGCCGCTTGGCCCGATGCCGCCGCCGGCGACGACCAGGCCGAAGCCACCGGCTTTCGAATCGTCGTCGACGCCGTGGCCGTCGACACCCACCTCGAACTCAAACAACTCATCGGCCAGCCCGCCCTGCTGGAGTTGCTCACCGCTGCCAGCCGCACGGCGCTGAGGCCGTTTCATGGGCACATCACCCGCGTCACCCTCCTCGGCAGCGACGCCGGCCTGGCCCACTACCGCCTGATCATCGAGCCTTGGCTTTCCTTCCTCGGCCACCGCCGAGACGCCTGGGTGTTCCAGCAGC
>JAYWGR010000158.1:0-5008 GCA_043778145.1 Rhizobacter sp.
TCGGCGCGGCGCTCGGAGATGGCGCGAATCGCGGTGATCACGCGGTCTTGGTCTTCCGCGCTCAGGTCGGGGTAAATCGGCAAGCAGAGCACTTGCTGAGCCACTGCCGTGGCGACCGGCAGATTCGCCGGTGCTGACGACGGGAAGCCGCGGTACACCGGGTACTCCGAGATCAGCGGATAGAAGTAGCGGCGGGCAAAGATGCTCTCGTCTTTCAGCAGCTGATAGAGCGCATCGCGAGAGACGGAAAAATCGCGGTCGATCAGCACCGGAAAGTACGCGTAGTTCGCCACCGACTCGCCGGCATCTTCCACACACGTCAAACCGGGGATGTGTTGCAAGCGCTCGCGGTAACGCACGGCAATGTCGCGCCGGCGCTGAATCGCGGTGTCGATGTATTTGAGTTGCAGCATGCCGAGTGCGGCATTGAACTCACTCATCTTGCCGTTGATGCCCGAGGCCACCACCGAGACTTCATCCACGAAGCCGAAGTTCTTCAAGTGATCGATGCGCTGCTTGGTCTTGGCATCGGGGCAGACGATCGCGCCGCCCTCGAAGGTGTTGAACACCTTGGTCGCGTGAAAGCTCAGCACCGAGAGATCACCGTGGCGCAAGATGCTGCCGCCGGCATCTTCAACGCCGAAGGCATGCGCCGAGTCGTAAATCACGCGCAGGTTGTAGTTGTCAGCGATGCGCTGGATGGCGTCAAAGTCACACGGGTGGCCGTAGCAATGCACCGGCATGATGGCCGTGGTTTGGGGCGTGATCGCGGCTTCGATCTTGCGGGGGTCAAGGTTGAGCGTGCGCGGATCGATGTCAACGAACACCGGCTTGATGCCGTTCCAGAGCAGCGAGTGCGAGGTGGCCACGAACGAGTAAGGCGTGGTGATCACCTCGCCCGTGATGCGCAATGCCTGCAATGCCGTGACGAGCGCCAGCGTGCCATTGGCAAAAAGTGCAATGTGCTCCACACCCAAGTGCTCGCACAGTGCGCGTTCGAGTTGCTGGTGGAACGGGCCGCCGTTCGTCAACACCTTGCTCTCCCAGATCTTCTCCAGGTAACTCGTGAACTCGGCCAGCGGCGGCAAGAAGGGCTGGGTAACGAAGAGCTGCTTGTTGGAAGTCATGGGAGCTTTCGGCCAGAGGGGCAATGCAAAGGAGGTTCAGCGAACGAGTGCGGCCCAATCCACATTCGGGCTCAGGTAGCCCTCCATGGAATGGGTGGCGAGGCCCGGTATGGGCGTCAGCAGCCGGCGCCCACGGGCGCCGACGATCTCGGAGAAGATGAAGTAGTCAACCTTGCCCGAGCAGATGACATCGAAGTCGCGTTCGAGTGCGGCCTTGCTGAGCAAGAAGGAGCCGCAGGTTGACGGCGCCGTGCGCCAGTGGTGCGAGTGGCTCAAGTGCAGCGTGGCAGCCAGGCCCTCATACATCTGCAGCATGTATTTGTCTTTGTGGTCATAGAGCGAGACCAGATCGAACGGCACGCCGCTCGCATAAAGCTCAAAGACCTTGCTGACCCAGCCGTGCTGGTGAACGTAGTCGTTCTCGAGAAAGTAGACGATGTCGTTCGGCGGTTGCGCCGCGCGGTGCGCGTGCGAGACGGTGATCAAAAACGAGTTCATGTCTGAGCCCGCATGGATCAGCTGGAGCTGCACGCGCCGGTCTTCCGCAGTGGCGTGGTGGGCCATGAAATCGGTGAGCAAGTCATCGACCTTGCCGTCATACATCACCGTGACGGTGACGCGGTGGCCCAGCGCATCGGCCGCAATCGTCTCCAGCAGATTGACGAAGCAGGCCTCGTGCGAGAACCATGCGGGCCGGGCTTTGTTGGGGTCGCGGCTGCGCTTGTCCGCGCTCACGTGAACGTGGCGGTAGTAGATGTGCAGCCGAGGCTCCGTGGCGGGGTTGAGCAGTTCAGTCGTCATGGCTTGCGGCCTCACTGCTGCGGCATGACCTTCTGCATCTGCGTCACGAGATTCACGCCCATCCACTCTTGGCGAATGATCCTGAACCAGCCGGCGAAGCCATAAGCCGTGGCCCAGCGGTGGGTGTCGTCAAAGTAGTGGGTGAAGGTTTCTTGCGTGATGATGTTGACGTGCGTTGGGTCTTGAAACGCAGCCGAATGCGGGTAAGCCGGCGTGACCGACAAAAACACGCCATCGGGTTTGAGCACTCGCCAAATCTCGTTCATCAACTCGACGAATGAGTTGCGCTGCTTCGGCAAATACACGACGCGCGGCACATGCTCGATGAATTGAAATGCCGTGACGTACTCAAAGCTCTCGTCTGAATACGGTATGGGCTCGATCGCCAGATCGGCACTGGCCACGTGATCGCCCAAGCCAGAGCGCAGATCGACGCCAAACACCGTGTCGGCTTTGTAGGGGTTGCTCGGGCTCAGCCCGCAGCCCAGGTCCAGTGATTTCGACATGCAGGTTCTTCCTCGTTCTTACCAATACTTCGGGGCCGTGACAGCGCTGTTTGTCCAGCGTGCGAGAAGCCGCTAGTACACCGCGGCACCCACTGAATCGATCGATCGAACAGCGCGCCGAACACGGCCCAGATGCGTGCCAATCAACAGGGCTGCGGAGATGGCCTCGTAAGCCGACGCTCTTTCGGCGACTGGCCACGCAGCGCGCCTGATGGAATCCAGATTCGCAAGGCCCCCTGCCCTCTGGTCACTCATCCTCAATGACAGCGTCGTTCCCCCACTCAACGATCCAGTGCCTCGCGGCGGTCGCGCAGCACCACCGATTGCCGGTCTACCCGGATCGGCTGATCGAGGACTACGCGCTGCCGGCCGAAGAGCCCGGCAGTGCCACGGTGCTGAAGATCGCAAGCGACATCGGCTTGAAAGCCAAGTTCGACAAGCTCACCTGGGAGGCGCTTGTGTCGCAAGAAGGCGTCTACCCGCTGGTAGCCCGCTTGTCAGACGGCGCCTGCGTGATCGTGATTGGCGCCACGCGCGATGGCGGCGGGCAAGTTGCGGTGCTCAACCCACTCGCCGAGCGGCCGGATGAAGTGCTCAAGCTCGGCCGAGATTTGTTCTGCAAGCTCTGGCGCGGCGAGGTGCTGCTGCTCAAGCGCTTGAATGAGTTCGTGGAGCCCTCGCGCAGCTTCGGCCTGCGCTGGTTCATCCCGGAAATCATGAAGCAGAAGCTGGCGCTGCGCGACATTGCGCTCGCTGCGATTGCGATGCACTTTCTGGCGCTGGCCTCGCCCATCTTCTTTCAGTTGGTGATCGACAAGGTGCTGGTGCACCGCAGCGTTTCCACGCTGTGGGCGCTGGCCATCGGCATCGTGATTGCGCTCACCGTCGATGCCTTGCTGGGCTTTTTGCGCCAGATCTTGACGCTGGCGGCCACCAACAAGATCGACATGCGGCTGACCCGGCGCACCTTCGGCCACCTCATCTCGCTGCCGATCGATTATTTCGAGACCACCACCGCCGGCGTCATCACGCGGCACATGCAGCAGGTGGAGAAGATCCGCTCGTTCTTGACTGGCCGAATGTTCTCTTCAGCACTCGATGTGACCTCGCTCGTCATCTTCGTGCCGATCCTCTTCTCGTACTCGGTCAAGCTTGCGTTGATCACGCTGGCCTTCACCGGCTTGATTTGCTGCATCGTTGCGGGCATGGTGCCGAGCTTCAACCGGCGGCTCAATGACCTCTACAACGCCGAGGGCGAGCGCCAGTCGATGATGGTCGAAACCATCCACGGCATGCGCACCGTCAAGGCGCTGGCGATTGAGCCCACCCAGCGCAGGCTTTGGGATCAGCGCTCGGCTCAGGCGATCAACATGCATTACCGCGTCGGCAAGATCGGCATCACGGGCCACGCCATCACTGATTTCCTTGGCAAGCTTTTGCCGGTGGTGCTGATCGTGGTGGGCGCGCAAGACGTGTTCGACCAAACGCTCACGGTCGGTGCGCTCATCGGCTTTCAAATGCTCTCGGGCAAGGTCGTGCAGCCGCTGATTGCGATCGTCGGGCTGGTCAATGAATACCAAGAGACGGCCCTCTCGGTGCGCATGCTGGGCGAGGTGATGAACCGGCCATCCGAAGGCAAAAATGGCCACGGCAGCCTGCGCCCCACGCTTGACGGCGAGATCACGTTCGAAGACGTGAAGTTCCGCTACCCCGGCGCGACGACCACCACGCTCAACGGCGCCACGTTCACCATTCCGGCGGGTGCTGTGGTCGGCATCGTCGGGCGCAGCGGCTCGGGCAAAACGACGCTCACCAAGCTGATCCAAGGGCTCTACGGCGTGGAGCAAGGCATCGTGCGCTTCGACCGCACCGATGCGCGTGAGATCGAGCTCGCTCACTTGCGGAGGCAGATTGGTGTGGTGCTGCAAGAGAACTTCTTGTTCCGCGGCACGGTGCGCGACAACATCTCGGCCGCACGGCCCGAGGCCACCTTCGAAGAGATCGTGGCCGCCGCTGATGCTGCCGGCGCGGCCGAGTTCATCGAGCGCATGCCGCAGGGCTACAACACGATGCTGGAGGAGAACGCCTCGAACCTCTCGGGCGGCCAGAAGCAGCGCCTCTCGATTGCGCGCTCGTTGCTCACCAAGCCGCGCATCCTGATCCTCGATGAAGCAGCGAGTGCGCTCGACCCGGAAAGCGAAGCGATCTTCATCGGCAACCTGTCGCGCATTGCCGTGGGGCGCACGGTGATCATGGTCTCGCACCGGCTGTCGACCTTGGTCAACGCGAACACGATCCTCGTGATGCATCAAGGGCGCCTGATGGACAGCGGCCGCCACCCCGAGCTGCTTGCCCGCTGCGAGACCTACCAACAGCTATGGAACCAGCAAACAAGCCACCTGTGAGGAAGCGGGGCTGGCCCAGCTTGCGGCGACCGCGCGACGGCAGCGCGCCGGCCGCGCGTGCGCGAGCGGCTGGCAAGGTCGTCGTCGAGTACCTGCCCGATGCCGACGAAATCGAGCGCAGCCCCTTGCCGCCCTATGCGCAGCTCACGCTGCATGTGTTGCTGGCGGG
>JAYWGR010000159.1:0-15394 GCA_043778145.1 Rhizobacter sp.
ACCCAGGCGGGCAGCAGTTCGGGGCCGGTCGTGCCACCGCGCTCGGCGATGTGCGCGCTCAGGTCTTTGGGCAGGTTGTTGATGCCGGCGGAGGTGACGCTGATCGCGAGGAAGGTGCTGCGCTCAGGGCTCGCGCCAAGGACATCGAGCGGGCTGTCAGAGAGGCGGAAGCGCTGGCCGGCGCGCAGGGTGCGCACGGTGCTGCGGCCGAGCCAGGTTTTATGGCGAGCCTCGATGGCTTCCTGGGCGAGCACGCCGGCGCGGTCGGCCTGGGCGCGGGTTGCGTAGCTGTAGGCGGGGGCTGGACGGTATTGCTCCAGGCGCGGGGCGTTCGGGCCGCCGAAGGCTTGGGCGGTGGGGACGCTGGCGGCCACGGCGCATTTGGCGGCGTAGTCCCAGGCGAGCACGGTCGTGGTGGCGGGCTGGAACTGCCGCACGCCGCCCCAGGCCTGGACGGCATCACTCGTCTCGACGGCGGATGAGCGGTGGAAGCGGATGCCGCCATCACCGGTTGCCACGCCGGATTGGCTGGTCGCGTCTTCGGGGCAGCTGCTGGCGCGAACAGTGTCGGCAAGCAAAACGACGGTGTGGCCGGCCGGGGCGGCGGGGTCTTCCTCGACGCGCCAGACGAGGCCTTCTTCGGCGAGGAGCCGGGTCAGGAAATCGAGGTCGGTCTCGCGGTACTGGACGGTGTAGCTGCGGTGAGCGCTCGGGGTGTTGGTGCTGGAGAACGGGCTGCGCGCGAGGTGCTCGCTGATGTCGTCGGCCCAGCGCCACTGGGCGTTGGCAGCGTAGCGGGTGAAGACGCTCTCGATGAGTTCGGTGAACGGCTTTTCTACCCAGACGCGGCTTTGGCGGGTGTGGGCGAGCAGCGCAATCCACGGGCGCACGGTGAGGATGTAGCGAGCGAAGCCGCCGTCGGCATCTTCAATGGCGGCGGCGGTGATGATGCCGGTGCGGCTGTGCAGGCTGCCGTCGGCCAGCACGGTGCGCAACGTGACCTTCTGGCCGAGCATGGCGTGAATGTCGAGGTCGCAGTTCGTGCCGAGGGTGTTGAGTTCGAGCTCCCACGGCTCGTTGAGCGATTCCCTGCAGGCCCACGATTCGACCAGCAGATCGGCGAGGTCGCCAGCAGCATCGAGGCGGTAGAGGCGGGTGCTGCTGTCGAAGGCGAGGGCGGAGAAGATTTGGGCGACTGATGTAGACACGGGCTCGTCTCAGGCTGCGAGGGAAAGAGAGCCGGGATTCGGCGGGCGCGCAGGGGCAGCGGCGCGGCCGTTTCCCGGGCCGCGCAGTATCCCCGAAGCCTCTGGCTGGCCCTGGGCGGCAGGCTCCCCCAATGGAGGGCAACTGCGCATTTGGACTGCGCATCTGGACTGCGCATTTGAACTGCCATCGGAACAACGCGCTGCATAAAGCGCGGCACGAAGCGCGGCATGAAGCGCGATAGCCTTGTCAACGGCCGGCCAACGCCTTTGCGGATTTGACGGGCCTCGCCAAGGCCACATCGAGCCACCAGGCCGCAGCCACGCTCAAACGCCCGCCGCCTCGAAGCCCGCCACCGCATGCGAGTTGTCGCAAAAGGGCTTGTTCTGCGACTGTCCGCAGCGGCACAGCCGTGTTGACGTGGGCCGATCAATGGTGCGGCCGGTGCCGGCGCAGAGTTCGAGGTTGCCTGTGATTTGGAGCGGCCCGTTGCGCAGCGGCTCGACGATCAACTCGGCGCCGCGCGCCGCGAGTGGTGCCGATTCACGCGTGGCCGGCTCGCCGCTGGCGGTGAAGTGGGCGGCGCTGTGTGCGCCGTCGCAGAAAGGTTTGTTGGCCGATTGGCCGCAGCGGCACAAGGTGGCGCGCAAGGTCGAGCCCGCTCTGCCTTCTTGGCCGGCGATGCGCAAATCGGCATGGAAGGCGAGCGGCCCGTTCTCGCGGATGCGCGCCACATTGACCTGCGGCGCAGCTTCGTTCGCGCCGCCGTCACGGCGCTCGTACGTGATCGCACCCGATGGGCACTGCGCCGCGATGCTGGCGATGCGCTCTGGCGTGGCGCGATCCGGGAACAGCCATTCGCCGGGCGTGTTGGCGAGAAACACCTCCGGCTCGCCGAGCACGCAGTGGCGCGCGTGGATGCAGCGCTGGGTGTCAAAGCGGAGCAGCACTTGCTGGCCGTGGGCTTCATCGGGCGGCTTTTGCGGCGTGGCTTCGGCAAGCGCTGCATGCGATGCGGTGGGCTCATTGAGTGCAGGCGTGGCCGCACTGACGACCGGCACGGCCGAAGCGGGCTGCGCGGCGCCCGGCCAACGCTCGGCATGGTCAGCACTCCAGTGGTCAGAGAACCGGCGGATCGCTGCGGCGTGGCGGGCGAGCGAGCTCGTTGCCAGCTCGGGCAGCGCCGCCAGCGTGTGCAGCCGATCGGCCACGCAGCCGAGGCGCTCGGCGAGCAGCAGTGTGGCGGTCTCGGCCGACAGGAACGACAGCACCATGCGCGATGCGGTGAAGGTCAGCCCCGCATTGACGCCGGGTTGCGCGGCATTGGCCGGCAGGGCGCTGAGCAGGCCGCCGATGTCGGCCATCGTGTGCATCAGCGCAAGCGTTTGGTCGCAGAGCGCGCGGCGCCGCGCGGTTTGTGCGGTGCTGCCGGGCGTGACGTCTGAGAGCACCGTCAAGAGCCGCAGCATCAGCTCGTAGCAAACATTGCCCACATCGAGCAGGCTGGCCGCGGGCTCGGCGGTGATGTGCACGCGCGCATCAGCGACCGGGTCGCGCATCACCGGGTTGCGCGCCGCGGGCCGTGCCGGCACGAAGCCGGGCCGCGCGGCAGAAAGCGCGCGCCACTCTTGGCGAATGGCGCAGAACCGGGCGTAGTGGGAGCCGGCTTTCTCGGCCGGCGAGCCTTCGCCTTGGTGGACGATGAACTCGATCGCCTCGCGCGCTTCGGCGAGAGTGGCGATCGTCATCAAGCCGGGCAGGCGGAAGTCGGCCGCAGAGAGCTGCGATGCGCGCGGGCCGATGAAGAGGGCGGCTTCGCCCTCGCGCGCCGCGAGCTGCTCGCAACTCGCTTCGATCGAGATGTAGAGCTCGCCGACGGTGGCGTAATCGTCCGCTGAGGCCATCAAGCGGCCCGCCACCGCGTGCCGTTGGTAGCTCGGCTTGGCGCCGAGCTCGGCAAAGCGCGCGCCATCGCGCTCGGCCACATCGGCGGGGCGCTCCAAGTAGACGAAGTGGTCGAGCGTGGCCTCGTCAAACGGCGCGAGTTCGACCGCCACATCGGCCGGGAACAAGCCCGGCGCAATCGGGAAATTGAAGCGCCGGTAATGCGGCCGCGCGCCGAGCGCAATCGCCAGGTTGTTGACGAGTGCCAAGTGCAGCATCTCGTCAGTCGCAATCGCGACGATCTCGCGGCGCCATCGTTGCACCGCGGCCAGCTCATGCGCCGCGAGGTCTTCGCTCGCACTCTCTTTCAACGACATCGCCGCGTACAGGTAAGTGCACATCAAGCAATGCTCGATTTCGGCGGCTTCGGCAAGCCGGCCGATCAGCTCGGCGCGGTGGTTGGCAGCGTTCATGCGGGCAAGCATGCCGCGCGTTGAATTGCCTTGCAAGCCGCGGTGGCGATCACCGATGAATTCGGTGGATCACGGCGCCGCAGCCGGCTCCTTCCAGCCGCCGCCGAGCACCTTGTAGAGCGTGACCAGGTTTTGCACCTGCTGCGCTTGCACCAGCACCGTGGCTTGCTGCGCCGTGAACAAGCTGCGCTGCGCATCCAGCACATCGAGGTAGCTGGCCGCACCGTTGCGGTAGCGCAAGTCGGCCAATTTGAAGCTGACTTGCGCAGCACTGGCTTGCGCGGTTTGCGCACGCAGCTGCTCGCCCAGCGTGGCGCGGCCGGCGAGCGAATCAGCGACCTCACGAAACGCCGTTTGGATCGCCTGCTCGTACTGCGCCACGGCGATGTCGCGATTGGCTTTGGCGACCTCCAGGTTGGCTTGATTGCGGCCCGCATCGAAGATCGGTTGCAGCAACGATGCGGTGCCGGTCACGGCCCAGGTGCCGCTCTTGAAGAGGCCCGAGAGCTGCGTGCTGGCGCTGCCGGCGTTGGCGGTGAGCGAGATGTTCGGGAAAAAGGCCGCGCGCGCCGCGCCGATGTTGGCGTTGGCCGAGAGCAGTTGCTGCTCGGCTGAGCGCACATCGGGCCGGCGCGTCAAAAGCTCTGAGGGCAAGCCCGCAGGCAACTCGGTGCTGAACTGCTGCGCCGCCAGCGAGAGGCCCGCAGGCAGATCGGCCGGCATCGATTGGCCGAGCAGCAAGACCAGCGCGTTCTCGTCTTGCAAGCGCTGGCGCTGGGTTTGCGCCAGCGTGGCCTTTGCGCCTTCGAGCAGCAACTCGGCCTGGCGGAAATCAAGCTCCGAGGCTGCGCCGTTGTCGAACTTCAGCTTCGTGAGGCGGTAGGACTCTGCGCGCGTGTCGAGCGTGTCGCGTGTGACCTTGAGCAACTCGTCATCGGCCAGCAAGCCGACGTAGGCGTTGGCCACACTGGCGATCAAGGTGATCTGCACCGTCTTGCGGGCTTCGTCGGTCGCGAGGTATTGCGCGAGTGCTGCGGCACTCAGCGAGCGCACGCGGCCGAAGAAATCGAGCTCAAAGCTCGTGACTTGCAAACCGACCGAGTAGATGTTGCCAACCGCGCCATTCGTGGCCGCACGTTGCGCTGCAATGCCCGCACCGATTGACGGCAACTCGGCAGCTCGCTTGATCTGATAGCTCGCGCGCGCCTGCTCGATGTTGAGCACGGCCACGCGAAGATCGCGGTTGTTGGCGAGCGCGATGTCGATCAATCGCTTCAAGCGCTCATCGGCAAAGTAGCGCTGCCATTCGATCTCGGCTGCGGCCGCACCGGCCGCACCGGCCGCACCAGCCGGGCCGGCTGGCAGCAGCTCGGGCGCGTAGGTGGCTGCCACCGGCGCAGCCGGGCGTTCATAGGCCGGAGTGAGATTCATGCAGCCGCCGAGCGCGAGGCTCGCGGCCAGCGCGCTCAATGCAAGTGATGCGCGGCGCTCAACCATGGCGAGCCTCCGTCGAAGGGGTCAAATCATTCGGTGGCGTGGGCGGCTGCTGCCTCGGCTTCTTGTGTGATTTGAAGAGGCCGCGCACCACCACAAAGAACACCGGCACAAAGACAACGGCGAGCACCACGGCGGTGATCATCCCGCCGATCACACCCGTGCCGATGGCGCGTTGGCTGGCCGAGCCCGCACCCGATGACAAGGCCAGCGGCAAGGTGCCCAAGATGAAAGCCAGCGAGGTCATCACGATCGGGCGGAAGCGCAAGTGCGCGGCTTCGAGCGCGGCTTCAACCACGCCTTTGCCCTGCGCTTGCAGGTCTTTCGCGAACTCGATGATCAGAATCGCGTTCTTCGCCGAGAGGCCGATGATGGTGATCAGGCCGACTTGAAAGTACACGTCATTCGAGTAGCCGCGCAGCAAGGTGCCGATCACCACGCCGAGCACACCAAGCGGCACCACCAAGATCACCGAGAGCGGAATCGACCAGCTCTCATAGAGCGCTGCGAGGCACAAGAACACCGCGAGGATCGCGAAGCCATAGAGCACGCTGGCCTGCGAGCCGGCGAGCTTTTCTTCGCGCGATTGGCCGGTCCATTCATACGCAAAGCCGGGTGGCAGCTTGGCTGCGAGCAGCTCCATTTCCTTCAGCGCATCGCCGGTGCTGTGGCCGGGCGAGGCATCGCCCGAGATGCGCATGGATGGGTAGCCGTTGTAGCGCACCGTCTGCATCGGGCCGGTGATCCAGCGCGTGGTGGCAAACGCTGACATCGGCACCGCCACGCCTTGCGTGTTGAGTGCGTTGATGCGCAGCAGGTCATCGGGCTGCATGCGCGACGGCGCATCGGCCTGCACCACCACACGCTGCAAGCGCCCAGCGTTCGGAAAGTCATTCACGTAAGCCGAACCGAGCGATGTGGAGAGCGCGCTGTTGATGGCATCGAAGGTCACGCCGAGCGCGTTGGCTTTGTCGCGGTCGAAATCGAGTTGGAGCTGAGGCGCGTCTTCCAGGCCATCAGGCCGCACGCCGGCGAGCACCTTGCTTTGCGCCGCCATGCCGAGCATTTGATTGCGCGCAGCGAGAAGCGCGGCGTGGCCTGCGCCGCCGCGGTCTTGCAGGCGGAAGGTGAAGCCGGTGGCGTTGCCGAGCTCAGGAATCGGCGGCGGGCTGAGCGCGAAGATGAACGCATCACGCACGCCAGAGAGCGCGCCGAATGCGCGGCCCGCCAAGCCCTGCGCCGAGTGCTCGGCGCCTTTGCGTTCGCCCCAATCCTTCAGCGGCACGAAGGCGAGCGCAGCGTTCTGGCCGGTGCCTGAGAAGCTGAAGCCGAGCACGCTCACCATCGTCTGCACCTCAGGTTGCTTGAGCATGAATCCTTCGGCCTGCTTCATGACCTCCAGCGTGCGCGCTTGCGTGGCGCCCGGCGGCAACTGCACGTTGGCAATGATGTAGCCCTGGTCTTCGTTCGGCAAGAACGAGGTGGGCAAGCGCAGGTACAACAAGCCCACGCCCACCAGAATGGCGACATAGATCAGCATGAAGCGACCCGCGCGTTTGAGGATGCGCGCAACGAAGCTTTCATAGCCTTTGGCCGTTGACTTGAAGCCTCGGTTGAACCAGCCGAAGAAGCCGCGCTTCTCCAGGTGTTCACCGGCCTCGACGGGTTTGAGAAGCGTTGCGCACAGTGCCGGCGTGAGCGAGAGCGCGAGGAAGGCCGAGAACGCAATCGCCGCCACCATCACCGCCGAGAACTGGCGGTAGATGTTGCCCACCGAGCCGCTGAAGAACGCAAGCGGCACGAAGACCGAGATCAACACCACCGTCACGCCGATGATGGCGCCGTAGATCTGACTCATCGCTTTTTGCGTGGCTTCGCGTGGCGGCAAGCCCTCTTCGCTCATGATGCGCTCGACGTTTTCAACGACGACGATCGCATCGTCAACCACGATGCCGATCACCAGCACCATGCCGAACATGGTGAGCACGTTGATCGAGAAGCCCAGCGCCAGCAGCACCGCGAACGTGCCGAGCAACGCCACCGGCACCACGATGGTCGGAATGATCGTGTAGCGGATGTTCTGCAAGAAGATGAACATCACGACGAACACCAGCACCACCGCCTCGACCAGCGTTTCAGCCACTTGGCTGATCGAGATCTTGACGAAGCGCGAGCTGTCATAGGGGATCGACCACTGCACGCCGGGCGGGAAGAACTTCGAGAGTTCTTCAACGCGCGCGCGCACGGCCTTGGCGGTTTGCAGCGCGTTGCCGGTTGGCGAGAGCTGAACGCCGATGCCGGTGGAAGGCTTGCCGTTCAGCCGCGCCGAGGTCGAGTAGCTTTGGCCGCCGAGCTCGATGCGGGCCACATCTTTCAGGCGCACGGCCGAGCCATCGGCATTGGCGCGCAAGATGATGTTGCCGAACTGCGCGGGCGATTCGAGCTGGCCGCGCACGACGACGGTTGCAAAGATCGATTGGCCCGGCGCATTGGGCAAGTCGCCGATCGTGCCGGAGGCGACTTGCGCGTTCTGCGCTGTGATGGCCGCGTTGACCTGCGTTGCCGAAATGTTGAAGCCGACGAGCTTGGCCGGGTCGATCCAGATGCGCATGGCGCGCTCGGTGCCGAAGAGCTGCGCTTGGCCAACGCCGGGAACGCGCTGAATCTCGGGCAGCACATTGCGCGAGGCGTAGTCGCCGAGGGCGATGGGGTCGAGCGAGCCATCGGCCGAAGACAGGATGGTGAACAGAAGGAAGTTGGCGCGAGATTTGTCAACCCGCACGCCTTGCTGGGTGACGGCCAGCGGCAGGCGCGGAGTGGCGCGGCCAAGGCGGTTTTGCACATCAACCTGCGCCAGCTCGGCGTTGGTGCCGGCCTCAAAGCTCAGCGTGATCGTGCCCGTGCCATCGGCCTGGCTGACCGACTCGATGTAGAGCAAGCCCGGCGAGCCATTCATCTCGCGCTCGATCACGCTGATGACGCTGTCTTCCAGCGTTTGTGCTGAGGCGCCCGGGTAGGCGGTGGAGATGACGATCGCCGGCGGCGCGACCGACGGGTATTGCGCCACAGGCAGCTGCGTGATCGAGACGCCGCCAAGCACCAGGATGAAGAGCGCGATGACCCACGCGAAGATGGGCCGGTTGATGAAAAACTGAGCCATGGTGGCGCGCCCCTCAGCTGCCGGAAGCCGCGGAGGCAGCAGCCGGCGCTTGCGCACCCGAGGCGGCGGCACCAGCCATGGCCGACGACGCGCCCATGCCTGGCGCTGATGCACCAGAGGCACCAGACGCACCAGACGCACCAGACGCAGCAGACGCACCACCACCCGGCGCCCAAGGCACAGGCTTCACCGGCGCGTTGCCACGCAGCTTCTGGAAGCCATCGACCATGACTTGCTCACCGGGCTTCAGCCCATCGAGCACCACCCATTGGCTGCCCACCGCCGAGCCGATCTTCACGGGGCGTGGCGCCACCTTGCCGTCGGCACTGACGACCATCACCGAGTCGCCGGTCGAGGTGCGGGTGACGGCTTGTTGCGGCAACACGATGCCCGCTTCGGCCTGCACCTGTTCAAGCCGCACGCGCACATACATGCCTGGCAGCAGCAAGCCGCTCGGGTTGGGCACTTCGGCGCGCAGCGTGATCTGGCCGGAAGTGGGGTCAACGGTCAAATCGGTGAAGAGCAGCTTGCCGGGCTTGGCGTATTCGCTCCCGTCTTCCAGCACGATGCGCACGTTGGCCGCATTGCTGCCATCAGGCCGCTGAAACTGACCGCTCTCCACCGCCTTGCGCAGCCGCAAGACCTCGGTGGTCGATTGCGTGAAGTTCACATAGACCGGGTCGATCTGCTGCACGGTGGCGAGCTGGGTCGCATCGCCCTGGCCCACCAGCGCGCCTTCGGTCACGAGCGCGCGGCCAATGCGGCCGGAGATGGGCGATGTGACGCTGGCATAGCCGAGGTTGATCTGCGCCGTTTGCAGCGTGGCTTTGGCCGAAGCCACATCGGCCTCGGCTTGCTTTTGCGCGGCGGTGGCGTTGATGAAGTCTTGCTTGCTGATCGCGTTGGCTTCGACCAGCGGCTTGTAGCGGTCAGCCTGTGCCGCCGCCTGCGTGAGGTTGGCTTGCGCGCGCAGCAGCGCGGCCTGTGCGGCGGCGCGGCTGGCTTGGTAGGGCGCAGCATCGATCTGGAACAGCAGCTGCCCCGCCTTCACGTCACTGCCTTCGCGGAAGCTGCGCTTTTGCAAGATGCCGGCGGCGCGCGCCCTCACCTGCGCGATGCGCGAGGCTTCGAGCCGGCCGGGCAATTCGGTCGTCAGGCCAACGGCCTGAGTCGCCACCGTGACCACGCCCACTTCGGCCGGCGGCATGCCGCCACCCGGTGGCCCGCCAGCCGCCGGCGGGCTGCTGCTCTGGCCGCAAGCCGCGAGCCACGCGGCAACGAAAACCATGGCAACAGGCAACGCAGCGCGGCGTGCGGTGCCTGCGAGCAAGATGTGGTTCGACACAGACATTCGACATCCTTCAGGAATTGGCAACCGACCCCGGCGCGAGAAGAAGCCTAGGCGCGCATGAGAATAAACGCGAGCACAAGTCATTGCTGCACTGCGACAATCCAAATCAGTATACATACGAGAACGTATGTATGTGATGACAGGAAAACAGCGCCATGGCTCGTCGAACAAAAGAAGAAGCACAGGCGACTCGCAGCCACATCCTGGACAGCGCCGAGCAAGTCTTCGAGCGCCGCGGCGTTTCGCGCACCTCGTTGCACGAGGTGGCCGTGGCGGCCGGCGTGACGCGTGGCGCCATCTACTGGCACTTCAAAGACAAGGCCGATTTGTTCAACGCCATGATGCTTCGCGTGTCGCTCCCGATGGAGGCGAGCTTGCAGCGCGGCGCAGCCGATGCCGACCGCGAGCCGCTCGAGCATTTGCGGCAAAGCCTGCTGCGCGCACTGAAGCTCGCCGCGACCGACTCCCAAGTTCGGCGCGTGCTCGAGATCGCCACGCACAAGGTCGAATACGTCGATGAGTTGCAGGCCGCACGCGAGCGCAAAGAGATTTCGCGCGGCGCGTGCCTGGAGATTTTCGAGCGCGAGTTGCGCCTGGCGATGCGGCGCGGCCAGATTGGCCGGCGCATGCCAGCCCGGGCTGCGGCGATGGGTCTCTATGGCTTGGTCGATGGCCTGCTGCGCAGCTGGCTCTGGGACCCGACGGCGTTCGACCTCGTCAAGTTCGGCCGGCAAGCGCTCGACACCTACCTTGCCGGCCTCGCGGCGCCTGCCGCGAAGCCAGCGAACGAGCCTTAGCCGTCAGCGAATCACGTTGTAATCAACCGGCACCCAGCCGTAGCCCTTGCCTTCGGCGCGCACATGGCCGATGCCCGGAAACGGCAAGTGCGCACCGGCCACGAAGTACTTGGCCGCAGCCGCGTCGGCATAGGCCTTCTTGCGCTGCGCGGCTGCGGCTTTGGAGTCGGTGTCGAACGCGATCGTCACTTGCGGCTGGTTGAACTGCACCGCCGAGACGTGCATCAAATCGCCCCAGAGCACCAGCTTCTCGCCCTTCGATTCGATCACGTAGATGCTGTGCCCCGGCGTGTGCCCCGGTGTGGCCACGGCCTTGATGCCGGGCAGCAAATCGGTGTTGCCGCTGAAGGGCTTGAACTTGCCGGACTCGACATACGGGTTCACCGAGGCCATCGCACCTTGGAAAAAGCCTTTGGCATCGGCGGGCGCTTTGTCGAGGTTGGCTTTCGCGAGCCAGAAGTCAGCGTCGTGCTGATCAGCATGCAGCGTGGCGTTCGGGAACGCCATCTTTCCTGCGGCCATCAGGCCGCCCACGTGGTCAGGGTGCATGTGCGTGATCAGCACCGCGTCGACCTGCTCGGGCTGGTAGCCAGCGGCCTTCAGGTTGGTGAGCAAGTTGCCCAGCGTGGGGCCGAAGAGGCCTGCGGCGCCAGTGTCAACCAACACAAGCTTCTCACCCGTGTTGATGAGGTAGGCGTTGACGGAAGTGGGCACCACATCCTTCTCGAAGCCGCGTTCGAGCAGCTTGCCGACGGCCGCTTGCCTGGTGTTGGTCAGCAGCTCTTTGGGCTTGAGATCGACCGTGCCATCAGACAGCGCCGTGACCTCGAAATCGCCCAACATCATCCGGTAGTAGCCCGGCGCCTGCGTCTTGACCATCGGCGCGCCGGCTTGCGCCGTTGTGGCGAGGGGCGCGAGTGCCGCGAAGGCGGCCAGTGCGAGCAGGCTGGTGCGAAGCTGATGTTGGAGCGTCATGGTGTGTCCTGAGGTTGTCGAGCGCGGGCGAGGATAGCGGGAACGCGCCATGCCTGCAGCGGCCCAATCCATCTGGGCTGCCGCAGCGCTCAACCCCGTTCGAACTTGAACACCGCCACGCTCGCCAACAGGTTCGGCCAGCGCCGCACAGCTCGGCCGCGTTGGATGCCGAAGGCGTCCAGCACGCGCAGGCCTTGCTGGTTGGCGAGCACTTCGAAATCGGCGTAGGTGCCCACGCGAATGTTCGGCGTGTCATACCACTGGTACGGCAACACGCGCGTCACCGGCATGCGGCCGCTGGCCACTTGCAGGCGGTTCGGCCAGTGCGCAAAGTTCGGGAAGCTGACGATGCCGATGCGGCCCACGCGCGCTGTCTCGCGCAGCATTTTCTCGGTGTTGCGCAGGTGCTGGAGCGTGTCGAGTTGCAGCACCACATCGAAACTCTTGTCTTCGAACAGCGCCAAGCCCTCTTCCAAGTTGAGCTGAATCACGTTGACGCCGCGCTGCGCACACGCCAGCACATTGGCGTCGTCAATCTCGATGCCGTAGCCCGTGCATTGGCGGTGATCGCGCAAGTGGGCGAGCAGTGCGCCATCACCACAGCCGAGGTCGAGCACGCGCGCGCCTTGGGGCACGAGCTCGGCAATGAGCTCCATGTCTTTGCGGTCACTCATGACGCCTGCCTCGCAATCTCATCAAACCGCGCTCGCAGAATCGCGTGATAACGCGCGTCTTCCAGCAAGAAGGCATCGTGGCCATGCGGTGCGGCGATCTCGGCATAGCTCACATCGAGCTTGCGGTCGACGAGGGCTTTGACGATCTCGCGAGAGCGCTGCGGCGAGAAGCGCCAATCGGTCGTGAAGCTGATGATCTGGAACTTGGCGGTGGCCGAGGCGAAGGCCGCCGAGAGATCGCCGCCATGCTCGCGAGCCGGGTCGAAGTAATCGAGTGCGCGGGTGATCAGCAGGTAGGTGTTGGCATCAAAGTACTCGGCGAATTTGTCGCCCTGGTGGCGCAAGTAACTTTCGATCTCGAACTCGATTTGCTGCGTGCTGTAGGCGAGCGTGCCGTCGCGAATATCGCGGCCGAACTTCTCGGCCATGGCGTCGTCACTCAAGTACGTGATGTGGCCAATCATTCGCGCCACGCGCAAGCCGCGGCGCGGCAGCGTGCCGTGGGCATAGAAGTGGCCGCCGTGGAAGTCAGGGTCGGTGACGATCGCGCGGCGCGCCACTTCGTTGAAAGCAATGTTCTGCGCCGAGAGATTGGGCGCCGTCGCCACCGCAATGCAATGCCGCAGTCGCGCCGGGTAGCGCATAGACCAGCACAACGCCTGCATGCCGCCCAAGCTGCCGCCGAGCACGGCCGCGAGTTGCGTGATGCCGAGGACATCCAACAACCGCGCCTGCGCATCGACCCAGTCTTCCACCGTGACGACGGGGAAGTCCGCGCCGTAAGGCTCGCCCGTGTCGGGGTTGAGCTGCATCGGGCCGGTGGAGCCGAAGCACGAGCCGGGGTTGTTGACACCGATGACGAAGAGGCGGTTCGTGTCGAGCGGCTTGCCGGGGCCAATGAGGTTGTCCCACCAGCCGCGATCGGTGCCGGCATAAGTGCCCGCCAGATGGTGGCTCGCGTTGAGCGCGTGGCACACCAGCACCGCATTGCTGCGCGCGGCGTTCAGCGTGCCGTAGGTTTCATAGACCACCGTGTAGTCGCGCAGCATCTTGCCGCTGCGCAGCGGCAGCGGCTCGGCAAAGTGCTGAGACTGCGGCTGGACGTTGCCGATGGAGTTCATGTGGCTTGGGTGTCGCTGCAGAGTTGCTCGGCTGTTGCGTGAACGCTCCGGCATGACCGCAGCGTGAAGCCACCAAAGGCAGACACCGGACCCGGCGCCCCTCTTTAGCGGCATTTTTAAAGCGCCCGCAAGTTGGAACAAATCGGCGCTGGGGCGCGAGTATAGCGAGGGGAGTATCGAGCTGAGCGTCGCATGTCCTGGGGCGCGCAACCGGCAGAACGCGCGCCCGACGGCGCGAAGCAGTGGCCGCGTGGGGGCACAGGCTTGCAGACCTGCGGTCGACATCTCCAGCCGAATTACGATGAGCTTTGCTGTTCAGTCCGGGAGCCAACATGCTGACGCTGCTCGTTTCTTCGCAAGGGCGGATCGTGCTGCCCGCCCAACTGCGGCGGCGACTCGGTATGAACCCAGGCGCCAAGATCGAAGTGCTTGAGGAGCCGGACGGACTGAAGTTGCGCGTCGTTCGGTCAGTCGCGATAGCCAACGTGACCAACATGGCGGGCATGGTCACGGCACCAGCGCGCGGTGTTCCACACCGCGTGGCGGACTTCGATGCTGCGTCAATGCTTGCCAGCCCACGCCGCGACAAGCCATGAGGGCGTTGGGTGGAAGCGCGCTGGCTCGGCTCCTCATCGGCGGCGCCGACGATGCACAGGCGACCAAGCAGCGACCCGTCGCCGTGGCAGCACTCGCCGACCGCGCGTTCGTGTCGGTGACGGTTCGGCTTGAACTGGGATAGGTCATGCGCGGGCTCTATGAACTGCCAAAGAAGGGTGCTGTCCGCGTGTCGCGTCCGGGTTGAGCATTGAGCACCTCACCCTCGTAGACCGCGACTCGGCATGTAGGCGGGCAATGCAATCGACCGAAGCCCCGATGTCGCTGATGCGCTTCATTTGACAGGCAGCTCCCGCGCTTTCGAGTTCGCCACGTCCGACCAACGACTTGCGAGACGGGCGCAGGCAATGGCACTCACGTCGCCACTGGCATTGCACGACTGCAGTGACGTCGACCACCGGAAGGCGTGGAGAGTTGAAGCTGCTTGGACAGAGGCACTGCTTTGCAGCGTGTGCAGTCCTTCGACTCGCAGAACTCGACGCCCTAAGCGGTCACTCAAAATTCGAGGTTATGACCTGCTCGGCTTTCCATCACGGACCATCTACCCGCTTCCTGAGGTAAGCACCGATGGCCGGGTCGGGCGCGCTCAGGGCCATGGGTCCGCTCTGAGAGGCTGCGGTCACACTGAACGCTAGTATTCCTCAAAGCGGGCCTAACAGCCCACACCTACAGACAGGGGCGGCGATTGGGTCAATGGCAACTTGATCTGCCGTGGATGCCGGGCGAGCCCAGCAGCACGGACGGCTCAGACGAAGAAGGCGCGAGCGCACGTGTGCATGATCGGGGGGAACTCCACGTGCACATGAACGGCGCCATTCCTGTGCCGACGATTCTGGAGATCATGACTGACGAGGCGACGGTCTTGCCGTCAGGCTTCGACTTCGCACGAGACATGGTCCGGCTGGCGCCCTGCCAGTCTCTGGCGGAGTACCTGCGGCCTTGGCAGATGCTTCGGCTTTTCCCCAAGAAGCGCCAGAACCTGGATCGCCTTGCTCACGCCGTTGCTGCAAGCCTGGCAGAACACAGCGTGCGATTCGTCGAGCTCCGCAGCAGCGTCCTGTACCTCACCGGGCTCCAGGGCTGTTCGCCAGCACAAGCACTGGAGCGTCTGATCGAATCTACTGGGGAAGCAGCACGGCATCACGGCATCAGACGGGGTTTGATCCTGACGGTCACGCGAGGCGACTACGGCTCCACGAACCTGGCCACCCTGTTGCAGGCCTACAAGGACCTGGGCAAGCCCGGGGACGTTGTCGGGCTCGATCTCGCGGGCGATGAAGAGACGGCCTACCCCAGTGAACTACCCTCGCTCTTCCGCGAGGCCAAGGACAGGTTCGGTCTTGGCATCACGGTCCACGCCGGCGAAACGGGGCGTGCCGAGAACGTCCGGTCGGCCGTCGAGTTGTTTCATGCAGATCGGATCGGCCATGGGACGGCGGCCGGCAAGGATCCGGAGCTGCTGGACCTACTCTCTGGCAAGGGGATTTGCGTCGAGGTCTGCCCCATTAGCAATCGGCTCACGGGTGCGGTGCCCCGGGACGAAGCGCACCCGCTTCAAGAGTTTCGCCGTCATGGCGTACCGTTCGTGATCTGCTCAGACAACCCCGCAATCCACCAGCGCGGCCTCGCCGACGACCAAGCTGC
>JAYWGR010000160.1:0-15378 GCA_043778145.1 Rhizobacter sp.
GAGCGGGTGATGCCGTTGCCGTTGTCGAAGCCAAACACGTCTTCGCTGCTGGCGCCGCCGTTGCGCACGAGCGTGACGCTCGCGCCGCTGTAGTTGCCGTTGCCGCCGTTGAGCGCATCGAGCTCGGCGTCTTGCACCGTCGTGTAAAAGTCGAGCACCACGGGCGCGCCGTCTTCGGTGAAGCTCGGCGCGTCGTCGAGCGTCGTTCTGCCGCCAATGCCAATGTCGACCGCGCCGTCGCTGTTGTAGCGGGTGAATGCGTAGTCGCTGGTGCCGCTGGCGTAACTTTGTGCCACTGCGACGATCTTGCCGTCGGTTTGCAGTGCAACGCCAGTGGAGTAGCTTTCTGTGGCGGCGATGCCGTCGCCGCCGCCAAAGCTGGTGTCGAGCGTGCCGTTGGTGTTGTAGCGAAGCAGTGCGTAGTTGGTGCCGAGACCGTAGCTGATGCTCGCCACCACGAGCTTGCCATCGGCTTGCAGCGTCGCACTCAGGCCGTTGTCGTAGCCGCCCGGCACGTCGGTCGTGAAGAAGCCGGTGCCTCCTCCGCCGTAGCCGGTGTCCAGCGTGCCGCCAGCGTTGTAGCGGGCGATGGCGACCAGGCCGGCACTGCTGCCAGCGGCCACGATTTTTCCGTCCGCCTGGACGGCGATGCCCGCAATGGAATCATCGCCACTGCCCACCTGTGTGGTGACGATGCCGCTGCCGCCGCCAAAGCCGGTGTCCAGCGTGCCGTTGCTGTTGTAGCGAACGAGTGCAAAGTCCAGCTTCGTGCCGTTGCTGCTCGAACCCGCCAGGATGATCTTGCCGTCGGCCTGCAGCGCGAGGCTTCTGGCGCTGTCGCTGTCTGCGCCGATGGCGGTGGTGACGATGCCGGTGCCCCCGCCGAAGCCGGTGTCCAGCGTGCCGTTGGCGTTGTAGCGAACGAGGAGAAAGTCTTCGTTGCCGCCTGTGATCGTCGCGCCCGAGGCAACGATCTTGCCGTCGGTTTGAATGGCCACGTTGTAGAGCGAAGCGCTGCCTCCCACCAAGTCGACGACGATGCCGGTACCGCCGCCAAAGCCGGTGTCGAGCGAGCCGTTGGTGTTGTAGCGAACGAGCGCATAACCCGCATCCGTGTACCCCACCACGACGATCTTTCCGTCGCTCTGCAGCGCAGCGCTGGTCGCAAAGTCGCTGCTGCCAATCGACGTGATGACGATGCCGCCGGTGCCAAAGCTGGTGTCGAGCGAGCCGTTGGTGTTGTAGCGGGTGAGGGCAAAGTCGTAGCCGCCGCTCACGGTCACGTAGCCACTGACGATGAACTTGCCGTCAGCTTGAACCAACACCGTGCCAGCGTAGTCTTCATCGCCGGTCACGTCGGTCGAGACGGTGCCGCGGTCGATCGCGAACGTCGGTGCCTCGTTGACATTGCTCACCGTGACCGCGATGGCCTGCGTGTCCGTGCCGCCCGCGCCATCGGAGACTTGCACCGTCACGTCGTACACGTTGTTGGCGCCCGCATCGCTCGCGGCTTCGTAGTTCGGTGCGGCCTTGAAGGTCAGCGCGCCGGTCGAGGCGTTGATCGAGAAAAACGCGGAATCTGCGCCACCGCTGATCGAGTAGACAGCCGTGCCACCGTCCACATCGGTCGAGGTCACGGTGGTGACTGCCGCTTGGTTCTCGGCTGTGCTTACTGCGGCGGTTGCACCTGCGCCATTGCTGGTGATCACTGGCACATCGTTGACTGCCGTGATCACAACCGTTGTGCTGCCGGTGGCGGTCAGCGCGCCGCCGGTGCCTTGCACGCTGCCGCTGTTGCCGTCGTTGAAGGTCCAGTTGATCTGTGCGCTGGCGGGCGGCGTGTCGCTGCTGTTGCTGTAGTTGATCTGGCTCAGGATGGCGTTGACATCCGCCGTGGTCGGCGTCTGGCCGTTGGCGTTGGTGAACGTGATGACCAGCTGGCCGGCTGTGCTCGCGCTGTTGAAGCTCGCAATCACTTGGCTGGATTTGAGCAGCGTGGCACCCGAGCGTGTGATGCCGTTGCCGGCCACGAAGCCGAACACATCTTGGGCGCTTGCGCCGCCATTGCGAACCAGGGTGACGCTTGCGCCGCTGTAGTCGCCGCTGCCGCCGTTGAGTGCGGCCAGTTCGGCGTCTTGTATCGCCACATCGCCATCGAGCACCACGGCCGCGCCGTCTTCGGTGAAGCTGGGTGCGCCGTTGAGCTGGCTGGTGACGCCAAAGTTGGCGTCGAGCGTGCCGTCGGTGGTGTAGCGGGCCACTGAGAACATGTCGCCACTGAAGGTGCTGCTGAATCCTGCGACGACGATTTTTCCGTCGGTCTGCATCGTCAGGCTGAACGCTCTGTCGGAGTCGCCGGCGAAGTCGGTCATGACGATGCCGTCACCGCCGCCAAAGCTGCTGTCGAGCGTGCCGCTGCTGGTGTAGCGAACGAGCGCGAAGTCGTCAGAGCCGCTGTTGGAGATGTAGCCCGCAACAACGATCTTGCCGTCGGATTGCAGCCTTACTTCATTGGCCGTGTTGCTGGTAGCACCCACGGCCGTGATGAGCTTGCCGGTGCCGGCGCCACCAAAGCCGGTGTCGAGCGTGCCGTCGCTGTTGTAGCGAACGAGGGCGAAGTTGGGCGTGCCGCTGACAAGCGAATACCCCGCCACGATGATCTTGCCGTCAGATTGCAACGCGATGCTGTTGCCAAAGTCGTTGCTCGTTCCGACTGTGGTGGTGAGCTTGCCGGTGCCGCTGCCAAAGCTGGTGTCCAGCGTGCCATCGGCGTTGTATTTGACGAGCGCGAAAGCGATGTTGCTCATCGTCGCGTAGCCCGCCAAGATGATCTTGCCGTTGGACTGAATCGCCACGCTGGTGGCCACATCGTTGCTGGCGCCCACGGCCGTGGTGACCTTGCCCGTGCCGCTGCCAAAGCTGGTGTCGAGCGCGCCGGCGGTGGTGTAGCGAACGACCGCGAAGTCGTTGTTGCTGCCAATGCGGCTGTAGCCCGCCAAGACGATCTTGCCGTCGGCTTGCAACGCAATCGATGTGCCCAGGTCATTGCCCGTGCCGATGGCCGTGGTGACCTTGCCCGTGCCGCTGCCGAAGGTGGTGTCCAGCGAGCCGTCGCTGTTGTAGCGAACGACTGCGAAGTCGTTGTTGCTGCCGTTGAAGCTCCAGCCTCCCACAACGATCTTGCCGTCTGCCTGCACGACCACGCTCTCGGCCGTGTCGTTGGTGGCCCCCACGGCGGTGCTCACGAGGCCATCACCGCTGAAGCTGGTGTCGAGCGAACCATCGGTGTTGTAGCGGGCCACACCGAACCCGTAGGCGCCGCCGCCGAGGGCGCTGTACCCCACCACGACCATCTTCCCGTCGGCTTGCATCGCCATGCTCTTGGCCTCGTCGTCCCCGCCCACGTAGTTGCTCACGAAGCCGTTGTGAATACCGAAGAGCGGCGCGTCGTTGACGGCAGTGATGTTGAGGTTGGCCGTGTCGGTGGCGGTTGAGAACGCGCTTGTGCCGCCGTTGGTCGAGGTGTCAGCCAGCCCGCCGTTGGTGCCACTCGTGAGGTCCCAGGCGCGGAAGGTGATGGCGGGGCTCGCGGTGCCGTTGTAGTTTGCGTTCGCCCAGAAGTAGACGCGCGTGTTCGCGTCCGCATTCAGCAATCGTGCGCTGGCGTTGCTGACCGAGCCGAGTGCGGCCCAGGTGCTGCCGTTGTCGGTCGAATAGAGCCAGAGGCCGTTGGTGGTGTCGGCGGCGGTGATGGCAATGCCGAGCGAGGCGCCGGAGTCCGGGTCGGTGACGTTGTCGACCTGGCCCGCAGGCGATGCAAAGTCCACCAGGCTGGAGACCAAGGTGCCCACGGCACCGACGGGTGCGCCCGGGTCTTCGGCGATCGTGCCGAGCACCGGCGTTTTGGTGTTGTCGAGTACGGGTGCGGTGTTGACGAGCAGCCCTTGCCAGTTGGCAACCAACGACTGGCTTGAAGCCTGCGAGAACGGGTTGACCGTGGCCACGCTGCCCACGGCCGATTCGAGCACCCAGTCGCCGCCGCGCGCGGCGTTGCCGGTGGCGTCGGTGCTGGCGGCCACGTCGGCGCCGGTGGCTTGCGCGAGTTGCGCGATGAAGGCTTGGCCGGTGGGGCCAGCGGCCACGTCGCAGCCGTAGAGCAGGATGTCGGCATCGGCCGTGAGTGCGGCGCGCCAGCTTGGCATGCTGGCTGCGGCCGAGGTCAGCGCGTCGGCATCGACGATGCCGTTGCCGAGCTGCAGGTGGCCTGCGCCGCCATGCGAAATGATGTGGATGGCGTCGAGCTCATGCTCAGCCGCGAGCACGTTGGTGATCTGCTGCAGGCCGTTGCTGCTGGCATCGAGGCGCACGATTTCAATGTCGGCCTGCTGGCCGCGGGTGGCGAGCACGGCATCGATCAGGGTTTGGGCGTCGGGCACGTTGGCATCGACGAAAACGATCTCGTGGTTGCGGTGTTGCTGATCGGCGGTCGCTTGGGTTGACGCCGCGGAGGCTGCAGCGGGCGGCGGTGCCAGCAGCCGCACTTCGGCCGGCGCATCGCCGGCCCAGAGCGCGGGGTTGAGATCGGCCGAATAGAGGATGCGCGGCTCGCACTCTTCCACCACGGCACGGCGGCGCTGGCGCGGCAGTTGGCCGGTGAGGCGGCGGAGCAGGGCGCGGAACATGGGTGGCAACGTGGGTGGCGATGTGGTGGGCTGGAGGGCTCAGCGTTGCACGGTCGCTGCGGCAGCGGGCGGCGTGGCCTTGGCGGTGCTTGCCACGGTGGTGGGTGGCGCATTGGCAGGGCGCGCCGCAGAGGTGGTGATCGGTGCGGCGGCCGGTGCCACCGCGGGTGAGGTGGCAGGTGCCACCGCGGGTGCCAAGGCCGCTGGCGCGCCGGGTTTCGTGGCAGGTGCAGCCTTCACGCCGGCAGCTTGCGCGGTGGCCGCGCGGCTTGGCTCCGGCAGCTTGAGCGCCAGCTCGATCTTGCAGCGCAGCCCGGCTGGCAATGCGCCGCTGGGGTTGGGCAATTCGAGCCGCACGCGGAAGGTGTTGCTGGCGGCGTCGACCACGCGGTCCACGGTTTTGACCACCGCCACATGGGTGCTGCGGTTGAAGAGCTCGGGCACCACGTTGGCGGCCAGGCCGGGCGCGATTTGGCCGAAGGCGGCTGCGGGCACGAGCACATCAACGCGGAGCGGGTCGATGCTGGCGATGCGCAGCAACGGTTTTTGATCGACCAACTCGCCGGGTGCCACGAGCCGCTCGACCACCACGCCCGAGACCGGCGCGCGGATCGTGCGCTGCGCGAGCTGGGCCTGTGCGAGCTCAACCTCGCGGTTGGCAAGCCGGTTGCGCTCCGAGGCCTGCTCGGTGCGGCCGCCGGCGCCTTTGGCCTCGGCCTGCTGCTTTTCGAGGTAGGTCTTGGAGACGAATTTCTGCGCGTACATCTCGTTCGCGCGCTCCAGCTCGTTGCGCGCGAGCTCTTGGGCGCTGCGTGCCACCACGCCCTCGCCGACTTGGCTGGCGCGCTCGCGGGCCACGCTCAGCGCAGCACGCTCCACGTTGGCACGCAACTGCGCCAGCACTTGGCCGCGGGTGATGGTGTCGCCACGCTCTACCGCGATTTCATCCACCACGCCGGGCACGCTGCTGCCCACGAGCACGATTTGGTTCGGCTGAATCATGCAGTCGAGCGATTCGGCTCGGGCCGCACCCGTCGCGGCCCACACGACCACGGCGAGGGCTGCCAGATGCAGTGCGCCGATGGGCGCGGGCGGGGTGGCTTGGATCAGCGGGTTCTTGCGGGTCATCACGTTCATGGCATTCATGGCGTTCATGGTGAAGCTCTCTCGGTTCATTCGGTCGTTCCGGCAAAGCCGTACAAATCGCCGAGTTCTCGCTCGGCACGGCGCAATTGCTTGCGGCGTTGGCGTTCCTGCCATTCGGCCCGGCGCTGCGCGAAGGCGAGCAGCGGCACGGCGAAGGCAGCGGGCACGTGGCCTTGTTGGCGCGCGCTGGCTGCGGCGGCTTGGCGCAGGCGGGCGGGCAGGGCGCGTTGGAGCAGCGCGTCGTCAAGTGCGACGAGGCGCTCGGCCGAGCCGGGGTCGCCGTGGCGGGCGCAGCGGCCGATGAGTTGGCGGTCGATGCGGCGGGCGCTGTTGCGCATGCAGGCAATCACGTGCAGGCCGCCGGCGGCTGCGGCATCGGGGTGGAGGGAAATGTCGGTGCCTCGCCCGGCCATGTTGGTGGCCACGGTCACGGCGCGCAGCTGGCCGGCTTGGGCGATGCAGTCGGCCTCGTGCTCGTCTTGCACGGCGTTGAGCACCTGGTGAAAGATGCCGGCCTTCGTCAACAGATCAGAGATGTGGGCCGAATCGGCCACGCTGTCGGTGCCCACGAGCACGGGCCGGCCGGCGCGGTGCATGCGCGCGGTGGCTTCCGCCACGGCAGCCCATTTGGTGGCAGCGTTGGCGAACAGGGTCTCGCCAAGCCAGCGCCTTTGGCTGGCGCGTGCGAGCGGCACTTGCGCCACGCCCACGCCGTAGAGCATGCGCAACTCGTGGCGCGCTTCGCGCAGCGTGCCACTCATGCCGCCCATGCGCAGGTACCGCGGGAAGAAACGCTGGAAGGTGATTTGCGCCGCGGGCACGGCGGGCGGCCTGAGCTCTACGCCTTCTTTGAGCTCCACCATTTGCTGCAACGCGGTCGACCATTGGCGGCCTTCGGCGATGCGGCCGGTGACTTCATCGATCAGCTGCACGCCGCTCGTAGTGACGGCGTATTCGCGATCGCGCTTGAAGAGCCAGCGCGCGGCGAGCGCGGCCTCGGCGAGCTCGTGGGCGCGCTGTGGCGGCGCGAGGGCGGCTGCGGTGGCCGCATCTGATCGCGAGGCTTGCACGGCGAGGTCGACCTGCGCGCGGCCAGCCTCGGTGAGCCGCGCGGCGCGGTGGGCGGGAGTGAGCAGGTAGTCGCGCCCGCGCTGCAGCTTGGCGGTGATGGCGAAGGCGCAGCCGTAGGCCTCGGCGTTCACCGGCAGGCCGGGCTGGGCGAGGATCAGCGGCATCACGGCTTCATCAAGCAGGCAGGCATCGGCTTCGTCAACGATGGCCATGTGCAGGCCGGGCACCAGCGCGCTGGCGGGCTCGCTGCAATCGTTGCCTTCACTGCCCTCACTGCCTTCGCTGCCGCCAGCGTTGCCGGTGCGGCCGCCGCTGGCGCGCAGTGCGGCGGCGCGCAGCACGCGGGGGTCGCGTTCGCCGTGGAGGGCGATGTGGTCACGCAGGTAATCGAACACCAGCTCTTTGGCGGTGACGTAGGTGATGTCGCAGCGGTAAGCCGGCACGCGGGCCTCACGGGGGGTGCTGGCGGCCACGCTGCCCACGCGCAGGCCGAGCGCGGCGTAGAAGGGGGCGAGGTTGTCGCTGTCGCGCTGCACGAGGTAGTCGTTCGCGGTGAGCAGGTGCACCGGCACTTGGCCGAGGGCGGCCACGGCGGCGGCGAGTGCGGCGGCCAGCGTTTTGCCTTCGCCGGTGGCCATCTCGGCCAACTGGCCTTGCAGCAGCAGCCATGCGGCGCGGTACTGGGTGTCGTACGGCGTTTTGCCGAGGGTGCGCGCCATCGCGGCGCCAACCAGGCCGAGCGCATGGCCGGTGGTGGCAGCGCTGCAGTGGGCGCGCTGCAGCTGGGTGCGGAGCTCGGCCACGGCGGCGGTGAAGCTGGCGTCGTCAGCGAACTCAAAGGCGTGCTGCGTGGCACGGCGGGCTTGGTCAGCGGCGGGTGGGAGCTGGCTGCCGCGGCGTGGCGCCACCCAGTCGGCTGCGGCGCGCAGCCAGCGTTGGGCATCGAGCCAAGCGTGGCCATGGCTCACGCGGCGGCGCTCGGGGTGAGCGGCCCAGCCGGTGCGGCGGGCGGGGAGCGTGAGGCCGCTCATCGCTCAAAGTGCCTGAGGAACGAGCGCCGCGCAAACTCGCCAATCAGCGCGGCCGCGCTGGCGTTGGCATGGCGGAAGGTGACGAGCGCGCGGGCACCCACGCGGGCATCCACGCCGTCGCTCAGCCGCAGGTCGACCTGGAAGCGCGGCTCTTGCGCGGTCTGGCCGGAGGAGTCGGTGGCGTCGAGCGCGATGCTGCCGCCGGCGGCGTCGCCCAAGGCCGCGCTCGGCAACTTGGCGCTGGCGCGGGGCACGGCCGCCACCAGCTGGCCGGTGGCTTCGAGCCCCGGCGAGTGGGCGAGCGTCACGCTGATGCTGCGGGCGTCTTTGCGCACTTGGGCCACGTCTTCATTGCGCACCAAGGCCCGCACGAGCGGCGCGCCGGGTGCCAGCACATGGGCCACGAGCTCGCCTTGCGGCAGGTACTGGCCCACGATGCCCAGCCGAGGCGATATCACCAGCCGGCCCGGCATGGCCGCCCGCACCACGAGCTGATCGGCACGGTGCTCCAGGCGCTCGAACTCGGCGACCAGGCGGGTGCGCTCGTCGCCAGCCACGCCGGTGCGCATGGCATCGCCGTCGAAGCTTGATGCCCGTTCGACCTCGAGTTGCGCCAGCTGCGCCCGAACCTTTTTCAGGCTGGCCTGCAACTCGTCGTTGGAAAGTTTGAGCAGCGGCTGGCCGGTGACCACGGCGTCGCCATCGCTGGCGAGAAATTCTTCAACGAAGCCGTCCGTGCCGAGCCGCACCATGGCCTCGTCTTGCAGCCACACCACGCCGGGCGCGCGCGTGCGGTGGGGCAACTCGGCGCCGAAGAGCAGCGTGCCCAATATCGTGGTGCCCACCAGCGACACGAGCGCCGTGCGCACGCGCTGGCCGTGCAGCTCGGGCGACCGCGCGAGGTAGCCGATCGCACCGATCGCCGGCTGCAGAAGGCAGAGCCAAAGCGCCATCGCCAGCCCGGCCAAACCGAGCAGGCGGTTTTGCTCGGCCAGCCACACGCTCATCACGGCCAGCAGCACGGCGCGGTAGATCCACGAGAGTGGCGCGTAGGCCAGCAACCACGGCAGTGCGCCGCGGGCATGGCCATCGAAGCCGGCGCCTTGCACGCGCAGCAAGGCGCTCTTGGCCAAGTACAGCCAGTAGTTCTGGCTGCGCTGCGCGAGGTTGGGCAGTTCGAACTGGTCGCACAGCATGTGGTAGCCATCGAAGCGCAGCAACGGGTTGCCGTTGATGGCCAGGGTCGACACGCCGCCAACGAGTACGACTGCGAAGGCAATGTCTTTCACCAGGCCAGGCTCCACCGCGAGCCAGAGACAAAACGCGACGAAGGCAAGCATCAGTTCGACGGCGATGCCCGCGCCGGCCACGGCCAGGCGCTGGTGTTTGTTGGCAAAGCCCATCGAGGCCGACGCGTCCACATACGGCACCGGCGTCAGCATGAGCAGCGTGATGCCGATCTCGTGCACCTCGCCGCCGAAGGCCTTCACGGCCATGGCGTGCGCCATCTCGTGCAAGCCTTTGATGAGCGGGTAGGCCAGCCACATCATCAGCAGCATGCGGCCGGTGCTGAGGTGGCTGTGGGTAAACGAGGCGTACTCGGGCGCGTTCACAGCCAGGATCACCGCGCCAAGGGCGATCAACGCCATCACGATGCGCGCGGCGGTGGCCGTGAAGAGCCAGCGAACGCGGTCGATGTGGGTGTTCAAGAAGGCGTCGGGGTCCCAGATCGGCACTTTGAACGCCAGCGGGTTGATGGCAGCGCGGGTGCGCCGTTGCTGCCCGCGCCCCTGCGCCTTGATGATGGCCGCGGCATCGGGCGCGATGTTGCCCACAAAGAGGTTGGCAGCGAAGGCCTGGGCCACCACGCGCACCGCCGCGCCTTGCGTGGGGGCGTTGTCGCCGGCCTCGGCCGCGCACTTGCTCCACACCTCGTCGAGCGAGCGCTCGCCGTCGCAACCGGCAATCAGTTGGTAGGCGATGTCATTGAAGCGGTGGTGGCGGCCTGACATCGGATCGGTCAGCAAGTACCACGTCTCGCCGCGCACTTGCTGCGCCGAAACGATCACGCCCGCGCGCAGCCGCGGTCGCATGTGGGCGACGCGGTACCAATCGGGGGCGAGCAGTGGCTCCATGGGGGTTCGGTGCTTGCCAGCGGCAATCGAGGGTGAGTGATGAGCGGCGGTGGGCGGCGGGGTGGGGTGTAGTTGAGGAGCCGGCAAGCGTTCAGTCGACCAGCCGCCATGCCATGTGGCGCAACCATTGGCTGGCGCGCTGCCACCACACCACGGCCACGAAGCTCGGCTCGATCTCGATCTTGGCCACGCCGCGCAAGCCGGGCCGCAAAGCATCGGCGCCTGCCGCCGCATTGCCTTCGGCCTCGAACACGTTGCGGCCATCGGCGGTAGTGGCCACGGGCGCAATGCGCGTCACGGTGAAGGCGATCGGCTCCGGCAGCGCCGCGAACAACACCTGCGCTTTCTGGCCGGCGCGCAAAGCCGCCACATCTTGCTCATCCACCTCGGCCACCACGCGGTAGGCGCGCTCGGTGGCAATCGTCATCAACTCCTGGCCGCGCTTGACCGGCATGCCGATCGATTGGCTCAGATCGCCGCTGATGAGCACGCCCTCAAATGGCGCTCTGAGCGCGGTGCGCTCGAGCTGGCCTTCGGCGAGTTCGAGCTGGCTGCGTGCTTCGGCAAGCTTGGAGGCGGCGATGACGATCGGGCCGGCTTCGTCTTTCGACAGCGCGTCGAGGTATTGCTTGTCGAGCTTGGCGAGCTCGCTCTGCCACTTCTCGCGCTCAAGCTTCAGGTCTCGGTCTTCGAGCTGCACGATGACCTGGTCGGCATGCACCGCGTCGCCAGGGCGCGCGGCCACCGAGCGCACGAAGCCGTCAACCGGGGCGGCGATCACGCGCTGTGCTTCACCCTCAACGCGCGCTGGCGAGACGACGCGGTAGGTCGTCGGCAAAGCGCCGATCACGGCCAAGGCAATGGCCGCCGTGAGTGCGGCCACGCGCCAGGGTGATCGGCCATGCGCGGGGGTTGGCGCGCGGCCTGTGGCGGCTTCGATGCGGGCTTGGAGCGTGCCTTCGGCGCGCTGCTGCAGCACGAGCACCGGGCCGATGAAAAGCGCGGCGTCTTTGGCGATCTGCATCGCCGCGGCGTCGAAGCCGTCAAGGCGCTCGAACAGAAATGCGCCGGTGGCTTGGTCGCCGCAAAGAATCGGCAAGGTGCAGATCGACAGCTTGCCGTCGCCCGCGGCCAGCTCGGCGTGCGCGAGCGTGGCGCAGGTGGCGGTGTCGGGCGGCATCGGGTAGACGATGCTGCAGCGTTGGTCGAGCGCTTCTTGCATGGCTTGGGCCAGGCGCAAAACCGCGTCTTGGCTGGCGCGCAGATCGGTCACGCCGGAGATGGTGGTCACGCGGACTCGCTGGCGCTCCTGCAGGCCCAGGCTGACGCGCTCGCACTTCAGCAAGACCGCCAGATCCGCCACGACCGATGCCGCCGCAGTGGCGAAGCGGTCGTGCGAGATCGCGCGAGATTGCAGCACGAGCATCGTGCTGACGCTGTTCAAGCCCCCAGCGCGTGGCGTGCCCGATGCACGCGCTCGCCCCGCATTTGCCGCCGGTGCAGCTTGCAGCTCTGGAGAGGCAAATGGCGTCGTTTGCATGACAGGGGCGCGGGTCTCGGTGGATGGCCATCGAAGGCGGTATGCCGGGACAACCCCGTCTGTCCATTACAGCGACATCCCGGCCAGCCCACTCCCTGGATTTGGTCGGCTTCGTGACCCCTTTTTTCGGCGTCGAAATGACGCACTTGAGGCATCCTAGGGTTCTCCCGTAGTGCGCCGCAACGGCTCAAAGCCGGCTGGACAACTTTGTCCAAGACCCTGGCCTCGGACGGACAAGCTTGTCCAAAAAAGTCTCATGTGTAACGTGAGATAAGCGATGCAAGTCTTTGAATTGATTGACTTTGCTCATTTCTTTACAAGGTGGCTCACAGCTTGCAATGAGTTGTCGGCAGGCCGTCGTGAGGGCTTGCAATGCCGCGGCTTTAATCCTGGCCGCCAAACCGCCTCGATGGAAATTTGGAGAGAGCAATGCAAAGCTTGGTGAACCACGGACTGCTTGGATTTTCAAACGACGACTACGTGCGCTCCGGCCACATCATCGAATCGCTCGATGCAGCGATGAAAGTGCTCCACCGCGTGCCAGCCCAGGCCGGCACGCATGTGGAAGACGCGGCCAAGGCCGACTTGCTGCAACTGAGCGCGCAACTGATGCTCTTGCTCGACCGGCCTGACGACGCGCTTCAGTACTTCGAGCAGTGCATGAAGCACGTGCCGCTCTCAGACAAAGGTGACCGCCAAGCGCGCTCCTGTCTGATCGCCGGCCTGCAATGCCTGGAACGCAACCAGATCCGCACCGCCTGGACCTGCCTCAAACGCACGCTCGACATCAAAGGCGTCTCGCTGCAAGTGCAAGTTGAGTCGTGTGCCGCGATGGCCGCGCTCTTCTTCAGCCTCGGCATGCGGCGCCCGGCTGAAACCGCTGCCAAGCATTGCCTCGAACTCCTGAGCGTGGATGAGCCGACCCACACCACGCCTCGCGCCATCCTTCGCGTGCTGCAAACCGAGTTCATGGCGCTCGACCTGCTGCGCCAACATGCCCGCCTCGATGACCTCGTCTTCTGGCCGCGCCACGACGAAGCCTCGCGCGAGCGCACCGACCTCACGCAAGCACTGGCCCTGATTGCCAAGTGCCGCGCCGAAGTCGAGCGCTACGGGCTCTTGACGTCTCGCCTCGACTTCCTCGCCGTGCTGCTGCAAATTGCCTATTCGGGCACGCACGGCATCGACAAGGCGCTCGCCCACATCGACACCATGAGCCGCCTCGGTCTGGGCGCCTACGTGCACACGGCACGCCACGAATTGGCGCTCGCCTGCGTTGCGGCTCGCCAAGGCGACTGGCTGCGCCGCTTGATGCACTGCTATTCGCAAGCCGGTCGCGGCCAAGGCGGCCAGCAACACAACTTCGAGCACGACTACTGCTTGGCCAAGCTCGGCGAGCTGAGCGGCCGCGATGACACCTACATCACCCACTACCGCCAGTACGCCGCGCAGGCGCTGGTGCAGGTGCGGCGCGCTTGTGCCTACATCACCGTGCCCACCACGTTCCGCCAGACCACCGCCGAGATCGTGCGTGACGACATCGCTTCGCGACTGCCCAGCCGCTATCGCCGCGCCTACCAGTTCATTCTGGCGAACCTGCAGCGGCGCGATTTGTCGGTCCAGCACGTGGCCGAATCCATTGGTGTCTCGGAGCGCGCATTGCAATTGGCGTTTCGCGCTTACCTCGGCATGTCGCCTTCGGCAGTGATTCGCCAATGCCGCATGGAGCGCATTCGCGGTGACTTGACCGAAGGCGCTGCGATTCACGGTGCCACGACTCTCTCGGTTGCCCAGCGCTGGGGTGTGAGCAGCCGCTCGGCATTGTCGAGTGCTTATCAGAGTGCTTTTGGCGAGTCTCCGCGCGAGACGACCTGCGCGCCAATCTGAGCGGGCCGCAATGGCTTACTGGCCGAGTCCATGAGCCCGGCCTTTTATTTCACTGAGTGGCGTGAACACTCCACTCATTGATGCCGCGTGTCGCGCCTGAGTCCTTGCACTTCAAGAGTGAGCACGCGACACTCGTTTGGCAATCGCGTTGCCCAGTTCGCGCAACGCTTTTGAGTCAAACGGAATTGTCACGACGTTGGCAGCGGCATTCGCTTGGTCTTCCAAATCGCTTTGCCACCGCATGCTTCGCCCAGCCGGAAAGTCGCGATGGATTCAATCAACAGCCGGTCGATCGGCTATTGCCACTTACCTTCGCATCAACACGAAATGCTTCGCATCTTGCGCAGGTCGCGGCAGGTTGCAGTTCTAGGATGGAAACCAACTGCATAAGAGCGGGATTCGTCTGCAGGGGTTGGCGCCCCCTTGAGCTGTAGACGCGTTTCGAGCCAGCAGACGTTGCCGGCGGCAGCTTTGCATCAGCACGCGCTTGCCGGCGCACCCCGGGTGAAGGTCGCCGCGGAACGCGGTCCAAACGAATGGAGTGATATGCCATGAATGATGTCAGCGTAAGAAACCGAAGCGGAGCCGGCACGGTCGCCGTCGTCGACACCACCTCAACGAAGGCGGCAGACGCGCCAGTGTCGACAGAAACCGTCAAGGCACAAGTGACGATCTTGGTCAGCGTCGGTGCTTCGACTGCGAAAAATGCCGACGAAAACTCGCGCAGCGGAAGTAGCGCTGCCGTCGAGACGAAGGCTGCACCAAGCCAAGACGTCACCGTCACTGTCATGAGCAAAGCACCTGATGCGAGTGGCGCGCAGAGTGCACCGGTGGCAGTCGTCATCACCTCGCCCGACACGGCGAGCCAAACATCCGGCGCAGAGCCGACTGTTGAAATTCATGCGGCCGACGGTTCGAACGTCTCTGTCGCTGTCGACGGTGACAAGGTCACCATCACCACTTCAAACGACGCAAATCCTTCACAAGCGGCAGACGCTGTGCCGACTGCGACAGCGGTGGTGATCGATACGTCTGACCAGACCCCCGCAAAGACGACTGGAGCGACGCCAGAAGCTGCGACCACGATCACCATCACCACGACCACGCCGGCCTCGACGGACAGGCAGGTCTCGGGCGGTGAGCAGGCATATACCAACCTGTCGAACCAGCTCGCGGCCAACTCACAGGGTGCTGCGCAGCATACGCAAGAAGTGCTCTACGGAAGCCCGGCTGCTCCGGCCGCCGGAAGTGGAGATGCCGCAACGACCACCACAACCGTCACCGTCACCACGCCCGCGCCCGCGCCCACACGGCAGGTATCGGGTGGCGAGCAGGCGTATACCGACCTGTCCAACCAGCTGGCGGCGAACTCGCAGGCTGCCGCGGATCACACGCAACAAGTGCTCTACGGCAGCACGGCTGCGCCTGCCGCTCCGACCTCCGGAAGTGGAGGCGCCGCAACGACCGCCACAACATCACCCACCACGAGCCCCGCGCCCGCGCCCGCTCGGCAGATCTCGGGTGGCGAGCAGGCGCAAATCGACTTGACCAACCAGCTGGCCGCCAACTCGAAGCGCGCTGCGGACCAAACGCAAACGCAGCTTTACGGCTCGCCTCAGGCCGGCAGTGGCACGGCGGTGACGCCAGGCGGGAATGCGCCAACAGGCAGCACGCCTCCGGTGGCCACTCGTCAAATATCGAACACCGAGAAGGCCTTCAACGATTTGAGCACCTTGATGGCCGGCAACTCGGCACAAATGGCTAAGCAGACCGACCAAGTGCTGTACGCGAACCAGGCTGCTGCGACCGGCGTTTCTGTGCCGAGGCCCGCACCGACTGGTGGCGAAGTTGCCACGGCTGCCGGCACACTCGCCAAATACCAGAGC
>JAYWGR010000161.1:0-4946 GCA_043778145.1 Rhizobacter sp.
CAGCCGTGGAGTGTAGTAATTCTGTTTCAAAGAAGTAGTAAAAGTGTGATTTGAGGGCGTTTGATCGCTCTCTTTCATACCTGATGCCGGCGCTCGCATGGTTTCTTCATAGGTGAGAGTAGTAAAACTGTTGCGAACAGTCGTCATGGTCGATCTACACCCTTCAGCAGTTCCGGCAACACCACGACCCACCGCCATGAAGCTGCTCTCGTTGGCAGCATCCGATGAGCAAGCTGCAAAGCGAATTCGTAGACGCGCGCCTCCTCGGAAGCGAGCGCATTCAGGACCTGGCGCCCGTGGTCGGCCTGCTCTTTCACGGTAAATTGCGACAGCCATCGAACAAGGCCAGTGGGCGGGTGCAAGGGAGCCGAGTTGATGACCGCCGGGACCCTGCATCCACGCCAGTACATGGTGCACAGCAGTAACGCGAGCGCATCCCGCTGTCGCGGGTCGATCCTCAGTCGCCACCGGTCGATGTCGAAAGTCCTTGCTATGGCGGTCAACGTGCCAGGGTGAATATGCTGTGCGTGGCGTCTTCGCCGCAACAGCGTCTGCATCACCGACTCCGCATCCTGCAGCAGCGTCCGGAAATCGCTGGAGGTCCGGGGACACCACGCGATCGGCAGGAGGAGTGACGGCTGCACCCAGGTGTTGCATCGTCGCTGCCAATGCGCCAGAAGGGCCCTGCGAATCGATGGTGAGTCCGGTTCCGGGAAGCGGCCATGTCTGCTGACGCGCTGACACGGTGCGGAGCGAAGCAGACCGAAGTGCCGCCAACGAAACCGCCGCCGCGTCGTCTCCGGCCATGCACCTATGCCGAGCAACGCCATCTCGTGGCGTTGCGGAACGAGGATGGGCAGCGCCATGACGTCGAAGGTCAAGAGGCCTGCCGGACGGTTTGCTGCGCGGCCACGTAGCCCGACTCGCGAACCGCCCGTTCCCAGTGCGCCGGCCCCAGCTCCAGGCCGATGCTGTCCCAGTCGGGCGTGCTCGTGAGGACCGCCTCCACTGCCCGGGTGAAATAGTCCATCTGTATCTCGATGGCACCCGGCAGCTGCGCAGAAGCATGCGCCTGCACGAACGCGTTCCACACATGGGCGGCCGAATGCTCAAGGCGCAGCCCGGCGTGCCAGGCCAGCGGACAGAAGAACTCCGGGAACGTCGGGCCGGTGGTCTCGGGGTAGCGAGTCATGTCGTAGCTCGACAGGCAGGTGGCGGCAGCCTCGGCGGTGGCGATGCCGCGAAAGTGGAGCTGCTCGATCATGAAGCGCGCGACGATCTGCTCCGCGCCGGCAAGCTGGTACTGCGCCTTGTGCTCCATCAGCTGAGGCTGGCCGACCAGGAAAGTGATGAGCCGCACACCCTGCTGGGCGAGCTGGTCGTGCACGTCACGCAGCCATTCAAGTGCATGTGTGGACAGGCGCTGCGCCTCGTCGCAGAACAGCACGACGATATGTCCCGTGCGCAGCTGAAGCTGCTCGCTGATCCGGCGGGCAAGCGCGAAGCGCTTCTGCGAAATGCTCGCTGGCTGTGTGTCGCGCACGCCGGCTGCGGCGAGCAACGCGCTGAAGAACGGGCCCTCGAACTGGGTGCGGTGGTGTTCGCAAGACATCCGCAAAACGAGCAGGTCGGGGCGGCGGCGGTTGAGGTGCAGCGCCACGTAGTCGATCGCGTGTGTCTTGCCCATGCGGGGTCGGGCATGCACCAGCGCGCCGGGGATCAGCAGGCGAACGCAGTGTTCAACCAGGTCGACCAGCTCCTCGATGGCCGCGGTGGCGACGCGGTAGTGCCGCCGGACCAGCGGATGCAAGGCCGGCGCGGATGACGACGGCGACGCCGGCTCCACGCGTGCACTCAGGTGCCGGCGTCGGCGCGCCGGCGGCGCTGCATTGGTCGGCAGAGACGCTGCCGCAGGGGAGGGTTGGTTGGACATGGGTACTCCGAAAGGCGACCCGCGATATAGGTAGCGGCCGTCGAGTCGGCCGGAAGTGGGCGGGTCCGGTCGTCACCCGTCGGCGCGCGCTGCACCGAGCTTGACGCGACAGCAGCACGTGTCCCTGCCGCGGGAACTATCGAGAAAAGCCGGGCTCGATGCGCAGCGACTTGGCCTTGATCGGGCCGCTGACCAAGCCCGGTACCCCGGTAGATGGTCCCGGGGCATCGGGCGCTCCCTTTGCTCCCGCGGCGGGGTCCGCGCTGGATGACGGCGGTTGTCTCGCGCGCTCATGCTGAACGCGTGCGATGTCGCTGGCAGCGCGCTTGCTTCGGCGCGCCTCCTTGCGTCGATGCGCCAGGAACGCCTCTATCGGATCGTCGCCCTCGGCAAAGTCCAGTTGACGCTCGCGCTTGGCCTTGAAGAAGGCGCGGCGCAGCCAGAGCGAATGCGCGTGATCTCGCCACGGGCCGCTGGCCAGCAACGGCGCCATGATCTCGCCCGAAGTCGTCGCGACCACCAGCTGCCGCAAATCCTGTGGATCGGCATGCACGCGCAGCAACTGCCCGACCAGCGCTGGACGCTTCGACAGCTGAGCGCTGGTGTAGCGAACGTGCATATACGTGATGTATGGGCGCTCGCCGCGCGCGAGCTGCCCTCGGACCCGGCACAACACCGGGTCATGGAGAAGCTGCGGCTGCTCGCGCAGCAGCGTTGGCAGGATGCGAAGGCGTACGGGTGGCCGGTCGATGCCCAAGACGTGCCGGCGCATCACCTCCAGCGGCGTGAGCCCTCCGAGACCGGTGTGGGGCGTGCCGTGATAGTTCCAGATCGTGTGCTCGAGCAGTTCCTTGAGCTCCTGTGAGGTGACGAGCATCTGCAGGGAAGGATCCTTCGGCATGCGTCGTGCGATGGCCTGGTCCTGGGCTTGTCGCTTGCGCGGGGGCAGGGCGCCGGGAAGGCGCCTTGACAGCGTGGCCGTGAGCGTCCCGAAGAAGCGCTCGATGAACGGCCTGTCGTCGGGCTCGTAGGCAGGTCCGAAGTCAGCGGTGCAGCCAAGCGTGTCGCACAGGACGTCCAGGCTGGTCGCGGCCAGGTGAGCGCGAGCGTTGTCCAAGCGAATCTGACGCCAGCATGCGAACGCCGTCTGCGGCAGCGCCACCGAGACGAAGCCTCCGCTCGGTATCAGCCGCAGACCTGGAAGTGTGAGCTCCGGCGGGCTGGCGGGAACGACCGCGCGCTTGACCGTCTCAATCGCGTTGAACCGGTTGCACTCGCGGCCCAGACCCAGCGACCAGCCGATGACGCAGCGGGTGGCCACGTCGATGACCGCGAGCAGCCACACACGCTCGATCTCCACACTGTGCTCGCCGCCGAGCGGGTCGCGCTCGAGGATGACCTTCAGACGAAGGTCAAGCTTGTGCGCGTCGAATTCGACCGTGTCGAAAGCGTCGAGCACTCCGCGGGTCGATTGACGCAGCGCCGAGGCGGGCTTGATGCGCGTACCCGACGCGTGCGCGGCGACCGCGAAGTTGTCGTCGATCCACGCGCGCAGCGTCCTTGCGAGCGAGCGCACCGCCTTGTCCTGTTGATTGAGCGGATAGTCGCCGACGCCCAGGCCAAGATCGCGGCACGACTTGTGGAAGCGGCCGATGGCCGCCTTGAGGCCCGAGAGTCGGCCACGCTCGCCGCTGGGTTCGAGCCGGACCTTGCCTTCGGTGACCTCGGCGCGCAGTTGCCTGGCCAGGCCCGGATGGCGCATCAGCAGCTGCACAAAGGCCCCGGCGTTGCCAGCCTTCCCATGGACCAGTACGCGAGGCGTGAGCGTGCGCTCGTAGGGTCGGACGTGTGTCTGGGGCACCAAAGCACGGTAGCCCCAGAGGCGACCATCGGGATGTGCGCGCAACGCGCGAGCAACAAGGCGCATCAACGTGACCCGGTGGACGCCGGTCTCGGCCTCGATGCACGCAAGCGGATGCGCGAGGGCGTACGCGACGACGGCCGCAGCGCGCGCCCGGAAGACTGCGGCCTTCGCAGCCGGGAGTGCCCGAGCATCGACCTGCGGCCAATCGGCAAGCCGCAATGCCAGCTGCTCAGATCTCTTGCGTGTGGCCATCGTTGAATGCGCTTCGGAAAGCCGATGACAGCTCAGACGCGCCGGAAACCGGTCGTGCCGCTCAGGGGCGATGTCGCCAGATCGGGGCTCACGACGCGGCCATTGGCGACCAGGCTGTACAGCGCAGCCTCCGTCATCGCCCTGTCGTGCTGGTCGGTGAAACGCTCCAGGACGTCATCGAGCGTGCGGGGCTGGTCGAGATAGACGACGATGGACTGCGCGAGCAGGGGATCGGCGAAGCGGCGCCATGTGACCAGATACGGGATCAGTTGCGCCCAGTTAGCGACCGGCGTACTCCAAGTGCGAAGGCTGCGGCGAGGGATGAGGCGCAGGGCGGTACCACGAACTTCTTCCGGGAGGGCTGCCGAGGATCGCCCCTCGGTCGCCTTGGTCGGCGCGATGTCGTCCGCCGATTCCTCGGCGTCGTCGAGCAGCCAGAACTCGTCACCACCTTGACGGTTGAACCGTACCCAGAAGTCGATGGTGCGCCGCGGGGTGCCTTCGATGAACGCAGGGCGCTCGCAAAACATACTCGCCTCTGGGTTGGCTTCCAGCGCGAGCCAGAGCTGCCAAGCCGCGTAGCTGGTCAGGCTTAGCCGCCGTCCCAGCTTCGGGCTGAAGACCTCGATCCGGCGATCAGAAGCCCGGCGAACGAATGGCAGCGGGCGCGTATACGCAGCGCCGGAAGTCACAGCTTTGGGTTGAGCGGACATGGCTTGGAAAGGTCGGGCAGGGCCGGCGTCCTGTCAGGTTGCAACATTACTACTATGCTGCGCTGAGTTGCAAGATTACTACTCGGAAATTCGTAGTAAGTCTGTAACCGTCGATCAGTGAGCCACCTATGAAGCACGAAGGAAGGAGCCCTCAGCAAGCGGTAACACTATTACTACACTTCAC
>JAYWGR010000162.1:0-4923 GCA_043778145.1 Rhizobacter sp.
CAGGTCAAGGCGACGCTCTTCAACCGCCAAGATTTCATCGAACGCTCGCGTGCCTTCGTGCCGGTCTATGTGGATGGCGACAGCCCCGGCGCGCAGAAGCTCGGGGCGCGTTTCAAGGTGGGCGGTTATCCGACGATGGTGCTCTTCAACCCGCAAGGCGCCGAGTTGACTCGGCTGCCCGGCGAGGTGGAGGCCGAGCGCTACACGCAGGTGTTGACGCTCGGCATGAACGCGCAGCGGCCTGTGAAAGCAGTGCTGGCCGACGCATTGGCCGGCGCCCCATCGCTCACCCCGAACGATTGGCGCCTGCTCGCGTTCTACGCCTGGGACACCGACGAGCAGCAGCTCGTGCCGCAAGCCGGCGTGCCGAAGTTGCTCCAGCAACTCGCAGCAGCCTGCCCCGCCGATCAGGCCGAGGCGGCCATGCGCCTGCGCTTGAAGGCGCTGGCGGCGATCGGCGAGAAAGCCGCGGCCAAGTGGCCCGATCCCGCCGCGCAAGCCATGCTGCAAAAGCTGCTCGCCGACCCCGCCGCCGTGCGCGCCCACCTCGACGTGGTGACCAACGCTGCGGCCGACATCACCCGCGCCGTGAGCCTGGCCGGCACGCCGCAACGCGCGCAGCTGGTCGAGGCATTCAACGGGGCGTTGCAACGCGTCGAGGCCGATGCGAGCTTGTCGCGGGCCGACCGGCTCACTGCATTGGGTGCGCGCGTTGATCTGGCCAAGCTCGATTGGCCTTCAACGAAGGCTGCGCCGGGCGCCGCGACATCCGCGTTGCCAGCTGCATCGCCGTCAGCCTTGCCGTCTGCCATGCCCGACGCATTGCCCGACGCATTGCCCGACGCATTGCTCGCCGATGTGCGCGCCCACGCCGCGCGCGACGACCGCGAGATCACCAACGGCTACGAGCGCCAGGCCGTCATCACCGGCGCGGCGTATGTGCTGGAAGAGGCCGGCCTCAGCGCCGAATCAGATGCGCTGCTGAAGGCCAACTTGGCGAAGAGCCATTCGCCTTACTACTTGATGTCAGCCCTTGGCAGCAACGCCAAGAAGCGCGGCGACAAAGCCGAGGCCTTGCACTGGTTCGGCGAGGCGTTTGCCAAGAGCGAAGGCGCGGCAACACGGCTGCAATGGGGCGCCGCCTACGTCAAGGCGCTGGTTGAGTTGGCGCCGGCCGATGAAGGCTTGATCGAGCGCACGGCCGGCCAAGTGTTGCGTGAAGCGGCGGCCATGCCCGATGCGTTTTATGAGCGCAGCGGCCGCTCGCTGCAGCGCCTTGGCAAGCAGCTGATGGATTGGAACAAGGCCGGCGCGCACGATGCCGCGCTCAAGCGGCTGCAAGCGCAGCTGGGGAGCATGTGCGCGGCGTTCGACGCGGCTGACGCGCAGCGCGCAAGCTGCGATGCGGTCTTCAAGCCGGCGGCTCCGCAGGCGGTCAAGCGCAGCTGAAGCTCCGGCCGGCGCGCTCTACTTTGCGGTTTGCCGCGCCTCGAGCCGCAGCTCGTAGCGCGCTTGCCGGTCGAGGTCAGCGAACTGAAGCGAGCGGCCGGCCCAGGCGTACTCGGTCGTGAACTCGTCGATCTGCATGGCGCCGTGCATCAACACCACGTCGATCTGGCTGCTGTGCAGTTGGAGCTGGTAGACGATGTCGCTGATCTTCACGCGCAGCGCGCCGTGGCTGCGCAGGTCGATCTCGGCGGCGCCGCAACTCGGCTTGTCGGCCGAGCTGGTGACGCAGAACTGGCCGGCATAGCGGCCGGGCGCCGGCACATCGGCCGCCATGGCGCCGGCCGTCAACAGAGCGAGGAGTGGCAGCAAGCCAGCGCGGAGGTGATGTGTCATGGCGGTTGGTCGAGAGTCGGCACGTTGGCATTACACCGCGTTGGCTGCGCGAGCATGCGCCGAGGTGAATTCGTCGAAGTGCACTTGTCGGAGTGCACTTACCGGTGTGCACTTGCCGAATTGCACTTGTCGAAGGGCGTGCGCCGATCTGCGTGCGACGGCTTTGAGGGCAGCGTGCAATCCAGCCGTCTTTCGCTCGGGCGCCACGAGAACTACATTGAAGCCATGAACACCACCACCCTCACGCCTTCATCGATTCAACTTTCGCGCCGGGTCGAGCGCCAAGTGCGGGGCCAAGCCACGTCAGACGGCGACGGCGTCAAGCTCACGCGCGTGCTGACCCAGCCGCTGCAAAAGCGCCTCGACCCATTTTTGATGCTCGACGCCTTCGGCAGCGATGCCGCGAGCGACTACATCGGCGGCTTTCCCAGCCACCCGCACCGCGGCTTCGAGACCGTGACGATCATGCTCGAAGGCCGCATGAAGCACCAAGACAGCGTCGGCAACACCGGCCTGCTGGAGCCCGGCAGCGTGCAGTGGATGACGGCCGGCCGCGGCATCATTCACTCAGAAATGCCGGAGCAAGACGAAGGCCGCATGGCCGGCTTTCAGCTTTGGGTCAACCTCGCCGCGAAGGACAAGATGGTGCCGCCCGCCTACCGCGATGTGCCGCCGGCCGACGTGCCCACGCTGCGCACCGAACGCGGCGTGACCATTCGTGTGATCGCTGGGTCGGCCCTCGGCACCGCGGGCGCCGTGACACGGCCCACCACCGAGCCGATCGTGCTCGACTTGACGATCCCGCCCGGCGAGTCGTTCGAGGCCGCGCTGCCGGCCGGGCACAACGCGTTCGTCTATGTGCATGGCGGCGGCACGGTGGAGGTCGGTGCCGACGGCACGCTGGTCGAGAGCGAGCGCATGGCGATCTTGACGAATGACGCCGCGGCCGATGGCGTGCGCCTTGTGGCATTGCCTGCAACTGCTGCGATCGGCGCACCGGCGCGCGTGCTGCTGGTGGCCGGCAAGCCGCTCCATGAGCCGATCGCGCAATACGGCCCGTTCGTGATGAACACGACGGCCGAGATCCATCAAGCCGTGGCCGACTTCCAGCGCGGCGTGCTGGCCACGTGACGAGCCGGGGCGCCGCGCAGAGCGCCGCGGCTTGCGGCGCTCATCGGCTACGCTCGCGCCTTTGCCCTCCGGAAGCCGCCCATGCCGCGCCAGATCCTCGATGAGACCCGCCTGCACCCTGCCATTCGCGACCAGGTGGCGAACGGGCATGCCGACATCGTTCACAACGTGGCGGCCGCGGCGGCGTCAAACGCGGTGTTGGTGGTGGGCATGGCGCAGAACCCGTTTTGCAAGCGCGCCCGCAAGGCGCTGGGCGATGCCGGCATCGCCCACCACTACCTTGAGTACGGCAGCTACCTCTCGCAATGGCGGCAACGCAATGCGCTGAAGATGTGGACCGGCTGGCCAACGATGCCGATGGTCTTCGTCAAAGGCGTGCTGGTGGGTGGCGCCGACGACCTCAAGAAGCTGATCGACAGCGGCGAATTGAAGCGCCTGCTCGGCGAGTGAATGGCGGCGATCGCTCGGCGCACGGCCCGCGCTTTCGATCTCGCTTTCACATTCACTTCCACTTTCACGCTCGGTAGATGAGCGACGCCACGCGAGCGCAAGCCTGGCGCGTGGCGCTGGCCGGCTTGCTCGCGCTGGCCGTGGCCATGGGCATTGGCCGCTTCGCGTTCACGCCCTTGCTGCCGATGATGTTGCGCGATGCCGAGCTCACCTTGGCCGGCGGCGCAGCGCTCGCCAGCGCCAACTACCTGGGCTACTTCGTCGGCGCGTTGCTGTGCATGCGCTGGCGCGTCGAACCCGCGACGACGATGCGCGCCGGCCTCGTCGCCACGGTGCTGTTGACCTTGGCGATGGGCGCGCACAGCGTGCTTGGTGCGCTGGGTTCGCTTGGTTCGCTTGGTCTACGGGGTGAGCCGGCCACGGCTTCCGCATCGCTGATGCCGCTCTGGACGCTGCTGCGCGGCCTGGCCGGCGTGGCAAGTGCGGGCGTCTTCGTGTTCACGAGCGGCTGGTGTTTGCAGCGGCTGGCGCAACTCGGCCACGTGCAGCTCGGCGGCATCATTTTTTGCGGCCCCGGCGTGGGCATTGCCATCACCGGCTTGGCCGCAGGCGGCATGACGGCCCACGGTTGGCCGGCCGCTTGGGGTTGGCTCAGCTTCGGTGTGCTCGCCGCGGTGATGGTGGCGCTGCTGTGGTCCACGGTACGGGGTGATGCGGCCACCGCGCCGCGGCAGCGACAAGCGCTCGCGCTCGGCGGCGAGACGATCGGCCTCACGCTGGCCTACGGCATCGCCGGCTTCGGCTACATCATCACCGCGACTTTTTTGCCGGTGATGGCGCGCATCGCCTTGCCCGGCTCGGCATGGCCTGATTACTTCTGGCCGATCTTCGGCGCGGCTGTGGCGCTGGGCGCGCTGCTCTCAACGCGCGTCGGCATGACGCATGACAACCGCCGCTTGCTGACGGGCTGCTACGTGCTGCAGGCGGCAGCGGTGATGCTGGCGGTGGTTTGGCCGACGGTGGTGGGCTTTGCGCTTTCGAGCCTGCTCCTGGGCGTGCCGTTCACCGCGATCACCTTGTTCGCGATGCGCGAAGCCCGGCGTTTGCAATCTGGCGACGCCGCCGCGCTGATGGGCTTGATGACCGCGACCTACGGCGCCGGGCAGATCGCCGGCCCGCCGCTCGCCACGGCGCTGGTGCATCGGACGGGGAGCTTTGCGCCGTCGTTGTGGGTGGCCGCGGCCGCGCTGTTGATTGGCGCGATGGGCTACGACCAGCTGCGCCGCCGCTGGCCGTTGAGTGGCTGATGGAACCTAGAAGCGGCAGTTGACCGCTCACCTCCGCTGGCTAAGCCGCATGGTCGTTGACATTGGCGCTCACGACCTGGCTCACCTTTTGGGTAAGAACGCTACGCACCCGAGCGGACCGCGCTGCGGCGCGCTGGCGGCGTTGCTCCTCGTTGCGGGCACGAGCCCGCGGTCTCGTCGCGCCTTGCCAGCG
>JAYWGR010000163.1:0-4871 GCA_043778145.1 Rhizobacter sp.
TCGATGCCCGCAACAGGTGTCTCGGGCGGCTCCGGATCGAATCCGGGCAGCCACTGGGAAGGCGCGGTAGGGCGTGCCATCGGGGTTTTCTCCAAATGAATGGGGAACACGGCCGCCCACGATGGGGAGGCGTGCTCCCCGGGGTGGGTTGGACGGATGAGTCGAAGGCGACTCGGGTCAGGGCGAGAGCCCTGCGCAGGCGGCGACGACAGGGCGCCGGGCGGACAGTGAAGGCGGGTAACGACCGCGACGCCTGAGCAGGCTCAGGTGCGCTCGGGAGAGCGCGGTGACCCGAAGGTCAGGAGGCCTGGCCAGTGTGGCGTGTGGTTAGCGAGGGTGGATCGCACCAAGTTCAGTTGCCTGCGCAAGGAGGGCCGAGGCGGTGCATTTTTTTGTGGCAACGCGGGAGGGGCCGCTGATCTCGTGCTCGTTACAATTGCAGCCGCGATAGCAGTTGCAACGTCATCACCCCGCCAGCCCAGCGTAGACGCGCGGTTCTCTATCTCTCGCGCAAACAAGCTCAGGCAAAACGCGGACGCGACGCCCTGTCAGTTCGCACTGGCAACAACGGAGACGCCGTGAAAGAAGTGATCGATCAAAAGACGAAGGGCGCGTGGGTTCTTCATCATTCGAAGAAGCTCCAGGCGACGACGAGCCAGGATTTCGATGGCATTGCCTTCGCTGGAAAGTGCGGCGTTCTACTGTCTGCCATCTCCGGCGAGCAGCAAGCTGTTTTGTCGCAGAAGCGGGTCGTCGCCCTCGCCCGAGCGAATCACCTCAGCCCCAAGACCGAGCTGCCAGCCATCCTGGCAGAGCTGACTCGCCAGAAGTTGATCCTCCAGGGGAGCGGCGCGATCGACGTGTTGGGCCTGACGGGCCACAAGGTCCTCGAGCACACTTCGACGATTTTCGACGAGTCGGAGCACGACGCTCACGAGGATGCGGTCATCGCGGTGTCCGAGCTGGCATCGGAATCGCCGCTGTCCAACAAGGCGGCGGCGCAGTACGTGTCCGACATGTACAAGCTTCCGGCTTCTGAAGCCAGGACGACGCTCGAGCTTGGGAGCAAGATTCGATTCTTCGACGCGGAAAGCATCTCGTCGTCTGAGCAGCTACTCTTCAACGGAAATCTCTTCCGGCGCGAGGACGCCAAGAAGGTCAGCGCCATCTTGAGTGCGCTGAAGCCATCCGAGGCTGCGCTTCTCACGGAGATCAACGCCAAGCTGCAGGAAGCTGGATGCCTGCCGATGAATTCGGTGACCGGCGTCTTGGGGCAAGACCTCTTCAAGCGACTGCATTCGATTGGCATGTTTGATGTCAGCATCGTGGGGAACGAGAGCGGCAAGAACTACTTTGTGACCCGGCCGGCGGCGTTCTCGAAATTCACCGATTCCATCGCCGACGATGCGCTGGATCTGGCGAAGGCATTCGTGGCGTCTCTGACATACGGGATGACCGTCAGCAGCTACTACCGTGGTCGAATTCAGATGGTCTCAGCCCTCATGCGCAAGCTGATCGCTGGCGGTACGGTGGGGCCGGCGACCGCAATCGGAAACGACTACCAAGCCCTCGAACAACGCGGCGTGATCAAGGTGACCCCAGCCGACGGGGGCATGTTCACGATGAAGCTGCTCAAGCCAGATGTTGGCCGGCTGGCGTTGACCGTCATCGAGGAGGGCGACATCACGGCCGAGGCGGTGTCGCATCTTCCGGGCGCCAAGGTGACGGAGTACGTGACCCCTGAAGCCACGCGCGAGATTCAGCGCAAGGACTCGACCGAAGCCGTGAAGATTCAGGCAAGGCAACTGTTGAACGAAATCCGGACGGGTGGGCTTTCTCGATGACAGATCAACTGCTCAAGGGGCCGGCGGCCGAGGAGGCGCTGCGCAACTACTTTCTAAGCATCGGTTACTTCGTGGCACGCGGGTGCAAGTTTGGCTTCCAGGGGTTCGACGTGACCGACGTCGACCTTTGGCTCTATGGGCGGACGTCCCCGCTTAGCAGGGAGCGGGCGAACGTGGACATCAAGAACAAGAAGACTCCGCAAGCGCTTGAGCGCATCTTTTGGGCCAAGGGCTTGCAAGCGACGCTCGGGTTCGATGCCTGCATCGTGGCGACGACCGACACTCGCCCTGACGTGAGAGATTTCGGACTTCAGCATCAGGTCAAAGTTCTGGATGGTCGTTTCCTGGGTCGCCTTACCAAGAGCGGTCGCATTCAAATGGAACGAATTGCTGAGGAGCAGTTCGTGGCTGAAATCGAGCAGGCCTCAATGGGGCGACTCGGTGGCGATTGGAAGGGCCGCTACGAGGCAAGCAAGTCACGAGCCCTGGACGGGCTTACATTCGATGGATGCAATGCTTGGATCGAGGACGTCGGCTTCTTTTTGAACGAGGTAGCGAGCGGAACGCCCAACGGGTCGCCGGCGTGGCGTATGTTGTACGTCTCGATGGCGTACTTCCTTGTGGCGGTTGACTTCATCCTGCGTGAGCATCTGACAGCGGAACAGGAGCAACGCCGCACGCTGCTCGACAACGGCTTTCGCTACGGCTCCGCGGGCAAGCCGTTCACGGAGAAGGTAGGCCGCTTGGCGGCTGCGCTTGTTGGCAGCGTTGTCTCCCAACCTGGTATTGCCGAGACTCTAGAGCGCGAACTCAACGAGCAGGCAGCGGGGATTCGAGCGGAGCTGTTGGCGGACTTCTTCTCGAAGGCCGCCGTACACAGCGCGATGTTCGACATGGCCAGAGAGCTGGAGGCCTCGGCGTTTTCAGAAAAGGTGGAAGCCCCGTCTCTGAAATCTGCAACTGTCCAGTCGGTGCTTGGCGTGTTCGCGGACTTTTTCGGAATTGATCGGAAGCGCGTCCTCGTGTGATTGGCATTCCACCACGGGTGCTGAAATGAATCAGGAGTCTCCGTCACCTGGTTGAATGCGGAGCAAGTAGGCAGCGATCCTGCGTGAACGGCTGCGCGAGCCTTGGGCGCACTTGCACATGCAATTTGCAATGAGATTCTGGACGTATGGACACGCACACCGCGTGCTCCTTTCAACCGTTCAGGAGGCCTCGTGAAATTCTCCAAAGCCGAAATCGAAGCCGTGATCGCGGCCTCGCCCCGCATCACCGTCCCGTACAACAAGCTGTCGCTGTCACAGGACTACCAGGTGCGTCCGAGCGGCAGCACCTCCAAGATGAGCATTGCCGAACTCGCAGCCTCGATCAAGGCCAGCGGCGTGCTGCAAAACCTGATCGTCATCAAGGGCCTGCGCGGCCAGTTTGACGTCTGCGCCGGAGGCCGGCGCCTGGAAGCGCTGACCTTGCTGGTGACGGGCGGCGAAATCCCGGACAACTACCCCGTGCCCGTGCTGGTGGTGCCTGCAGACAAGGCCTTGATCGCAAGCCTCGCCGAGAACTGCTTCCATGTTCCGATGCGTGCCGCCGACGAGTTCACTGCCTTCGCCAAGCTGATCGCAGAAGGCAAGTCGGTCGAGGACGTGGCGGCGGCATTCGGCGTGACGCCGCTGGTCGTCAAGCGTCGCATGAAGCTGTCCACCGTCTCCCCGAAGTTGATGGCGCTGTTCCGCGCCGAGAAGATCAGCCTCGACTGCTTGATGGTGCTGGCCTCCATCGACGACCACGAACGGCAGGAACAGACCTGGGCCAACCTGCCGGAATGGAACCGCAGCACTGACCACCTGCGGCAGATGCTCACGCGAGGCGAGATTGACTCCGGTAAGGACAGCGTGGCCCGCTTCGTCACCCTCAAGGCCTACGAGAAGGCCGGCGGCCCGCTGCGGCGCGACCTGTTCAGCGACAACGACAAGACCGCCTACCTGCTCGATGCGCCCCTGCTGGAAAAGCTGGCCCTCGACAAGCTCCAGAAGACTGCCAAGCAACTCGCCGTAGAAGGTTGGAAGTGGATCGAGGTCCGCGCCCGGTATACCTTCGAGGAGTTCTCGAAGCACGGCGAACTGCGCAAGACGCGCCGCACACCCGACCCGCAAGAAGCCACCGCCATCGCCGAATTCGAAGCGCAGATCGCCACGCGGCACGAGCGCATGGAAACGCTGGCGGATCAGGAGAACGATGATGCCGGCGCAGACGAGGAGTTCCTCAAGCTTGAAGCCGAGGCGGAGGACTTGCAGGCGCAGGTGGACATGCTGGAGGACGCGTTGAGCGTATGGCCCGCCGAGTGGGTGTCCCAGGCAGGATGCGTCGTCTTCGTGGGAAATGGGGGGACGGCAGAAATCAAGCGCGGCCTGATCCGGCCCGAGGATCGCAACGTCGTCGTCGATGCAGCCCGGGGAGCCGTGAAGGATGGCATCCCGCAGGGCGCGCCCTGCGCCCTGGTCTCCCTGCCCGCCACGAACACCCGCCCGGTTCATTCCGACAAGTTGATGCGTCGCCTCACCGCTCATCGCGTGGCGGCCATCCAGGCCGAACTGATGTTTCGGCCCGACGTGGCGCTCGCGGCCATCACCGCGCAGTTGGCGATCAAGCTCATCAAGGATGGCTTCCAGCGCTACCGGGACGGCGACGACGCGTTGAACGTCAGCGCCACCGACACGCACGATGGCCTGCGTACCGAAGCTGAAGACATGGCCGACAGCCCCGCGTGGAAGCAGTTCGACACCGAACGGCAGACCTGGGTGCAGCGCCTGCCTCGAACAGCCGAAGCGGTGCTGCCGTGGTTGCTGCGGCAGGAGCAAGCGACGGTGATGCAATTGCTGACCTTGCTGGTCGCCTCCAGCGTGACCGGCGTCTCGGGTGTCGAACGCGACAAGCAGAGCACCGATGCCCTTGCCACCGCGCTGAACCTGGACATGACCCACTGGTGGACCGCGACCGGCACGTCCTACCTGAGCCACGTTTCCA